>JACCKY010000020.1 GCA_014236755.1 Candidatus Petromonas tenebris | reverse complement strand
TAGCTATTTTCTGTCAACTAAAGGGTACTTATTTTATAGGGTGCTGGCAATATTTTTTTCCATTTTTGCTGCTAGAATTTTAAACTTCCATTTGCTCTATTTTTAATTTACCATAAACACTCTATTTGCACTACATTAAGAAAGGTGTGTTTAAATTGTATAGAAGGGACGGTGATAAAACTATAAAAAAAAATAATACTGATGACAAAAATAATTTATATAAAAATACTAATTTATTATCTAGTAATGTTATGAAAAATTATAATAACAAATCTTTAAATATTGAAGGTATAAATGAAAGAGTAGTTTCTAAGATACCAGTAATTCTTTCAAGAATAGATATCAGTATTTGTATTAACGTCATTATTAAATTGTCAGAAGATATTGACTATATTGAATCCATAAAGAATAAATCAATTATAAATAAAATACACTTTTTAAAGAAAACTGATACTTTATTTATTAAGGGTAAAATAAGAAAAACCATAAACTATATACAAAAAGTAAATTCATCATATACATCATCAGTTATTAATAATCTTAAATACTTTATTGTTTACATACCTTTTGAAATATGTACAAAAATTGACTCTAATACATTAGAGCATATAACTAAGCAAACTGAAAAAGATGACATTTACTGTGAACCTATCTGCTCTAAAATTATAGATCGATTATCTTTAATCGATGATTATATAAGTTTATATGATAATGTTAAATTGCAAGATAATACATTTATCAATGATATCATGAATCTGATTTTACAAATTGATATAATGCAGAATCAATTTATAAATATCAATCTATCTGATTATAGTATTGAAAGTAATGAACAGCCAATTGAACCAGATATTAGTTCTACTGGTCACAATATAAAAAATACTAAAAAAGTATTTTTACCACCTATTAAGATGACTAGAAAAAAGAAAGCTTTACTTCCTTAGAAGAATTTAAACAGCATCATTTGATAATGATGCTGTTTAAATTTTATTTTATTAATCACAGGATGACTGTGCAAAGGCAGCAATATGACAATTTGTAACACAGAAACTGCATTCATCTAATTCCATAGGAACACCTCTTACAAAGTACTCACAGCATCCTGGGCAAGTGTTACAGTCACAATAGTTAAATGTAAATGTTTGGGCAAAGTTATCATCTTCACCTGTTATTTCGAACAACCAAGAATTTAATGATGTCTCAGTACCATCGTCACATTTTCTAACTAGTTCAAATTCAAATTTAATTGTTGCGTTACCGTCACGATTGAAAGGAACGAAATGAACATTACTAGCGAATTCAACTTTAACCGCTGGTTTACATAAACAAGTAGTATCTATTAAAACAGTTGCTAGTGTCTTAGGTCTACTGGCTTGACTAGGACTAGTTAGAGAAATACTTTCACCATTATCTGCAAATGTAAATCCATTTCCTTGACCGCATGCCATTATTATTGGCTTTGGTAAAGGATGTCCTGGTGGTTTACACTTTACGCAATCTCTATCACGGTCCTTATACCTATAATCTCTATATTCATAATCCTCATATTCACAATCATCCTTATATTTATAATCTTTGTATTCATAATAATTCTTTGACATCTTTATGCCTCCTTTTATAACAATTAAAGTCTTATAAAGCAAGATAACAGAAGATTGACTACATCCTTTTTAATATTTAAATTTGTATTTTATAGTTATCTCCTTGTCCTCTTGCACTACATTCTATTCAATAATAAGAATTTTGTGCCAAGCTTTATAAAATTAATTTGCAATTTCTATAAACTTTTATCATTCTCTATTTCTTAATCAATTTTGAAATAGCTTTGCTCCACTGCGATTCTAAATCTGGTCTTTCTGCTTTTAGCATCTTCAAAAAGTCCTCTAGTACTTCTGCTTCTTTTAAAGTTCTTAATATAGAACTATGGATATAATATTTTTTCTTTCGAGGGTCAACTATCTTTATACTCTCATCTTTCTGTATGAAAACATGTTTACTTATACCATCTACCCTCAATCTTGATCTTTCGAAATCTTCTACAAAATCGATTAAATTTAAAGCTAAATTTCTCGAAAGTCCATTTGTCTGAATATATTCTTTAATAGGAGTTCCATTGACGTATTCTCTTAGCATAAATCTACCTTTACACATTAGCACCTTTGGTAAATATATTTTCTCATCCATTTGTTTTAAAATTTTATATTTATATCTGCATAAGTTGCTACTAGAAAATACCTTTAGAACATTTCCATCAGGGGTTAGAAATACCTTCCCCTCTACCCCTTTTCCTAAAAAAATAAGATCATTTATATCTATCCCAAAAATCTTTTTACCCATAATAAACGCCTCCATCTATATAAATTATTAGATCTCTTATATACAATGGACTTACCTTATTGTTTGTTTTAAAGTATGCAACATTTTTTGTTCCTGTTACTATTTTGCCCCTTTAATACAATAGAGGGTTTATTTGGTTCTCCCTTTATCTATACCAATAAATCCTTTTAATATAAGAGCTCTTTAAAACCAAGCCCTCTAATTAAGTAGATCAGAGGGCTTGGTTTTAAAGTCCAGTCTTGTAAAAAAAAATTTTTGTCTAGATCATGTGCAAAGGCAGCAATATGACAATTTGTAACACAGAAACTACATTCATCTAATTCCATTGGGACAGCTCTTACAAAGTATTCACAACACCCAGGACAGGTATTGCATTCACAGTAAATAAAGCTAAATGTTTGAGCGAAGTTATCATCTTCCCCTGTTATTTCAAATAACCAAGAGTTTAATGATGTTTCAGTACCGTCATTGCACTTTCTGACTAGCTCAAATTCAAATTTAATTGTTGCATTGCCGTCACGATTGAAGGGAACGAAGTGAACATTACTAGCGAATTCAACTTTAACCGCTGGTTTGCATAGACACGTAGTATCTATTAAAACTGTTGCTAGTGTCTTAGGTCTACTAGCTTGACTAGGACTAGTTAAAGAAATACTTTCACCATTATCTGCAAATGTAAATCCATTTCCTTGACCGCATGCCATTATTATTGGCTTTGGTAAAGGATGTCCTGGTGGTTTGCACCTTATGCAGTCTCTATTATTATCTCTGTATTCATAATCTTCGTATCCATAATCTCTATATTCATAATATTTTTTTTTCATAAATAGGCCTCCTTTTTAATTCTAGAATTTTATAATGCAAGATAGTAGCGAGGTTATTACATTATTTTTTTATTGGTATTTGTATTCTATAGTAACCTCCTTGTCCTCTTGCACTACATTCTATTCAATAATAAGAATTTTGTGCCAAGTTTCATAATTTAATTAAAAAATTTTCTATTAATCTTAAATATTTTTATTCTAAGTGGCCTTTCATGTGAAAGGTTGCAATAAATAAAACCAGCATAAACATTTATTAAATGTTTATGCTGGTTTTATTTATTGCAATGAAATTAAATTAACCTCTTGTGCTAGTTACTCTAACAGTATAGTTTTAAATATACTTCAATGTTTCCTCTGAAGCAACTTTGAAGAGCTGTTTTTACCTCTAAATCTTTTCTATTAAAACAGCTCTTCTACGGAGCCTGAAGAGGATTATTGAAGGATATCTATAAGGAACTAGTAAGGCGAGTTAAGTTATTATTTAATTTCCTTATATACATATTCTGAAGTAAATAGCTGAAGCAGTGCAGGATACTTAAGATTAAATTTAATCTCATCTCCAACCTTATATTCCTTTTCACTATCTGTAACATCTACAATTAAGTGATCACTGCTTGCTCCCAGTATAATTATTTTCTCATCTAGGGGCATTAATTTTTCAGGGTACATATCCTGTTTACCTATAGCCAGTATTGCTCTTTTTCTAATCCCCCTATCCTCAAAAACAGGTTTATTTCCAAAGGCATCTACACCTATTTCTCCAATTGGTACTGAAGGCTTTTCCTTAAGTTCAATTATCTGAGCAGCAAGTGTAAAGACATCTTGATGAGTGTCTTGTACTATATTTCCATAGGCTGCTTCAGTTCCCAAAATAATTGATTCACCAAGCCTTAAATTGTTTATTCCCTTTGGAATTTCTCCATTTTGAAGCATGTACACACTGCTTGAATTTCCACCGGATATAATTTCTAGCTCTATATTAAATCTATCTTCAATGGATTTAGCTATATCCACCAATTGACCAAGATTACCCTGTTTAGGTATAACGCCTCCGTAACATGTCAAGTTTGTACCTATTCCAGTTAGCTTTACTCCTTTTAACTTTATTATCTCTTCTGCTGTATCCATGGCTTTATCAGGCCATACACCTTCCCTTAAATCTCCTAGGTCTACCATCAAAACTATTCCATGTACCTTACCCATCTCAAGTGCCTTCTCTGATAACTTTTCTATAGTGATCAATTCCGAATTCAAACTTATATCTGCGTATTTTACTACTTCTTCTATCTCGCTCATCATTGGTAATCTTAAAAATATTTTTCTAACATTTAAATCTTTATACTTTTTTATATTTTGGATTCTGGAATCTGCTAGAAGTTTAACTCCTGCATCTACTAATGCTCCAGCAATTTTAGGATTTCCACAGTAAGCCTTTGTAACTGCTGCCAGGTCTATATTACTTTCATTACACAATTTTATCAAAACTTTGGCGTTATGTTTTAATTTGTTTAAATCAACTATAACCTTTGGATATTTAAGCATTATTTGAATCACTCCTTTTTATTTAACATGAAGCCGGGATTAATCCCGGCTTCACGTTAATCTATATTTAAACTTTGCTTCAATAAATTTAGGGCAGTCTCTTTATATTTTTTCGATAAAACTCCAAGGGATGCCATTATATAGTAATTGTCTATCAGTATACTGGCCTCCTTAGTCGGCAGCAACTTATCTCCTTTATTGCTGAGTGCAATTACCTTTAGAATATTTACTCTGTTAGGAAGTCTAGTTAATGCTCCTCCGGTTCCCACTATCCATTTTACATTAGTAAGGTCTTTACCTTCAGCAAGGGTTTTCTTGCCACTGCTGCCGTATAAGTCCCTATATCCACCACAATGTCTATAAACCGAAGTAATCACCGCCTCTAAAGTAAGTCTTTCAACAAATTCTTTCTGTAGCTCCGTAGTAGGTATAGGTTTATGTTCTTTAATAAGTCTTTCTACTTCTTCTAAGCCTATATTTAAGTCTTCAGCAATCTTTTCCTTACCTATTCTACTAACAATATTCTTCATATTGACAAATACGCCCAAATCACCTTCTACGGTTCTCTTGGCTTCAGGCTCAGGACTTATAAGAATCCTATTTACCTCTTCACTGCCTTCAGTTACTGAATGTACATCCGTAGTGGCTCCTCCTACGTCCAGGGTGACGAGATCACCAATATCTTCCTTCAAAAGCTTACTTGCCTCCATAACTGCGCCCGGTGTAGGTATTATGGAGCCATTAACTAACTCTCTCACCTTTTGCATACCTGGTGCATATACTATATGCTCTTCAAAGACGTCCTGTATAACCTTTCTTGTGGGTTCAACGTTCAGTACATCTATTTTGGGATAAACATTATCTACTATATAAAGCAAATGCGATTTTTTCTTTTCTTCAAATATTAATTTAACCTCTTCATGGTTTTGAATGTTACCTGCATAAATAACCGGCACATCTAAATCAATGTCCGTTATTATTTCTGTATTGTATATGGCAGTATCTCTTTCTCCATAATCTACACCACCAGCGATTAAGATAATGTTAGGATTTATGTCTTTTATTTTTTTTACATCGGTTCTTCTAATCTTTCCAGCGGTAACTAGATGGATGTTTGCACCAGCTCCTAAGGCAGCTTCCCTTGCAGCTCTGACAGTCATATCGTAAACAAGCCCATGGACAGTCATTCTTAATCCCCCAGCTGCACTGCTGGTAGCAAACATTTCATCGTATTGAAAATTTTCTACTTCCAGATTTTTCTTTAGGTCTTCAATAGCATTACTCAGCCCTATATTTACATCACCCTCTAAAACTGTGGTAGGAGCCTGACCCTGCCCCAAAAATTTGGGGCGATCAGTATTTATACCATCAAAGGCATTAACTACAGTAGTGGTACTCCCGATCTCGGCTACTAGAACATTAATTTTCATTCTTCATTTCCCTTCTTTTCTGTACAAGGAATGTTGCGACATGAACTCCCTTCGTACCTCTTCCAAATCCAGCGTCAACTCCCTGCTTAACTGCAATCTCAGGAGTAACCTGTGTACCTCCGCAAGCTATCATTATCTTATCTCTGATTCCCTTTTCAACACAATATTCGTGAATCTTTCTCATATTTTTATAGTGAACATCATCATGGCTGATTATGGTAGAAGCTAATATTGCATCGGCATTAAGTTCTATAGCGGCATCAACAAGCTTTTCCACCGGAACGGAAGTTCCAAGATAATGGCACTCTATGCCGTACTTTTCAATTCCTCCATGTTTAATATCGATTATTTCTCTTAATCCAACTGAATGCTCATCCTCACCTACTGTACCAGCAACGATCTTCATTGGATTTTTTTCTATCTCCTCTCTTATTTCATCTTCAGATAATACTTCCGGCTCTGGTGGGATTTCCAGTTCATTAATGTCAATTGTAAAGTCAATACGTCCCTTTAATTGGATTCTAGTACCTTCTGACGGATGCATTACTTCCTTGTGGATAACCTCTGGGTCCTTTAGCCCCATTTTTTTCGCAAATTCCAAAGCTGCAAACTCTGCCACCCTTTTACCTACGGGCAAGAATAAATCTAATGAAACTATTCCGTCACCTAACCATTCAACTTCAGGTATAATTTTAGAAGTCTCTCTGAGCTCTTTAGTTTCTTCTAACCTAACTTTAACATTATCCGTTTCATCCAATTCATCTATAAATATTATTTTCTCGGGCTTTTCAAAGGTACAGCCTCCAATTAAACTTGCCGGATCATCTACAGCACTCTCATCGTATTGGGCTACATTATTATATCCGAAGTGAGCTGTTACTGGTGCAAAATAATCTTTATCCCTCTCGTATACTGTTCCTGCTCCTATTCCACCATGAATCTTTCTTGCTATTCCATCGCCATTTCTTTCAGGATACATCCCTGAATCAACGAAGAATCCTTTTTCAACTGCTTCAAAATATCCTCCCACTTCCAGAATTTCTTCCATGAATAGTACTGCTCTTTCTTTTAGCTCTCTAGCCTTCTCTCCTAGATAACCATCCTTTTTAAGTTGAATCATATCCATTAATCCATCCATGCCAACTAATGCTTGCTTTGCAGTATCACATGCTTCAACGTTATAAATATGCCATGGAACATTTCTTCCTTCATCCGGTGTAATTGTTGACTGAATATCTGCACTAGTAAGTCTAGAAATCAGCAGATTAAGTACATGGGTTACTGTAGCTTCTCTCGTTGAAGATTCTATATATTTAGTGTTCATTTGAGCTCGCATTCTATATTCACTGAATAGTTCTCTTAGAGCTACGGCATATGGAAGATCTAACCTTAAACATGGTGCAGGCGGTGCGGTTGGAGGGACTGTTGATAGACAGATATTTTCTTTTTTAATCCCTGACTTTACTGAATAAGCACAGTTAATTGCGTGCTGAACCATAAGTTCAGGCATTACTTTCCATGCCTCTCTTGCAGTAGCATTTGCATTATGAGCACCGTCAATCTGTGCCATATCTGCCCAAGCCATTACCTTCTTCGATTCTGCAGCATCTACAAAGGATCTAACCATATTTATATTTCTATATAGTACATTATATTGTGGATCCTGATGGGCACCATTTACTCCTTCTTCAGCAAACATTACTGCTATGTCTGGACCTGCTACACCACTGACATATGAATGATAGTTTATAGGTCTTCCAACCTCTTCTTCAATTAAGTCAATTGCCTTTCTCTGTGCTCTAACCTGTTTTCGCGTTATAGGTATACCACCTACTCCCTGAGGCGTACCTTCTATAAGACCATCAAAGTGGGACTGACCAGCAGTTCTTATTACCATCAGATGGTCTGCACCGTGCCAAGCAGCCATTCTCATTCTTCTTATATCGTCTTCAAATCTTCCTGAAGCAATTTCAGTAGTAATTACGTTATTAGGCTGAGGATCTATATTATCAAAATATTTTGCTGATGGCAGAGGCACGCTGTTTTCCAGCGGAGTAGAACAGTCTTTATACTTAAATGGTCCCATTTCAAGCTCTTCTATTTTATCTCTCCAAGTCCATCCTATTCTCTTGGGCCTATAATTTTCTAAATCTTTTAATATCTCCTTTATATCAAGCTTTTCATTTGGTTCTAATTTCTTCACTATTTGTCACCTCCATTGAACGACTTTACCACATCATCCCAGTACTTTCCTTCAATCAGTTCTAGTCCCGCCTGTCTTATGGATATATTCTTGTCCTTAGCTACTCTGTATACAACATGTCCGGCTCCTTTCCCAATAAGACCTCTGTCAATAACACCCTCAACAATTGCCTTAGCTTCAATACTTGAAAAACCCATACGTAATAATACAGATCTTTCAATAGATGGTGTTGTATTTTTTCTTGCCAGTTCAATCATTGGTTCAACTATTTTTTCAGCCAATTCCCAAAATCTTTGTTTTAATTCATCATCTGATAAATTGGCTAGATGCTTTCTTCTTTCTTCAAAATTATCTTCTCTTTTCATTAAACCCTTCATCTATTCGCCTCCTAATCGTGCTTTATACTATATCTACACCTAACTCTTCAATAACTTTCTTTACAAAATCCAAACTAGAGTTAGTATCTTCAGCTAAAAATTCTAAATCGGATGAACTTATAGATTCCAATTCATTATATTCTATTGCATTTTTAATGTAGGACTTTCTAATTTTCTCTAAATCCAAGTCCACTGCTTTAATTAACTTTGGACTCTCTGGCAAAATAATATTTTGTCCCGGAACCTCATCCTTTGGATCTCCAAATCTAATCTCTATACCATTCTGTCTGGCAAAGGACAACTGTGGCTGAATATGCTTTCCTGCACCCGTATACTCTGTTTCCTGGACTACAATTATTTGATCTTTATCCATCTCTTGAGCAAGGCTGAAGGCTGCTGCAAGTGAAGTGTTGCCTGCAGGACCTCTTTCAATGCCCTCTAATTGTGCTAGGGCCTCTGTCATGTAGAATACTTCTCCCTGTCTCACTGTAACATACCTATCCATATATCTTAATGAACGTGCAGCTGATCTAGGCACGTCACTTCTATCGGGCCAAGTTGCAAAGGGTATTCCAAAGCCTGTGTGTCCAGTTGTAAAGGACTTTTTATTGAATTGTGTATCGCTTGCCATATGAAGTCCCTTTAGATTTACACTGGCACCAACAACTATTGTGTTTTCTGCTCCAGCCTTCCGAAGTCCTCTTGCTGTTCCCGTAAGATTCCCTCCACCTGCATTTGTACAAACTACAACATCAGGATCTTTCCCTACCCTTTCTCTCATTTGGATTGCAAGCTCATATCCTAAAGTTTCTACACCGGCTATGCCGAAGGGAGTATAGAGAGAAGCATTAAAGTATCCTGTTTCTTCTAATAATTTTAAAAATGTATAGAACAGCTCCGGTCCAACTGTAAGCTGCACAACTTCTGCACCGTAAGCCTCACATTTTCTTGCCTTTTCAATTATCTCAGGCTGTCCAAGTCCTTTACTGTCATAGCATTCCTGTACTATTATACATTTAAGCCCGTGAATTGCAGCCTGACTTGCAACAGCGGCGCCATAATTTCCACTTGTTGCAGCTATAACACCTTCATATCCCAGTTTTTTTGCATGGTATACTGCATTGGCAGCTCTTCTGGCCTTAAAGCTTCCTGATGGATTGGCTGCCTCATCCTTAATGAATATTCTTGCACCCTTTCCTTTTGGCGAGAATTTCCTTGTCAATGTCGTAAGGTTTTTTAGTTCTAGTATGGGCGTATTACCAACACCTGTACTTCCCTGTATTTGCTGCATCTCTTCTAGGGTGTAACCAGTTTCTCTCATCATCGTTTCATAGTCAAAGGCAATTCCCTCGAATTCAAATCTGTCATAATCAATACCTACAGCTTTTTTCATTATTTCATTTCTTCTAGCCATAACACCTTCATAGCTCATATTATTATTCATGGTCTTCACCTCCAAATAATATTTCCCTTAATTGAAGACCTATCTGTAAAAGCTCGGGCACACATTCTCCAAAGGAATGATTAAAAGCAGGATTAACTTCTACAAGTTCTCCCTTTACCCTTCTACCTGTCATAGTTTGAACTACTACCTCATCACCAATTTGGGCATCTTCTAACAAAAAACCCTTAACCCACATTTCAAGTGGCACCTTCTTTGTATCTTCAGGAACCTGAGGTGCTCTTTCTTCAGGTTTCAAAACAATATTGTGGATTAAAACCCATTCTCCTTTTTTAATCATCTCAATCCCCCTATCTAATAATTAAGTCCCTCATATCTCCCATGATTGCTCTTGGTACAGGTATATCAAGCATAGTTCTCAATCCTGGATGAGCATTTATAACATGTGGTATAGAGTTAACACACATTGCTATAGTTCCTATCCCCCCTGGAATTTCAGGTTTTATTTGCAAGTTGATATTTGGTGTTCCTTTTATCCAAATATAGTCACCTGTTTCTACTCCTTCCAACTCGGGTAGTATCTGTTGAGGGTGTTCCATTTCAATTTTTACTTCACCATCTACGTAGCCGTTTCCACATTGTCTGCACCCAGCAACATTTTTTGCCTTTACTTCTGCATATTTTGTTTTTCTCTCTATATTTGATACAATTGGTTCTCTAGTCTGTTCAACTTTTTCAAGATTCCAACCAATTCCGTCAGCAATCATCTTAATTGACTCTGGAAATCCTACATGGCCTGCAACTTTTCCAGTTTTCACACCGTCTTCAAAATCTTCAACCGTTAACCCTACTCCCTGCTCTACCATAACGGCACGCCCAAAGGGGGATAGATCATTTATTCTTGCAGCTTTAATATGCTCAACAGACTCACATGTTCCTGTTAAAGCCAATATAAGTAGATCCAAGACAAATCCTGGATTAATACCTGTGCCTAAAATGGAAACACCATTTTCTTTAGCTAATTTATCCATCTTTTCAGCAAGCTCAGGTTCCTGGGCCTGAGGGTAAGCCATTTCTTCTGCAGTAGAAATTACGTTTATTTTCTTTTCAACACAGTATTTAATTTTTTCAAATGCATTTTTTGTAAAAGAATCGGTTGCCAATAGTGCAACATCTGCACACCCCTGCGTAATAACTTCTTCTACATTAGCATTAATAATTACAGGTTTTCTATCTCCTCTTTCTACTTCTAACACTTCATACATATCCTTACCTGTTCTGGCTTCATTTCTATCACATACACCTACTATTTCTACACCTTTTTTCTTAAGTAACATCTTTGCCATTCCACTTCCCATTGCACCAAGTCCCCAAATAACCACTTTAATATTATCTCTCATATAGGACACCTCCATAAGTTTTATCATCTAAATTACTATCAATAGTAAAAGCAATTTCCGTGCCATGCTTCACTTTTGTATATATTAAAAAAACAAGGATTTTTACATATTTATAAGTTTTTTTCATGAAATCTATTACTTTAGTTGGAAGCAGTATAAAAAAAAAGAGCAAATATTTTTGCTCTTTTATGCAAATATTTTTGCTCTATTTATCTGAAGTATATTTCTTTATCTTATACTGCAAATTTTGCCTTGAAATTCCTAATTCTCTAGACGTTTTTGTTATGTTATCCTGATTTTTTCTCAAACAGTTAAATATTATTTCTTTTTCTATTGCATCTAAATACTCATTTAAGTTTCCTATTTGGCCAAACTCTATGCTGTTTTTTTTAGAAGTATTATTAATCATTAAGTCTTCTACATAGGGAGGTAAATGTTCTTTTTTTATAACATGATCATCTATTAGCATATTCATAGAAGCCTCAATAAAGTTTTGAAGCTCCCTTACGTTACCAGGCCAGGAGTATGTCATAAATGCTTCCTGTAAATCTTTTGACATCATCCAAACATCCTTATTTAATATATTATTATAATATCTGATAAAATGATCTATAAGCAATGGAATATCTTCTTTCCTCTTTCTTAAAGGTGGAATATTAATGTTTATCACATTGATTCTGTAATATAAGTCCTTTCTCAAACCACCCTTATCAATCAACTCAGTTGGATTTTCATTGGTAGCAGCAATTATTCGAACATCAATCGGTATATCCTTAAGTCCTCCAACTCTTCTTACATATCCTTCCTGCAATACCCTTAGCAGCTTTGCCTGTAGCGATAAACTCATTGAATTAATTTCGTCAAGGAACAGTGTTCCTCCATTTGCCTGTTCAAACAAACCCGGTCTATCAACGGCTCCTGTAAATCCTCCCTTACTAGTTCCAAATAAGATACCTTCTAATAATGTTTCGGGAAGGGCTGCACAGTTTTGAGCAATAAAATAATTATTTTTTCTTGGACTTTCATAATGTATACTTTGGGCAAAAAGCTCTTTACCAGTGCCAGTCTCCCCATAAATCAGTACACTAGAAGAGGTATTAGCTGCTCCCCTAGCAAAGGATATAGCCTTCAGTAATTCTCTATCCTGTCCGATAATATTATCAAAGGTGTAATGTTTTTTAGTACTAAGTGTATTAGAGTTGTTATTTTTCTTATTTAACCTTTGCTGCAGCTCTATTATTTGTTCCGATAGATGACTGACATTAGTAATATTCTTTGCAATTTCTATTGCACCTATTATTTCGTCATTATATCTAATAGGCAATGTAGTATTTATTGATGAAACTTTTTTTCCTTTCAGGTTTAAATAGCTTTGTTTGTGTTCCTTTGTCATCTTCCCAGTAGTCAAAGCCCTTAGAAGGGTACTGGTCTCCTTTGTAAGACTTGGAAAAATATCCAATAGATAGTTGCCTATGACTTGTTTTGCATCCAGTCCTTCTATTTCCTCCATTGCAGAATTGTAAACTATAGTTCTTCCATTTTCATCGACAATATGTATCCCCTCTTCTATATTCTGCAAAATATTTTGCATTAGGATTTCTAATACTTTTTTATTTCTCACACAATCCCCCCAAAATTGTCTTAAGAAAAAGCAGCAAAGCTGCTTTTTTAATATAATGGGAATCTACTACATAAATCCTTTACCTTATCTTTTAAAACTTCTTTATCTTGCTTTTGTTCAATAGCTCCATCAATTATATCCGCTATCTCAGTCATTTCATTAGGTCCCATTCCTCTAGTAGTAACAGCAGGCGTTCCAATCCTTATACCACTAGTTACAAATGGACTTTCCGGATCATAAGGAATTGTATTTTTATTTACTGTTATCCCTATTTCCTCTAGCCTTGCCTCAGCTTCTTTCCCAGTAATATTTTTATTTCTAAGGTCAATAAGTATTAGATGATTATCCGTACCGCCAGATACAAGTCTAAATCCTCTGTTTTTCAACTCTTCTGCAATTTTTTTTGCATTTTCAACTATCCTATGTTGATATTCTTTGAAATCCTCTTGAAGGGCTTCATTGAAGCTTACTGCCTTTGCCGCAATAATATGCATTAAAGGTCCACCTTGAATCCCAGGGAATATAGCCTTATCTATTGCCTTTCCATACTCTTCCTTACATAATATTGCTCCTCCCCTAGGTCCTCTAAGTGTTTTATGGGTTGTAAAGGTAACAAAATCTGCATATTCACAAGGATTTGGATGTAGTCCAGCTGCAACGAGCCCGGCAATATGGGCCATATCTACCACTAAATATGCCCCTACCTTGTCAGAAATTTCTTTAAATCTTTTAAAATCAATAATCCTGGAGTATGCACTTGCTCCAGCAACTATGAGCTTAGGTTTTTCCTCCATAGCTATTTTCTCTATCACATCATAATCTATGGTTTCAGTTTCTTTATCTACACCATAGCTTATAAAATTGTAAAGTTTTCCTGAAAAATTCACTGGACTACCGTGGGTTAAATGTCCTCCATGGGAAAGATTCATCCCTAAAACCGTATCCCCCGGCTCGAGAACTGCATGGTAGACTGCTAGGTTTGCATTTGATCCAGAATGAGGCTGAACATTGGCATACTCTGCATTAAAGAGCTTCTTTAACCTTTCAATAGCCAGTTTTTCAACTTTGTCCACAAACTCACATCCGCCATAATATCTTTTTTCAGGGTATCCCTCAGCATATTTATTTGTTAGAACAGTTCCCATAGCCTCTAAAACTGCTTTACTTACGAAATTTTCTGAAGCTATCAGCTCTAACCCCCACTTTTGCCTATGAAGCTCATTGCTTATTGCTTCATATACATCCTTATCTACTGTTTTTAAAGTATCTAGATTCATTTTTTAACACCCCTCTTTTGTCTTTTATATATTATTTAACAACTTTAGTTATCACCGATTGATACTTCTTGCTAGCCTTAAAATTTTCCTCATTAGCCTTTATAAATAAGTAGGAAACCACTAAAGATAACGCTCCTATTAAGAATGAATATACTTCAATATCACCCTTTACTTTTAACAGCTCTAAAACATATTGACCTGCTAATACTCCCACAATCATTGCCAGCAAAGGAATTCCGTATGCAATAAAGGCAGCACCTAAAACATTTACATTTTCTAAATCTACTTCCACCCTATCTCCAATGTGGGCACCTGCAGCGTTTAATGCTTCAATCTTGATATCCATATTTTCATCACCAATGTGACAAGCACCGCAATCACCACATGCAGCATGCTTCATCAAAACTACCAGAGCCTTTCCATCATTTACTTCTAGTACCTTACCTTCCCTTTTCATATATACCTCCGTATCCTACTAATAAACTAAATCACTTCATAAATTTCAACATAGTATTAATCAACTCGTCTATTACCTCATCTTCGTCATTATTATGCAGGGAATTTTTAATACAACCTTTTAAATGGTTTTCCAGCACAATTCCTCCAACCTTATTAATTGCAGATCTTACTGCAGCAATTTGTATCAAAATATCATTACAATATCTGTCTTCATTTACCATTTTATATATACCTTTAACCTGTCCTTCAATTCGTTTAAGCCTTTTCAAGATCGCTTCCTTTTCATCGGTATATGAACCCATAACATCACCTCTCATACCCCTGCATGGTATTAATTATATTTTATCACATTTTTTTGATAATTAAAATTTTCTTTTAATTATTTTTAACCCTCACTTTTCATAGTGAGGGCGTATATAATTATTCTTCTTTTTTAACTATTTTTATATGCAGCTCCTCTAGCTGTTTTTCATCAGCAAAAGCAGGTGCTTCAGTCATAAGAGAGTTTGCATTTTGAGTCTTTGGAAAGGCAATGACTTCTCTGATACTTTCATTACCTGTCATAAGCATAACCAGTCTATCTAATCCATAGGCTATGCCACCATGGGGGGGAGTTCCATATTTAAAGGCTTCAAGCAGGAAACCAAACTTGTTATTTGCTTCTTCCTCACTAAAGCCTAGGGCTTTGAACATTTTTTTCTGAAGGTCCCTACTATGGATCCTTATACTTCCTCCGCCAAGTTCTACACCATTTAATACAAGGTCATATGCCTTTGCCCTTACTTTTTCCGGATGACTTTCAAGATATTTTATGTCTTCATCCATAGGTGAGGTAAATGGATGATGAACCGCAACGTATCTTCCTGCTTCTCCATCGTACTCTAGAAGAGGAAATTCAGTAACCCATAAAAGCTTAAACTCATCCTTATTCAGAATATCCAATCTTTTAGCAATTTCCACCCTAAGGCTTCCCAAGGAATCAAATACTACCTTTGCTTTGTCTGCCACAAATAATAAAAGGTCTCCCGGTTTGCATTCAAATCTTTCAATGATGGCCTTAAGCTCTTCATCTGTAAAAAACTTAGCAATCGGTGAAGATACTACATCTTCGCTTATCTTCATCCATGCAAGCCCTTTAGCGCCATAAGTCTTTGCAAAATCCTCTAGTTTTGAAATATCCTTTCTACTGAATCTATCGGCATATCCATTTATATTTATTCCTCTAACATCGCCGCCATTTTTAACGGTGCTGCTAAATACTTTAAATCCGCAATCCTTTACTATATCATTTATACATTTTAACTCAAAGCCAAATCTTACATCGGGCTTATCGGACCCATATCTTTCCATAGCCTCTTTGTATGTAAGTCTTTGTAGCGGCAGCTGAACCTCTACACCTAAGGTATCCTTAAATATCTTTTTCACTAACTCTTCATTGACCTTTATAACATCCTCAACATCTACAAAGGACATTTCTATATCTATTTGAGTAAATTCCGGCTGTCTGTCAGCTCTCAAATCCTCATCCCTAAAGCATTTTGCTATTTGAAAATATTTATCCAATCCAGATACCATTGTAAGCTGCTTATAGATCTGAGGTGATTGAGGTAGTGCATAAAATTTCCCTGGATTAACTCTACTTGGTACGAGATAGTCTCTTGCTCCTTCAGGTGTGGGTTTAGTAAGAATAGGAGTTTCAATTTCTATAAAGCCTTTCTCACTTAAGAAGTCTCTTACTAGTTTTGTTACTTTATGCCTAAACAGTAAATTTTTCTGCATTCTTGGTTTTCTAAGGTCTAGATATCTGTACTTTAGTCTTAATCGTTCACTTGCATCATCTTCATCGTGGATATGTATCGGTGGAATCTCGGCTTCTGATAAAATTTTAAGTTCCTCTGCAAAAACCTCTATATATCCTGTTTTTAAATTTTCATTTATTGACTCCCTTTTTCTCACTTCGCCCCTGACAGCTATAACAAACTCGCCCCTTAGCTTCTCAGCCTTTTTAAAAGCTTCTTCTGAAACGGTTTGATCAAACACAATCTGAACCAAGCCTTCTCTGTCTCTTAAATCAACAAAAATTAATCCTCCAAGATCTCTTCTTCTTTGTATCCATCCCATCAGAGTTACTTCTTTACCTATATCGCCTTTATTTAGTTCACCGCACATATGGGTTCTCTTCATACCCTGTAGTAATTCTGCCATATGTAATACCTCCCTATTATAGTCGCTCTAAAATTTCTTCTACTATAGAATCTAATTTGATTTGTTTTTGATTTCCTGTTTCCATATTTTTCAATGATACTGAATTGTTATCAAGTTCATTGTCACCAATTACGATTGTATAGGATGAATTTATCTTGTTCGCATATTTAAACTGAGCTTTTACGCTCCTATTCAAATGATCTAAATCGGCTGAGATAGAGTTCTTCCTTAATTCGTAGGATAGCTCAATGGCCTTTTTATATGCTCTTTCTCCCATTGTAACGATAAATACATCTATTCCCTTAGGCTTAGGAATTTCTATGTTATTATTTTCTAAGGTGAGCAGAAGCCTTTCAATTCCCAATCCAAATCCTACTCCTGGTGTAGAAGGTCCTCCAATTTCTTCAACTAATCCGTCGTATCTTCCTCCACCACACACAGTACTCTGGGCACCAATTTCCTTTGAAATTATTTCAAAGGCAGTTTTGTTATAGTAATCCAATCCTCTCACTATAGTAGGGTCTATTTCGAATGGAATGTTCATGAGTTTTAGGTACTGCTGAAGTTTATCAAAATGATCTCTACAGTCTCCGCATATATAATCCAGAATAAAAGGCATACCCTTTAGTTCCTCTTTACACTCTTCTTTTTTACAGTCGATTATCCTCATTGGGTTTCTTTCAAATCTATCATTGCAAGTTTTACACAGTTTGTCCAGTCTCTTTCGTAAAAATTCTCTTAAAGTTTTATTATATTCTTCTCGACATTTAGGACATCCAATACTGTTTATTCTTAGCTCTAAATTCATTAATCCTAGTTTTTCAAAGAAATTCATTGCTATTCCAATAACTTCTGCATCAACGGATGAATTCTCTGCTCCAAACACTTCTACTCCAAACTGATGAAAGGCTCTAAGTCTTCCAGCCTGAGGCCTTTCATATCTAAAACATGGAGTTATATAAAAAAGCTTTGTAGGCTGAGCATCTGCATACATTTTATTTTCTACGAAGGACCGTACTACTGGAGCCGTTCCTTCAGGTTTTAAAGTGATTTCTCTGCCTCCATTGTCTTCAAAGGTGTACATTTCCTTCTGTACTATATCTGTAGTCTCTCCCACACCTCTTTTAAACAGCTCAGTGTGTTCAAAAATCGGCGTCCTTATTTCTTGATATCCAAATTTTCCACATA
The DNA here is from genome assembly GCA_014236755.1 of Candidatus Petromonas tenebris. Taxonomy (GTDB): domain Bacteria; phylum Bacillota; class Clostridia; order Peptostreptococcales; family Caminicellaceae; genus Petromonas; species Petromonas tenebris. Next base: position 48,022 of record JACCKY010000020.1, on the reverse strand, counting down.
TCTCTCTAAATTTTTCTTCAACATAATTCCACTTATATACATCTACAGGTAAAACATCCTTTGTGCCCCTAGGGGATTTAGTCAGCATTCAGAGACCTCCTTTATGTCTTTTAATTATTTTATCCATTTTTAAAATAAAAAACTCCCATCCCTATATAGTATATAGTAGGGACGAGAGCCTATATTCCCGCGGTGCCACCCTAATTGGAAAAACCCACTTTATCAGTTAACGCCTGAATACGTGCTATCCTACTAACTTCAGAAAGCATACTCCGAGGTGTCTTCATTATAGCACCTGATGTTAGACTTCCACCATCTCTAACTCGCTATAATCGGTGTCATAACTACTACTCCTCTTCACTGTATATGGTTCTTATAAAGTTTTCATATATTATAAATCACTTACATATATTATGTCAAGGTTTTAAGCATTCTACTTTTTGTATTATATAGGAACCCGATTGTTATCTTAATAAATATTTTTCAAATTAATCTTAATGCTCAACTTTAACTTTATAAGACAGTATTGGCAATCTTTACGCTGTAAATTAAAGTTCTACATTAACTTTAACTTTTAAAGGTTAGTGTTTATTTTTAAGTTCTACATAACTGTAATTTTTTTCTATCTATCATTTCATCTACTCTGTTTATATATTCATCAACATTCTTTACATTTGGAACTCTCTCAAGTCTATTCTCTCTTGGATATACAATCTTAGAAACTCCTCCTGCACCTAATGCAATAATGGTTTGTTTTTCCTCCATTATCTGCATATTATAGATACATTCATGGCCTACCTTACAGTATCCAGTATTCTCTAAATTACCAACCATGTATTTCTGTCTATACATATAGTAAGGAAAAAGCCCCATTTTTTCAGAATATCGTCTAGCCAATTTTAGCATATCCACTACCAGGTCTTCTTTTATCCTATATTCATCTATACTTTGCTTTAATTCAGAGCTTTTCTTTATGGCTAATGTATGTACTGTCAAGTTCTCTGGTGATAACTTTTCTATTTTTTCTAAAGTATGATTTATTTCATTTATTCCCTCATTAGGCAGTCCAATAATTATATCCATGTTAATCGTTCTAAATCCAATTTCCCTGGCCTTATAATAGGTTCTTTCAATATCCTCTACAGTATGAATTCTACCGATTGTCTTTAATGTATTTTTATTCATAGTCTGAGGATTTATACTTATTCTGTCTACTCCATTATTTTTTAAAACAATCAGCTTGTCTTCATCGATAGTATCAGGCCTACCGGCCTCAACTGTGAATTCCTTCAGCTGGGTTGTATCGAAACTATCAAATATTTTAGCAATAAGATAGCGTAACTGTTCAGATGATAATGTAGTAGGCGTTCCTCCTCCTATATATATATTTTCTACTTTTTTACCTAAATCTCTAATTAACTTCCCTGTTTCCACTATCTCTTTATGAAGACTATTTAAATAATCATCAACTTTATTACCTTTACTTTTTATTGGATTTGAAGGAAATGAACAGTATATGCACCTAGTAGGACAAAAAGGAATACTAATATATAAACTAATTAAGTCCTTCTTAATCGGATATATATACTCCCTCTCTCTCATTGCAATACCCATAACTAGCTGTATCTTATCATCAGATAATCGATACCTCGTTTTTAAAATATCTTTTATGTCATCGATTGTAAAATTTCGATCTAACATTTCATGTACAATCTTAGCTGGTCTGATTCCTGTTAATATTCCCCAAGGGAGAGACTCATAGTCTGCTTTTACTAAAGTATCGTATATATTTAATTTTATGAGTCTTTTTATCTCTTTTCTTTTTTCAATATTTCCTTTTATATAATTTAAGTTATATTCAGCCTGCTTAGAACCTACAATGCTGCCATCCTCTATTATTTTTGTCCTTACAATATATTTTGTGTCATTGCCTTTTAATTCATTAATCAAAAAAGAATGGTGATTGTAATTATCTACATCACCAAAATCCTTTAGAACGAAACTAAAATCTAATATACCAAAAGCTTTTAACAGCTCTCCAACCTCATATTCAAAATTATGCCCCTTTAAAATTACATTAAACATATTTTCCACCTTATAACCTTTATTTGTATAGTTTAAAAATAGAAGTAAAAAGATTGGAATAAACGTTCTTTTTACTTCTATTTTTAAGTTAAAACCTTTATACTTCCCTTCTCAGTTTTAAAACCTGTTCCTTTGATATACCCAGTTCTGTGGCTATCTCCTCATCCGTATAGCCTCTTTCAATCATTTGCATAAAATCATGAAAATCGATATCTGTAAAATTATACCCCATTTTCTTGCTAAAATAAGAATTTGCCCTATTGGTCATATGGAACCCTCCCTTTATATACTTAATTCAAGAGTTATTTTTTCCATATATGCCAATGGGTATTCAAAAGCTAGCCAATTAAAAAAGGATTTGTTGTTCTTTCTATTCCGATGGTTGAAGCTGGTCCATGTCCCGGCATTACCTTCGTTGAATCATCAAATTTCAATAGCTTTGTTTTTATTGATCTTATTATCTCTTCATAGGAGCCGCCCTCAAAATCCGTTCTTCCTATGGAGTTAGCAAATAATGTATCACCTGTGAATAAAAGATCTTCAACCTTTATAGTTATACCACCGGGGGTATGACCAGGAGTATGAATTATTTCCAATTCCAGTTGTCCTAGGTTGATCCTATCGCCTTCTTCAAGCAATTTATCCGCATTAAACTCTACATCAGGACCGCTCATCATACTGGATAAATTTTTGCTTGGACTCTTTATCAGATATTCATCATCTTTATGAACTAATACCTTGGCATCTGTTCTATTTTTTATTTCTTCAACTGCTCCTATATGATCTCCATGCCCATGGGTTAAAATAATATATTCTAGAGTAAAATCATTTTCATGAACTTTACCTAATATCTTATCAACATCGGCACCAGGGTCAATAACTGCAGCTTTATTAGTCTTTTCACAAGCTATTAGGTAGCAATTTGCAGCATAAATACCAACTGGTATTCTTTCAATATACATAACCGTACCTCCTTTAAAAATTTTTGTTGCTATCAACTAGTATGGTTACAGGTCCATCATTTGATAAATTAACAATCATATGCTCTTGGAATACACCTGTCTCTACTTTTATTCCCTTTTCTTTAGATTTTTCCACAAAAATATTATATAATTCATCAGCCTTTTCCGGTTTTGCAGCCTGCATAAAGTTTGGTCTTCTACCTTTTCTGCAATCTCCAAGCAAAGTAAATTGAGAAACTACCAGTAATTCACCTTCAATATCCAAAAGAGAAAGATTCATTTTCTCATTTTCGTCTTCAAAAATCCTTAAGTTAACTATCTTTTCAACCATATATTTAACATCATCCAAATCATCATTTTCTTCTACTCCCAGTAAAACTAAAAGCCCCTTATCAATTTCACCAGTTATTTCATTATTTACACTTACATTAGCTCTACTAACTCTTTGTACTACCGCTCTCACCTTAACCCCTCCTATTATGAAGTAACTCTTTTTACATCAATAACTTCTGGCATAGATTTGAATTTATTCATAATTTTAAGCAGTTGGTCTGTGCTTGAAATCTCAATCGTAAGATTGATTATTGCAATCTTTTCTTTAGTTGTCTTAGCATTAACTGCAGTAACATGGAGCTTTGCTTCAGTAATTATATTAGTGATTTCTGAAAGAAGCCCTTTTCTGTCAGGTGCAACAATCTGTATCTCAGTTTGATATGAACTCTTTTTGTCCTTGTCCCATTCTACTTCTATAAGCCTTTCCATAGCCTCTGGTGCATTTGTAACATTGAGACAATCTTGTCTGTGCACTGTAATTCCTCTTCCCCTAGTAATATAACCTACTATCTCATCACCTGGGACAGGACTGCAGCATTTTGCAAATCTTACTAAAATGTTATCTATTCCCTTTACCCTGACACCTTGCTTTGCCTTGTTGCTAGGTCGGCTCTTAGTGATTCTTTCCTGTAGTTTATTTGTTTCCTCTTCCGGTTGGTTTTGTTGGCTTTCTTTCTGCTCCTGCCTATACTTTTCCTTGAGCTTAGGTACAACTTGGTTAAGAGCTATGCCTCCGTACCCTACTGCTGCATAGAGATCGTCAATACTGTGAAGTCGTAGCTGCTTTACAACAGAATTTAGCCAATCAACTCTTAATAATTGTTTTGCAGTATAACCCTGTCTTTTAACTTCCTTTTCCAACAACTCTTTTCCTCTATTTATATTTTCGTCTTTTCTCTCTTTCTTAAACCATTGTTTAATTTTATTTTTTGCATGGGTACTTTTAACAAATTTAAGCCAGTCTCTGCTTGGTCCGTTATTGTTGCTTGAAGTTAAAATTTCTACAATATTGCCCGTTTTAAGTTTATAGTCAAGGGGAACTATTCTACCGTCAACCTTAGCCCCTATACAACTGTTTCCTACTGCAGAGTGTATTTTGTATGCAAAGTCAACAGGAGTAGAACCGAAAGGTAATTCTACAACGTCACCTTTAGGAGTAAATACAAAAACCTGATTCGTAAATAAATCAATTTTAAGTGACTCCATAAATTCCTTAGGATCCTTTAATTCCCTCTGCCACTCCAACAGCTGTCTAAGCCATGTAAGTTTTTTGTCGAGCTCTCCCTCTTCGACTTTTCCTTCTTTATACTTCCAATGGGCAGCAATACCGTACTCAGCAATTCTATGCATTTCCCATGTTCTTATTTGAATTTCAAAGGGTTCTCCCTTTGGTCCTATAACTGTAGTATGCAGGGATTGATACATATTTGGCTTAGGCATGGCAATATAATCCTTAAATCTACCGGGAATAGGCTTCCACATCGTATGAACTATGCCAAGTACACCGTAACAGTCCTTTATGCTGTCAACAAGTATTCTTATTGCAGTAAGATCAAATATTTCTTCAAAACTTTTATGCTGGTATACCATTTTTTTATAAATACTATAAAAATGTTTTGGTCTTCCATAAATTTCGTATTCAATATTTAGGTTGTTAAGACTTTCCTTTAACTCTTTGATCACCAAATTTATATACTCTTCACGTTCCATTCTCTTTTTAGCAACTTTATCTACCAAATCGTAATAACCTTCCGGATCAATATATCTTAAAGAAAGGTCCTCAAGCTCCCATTTGATTTTAGAAATACCAAGCCTATGGGCAATAGGGGCATAGATTTCCAAAGTCTCCATTGCCTTCTCTTTTTTCTTTTTTTCATTCATATGTCTTAAAGTTCTCATATTATGGAGCCTGTCGGCTAATTTGATAAGTATAACTCTTATGTCCTTGGCCATAGCTAGAAACATTTTTCTGAGATTTTCAGCTTGTCTCTCTTCTTTAGTTTCATAGGTGAATTTACCAAGCTTTGTCACACCATCTACAAGTAATGCAGTCTCTTCACCAAATTCTTTAGCTATATCATCAAAGGTATATTTAGTATCCTCTATAACATCATGCAAAAGCCCTGCTATGACAGTACTTTCATCTAGTTCCAACTCCGCCAGTATCAAGGCAACATTTATTGGATGAATAAAATATTTTTCACCAGATTTTCTGTACTGTCCAGCATGAGCATCTTCTGCAAAATTATAGGCTTTGATAATTCTAGATAAATCATAATAAGGGTTGTACTGTTTTATTTTTTCTATAAAGCTTTCGAGCATCAAATCATCACCATCTTGGCCAGAATAATATTTAGAAATTTAAATATATTATATAACAAAAAAAACAAGTTAACAATATAACAAAAGTGAATGGCTCCCCATTCACTAATATTCGATCAACGAAAAAGTGTCTCTTCCATCTAAAAATGTAAGTTCAATTAAGAATAAAACACCAACAACTTCTCCCCCTAGTTCCTCTATCAATTTAATTGTTGATAAAATTGTGCCTCCTGTAGCCAACAAGTCATCCACTATTAAAACCTTTTGTCCAGGCTTAATTGCATCCTTATGTATTTCTAATACATCAGTTCCGTATTCTAATTTATATTCATACTTTATAGTCTCAAATGGAAGTTTTCCCGGTTTTCTCACTGGAACAAAAGCCTTTTTAGCAGCGTAAGCCATTGGAGCACCTATAAGAAATCCCCTGGCTTCAGGTCCAACTATTACATCGTACTCCTTATTCTCTACCTTCTTAATACATAAATCGATTGCATATTTATATGCCTCTCCATCCTGAAGTAGCGTAGTAATGTCTTTAAAGCTTATCCCTTTCTTAGGAAAATCTTCAATCACTCTTATTTTGTTTTTTAAATCCACTATTAAACCCTCCTTAAACTATAAAGCGGTATTTACAAAAGCAATGTTAGCATAACTTTCAAATTTTTTCTTTAAATTATTTATCTTTATATATAAGTCTGTAGCTGAAATGTTTATCTTCTTTTCAGGTGGAGGAAGCAGTTCAAATATAAACTTATTCTTATTTTTATCAGTCTTTAAAAGTCCAGAATCTTCTAGAATTTCAACGCAGAATCGAATTTTTGATAGATTCATTATTTCTATAGCCTTGTATAAATCGAGTAATGATAATTCTTTTTTAGTCTTATTTTCTTTTAAAAACTTATAAACAATAGCCAAATCATTTCTGTCAGGAATAATCCTTTCTAGCAACTTAACAAAGGTCCTAACATCATTTTTATTATATAAAGCATATATCTTTTTCCCACAATTTAATATAAAATCAGATTTCTCTTTATTTATAGGAATATCATATATCAATATATTTTCAAACTTCTGAATATCAATATCCTTAAGAATTGGATTTACAACTATACTATTAGTATTTTTTTTATTCGGTTTATTAAAGCTTATTAAGTCATGTATTTCCAAAATATCCATATCATTTATACCAATTATTAATTCTATCAATCCATCAAGGGTATTTACCAAAACGAGATTTGAATCCGTATTATTTAATTTTTCAATGACAAACTTTGATCTGTTTTTAATATTTCTCAAGTCTTTAACATATTCACAATCTTTATTTCTGTTACTCTTATTTAAATCATTAATTAAATTTGGAAAACTTAAGAAATAGTTATGGACGATTTCGTTTTTCTCATAAATTTTCCCCTTAACCGGCCTTAAATCCTTTAAATTAAATTGTATAGTTTCCACGCCTTTAAAATAATTTTTTTCCAAATTAAAAAGCAAGTCCACTTTATCCCCTTTAGATAAATCCCTACTCCATTCTCCAAAACTAAATCCTATACAGTCAAAAATTCTATTTTCGTCTTGAACCATCATCTTAAGATGTTTTTTATCCTTTCCCACCGGTAATGCATTTTCCACGATAATATTTTTATACGAAAACTGAGGCTTAGGATTTCCAAGACCAAAAGGTTCTAACCTTTCAATTTCTTCAATTATGTTAAACCCAATATCCTGGGCAGTCAATTCCATATCAATCTTTAAAGTAGGAGTTAGATCTTTTTCTGTTATAAACTTAGATCCTTCATCATTTATTTTTTTTCTAAACTCCTCTACCCTAATTTCAGGTATGGCTAAACCAGCAGCTTGAGCATGGCCTCCAAATTTTATAAACATATCCTTACATTTGCAGAGTAACTCAAAAATGTCTATATCTCCTACACTTCTGGCAGAACCCTTAGCTATGCCATCTTCAATGCACATCAATACAGTTGGCCTAAAATATTTTTCCGCTATCCTTGAGGCGGCTATCCCAATAACTCCATGATGCCAACTTTCAGATGCAAGTACAATAACCTTATCCCTTTCTAGGTCTACCATTTGCTCCATTTGCTTTTCAGCCTCTAGTAATATTTCTTTTTCAATATCTTGTCTCACAGCATTATTATTATATAATTCCTTTGATATTCTTAAAGCCTCTTCATAATCATTACTTAAAAGAAGTTTAACCCCCAAAGATGCATTCTTTATTCTACCAGCAGCATTGAGCTTAGGAGCTAATACAAAACCAATATATCCAGCATTAATTTTTTTGTCCTTCAATCCACAAACTTCAATTAATGCTTTTAATCCAACATTATTGGTATTATTTAGATGCTCTAAACCATTTTTAACTAAAACTCTGTTTTCATCCGTTAAGGGTGCTACATCTGCGACAGTTCCTAATGCAACTATATCTAAATAATTATTACATATCCCTTTGAATGTACTCTCGGGAGTCAATGCTTGAATCAGTTTAAAGGCAATACCGACTCCTGCAAGCATATCAAATGGGTAACTGCAATCCTTTCTCTTAGGATTGATTACCGAAACTGCATTAGGAATATTCTCTTGACATTGATGGTGATCAGTGATAATGAAATCTATACCCAATGACTTTGCATACTCGACTTCCTGTATAGAAGTGATTCCACAATCCACACTAATTATTAAGTCTCCACCCTTTGCTTTGATATAGTCTATAGCATCGGAATTAATACCATATCCCTCATCAAATCTATCAGGTATATAGAAATTGACTCTATATCCTATGGAGTTAAAATAGAGCATTAAAATAGAAACACTTGTTACTCCATCCACATCGTAGTCTCCATATATCCATATGCTTTCTTTTTTTCCGATAGCTCTTTTTATTCTGTCGACTGCTCTATCCATGCCTTTAAGTAAAAAAGGATCATAGAGATTATCCAGTGTAGGATTTAAGAAAACCTTTGCTTTTTCTAAGGTATCAATTCCTCTATTGAGGAGTATCTGTGCAGTAACTCTAGTAATTCCCAATTCTTTGACAAAATCCTTTACATTTTCAGAACCTCTATTCCTTGAAATCCATAGTTTATCATGTAGTATCATATTTTCACCTGCTATAAGACTTTTACACCTTATTATATGATAAATTACGAATTCCTTCAATATTATTTTATTTACTGGCCAATATTAACTTTTTCTTCAGTCGATTCACTTATCTTTTCTTCATTCATCAATAGTCCATTGTTCTCTTCTTTAGTAGTCTGATTGATTTCTTCGTTTTTTGCGTCTAATTCCTGGAATTCTGCAATGTTTTTTTCTAATCTCTTAACCTTATTTTGGAGTTCTCTTATTTTTAGACTGGATTTTACCTTGCTAAAAAGTCCTAAAAAAGCTACTATTATTGCTCCTACAGCTGCTGAACCTAAAATAACTATGGCCTGAGAAAACTCATATTGTTTCCATAATAATTTTATTGTAACCGGTTCTGAATTCATAACAGCAAAAATCGAAACAAATATTGCAAATAAAAGCGCCAATACAAATAAAATCTGCATAAAATCACCTCTAACTATTAATTTTAGAATAGCAATAGTAAATAATTCAACAAAAATAATTTCAATCCTTCTGAGTTCGTCATTTTTTGAAATTTTCCAATATAATCGATACTATCAAAACCATCCCTATAATAACTGATATCACATAACCCGCAAAGCTAAACAAGGGTAAATTAAAAATAGTTGGTCCCACATCTGTATCTAGAGCCAAGGAGGAGCCTACAATTATAGCAGAAATGATAATACTGAGGGATAATTTATTACTAGTTCGATTAATTTCCCTTTCAAGTTTTTTAAATTTAATTTCATCCAGTGTTATTTTTATCTGATTCTTCTCAAGCATCTTTATTATTGTTCTAAGCTGCTTTGGAAATGCTTTTAGGTCATAAAACAATTCCTCTGTAAAATCACCTGCGTTATATAGGATATTTTTTAAATTATATCTATGTTTAAACACTTCCCCCGTAAACTCCCGCATTATTGCAGATATACTGAATTCTGGATAAAGTACCCTTCCGGTCCCTTCTACTGTAATCATTGCCTTTATTAAAACTGCAAATTGAGTGGGAAGTCTGATTTTATTGTCATAGGTTATGTGCATAAATTCCGAAACCATTTCACTCATATTTATTTTCTTTAAAGGTGTATTATAATAATGGCTTATTAAAAAAAGAAGATCCTCTTTCAGTCTCGTTAAATTAGTTTCTTCTGTTATGGCATCAAACTGCATTAATAGGTCTACTATTTTTTCAACATCTCTTTTAGCCCCTGCAACAAACATATTCGTTATCATACTTACAGTAGTTTTATCTAGATAGCCACACAATCCAAAATCTATAAAAGAAATCTTATTTTCATCTATCACTAAAATATTTCCAGGATGAGGGTCTCCATGAAAAAAACCGTCTATGAATACTTGCTTTAAAAAGGCTCTCGCACCAATATTAGCAATTTTCTTAGTGTCCCACCCCTTTTCTAGCAATTTGTCATTGCTGGACACCTTAATTCCATCTATCCACTCCTGAATAAGAACCTTTTTTGTAGTAAAGTTCCAGTAAACTTTTGGTATATATACATTATCATGATTTTTGAAGTTTTCACGAAATCGTTCAGTATTCCTCGCTTCCTTTGTATAGTCAAGTTCATGTCGAATAGATGTTGTCAGCTCCTCCATTACCTCGCTTAAGCTAAAGGGAATCATATATCCAAAATGTTCGTCAAAAAGTCTGCTCATTGATAAAAGAATACTTATATCTGTTTCAATGACCTTTTTAATTGCGGGTCTTTGTATTTTAACTATTACTTCTTCCCCAGAAAATAACTTAGCCATATGTACCTGTCCTATTGAGGCTGCAGCTATAGGATTTTCATCAAACTTTATAAAGGCATCTTCTAAAGAAATTCCAAGTTCTTCTTCAAGTACAGATTTTATAGAGTCAAAAGGCACTTCTTTAACATTGTCTTGTAGCTTAGAAAGTTCTTTTACTATCTGGTCAGATAACAAATCTGATCTTGTACTAGCCATCTGTCCCAACTTTATAAATGTTGGGCCGAGCTCCTCACATATATATCTTATTCGTTCTCCAGTAGTAAGAGCCATGCTTTCCCTTTTTTTCTTTAATATGTATGAAGGAACTAAATTGTACTCTTGTAGCTTTTTTACAAAAAAACCAAACCCATACTTCACTAAAACCTCTGCAATTTCTTTATACCTTTTTATATTTTTGTAGCCTTTTCCTAAACGATAATTCATTTTTCCACCTTCTATTTATAAATATAAAAATGGTAACAATATCTAATATCTATTGATATTATTACCATTAATGTTTATACATTAAACCTGATTATTTTTTATATGTTCCATTTTAATTTTTGGCGCTCACAGTCCTCCATAATGCCCAAACAGGACTGGCTATAAATATGGATGAATAGGTTCCTGTCAATACTCCTGCTAAAAGAGGCAATGCAAACTCCTTGATAGATTCTACGCCTAGAACATATAAACTGCCTATCACTAAAAGAGTAGTTAAAGAAGTATTAATTGATCTCGTTAAAGTTTGCTTTATACTTTTATCTGCAACTTGAAAATATGATTCCTTCTTCATATATTTTACATTCTCCCTTAGTCTGTCAAAAACTACTATGGTATCATTAATTGAATAACCTACAATCGTCAGTATAGCAGCTATAAAAGAACTGTTGATTGGTACTTTGAATATGGCATAAACTGAAAGAACTATCAGTACATCATGAATAAGCGCAGTAATAGCCGCAACTCCAAATCTAAACTCAAATCTGAATGTTATATATAAAAGCATTCCTATGGAAGCTATAAGAATTGAAATCAACGCTTTATTTCTAATCTCATCTCCTATAGAAGGTCCAAATTGCTGTGTTTGTCTAAAGTCGGTGTCTATTAAATCATACTTTTCCTGAAAAGCACTAAATATCTCCATTCTTTCTTCATTCGAAAGATCTTTTTTTGTTTTTATAAGTACTTCCTGTTTCTCATCACCTACATGGAGTATATCTGCATCCAAATTAAATTTTGAAGTTATTTCTCTAATCTCCTGGACAGTAAAATCCTTACCGATATTAAACTGCATCATTGTACCACCGGTAAAATCTATACCTAAATTTATACCTGAAGTCAAAGTCATAACTAATCCTAAAATCATTATTAGGATTGATACTCCAAACCATATTTTATAATTCTCTGATATTTTCATAATACTCTCCCTTCTATGCTCCAAACAATTTAGGACTCTTGATTATATCCATACCTACAGTCAGCTTTAATAACAATTTTGTTATAAATACTGCTGTAAACATACTTGATAAGATACCGATCATAAGTGTAATTGCAAACCCTTTAATAGGTCCAAGGCCAAAGTAATATAAAACTATTGCGGCTATGAAGGTAGTTATGTTTGAATCTAAAATAGTTCTTAAGGCCTTTGAAAAACCTGAATCTATCGACGATCTAATTGTTTTTCCGTTTCTAAGTTCTTCTTTAAGTCTTTCAAAAATGATTACATTGGCATCTACTGCCATGCCTATGGAAAGAATGAGCCCTGCAACTCCAGGAAGTGTTAATGTTGCATTTAATCCTACTAATATATACAGCACTATTAAAGTATATAAAATCAAAGCTACACTTGCTATAAATCCCGGTACTCTATAATAGATAAGCATGAATAATAAAACTAATACTATACCTATCTTACCTGCATTGACACTTGTTTTTAAAGAATCAATACCTAAAGTCGGTCCAATCGCAGATGTTTGTACTTCCTTTAAGTTTACAGGCAATGCACCTCCTCTAATTAAGGCTGCGAGAGTTGATGCTTTTTCTACTGTAAAGTCTCCAGATATAAAGGCCTTTCCGTTAGGTATCTCTTCAGTAACCTCCGGTGCCGATAACATCTCTCCATCTAAAATTATTAATATAGCGTTATCAGGATACTGTTGTATTTTTGCAAGTTCTTTAGTTGCCAGGCGAAAAGCCTCTGTACCTTCACTGTTTAGATGTAACGACACAACAGGCTCGTTGGTTTCCGGATGAAACATCAGTTCGGCATTCTGTACTTGTTTTCCAGTTAAAACTACCTCCCCATCGTATTTAACAAATTCCAACTGGGCAGTTTTCCCAATTGCTTCTATAGCTTCTTGAGCATTCTTAACTCCCGGTAGCTCTATTCTGATTCTTTGCATCTACACGTCTTCTAATTACTTCCCTTGTCTGTTCCATTATTTTCTTTAGTTCTTCACCTTTTACATCTGTATCAGCCTCCAAGACTACATAGGCTCCGCCTTTTATATCTAAGCCCAACTTCATTGAATCCTTAATAGGTTTTAATGTATAATTTCCTATCTTTAATCCATTTATAGCTGTAAATACACCAGCTCCGATTACAGCTAATATTATCAAAAGTATAACAAAATTTCGTGCTTTCATGCCTCTTTTCCTCCTCATCATGGATTAATATGCTACCGTAATTAGTCTACTTCTTTATGCTGTTTTTCCTTATAGGCTTTTGCATTTTCCACATAATGTTTAGCCGATTTTTCAAGTGCATCAATTTCCGCATGAGTTAGCTCTCTTACTACCTTACCTGGAGAACCAATTACCAATGAGTTCTTAGGAATCCTTTTTCCCGGTGGAATTAATGTTCCCGCTCCTATAATAACATTATCCTCAATAACTGCTCCGTCAAGTATAATTGATCCCATCCCAACCAGTACATTCTTTCCAACTGTACAGGCATGAACTATAGCACCATGCCCGACAGTACAATTTTCTCCTATAATAGTTGGAATGTCAGAATTTATATGAACAATACAGTTATCTTGGATATTGGTGTTAGCTCCAACTTCAACGTAGTTGCCATCACCCCTTAATACGCTACCAAACCATATATTAACATTTTCCTTTAACACAACTCTTCCAATTATTTGAGCAGTTTCTGCTACAAAACAGCTTTCATGTACTTTCGGCATATGTTCCTTATATTTTATTATCATACGTTATCCCTCCGTTTTTTCTGTCATTCTTAGTTTAGCCTGTATATAAAGAGAACATTCTATTCTCTTTTTTTCCATCTCACAGCCTAAATCATAGGGCCTATTTATATCATTATTGAAATTATATGCATTGGCATGACATCCACCGCTACAATAGAACTTAACCCAACAGTCCCTACACTTCTCTTTATTATAAACATGGGCGTTGGCAAAATCTATATTTAACCTTTCTTTGTTAAGTCCATTCACAACGCTGCCCATTTTAAATTTTTCGTTTCCTACAAACTGGTGACATGGGTATATATCTCCTTCAGGGGTTATTGCAAGGTATTCTGAGCCTGCACCACATCCCGTAAGCCTTTTAATGACGCAAGGTCCCTGATTTAAATCCACCATGAAGTGAAAGAAGTTGAATCCATTTCCTTCTTTTTCCCTTTTTATCAGTTCTCTAGCAAGATTTTCATATTGATGAAAAATTTCAGGTAAATCTTCATAGGTAAGCTCATAATCTTTTCCAGGTTCAGCTACAACTGGCTCTACTGAAGTATTTTTAAATCCCTGGTCTGCCAGATGCAGAACATCCTTAGCAAAGTCTATATTATACTTTGTAAAGGTCCCTCTAACATAATAGCTTTTATCTCCTCTAGTCTCCACCATATTCTTAAACTTTGGAAGTATTATGTCGTAGGTACCTTCTCCATTTACAGTATATCTCATTTTGTCATTAATTTCTTTTCTACCATCTATACTTAATACTATATTTTCCATGTTTTCATTGATATACTTAATAATTTCATCGTTAAGTAAAACTCCGTTGGTCGTTATAGTAAACCTGAAATTTTTATTTGCTTCCTTTTCTCTTTTTCTACCGTAATCTACTAATTTTTTGACTACCTCAAAGTTTAAAAGGGGTTCACCCCCAAAAAAATCCACCTCTAAATTTCTTCTGTTTCCTGAGTTTTCTATTAAAAAGTCCAAGGCTTTTTTGCCTATTTCTTCGCTCATTAAACTTCTTGTTCCCTTAAAATCACCCTGAGAGGCAAAACAATATCTGCACCTAATATTGCAATCATGAGCAATGTGAAGACAAAGAGCTTTTACCACAGGCTTTCTGGTAGTGAAAGCCGAATTACTTATATAGGTATCTTCACTAAATAACAAATCTTGTTTTCTAAGATCATTTAATTCAGCAAGGACAGATTTAATTTCCTCACTACTATACTGATCTTTTAAAAGAGTCTTAATCTCTTCTTCATTCTTTTGTGGATAATAGTCAAGTATACTGTATACTATATCGTCAACTATATGTACCGCACCACTATTGACGTCAAGTACTATATTTACATCATCCATTTTAAATTTATGTATCATTCCTTTACCTCCTAAGCTTAGAAGTCTCTACTCTATTCTATTAAAATTATATATATTATTCAAGAATAAAGTGTATTAAATAGCAGCTAATCTTTCATAGTAAAGAGGCAGCCTTCAAGCTGCCTCTTTTAATAGGTATGTACGTTTTTTATCTGTTTTCACATTCTTGATTAGCTACTGTACATGAAGTCTTACAAGCAGATTGACATGAAGTCTGACACCCTCCGCATCCGCCTTTATGAGCTGTTTCTTTAAGGGATCCGTAGCTTAATGTTTTTATATGTTTCATAATCCTATACCTCCTAGCTTAATAATTACTTTTAAATTATAGCATATAGTGGTTATGAATAAAAGCAATTATTTCATATTCACTCCTAACATTCCTCCTATACCACCTGCCACTATACCTATAATCCCTTTCAATATCACAAATTTGTCCATTAAAAACTTGTCGATAAAAATCCATCCTAAAAGAATAATTAAAGTTACGTAAATTGCTCCAGTTAAAGTTCCCTGCAATAAACCGTTCTTTTTCATTTTAATGGCTGTAAGCATTCCACTGAAGGCTATACTTAAAATCATCACAACAGATGAAACTAACGGTATTATTGATTCAGATACTGAGGTAAAGGTAACTATTATGGTCATAATTAGAAATACCACCAAGGCAAATAATGCAGAAATAGCGATGCTTTTAAAGTATATAAATCGTGATATTTTTTCCTGACTGCTTGCATTTTTAGCGTAATTCATAAGTGAGTCCACCTCCACAAACTATTCTTAGTAAAATATATGTGAAGGGAAATTATTTAGAACAAAAAGAGAATGGTATATCCCATTCTCCTTTTGACT
This sequence comes from Candidatus Petromonas tenebris, assembly GCA_014236755.1. GTDB lineage: Bacteria > Bacillota > Clostridia > Peptostreptococcales > Caminicellaceae > Petromonas > Petromonas tenebris. The sequence goes on along the minus strand of JACCKY010000020.1, from coordinate 32,001 downwards.
ACTCATTTGTTTCTTTTTCAGTTGCTCCTACGGCCCATCGTGAAATTTGAAGTCTAACTTTATCTGCACCTACTTCTATAGTCAGCAGATCATCCTTAATCTTTATTATCTTCCCATGAATACCGCCAATAGTTGTTATGTTGTCACCCATTTTTAAATTTTTTCTCATTTCCTGAATTTGTTTATTCTTTTTTTGTTGCGGTCTGATTAATAGGAAATAAAAAATTGCCAGGAAAACTAAGGTCATAATAATTGGTGAATATGTAGCGCTCATTCTTTGCCCTCCTTCAGTCTAAAGAAAATTAGTCAATAATTCTAAGTATTCTAGTATATTCAACTATATTCAACGAAAATTCAGCAATTCCTCTATTTTTTTATACTTCATAGCCATATTTTTTAAAAAATTCTTTTCTGAACTCTAGTAATGCATCATTTTTAATAGCTTCCCTTACATTCTCCATAAGCTTTAATAGAAAATACAAATTATGATATGTAATTAATCGTGAAGATAGAATTTCATTTGCTTTAAACAGATGCCTCAAATATGCCCTTGAATAGTTTCTGCAAGTATAGCAGCTACATTCAGGATCAAGAGGCGTAAAATCGTCAAAATATTTGGCCTGTTTTATAACAACCTTGCCATGGGTAGTCATTGCCGTACCATTTCTAGCAATCCTAGTAGGAAGTACACAGTCAAACATATCTATCCCTCTTATAACTCCTTCTATAAGACAGTCTGGACTTCCTACTCCCATTAAATATCTTGGTTTGTTCTTAGGCATTAAAGGTGTCGTGTATTCAAGCACTTCATACATTAAAGGCTTGGGCTCTCCTACACTCAAACCACCTACTGCATATCCCGGGAAATCTAATTCAGTTATTTCTTGAACACTCTGTTCTCTCAAATCTTTGTACATTCCCCCTTGAATTATTCCAAAAAGAGCTTGAACGTCGGTTTTTTTATGGGCCTCTTTACATCTTTTAGCCCATCTTGTGGTCCTCTCCAAGGAATTTTTGACATACGCCCTATCGGCAGGATACGGTGCACATTCATCAAAGGCCATTATAATATCTGCTCCTAGTGCATTTTCAATTTCTATGGCCTTTTCGGGGCTGATAAAGTGTTTTGAACCATCAAGATGCGATCTAAACTCAACACCTTCTTCAGAAATTTTTCTCAAATCTCCCAGACTAAACACCTGAAATCCTCCGCTGTCAGTCAGTATAGGCCTGTCCCAGTTCATAAACTTATGAAGCCCTCCAGCCCTGTCAATCAATTCATGTCCTGGCCTCAAGTAAAGATGATATGTATTGCTTAAAATAATCTGGGAGTTGATTTCTTTCAATTCTTCAGGCGTCATTGCCTTAACAGTAGCCTGAGTTCCCACGGGCATAAATATAGGTGTTTCTATAGTTCCATGAGGTGTATGTATTTTTCCAAGCCTTGCTCCAGTTTGTTTGCATTCTTTTATTAACTCGTATTTTATAGCCATAGCTCTCCTCCTAAATAATTAACATAGCATCTCCAAAACTAAAAAATCTATATTTTTCTTTTACAGCACACTTGTATGCATTTAAAATATTTTCTCTACCTGCTATCGCACTTACAAGCATAATCAATGTAGATTCTGGCAAGTGAAAATTAGTAAGTAAACTATCTATAACTTTAAACTTATATCCTGGGTAAATAAATATATCTGTCCATCCATTTCCAGCCTGTACTAACCCATCATCATTCGCCACACTTTCAAGTGTTCTTGTAGCCGTCGTACCTACTGCTATTATTTTTCCGCCTTCTAATTTTGTTCTATTTATTGTTCCGGCTGCATCTTTGCTAACCATGTAAAATTCTGAGTGCATTTTATGCTCTTTAATATTTTCAGTCTTCACAGGTCTAAAGGTCCCTAATCCCACATGGAGAGTTATATAAGCTATTTTAATACCTTTATTTCTAATTTCATCGAGAAGTTCCTCTGTAAAGTGAAGTCCAGCCGTAGGTGCTGCAGCCGAACCTTTATGCTTTGAGTATACAGTTTGGTATCTTTCTTTGTCATCAAGGCTTTCAGTTATGTAGGGCGGTAAAGGCATATTGCCCAATCTATCCAGAACTTCCTCAAAAATCCCTTCATAGCTGAATTCTATAATCCTAGTACCTTCCTCTGCCAAATCTATAATCTCACCCTTTAGCTCACCGTTACCAAAGGTAAATATTGATCCTTTTTTAGCTCTTTTTCCAGGTTTAACTAGAGTCTGCCATCTATCCTTGTCTATTCTCTTTAGAAGCAAAAACTCTACATTGGCTCCTGTATCCTTCACTCCAAATAACCTTGCAGGTATTACCCGTGTATCATTTAAAACCAAACAGTCACCTTTATTTAAATAACTTAGTATATCTTTAAATATTCTATGTTGTATTTTTCCCGTTTCTTTATCCAGGATTAATAGCCTTGACCTATCTCTTTCTTTGATAGGAACTTGAGCTATTAACTCCTCCGGTAAGTCAAAATAAAAATCACTAGTTTTCATATTATATTACTCCTATTCTTATTCTAATGTAGTACCTGTATAATAATGCTTTAGTATATCTTCATATGTATAACCCATTTCAGCCATTTTCTTAGCTCCCCATTGACTCATGCCAAGTCCGTGTCCCCAACCTCTACCTTCAAATATGTACTTAGCAGGTATTCCTGACATAGACACGTATTCTTCGCCGTTGTATATTTTATAGGTCTTCCTCTCAGGAGCTTTTACAACTTTGCTACCTTTAGTTATGTATATTCTATTTAAGGGTTTATTCGTTATATTATCGTCTTCAGCAGACCTTATGTATAAATCTGCATCTGTTCTTACATTAAACCACATGCTTTTTATCTCATTATAACCAAATAAAGCCCTTGTCTTTTCTTTTGGCAAACTTATTTCATCAGAACTTCCTTTTATCTTCAAAGAAAGTACTCTTCCATTTTCAGAGTATTTCTCGGGATAAATTTCATAAATATTTCCTACATCAAAACCTTTTGAACTTAAAACATCTTCTATCTCGTATACGGAATAAACCTGAGTCCAGCTACTATTTGGTGCCCCTAGAGAAAAATCATCCTTTACTCCTCTAATATAAGGAATAGAGAGATTCCATATATTTTCACTGTCCTCTGTATGTCCTCCACTGTTTGAATGGAAAAAGGCACTAACTATCCTACCATTATAGGTTAATACTTTTCCTGCTGTCTCATCTACAGCTCTGTTGCTTCTTGGCTTTTCAACATCATATCCTCCATAAACCTGACAATCAATAGTATCACATAAATCAAAGCCATAATTATTATGTTTTCCAATATTAGCTACTGCATAGTTGCGTGCTGCCACCGCTTGAGCCTTTAAAGCTTCAAGAGGCCAGTCTCCTGACATTTCTTTAGGTAGAACCCCATATAAATACTCCCTAAGGCTTAAATGATTTATTACGGTCATATCACTATCAGAATATCTTTTTATTATTATTCCACCTCTAAAATTTTTACCATCTAAATTAACAACCCCATCATTTCCTTTTTCAGGTACAGGTCTAAAACTATACTCTCCTTGAGTACTATTATAAATAAATAGTACATCTCCATTGTCATCCATAACCTGAACCCTATAATTATTAGGATTTACAACTTTTAAATTTTTATCATGTATTTTACCTTTGTTCTCTATAAATTCTTCTGCCTCTTCCTTTGAAGTGAAAAGGCCTGTCCATATTTGCCAACCGTCTTCATAAACTGGATAAAAATCATCATCGTCTAGTGAGTTCAGAAAGTTTTCCATTTCATCTCTTGTGTTAAATTCGGTCACAATTTGCACATGATAAGGTCCATAAAGTTGATTACCTTTTATACTTCTTTCTTCCTCTGGATTTGATTCTAAATAGGCTCCATTAAACTTTATATAATAACCATCTTTCCTTATTATTATATTTCTATTATGGGGTAAATAAAAAATGGAATCGAAAATGCCTTCATCGTAATAGCCAAATTGAAATCCACTGGCAGAATATAAATTGACTACAGAGGCAGCCTTATTTTCATATCGTATACCTATTTTAATCATTGTAGGTATATCTTTCTTGTTGAACCCCCAGGAATTGGTTGTAGTTAAAAGCATAAAAAGTATTAAATAATATAGTATAAAAGGCTTTTTTTTCATAATTACTCTCCTTTTGACCTTTATCTTCTAAATAGTAAGTTTGCCAATAAAGTTAAAACAATACTTATAATGATACTAGTTAACAACGGAAAATAAAAGGTGAAATTTTCTTTTTTTATAAAAATATCTCCAGGTAGGCGTCCTAAACCAAGCTTGCTTCCCACGGTTATGATCACTCCTATTATGATAAGAAATACGCCCATGGATATTATTATTCTTCCAAAAGATTCCATAGCATCACTCCATCATCTTTATTGTATTCAAAACCTATATGCTCATATCCCTTTCTTGTCACAATTCTTCCCCTAGGAGTCCTCTTTATAAATCCTATCTGTAGCAGGTAGGGCTCATATACATCTTCTATAGTATTTTTTTCTTCACCAGTTGATGCCGCTAAAGTATCCAGCCCAACAGGACCGCCATCAAATTTTTCTATTATGGTACACAATATTTTTCTATCAACACCATCCAGTCCTAGCTTGTCTATCTCAAGCATTTCAAGAGCATTCTTCGCTATGTCTGGGGTAATCTCACCATCCCCTATCACCTGTGCATAGTCTCTCACTCTCTTTAATAGCCTATTTACTATTCTTGGAGTTCCCCTGCTTCTTCTTGCTATTTCAACAGATGCTTCCTCTGTAATAGGCACCTTTAATATATCTGCAGATCTTTTTACTATAGTAGTAAGACTCTCAAGGTCATATAGATCCAGTTTGCATATTACGCCAAATCTGTCCCTCAATGGAGATGTGAGCAGTCCAGCCCTAGTAGTTGCACCTATTAATGTGAATTTTGGAAGATTTATTCTTACGGATCTGGCACTGGGCCCTTTACCAATAATAATATCAAGGGCGTAATCCTCCATAGAAGGATAAAGTACCTCTTCAACGTTTCGGCTTAGTCTGTGTATTTCATCAATAAACAAAACGTCGTTTTCTGTTAAACTGTTTAGTATTGCAGCAAGATCTCCCGGCCTTTCTATAGCCGGTCCCGAAGTTATTCTGATATTAACTCCCATTTCATTTGCTATTATATTTGAAAGGGTCGTTTTACCTAAACCGGGAGGCCCGTACAATAACACGTGGTCAAGTGCTTCTCCTCTCATTCTAGCAGCATCAATAAAAATTTTTAGCTTGCTTTTAACTTTATCTTGCCCAATATATTCCTTCAAGCTTTTAGGCCTTAAACTTCCTTCAATGTCATTTTCCTCGTGCCTCAAGTTTGGAGTTACAATTCTATTATCTTCAAAATTTCTATCCATTACAATCCCTCTTTCTTACTATTTCACTAAAAGCTTTAATGCTTGTTTAATCATATCCTCAATAGATAGATTATTATCTATTTTCCGTAGTACCTCCTGTGCTTCTGTTTTACTATATCCTAGTGATACAAGTGCTTCAACAGCCTCATTATTCTCTCCTGAGCTATAAATGAAATTATTTTCTAAACTATATTCATCTATATTATCCAGTTGTATTTTTTTACTTACTTTATCCTTTAATTCTAAGATTATTCTCTGTGCAGTTTTTTTTCCAATACCCGGGGCCTTTGTCAGACTGTTTGTATCTCCTGAAACTAAAATATTTACTAGGTCCAGATAAGAAATCGATGACAAAATGCCTAAGGCAACTTTTGTTCCTACCCCTTTAACAGTTTTAAGCAAGTCGAACATTTTTAGCTCATTTCTCGTAGAAAAACCACAAAGACTTATATCATCTTCCCTCACTATCATCTGAGTATATAGTGTCACACTCTCTTTTTTTTCACCTAGATTAAATATTGTATAGCTTGATGTATATACCTTGTAACCTATGCCATTATTTTCTATAACTAAATGGTCGTCACCACAATACTCTATACTCCCTTTAATGAAATCGATCAAATTAATCACCTCTATAAGTTTTCATTGTCTACCGCCATTTTGATTCTACCTGTTTTTTATTCTACTATATAATATCCCTGAATTTCAATTGTTAATGGTCAATACTTTTGTCCTAATTTCAAAGTACTCCTATCCTTAAACAAATAACCCTAAATCCACTTCTATTTACGACCTACAAACATATATTCGATAAATAGTGTCACTTATCCTTCTTTTTATTTACATTCCTATATAATAACACTAAATTAATCTCTTGTGCTAGTTACTCTAACAGTATAGCTTTAAATATCCTTCAATGTTTCCTCTGAAGCGACTTTGAAGGCCTGTTTTTTAGCTTAATATTTAACCCGAAAGAAAAACAGGCCTTTATCGGCGATCGATTTTTATAGGCAGCTATTATGAAAAACTAGCAAGGCGAGTTAAATTCATTAAAATTTAATAACATAAAACAAGTTCAAATTTAAAAAGGTGTACTTTAAAAGTACACCTAGCTGCTATAATCCTCAACTATTCTATATGCTGCATTTAAGTTATCCACCAATATACCCTTCTTTAACTTCCTTTTATCTATTTCTGTAAGTACCGATATGGATATATTAGTTTCTTCATATAACTCCTTTTCTCCGAATTCGTTTATTTTATATATAACTATATATCCGTCTTTGCTTTGAATTAAAAAGGTATTTGGAGTAAAACCTCCCTCTTCCCTAAACAGGGCAGCAGTTTTAGTTGAAATAGTTTTTATTCTCCACCCGGAATAATTGTCCTCTATGTAATCTTTAAATTGGCTTAGGTTCATACCTACAGCAGTAACCGGCACCTTTACTGCATTTTTTTCTATTTCTCCAGTCGTTTTGTAATACGTATTAAAAACTATTTCTGTATTCTCAGTGACGATTTCTCTTTCTTGATTTTCTTTAAAGTCTACTAATTCTTTATCTTCATTAGACGTATTTGCTACATCTTTTTCTTCTGGCTTTTCATTATCTAAAGCTTGGTTATTTTGATTTTTATTTTTTTTATCATTTTCCTGTGTATTTTTTGCTATGTTAGGCCGTCGAGGCGGTTTATCACTAGATATATACCCATAAACTAAGCCTGTAAATAAAAGTATAGTGCAAACGAAGATAATAAATCTCCGTCTATTTTTTCTTCCTCTGTAATACATACACTAACTCCTCCCTCTAAAAAGTCAACTTAACTTCTTGTGCTAATAGGCTACTATTATCGTGAACTAGCAAGGCAAGTTAAATTAATAACTTTAATTATCAAATCAACTTTTTATTGCTTAATATAGACTATCTAGTATTTTAGCCAGTTTGCTACATTTTATACAAATAACTGAAAAAAGCAAAAAAAAGGAATCAATTGTTCTTAGAAAAAATCTTGTCTAGTTCTTCTCTAATTAGTAAGTGGATATAAATATCAAGTTCCCGATACAGTTTTTTAGATATTTTATAAATTTCTCCATCTGAAACATCATAGTATTTAAAATAAGGAGTAATTATTTTTTCAATAATTTTCAAAAGCTCTAAATCCATATTTGTCACTCCCATAAACCTCTTTCTTTTACTTTATAATATGTAAACCTGTCCTATTTGCTAATCGAACTCCGCAATCTTCATAAATCATATCCACTATTTCGAGCTATTTCGACATTTTAATATGAATTATTGACATTCTATGTCGTATTTAGTAAAATAAAAAAGAAATATGTTAACACGTTCAGAGTATCATGTTTGGAGCCCTTGTGGTTCCTTTTTTTTTATTGTCTAAAGGTTTCTGCTGAGGCGACTTTGAAAGGCTGTTTTTCCAGCTTAATGTTTAACTAAAAAGAAAACAGGCCTTCATCGGCAATCGATCGCAGATTCTTATAGGCTACTATTGTCGTGAACTAGCAAGGTAAGTTAAATTAGATTTTAATAAACATACCCCACTTAATTAAGTGGGGTATTAGTCTATAAAATTGTTACTCTATTCATATTTTTTATAAACTTTCTTTTTATTTTTGTTCACTAATATAATCTGTTCCATTGCTCTGAGATATGCTTCAAACTCCCTATTACTCCCTGAAAATGAAAGTATTCTTCTCATTTTTTCCTCCTCTTATGGTATAAAAGTAAGATTAATATGTCCTATTTGTTAAATATATATGTCTTATTTTATGATTATATTCATAAAATTTTATTTTCTTTAAAAAGTGTTTATCTATATAAATACTCATGTATAAATCTTGTATTTATGAGGAAATACTTAGACTATCTAAACAAGATATAAAGGATGGTCTACTTGAAGTTGAAGATAAACTATAAAAACAGGACATCAAATAATGTAATTTTGATTTCTATGTATCTTTTGATTATTTTTGATTATGTTCTAACATATTTGGGAGTAAATACTTTGGAAATTATTTCTGAAGCAAATCCTTTAATGGTAGGATTTATGAATCTGCCCTTTTATAAAGGATTTCTTTTAAGAAACATTATTGCATTTTTTCCCATAACTCTTCTAAAAATAGAAGAGAAATTAATAAAACCCAAAACCTATAAATTGATTTTGAGATTAATTTTATCTATTCAGATCTTTCCTTATAGTATGCATCTTATTTGGATATATAGATGTTTTCAGTTTATGTACTTGTCGTAGTATATAAATAAACCACCTTAGATAGATTAGTACAATCCAAGGTGGTTTTATATCATATACTTACATGTCATCCAGCATATCCCAGTTATGATACACGTTCTGAACATCATCGTTATCTTCAAGTAAATCAATTAACTTATTCATGTTTTTAATGTCCTCTTTACTCTCAAGCTTTTGATAATTTTGAGGAATATAGGATAGTTCTGCCGTTGAGAATTTATATCCTGCTTCTTTTAACTCATCTCTTACAGTTATGAAATCTTCTGGACTTGTGGTTATCTCAAAGTATTCTTCTTCTATGGTAAAATCTTCTGCCCCTGCTTCAATTGCTTGTAACATAACCTCTTCTTCGTCCATACCTTCTTCTCTATCTATAATAAGAACTCCTTTCCTATCAAACATAAAGGATACGCATCCATTTGCCCCCAAATTTCCACCACATTTAGTAAAATAGTGTCTTACATCGGCTGCTGTCCTATTTTTATTATCGGTAAGGACCTCTACAAATACCGCTACTCCACTTGGTCCATATCCTTCATAGGTTATTTCTTCGTAGTTTACTCCCTCAAGCTCTCCAGCACCTTTTTTGATTGCCCTTTCTATGTTGTCATTAGGCATATTTGCAGCTTTCGCCTTTTCAATAGCAGTCTTTAGAGCCGGATTATATTCAGGATCTGATCCCCCTTCTCTAGCTGCAACCATTATATATCTTCCAAGTTTAGTAAAAATCTTTGCTCTTTTTGCATCCTGCTTTCCTTTTCTATGCTTTATATTGGCCCATTTTGAATGTCCTGCCATAAATTATATCTCTCCTTTTCAAAAGTCCAAAAATATTTTATCATAAAGTGCATATCAAGCCAAATAATTTTATTAATATTTTGGAGGCATTGGAGGCATTTTTCTCTTATGTTCTGTTCTTGCATGCATTCTTTCAATTAATTTTCTATGTTTTTCAGGTATTTCCTTACCTTCTAATAAATCATCTATCATGTTATAGCTTGTTCCCATTTCATCTTCGTCTGTTTGTCCTTCCCATAGGCCTGCTGATGGTGGTCTATCAAGTACTGTCTGTGGAACTCCAAGATATTTTGCCCATTCATAAACCTCTCTTTTAGTCAAATTAGCTATAGGAAGTATATCTACTCCACCATCTCCATACTTTGTAAAATACCCTGTATACAACTCTGCAGCATTATCAGTTCCGGCAACTAAGTAGTTAAGTGAATTTGCAACAGTATATAATGTACTCATTCTCATTCGTGCCCTTAAGTTTGCATCGGTTAATCTCTCATTAGATTCTATATTTTTATTCTTTTTCTTCAATTCTGATAATACCTTATTGAGTAAACTATCTTGCTCATCAGTTAAATTCACTACTATATATTCAAGTCCTGCAGTCTTTGCAACTTCTTCAGCATCTGCCCTGTCCTTTTCATTACTCTTACATGGCATTATTACACCAATCGAATTTTGTGGAAAAGCCTTTTTTATAAGAAAACCTACAACCGAAGAGTCAATGCCTCCAGAAAGTCCAACTAAAATTCCTTCGGTACCCGATAATTTAACCTGTTCTCTTAGCCAGTCAACAGTTAAGTTAATCTTTTTTTCTACATTCGTGTTCATACTATCTCTCCTTATTCTTCTATTGTATAATAAAATATTATAACACAATTTTCCTAAGTCTTAATACAAATAATAAAAGGACAGAATTCTGTCCTTTTATTATTTGTATTATTTGTATATATTAAAAATCAAATAGGGGAGTACTTAGATATCGTTCTCCATAGCTCGGTATGATAACTACTATTTTTTTACCTTTGCCAAGCTCCTTTGCCTTTTCAATGGCAGCATATACTGCAGCTCCTGATGAAATACCCACTAAAATTCCTTCTTCCAGTGCAATTTTTCTAGATGTGCTGAACGCATCTTCATCAGCTACCTTAACAACTTCATCTATAACATCTATATTTAAAACACCTGGAATAAATCCTGCACCTATACCCTGTATCTTGTGAGGACCAGGTTTACCACCTGATAAAACTGGAGAACCTGTAGGTTCAACGGCTACTACTTCAACTTTTTCTATCTTTTCTTTAATTACTTCTCCTACTCCAGTTATTGTACCACCTGTACCAACACCTGCTATAAACATGTCAAAATCATTATCCATTTGCTCAAGTATCTCTAGAGCTGTGTTTTTTCTGTGGGCTTCAGGATTTGCTTTGTTTTGGAACTGCTGTGGCATAAAATATGATGGATTCTCCTTAAGAATTTCCTCTGCCTTTTCAATGGCACCCTTCATTCCCTTGGCTCCATCGGTAAGTACAAGCTCTGCTCCAAAAGCCTTTAAAAGCTTTCTTCTCTCCACACTCATTGTGTCAGGCATTACCAATATGACATTATATCCCTTTGCTGCACCTATCATAGCCAAACCTATTCCTGTATTACCACTGGTAGGTTCCACAATGGTACCGCCTGCTTTCAATATTCCTTCCATTTCTGCAGCTTCTATCATACTAAGAGCAATTCTATCCTTTACACTACTGCCGGGATTATAAAATTCAAGCTTTAAGTAAACATCTGCGCTGTCTTTTGGCACTATCTTATTTAATTTCACCATAGGTGTGCTGCCTATTAATTCCGTAATATTGTTTACAACCTTCATAATAAACCTCCTTTTTATTTTCATAGTATTCTTATCTGTTTTTGCGGTTTTATTTTATAACAACATTCTGCTTCTGTCAATATTTTACTATGTAAAATATAAGATTTTCTATGAATTTAAGTTAGATAAACAGGTTACATTAATACATGAACCTCAAAATATCATATTTATAGGATGAATTATATGAAAAAAAATATACTAAAAATCGGACTACTGGGAATATTTACTGGTTTGCTTAATGGTTTGTTTGGCTCAGGCGGCGGAACTCTCTTAGTTCCTGGCATGATATTTCTTTTAGGTATTGAGGAACATAAATCCCATGCTACTGCTATATCAATAATCCTACCTTTAGCAATTGTAAGTACATTTATCTATTTTAGAGCTGGAATCGTGTCTCTTAATACCACTCTAAAGGTAGCTGCTGGCGGAGCAATCGGGGGATATGTAGGAGCTAGAAGCCTTAATAAAATTCCTAGTAATATACTGAGAAAAATTTTTGCTATTTTTATGATAATAACTGCATTTAGGATGGTGTTTTAACATGCTTTCCATTATAGGATTTATTTCAGGTATAATAAGTGGAATGGGAATAGGCGGAGGCACAATACTTATCCCTGCACTAATTCTATTTACTAGTTTAAAGCAGCAGCAAGCTCAGAGCGTCAATCTCTTTACTTTTATTCCTATTGCAATCGTTGCCGTCATTACTCATGTAAAAAACAAGAATGTTGAACTTAAGCTTTGGGCTCCTTTAACTGTAACAGGCATTATTGGAGCTATAATAGGTTCTAAGCTTGCAGTTAACCTTTCTTCAGAATTGTTAAGGAAAATGTTCGGCATCTTTTTATTTGGAATGGCAATATATCAATTCTTTTATAAAGATAAAAGCCGTATTGATTAACACGGCTTTTATCCCAATGCTACTAATACACAGTTATTATATACAACCTTTAATCCCTTGGATTCTGCTAGTTCTATAATTTTTTCATTGTAGGTTCCTGGTTGAAACCAAACATAGTTTATGCCTTTATCAGCAATTTCATTAATTACAGACACACCTATCTTAGGTGACACAACCATATCTACGCAATCCGGCTTAACCGGCAAATCCTTAATACTCTTATAGCATTTATCTCCATCTACTTCATCGTATCCTGGATTTATTGGATAAACTTCGTATCCTCTATCTTTAAGCTTTTTGTAAATTTTGTATCCAAACTTATCTTCATTAGATGTGGCCCCAACAACAGCCCATACCTTTTTATCCAACATTTCTTTTTTTAGTTCTTCCATCAGAACACTCCTTCCATAATTTAGAGTAAAATATATACCCACATTTGAATTATACCCAATTGAATTTAGTAATATCACCTTTTTTATTCATCGATTACTTTTCCATCTAAAATAGTAAGATATACAGGGCTTTTTTCTTCAATGACTGCCCCACCACTGCTTAAGTCAGTAATTTTTTTAATTAAAGAATCGCTATCCTCTGGTCGGCAGTATACAAAAATGTTTACTTTATCATCATAAATGGTGTCTTTAATAATATATTCCCCATTCATTATCTCATTCTGAATTTTTCCATGGAGAGTGTAATCAATACGTATTAAGTATAGGTTATATAGAGCTTTTGTGACTATTTTAGCTTCTTTGATAGCTGACTTTGCCGACTTTGTATATGCTCTGACCAATCCGCCGGTACCCAGCTTTATTCCTCCAAAATATCTGGTAACAACAACTGCTGCATTTTTTATTTCTTCTTTCTTAAGCATATCTAAGATAGGGATTCCTGCTGTTCCTGACGGCTCTCCATCATCACTATATCTTTGAATTTCATTATTTTCTCCTACAACATAGGCAGGAACATTGTGGGTAGCATCCTTGTGCTTTTTCTTTATTCTTTCAACAAATTCCACAGCCTCTTCTTCCGAAGTTATCGGTTTAGCATATCCAATGAATCTTGACTTATTAATAATTTCCTCTGCTTCTCCATATTGCAATAAAGTTTTATACTCATTACCCATAAAATCACCTACTTGTAAAATATAGTTATCTTAGATTATAAATCTATTTTTCATATTTATGTTTAGTTTTTGAAATACTAAAAAAGAAAGAATTTATTTGGAGGTTGAGGATCTTGCATATAATATATCATTGTTGTGAAGGCTGCTACTCGTCGGCAACAGCAGCAGCTATCCATTTAGATCTACTACCTATGGACCGTAAACCAAGTTATCATGATCTAATAAACGTCCCCTTCTATGACAACTTAAAAGAAACTGATAGAGGTAAAATAATCCTAAGAGGAACTGATGAAATTGGAAATAAGGTTTATACTCTTAGTAGAAAATATATTCCCCATATAATTCTGCCTGCTATAATTGATTTATGGAGAGAACTTGAACAAAATGAAAATGATTTAATGCTAGTCAATACTCAATATTGTGTAAATAGAGGAATAAAAACTGGAGGTTTCCTATCCAAAAGATTGAATATTACAAGTTTAGGCAAACCTCTTACGGCTAAGGCTACACTACATTCATATTATAAAATTGCGAACATAGTAAAGCAAACAAAACAATCGCTAAGTTAAATTTAAATTCTGTTTTATGGTTTGTATGGTTTCTAAACAGGTATTTTTTACATAATCCTTTTCAGATTTATTATTTACTACTTTAAGTAGCAAACTAATGGTATCTTTGTCTCCTATATCTCTCAAGGCCTTAGCTGCGTATTGTCTTACTTGGGGTTTTTCGTCCTGAAGGGCTTTATGTAAAACCGGCTTTGCCCTGCTGTCCCCAATTTTACCCAGAGCTGAACAGACCATGCGTCTTACATTGCCATTATAATGGATGACATCCTTACTTAATAAGCTTATCGAACTACTATTTTTTAGTTCTCCAATGATCCATATAACTGTAGCTCTATCATCCGGGTTGTCAATATATCTATATCTTTGCTTTATTTCGTTATATAGTTCCTGTAATACTTTTGGTTGTCCATTCTTTATAAATTCCAATCTCTTTTTCTTAGGTAACTCTAACATTTTATCCAGAAGAGTCTTTTTCTGATCTTTTTTAGTCGTTTTTAATGTTCTTAGCTTTATCTTGGCATCGATAATATCCTTTTCTACCTTTTCCCTGGAAATATTTCTAATTAAACTTATTGCCTCAATCGACTTTCCTTCTTTATATAGTAAATATGTTATAAGCTCATCATCAAGGTTCTCTATATTATTCCATGATACCTGCTTTAAATTCATGGAACCTACCACCTTTTATTTTTTTTAATCTTGTACAATATATTTTTTTAATTTATTGAAATTTATTGTATCTAAATCTGCTTTTACTAATATTCCTTCGTTTTTATAGTCAGTATTTATCACATTGGTTTTATCACAAAGATATGAGTATATATCACCCTTATCATAAGGAATAAGTAGCTTATAGGTCTGCATATCTTTAAAAAGATGATCTTTAATCAGTTTAATCAGTTTATCAATTCCCTCGCCTGTTAGAGCCGAAACAAATAGAGAGTTCTTGATACTATATAGTACTTTATCTAAAACTTTATCAGATTTATTAAAAACATAAATTGTAGGCTTATTTAAAGCTCCTAATTCCTTTAAAACTTCATTAGTAACCTTTATTTGCATTTCATAGTTTTCATTGGAGGCATCTATAACATGAATCAGCAAATCAGCTTCAACCACCTCTTCCAGTGTAGCCTTAAAGGCTTCAACTAGGTGATGGGGCAATTTGCCTACAAATCCAACCGTATCTATTAATATGAATTCCTTTTTATCATCAAACAATATTCTTCGATGATAAGTGTCAAGGGTAGCAAATAAAATATCCTCTGAATACACCATTTTATTTTTCGATTCCTCTGAAGTTAAAGCTAGTAATTTATTCATCAAGGTAGATTTACCTGCATTTGTATATCCTACTAGAGCTGCTATTGGTATTTTATTCTTTTTCCTTTGGGCTCTTTGTATCTCTCTATGTTTTTTAACTTCTTGAATCTGTCTCTTTATATCACTAATTCTATCTAATATTCGTCGTCTATCGAGCTCAAGTTTTTGCTCTCCAGGTCCCCTTGTACCTATTCCTCCTCCAGTTCTAGATAAAGACCTACCTAGTCCAACTAATCTCGGTAATCTATATCTAAGCTGGGCCATTTCTACCTGAAGTTTACCTTCCTTAGTTTTTGCTCTTCTTGCAAAAATATCTAAAATCAAAGTAGTCCTATCTATTATACTAACCTCTAGCTTTTCTTCCAAATTCCTGATTTGTGAACCTGATAATTCATCATTGAAAATTACAGTATTTGCATCTAAAGCTGTACATTTAAGCTTTATTTCATCAACTTTTCCTTTGCCTACAAAGTAAGCAGGATCTACCTTAGATTTGTTTTGAATAACCATATCTATAACTTCAGCCCCTGCTGCCAAAGCAAGTTCTTTAAGCTCCTGCATAGAATTTTGGATAAGAATATCTTTATCATCGCTGTTTATACCTACTAATATGGCTCTCTGGCTCACCACATCAATAATTTCATTATCATCATTAAATATCATATCTTCACCAGCCCTGCATGATTAGTATTTTATATATATTATAATCTACTTTTAATTTTATTACATCTAAAGTCTATATAAATATTTCAATTTTTTTTATATTATTTATTTATTTATTTCAGGAATAACGTTTGTTAAATCTTCTTTGGGAACATTTACGTAATTTTCTGGGACCCTGCCGACTATAATAGTTTCTGCTATTGGTATTGTTGATTCTACAACCATATTTTTTGAAGAAAAGGGTACTATTGTTTTAACTTCAGCTATTACTTTCAGATATATCTTATGCCTAGTTTGATTAATACCTGAGTCCTCAAATTCCGTAAAAAAATCGACGTTTACTCTTCCTATAGGTGTAACATTAATTTTAATTTTAGGACCATACTGTCCTAAAATCTGACTTCCAAATATATTTCCTAGAGGAACCTTTATTTCTGACGTCCTCATATTTTTAATAGTATCTTGGACTGTCAAAGCTACCTGAGATGCCAAACTATTCATCATCATTGTATTACCTTATATTACTAAACTGCTAAATTTTTTGTATTGAATTGGGTGATTTGGAATTATCAGAAATATTAGGTGTATGTTCTATGCTTCCTCATACCACATACATTGGATATGTAATTACGCCTATCGAAACTGTCAATCCCAATGCGAGTGCAATAACAGATTTTCTTATGTGCATTGCTAACATCCTTTCTCCTCTTAATTAGATATGTTAAACAGAAAATATCTTATAATTCCTCATTATAAGTTTACATAATCTTATTTATGCGTCTAAAGTGATATATTAACAATAATTTTGTTTATATAAAGTTAATTCACGATATCTTTCAAATACTTATTTTTTTACAAAATCATTAAATTTGTTACAAATTATCTTTACAACATATTTGAAACTTAGTGTATAAAGAGGACTGATAATGACCAGAATATTAAGTAAAGGCACATGCTAAGACCTCTATTTAAGATTAGCTGCAAAAATATATCGCAGACAATGGTGTCTAGCATTGAACAGTATCTTTCAAAAAAATAAACACCTACAGTCATTTAACAATGTAGGTGTTTTTACTAAGATATCTTGGTGCCGCTGCAAGTTCGCCTCGGTGTAATTTACCAAGAAACCTATTCACAAACAATTCATCTTTTACTTTATATACTTTAACTTTCCATATACAGTCCGACATACTTACTTATTTCCGTTTTTGCTCCCTCCATTTATTAAATTGTGCAATCCATAAATATTGGTATTTATTTCCGATTAAAATATTCTAAAATAGACTCTCTAGCAGTGTCAATCATAAAATCCATCTCATCTTCATTAATGACATATGGAGGCATAAAATAAATAATATTGCCAAGTGGTCTTAACAAGACACCCTTTTCTAGAGCTATCTTATAAATTTGATATCCCACTCTTTCTTGCCAGTCAAATGCTTCTTTAGTTTCTTTATCTTTAACCAATTCTATGGCGCCAATCATGCCAATTTGTCTATATTCACCTACATGAGGAATATCTGTTAATATATTTTCAACCTTTTTTCTCATAAGATTAGACTTGTGAATATTTTTTTCAATAATATTTTCTTCCTCAAAAATTTTTAGAGTTTCAACAGCCACAGCACATCCTAGAGCATTACCAGAGTAACTATGACTGTGTAGAAAAGCTTTCATTGTATTATAATCATCATAAAATGCAGAATAAATTTTATCCGTCATTAAAGTAAGAGAAAGAGGCATATATCCTGCAGTAAGGCCCTTAGATACACACATTATATCTGGAGCTACATCTGCATGGTTACAAGCAAACATCTTCCCAGTTCTTCCAAAACCAACTGCTATTTCATCCGCTATAAAATTTATGTCATATTGATCACACAATACTCTAAGCTTCTTTAAGTATTCTGGAGAATAGATTTTCATCCCTGCCGCCCCTTGAACCATTGGTTCTATTATTATTGCAGTTATTTCTTGGTGTCTTTCCTTAACTATCTTCTCCATAGCTTCAAAACATTTAGCTTTACAAGTATTTCTATCCTGATTATATTTACATCTAAAGCAATCCGGTCCTTCTGCTCTTATCACATCTAAAAGCAATGGTTTATATATTTTACTATATAAATCCACCCCACCCATTGAAAGTGCCCCTATAGTCTCTCCATGATATGCATCAGTAAGGGCTACAAATTTTGTTTTCTTTGGCTTACCTATTTGTTGATGATACTGAAAACTTAACTTTAAAGCAATCTCTACAGCTGAGGAGCCGTTATCTCCAAAAAATACTTTATTTAGCCCTTTTGGTGTCACCTTTACAATCCTCTCAGCAAGTTCTATCCCAACTTCATGTGAAAAATTAGCAAAAATTACATGTTCTAGCTTGTTAGCCTGCCTATATAGGGCATCATTTATTCTCTTATTAGAATGACCAAATAAATTTACCCACCAAGATGATACTGCATCTAGATATTTTTTACCATCTATATCCTCAAGAAAAACTCCTTCTCCTCTTTTTATAACTATTGGAGGAAATGTTTCGTAGTCCTTCATTTGTGAACAAGGATGCCAAATATATTTTAAATCCTTTTCTTGTAAATATTTCATATCGCTCACTATTCATCTCTCCTAACAACAATTACTATTTAAACTTTTATACTAAAATAAATTTAAAACTTTTTTAATTTCTAAACTATTATCATACTCAACTCTTGCTTTTGATATAAAATCTTCATTCTCTCCTATATTTAATTTATTTATAATAGAAATAACATCTACATTCGTTATATTCTTAAGAACTTTGATATTATCATCTTCATAGAAAGAATTGCTATATCCATTTATTATTAAACCTTTTATTTCTATGCCTAATCTTTTTATAAAATCTACTGTTAAAGCAGTATGGTTAATAGTACCTACCCCTGCACGAGCTACTATAATCACAGGAATATCTAAATCTTTTACAAGATCATAAATATAATACTTACCCCTAATTAGAGGAACTATAATTCCCCCTGCTCCTTCTACTATTACATAATCATATTTTTCCTGTAGTTTCTTATAATCTTCTAATATCTTGTTTTTATCAATAGTAACATTCTCTATTTCAGCTGCTATATGTGGAGAAACGGCTTCTTTTAAACAATATGAATTCATCATTGTATTAGTTTCATTAATTTCCGTTATATCTTTCACAAATTCAATATCACCAGAAAGTACTTTATTGTCTTTTACTATTCCTCCACTCTGCACTGGTTTAAAACTACAGGCGTTAAAATTATGTTTTCTTAAGATATATGTGATTCCTGCTGTTACAAAAGTTTTTCCTACATCGGTATCAGTTCCAATTACAAATAAACCTTTAGCCAAATTATCACTCCTTTATTTAAGTAACATTTGAATAAATAGACAATGATACGTTGCCTTTACTTGACTATTTTCTCTAAAACTTTCATCATATATTTCTATAACTTTTTCAATAAAAGCTGGAGAAATGGTATTACCTTCCTCATTACTATTATTAGCACCAATTTTTTTTACAGAGTACAAAAAATCCTTGCAGCAATCAAAATATTCATATTCAAACATTTCTTTGCCCTGCAATAATATCTTACTTGTCATACTCTTGCTTGAAACAACATTTTGGCATAATTTAAGTAACTCATCCAAGCTATAAAACGCCTGCCCGGGAGTAATCGGTTCAGCTATATTCATTATTTGTCTGGCTTTCTCGAAAGATTGGTGCAGTTCACAAAATGTATGCTGCCCGAATGTAGAAAAGCAAAGCATCCCCTTTGGATTTAATGCTGTAATCAATTTTTCAAGAGTTATATCCAAATAATTAAACCACTGAAAAGTAGCGTTAGAGATAATAAGATCATAAGTATTATCAAGCTTTATTTCCTCAATATCTCCACAAATAAAACTTATAGAATCATCCTTAACCGTTGACTTTACATGCTCAATCATTCCTGGAGCAATATCGACAGCAGTAATTTTAGCATGTGAAAATTGACGAGCTAGTGTACGGGTTACATATCCTGTACCGCAGCCAATTTCTAAGATATTTTTAAAGCACATTTTATTATTTTTAATATTTTCAATAAGAACATCGCCCATTTTTTTTTGAACCCTTGCATATTTATCGTAATGTTTTGCATTTCTGCTGAATCGTCTCTTTAATTTTTCTTTATTAATCATTCTCATCTTCCCTCTTTACTTAATATATGGTTCTTTATAATTTCGTAACATTGATTTGCTTTTGTAAAAAACGGCATATGACCGGTTTGATTAAGTATTATTAATTTAGATTTTTCAAAAAATTTTTTCAGATACCTTCCCGCTTTAAGCGGACAAATTAAATCACTGTCTCCATGTATTAGTAATACTGAAATATTTAAATTCTTAATATTTTCTCTAAAATCTTTAAGAATTAAATATTCTAACCCCAAAGATAATGATCCTACATTATATTTTTTATTTAAATTACTTACTTCCTTAAGAAATATCTCATAATATCCATGATTTACTTCTAAATCGGTAAAAAGATTTTTATAAAAGTTTTTTAAAGTTTCTTCCGGATGAATCTTTAGTATGTAAATCATTCGCTCAACGATTTTTTTATTCCATCCCATATGATAATTCCCTATTTCATCTTGCGTAAATCTACTTGTAGCACTGAAAAGAATTATATTATCAATTTGTGAAGAATAACTCGTTGCGATATCTATAGCTACTAGAGATCCTAAAGACCAACCTATAATTGAAAATTTCTTAATGCCTTTTTCATTTAATAAAGTGATAACTTTCTGTTTAAAATCATCTACTGAAGCTACATTATCCCAATCGATAATAATTATTTCAAAATCTTTGGATAATAAATCACAAATAGGTCTCCAAACAAACTTATCAATCGCCCAACCTGATAATACTATTAAATATTTTTTCATGAAATCATCCTTCAATTATTCTTAGTCTTTTTCCATGAAAGGTTAATATTTTTAATACATACTCTAAATCATCATAAGTATGAGTTGCCATAAGTGAAATTCTTAACCGGCTCGTTCCTTTTGGTACCGTGGGAGGTCTTATAGCTGGAACATAAATTCCTTCTTCCAGTAGACTTTCACTTAATTCAACAGTTTTTTTAGCATTTCCTATTATAATCGGTATTATAGGTGTAATAGTATTAGTAATATTAAATCCTGCCTTTTGAAGTTCTTTTTTAAACCAGTTGGACAATTCTATCAAATATTTCCTTCTATCTTTGTCATTTTCAATTATCTCAATTGATTTAAGTGAAACTGCAATCGATGAAGGAGGTAATGCTGTTGAAAAAATAAAACTTCTTGAAAAGTTTTTAAAATAATCAATTATATCTTTTCTCCCAGCCACATATCCACCAACTGAAGCTATAGCTTTACTTAATGTCCCCATTTGTATGTCTATATCTCCATTTACCTTAAAATATGACATAGTACCAGAACCATTTTCGCCTAAAACGCCAACACCGTGAGCATCATCAACCATTGTAATTATTCCATGCTCTTTTGCTAATTTTACAATATCAGGTAGTGGTGCCACATCTCCATCCATACTAAATACGCCATCAGTTACGATTAAATTGTTACTACCTTTATACTTATGAATTTTTCTCTCCAAATCATCCATATCACAATGCTTATATCTGACAAGTCTTGCACCACTTAGCAAACATCCATCAATTATGCTGGCATGATTATATTTATCACAAAAAATAACCCACTTTCTATCACATAGAGCTGAAATAATACCTACATTCGCCATATAGCCCGTATTAAAAACTAAACATGTCTCAGTTCCTTTAAAATCAGCTATTTTTTCTTCAAGTTTTTTATGTAAATCATAAGAACCTGTAGTTAGTCTCGATCCACCTGAACCCACACCATATTTCTTAACTGCATTAATAGCAGCTTCTTTTAATCGAACATCGCTACAAAGCCCTAGATAATTATTTGACCCTAATAAAATAGTTTCTCTACCTTCAATCTCAACCTTGGGGGATTGTTCTGAACTTAAATATTTAAAATCTCTATATAACCCATTTTCTTTAATTAACGATAGCTTTTTCAAAATATTTTTCATTGTCAGTCTCCTAATTTATACTAGGTTTATGATTAAATAAAACTATTTCTACTATGAAAATATAATATATCAATAACACAAAATTGTCAACCACCTTTTTTTAAACAGTTGACAATTCAAGCAAATAATATATAATATAAATGATATTGAATATTAATTATCATTTCAACGGAGGTTTTAATAATGATATTTGACAAAGTAAAAAATACGATTATTGATATTATGGGAATCCCTGAAGATGAAATATTTTTAGAAAGTCATCTTTTTAACGAGTTAGATGCTGATTCTCTAGATATGGCTCAAATTATATTAGCTTTAGAAAACGCATATAAAATTGACATTAAAGATGAAGATGTTTCAGATTTTGAAACTGTTAAAGACATTGTAAAACATATTGAAAGTAAAATTAATTAGTAAATGAATTAACTAACCTGCCAATTTAGATGGAGGTGCGTATGAAAAAAAGAGTAGTAATTACTGGACTCGGTGCTGTTACGCCTATTGGAAACAATGTAGATGATTTTTGGAGTAATGCCAAAAAAGGCTTATGTGGCATTGATTATATAAAATCTTTCGATGTAGAAAATTCTAAAGTAAAATTAGCTGCAGAATTGAAAGATTTCGATGCAACAAATTTTTTTAATAGAAAACAAGTTAATAGATTAGATCGTTTTTCCCTTTTAGGAATTGTTGCAGCAAAAGAAGCTTATAATGATGCAGGACTAGATAAAGTAGAAATAGACAGAAATAGATTAGGTGTAATTATTGGAAATGGAGTAGGTGGAATAATAACTATTGTGGAGGAAACAATAAAACTACATAATGGTGGAATGAATATGGTTTCTCCTCTATTAGTCCCTAAATGTATACCCAATATTGTAACGGGAAATATAGCAATAGCTTTAAATGCAAACGGGATATCAAATACAGTAATAACTGCATGTGCAGCAGGAACAAATGCAATCGGTGAAGCTTTTAGAGCCATTCAATATGGCGATGCTGATATAATTATCTCAGGAGGTAGTGAAGCCTGTATAACCCCTCTTATGTTAGCTGGCTTTACTAATCTTAAAGCTTTATCTCTAAAAAATGATCCCAAAAGAGCTTCTATACCTTTTGATAAAGAAAGAGATGGATTTGTTATGGGAGAAGGAGCTGGAATTTTAATATTAGAAGAGCTTGAACATGCATTAAAAAGAAATACTAAAATATACGGTGAAGTAGTTGGCTATGGTTTTACGTGTGATGCTCACCATCTAACATCCCCTGCACCTAAAGGTGAAGGTGGTGCTAGGGCAATGAAACTGGCACTGGAAAATGCATGTATTAATCCTGAAGATGTATCTTATATTAATGCTCATGGAACTTCAACGCCTTATAATGATAAAATAGAAACAGAAGCAATCAAAACGGTTTTTAAAGACTCTGCTTATAAAATTCCTATTAGCTCTACTAAATCTATGATTGGGCATTTACTAGGGGCAGCAGGAGCAGTAGAAGCTGTAGCATGTATAAAAGCATTGGAAGAAGATTATGTTCATGGTACTATCGGATATCAAGTTAAAGACGAAGAATGTGATCTTGACTATGTAGTGAATAAAGGACGAAATGTAAACCTAAATTACATTTTATCAAACTCATTCGGTTTTGGGGGACATAATGCTTCAATTATTTTTAAGAAATGGGATTATTAAAGAATCTTCGATTCTAATCCCCGGCATAAAGCCCGAGGTATTTTTCAAGGTAAATTCTCTTGAAACTTTGTGCGGCATTCATCCTGACCCATAAGGAGTCAGGTTTTCTGCCGCAGTTGTTGTAATAAAATAAATTGCCACCCAACAAAATTCCGCGGTGGCAAATCGATGGCAAATAGCTATTTTTATGATATTAAAATTTCTGAAACCCATCTCAGTATCCATTTTATTTATCTAATAATTATTTATACTTCACTTTAGTATTTTCCACTCTTCATTCAAAATACTATAAACAATATGATTAACATAATGGCCATATAAATTTTCTGCATCTTTCATGCTTAATAACCTTAATTCTAAAATTGAATCATTTTCTATCAAATTTTATATTTGTATAGTCTGGTGTTTTTATTCTTGTTTGAAGTATTTTAGGAGGATTATTTTTTATTAATTGCTCAATTAATTTATGTTATTCTTTAGGAAGTATCGTAATCGGCATATTTTTGAACATTTCTCTATTCTTATCTAATAATTCTCTTTCTTTTTTAGTTAATGTTTCTCCATCAGCTTCTTTCTGAACCAATTCCATATATTCCTCTAATGTTAAAATACCTCTTAACTTCCTATTTCGTCCACGCTCATTGACAATTTCATCTGGCAGACGAATAGCTACTAAGCGACACTTTAGTTGTTTTTTATATCCTATACTTAAATATACTGTTGTATCAACAAGATTGTTACCTGCTAATATTTCTGATAAGTCAACTTGTTTCACTTTACCTACTTTTTCTAGGTAAACAACAGTATTGCTACGAATACGAGTTAAATAAAAGACTCCTTTACTAGATAGTTTTTCAAAAAATGTTTTGCTAAAATAGCCTAAATCAACAATTAGTAATTCATCTTTTTTAATCATAGAAAGTAATTTATTTGTATAAGTTGCATCAGTTCCTGGGGCCTTAGTTAATTCAAAACTTGAGAAGGAACTAGAAATTAAGAAATTAAACTATAAATACACTGTATTTTTAATGCTGATTTTGCATTTCGTCCCCCTAGTCCGGGCCACAGGTTTGCTAGCTTATCAGGTAAAGTAATTTTTGTACTATCACATATTTTAACATCTCTAAATTGAGATAAAATTTTAACTGTTTTTGCTGAAACTGATTTTTGTAAAGTAAATTTCATAGTATCTGTAAATATATACTGTAGAAACTTAGATATATTAGGTAGTCTATTGTATATTGCATTTTTAGTAATTCTAAGTCCAGGTTGTATTTTTTCACACTTTGATACAATTTGCTTTAAATAAGGATTAGGGGTATTTAGTAGACCAAAGATAAAAACTTTTACTATTGTATCAGGTAAAATACTTAGTTTTCTTTTAAGAAAACCTGTATTAACTGCAATTTCCATAATTTTAGTATTACCTAGTTGCTACACATGCCCGGCGCACATAAAAAAAGTACTAATGAACCCATTAGTACTTTTTCTAGTTATGCTATTCTATAGGCTTTTATTGCCCTTCATTCATATTCTTATATTTTCCTGAAACATATTCATGGATAGCTTCAGCCACATCCTTTGAGTATCTAACAGCTTCAACAACCGTTTTTGCACCCGTTACCACATCCCCGGATGCAAAGACTCCTTCCCTTGTTGTTCTACCGGCATCATCAGTTACAACCAAGCCACGAAGGTCGGTTTCAATGCCTTTACTGTTATTAACAATATTAGCTTTTGGCCCTTGACTGATAGCTATAATGACGGAATCACATGGAAATAATCCTTCGGAATCATCCTTTGTTACAAGTTTTTCTTTTTCCCCATCCATGACCTTTTCTGTTTCAACATAAACCAAACCTTCTTTAGTAATCTCTACAGGGGATTTATAAAGTTCAAATTTAACGCCATCAATTTTAGCATACTCTAATTCATATTCCCTAGCAGGTATATCTTCCATGCCCTTTCTATACATAATTGTAACCTCTTTAGCCCCTTTTCTTAGGGCTGTCCTTGCTACGTCCATGGCCACATTCCCTGCGCCAATAACATACACCTTTTCTCCTAAGTCATAGACCTCTGGGTTCTTCAAGTAATCTATGGCATAATGAACATGCCCTAAACTTTCGCCCTTAATATTCAATTTTCTAGGTTTCCATACACCAGTACCAATAAACACAGCATCAAAACCGTCTCTAAAAAGATCTTCAAGGGTAATAACTGGACCAATTAAAGTATTGGGCCTAATCACAACCCCTAATTCAACTAATTTATCCTTTAATCTAGATAATATATCCTTAGATAATCTAAATTCTGGTATACCATATCGAAGAACCCCGCCAATTTGATCATGGGCCTCAAATATTGTAACACTATACCCTTTTAATGCTAGAATAAAGGCTATGGTAATACCAGCTGGACCAGAACCAATAATCCCGATATTACCTTGTAACTTTTCTTCAGCCTTTAAATCCATCACATCTAAACTATAATCAGATATATAGTTTTCTATGGAACTAATCTGAACAGGATTTGATTTAGTCCCTAGAATACAATGGCCTTCACATTGTTTTTCATGGGGACAGACCAAGGAACACACAAGGGATAGGGGATTGTTTTTGAATAATTTTTCCCCTGCTTCATGAATACTTCCTTCTAAAAGCAAATCTATCATCTCAGGTATTGGTGTACTAATAGGGCACCCCTTTACACACCTTGGATTTTTACATTGAAGACATCGCT
The DNA here is from genome assembly GCA_014236755.1 of Candidatus Petromonas tenebris. Taxonomy (GTDB): domain Bacteria; phylum Bacillota; class Clostridia; order Peptostreptococcales; family Caminicellaceae; genus Petromonas; species Petromonas tenebris. Next base: position 5,482 of record JACCKY010000020.1, on the reverse strand, counting down.
TTGCCTCATCGACTATATGTTTTCCCATAGGATCATCTCCTCGAATTTTATCTCTTGTAAAATCACACCACGTTGATATATCCACTACTTCTTCTGGCAGAATATATCGTGTTTTTTGCAATATACCACTATTATGATAATGAATATCGCTAACAATTTCAACCAATATCACCTAGTAATTTTTAGAAATCTCCCTACCCTATTTTGCTTCACCTAAATAGGCACTCTTTACTTGGTCCTAAATTCCACGTCAAATTAACATCACCTTCAATTTGACCTTAACTTATGAAGAATCTAGGAAACAACTTCTATATTGTAACATTTTTAATCCTTTAGCTCAAAGCAGTCTGAAAAAAATTCTGTATGAAAAACAGACCCAATCAAACACAAGGTCGCTCTCAATGAAATCAAAAATTCCCTCATTTTTAGCATGCTCAAATAGCAAAAATACACCTGCATTTGAAGTAAGAGTTTTAGCATTAAAATCAACTTTATTAATCATAAAGTCAGCTCCGTTTCAGTATCTTTTCTAATATGGATGATGTTTCAATAGCTTTAGCGGTTATTTTCTTTTACCCAATGGGTGAAAACTGAAATTGCATAAAATCCTTCAATTAACAGGCTATAAAGGTGTTTTTGAATTGTTTGACGTAAAATCTAGTTTATAAATAAAAAATATGTTTACAAAATGTTATTGATCTTTTTATATTAAAAGAATCATAAAAAATATTCATTAATAATTGAATAACTAGCCTCAGATAAGGATAATAGATTTGATTATTGGCTTTGGTTTATTTGTCATGTCATTTTTTATATGGGGATTTAAAATGATTTTATCCGGTGATATTCCAGTTAATATTTCTTTAGGTGAATTTAAAGACTTTATCATTATAATTTTAATATGTACATCAAGTGAAATTTTATATATTAGGAAAAGTCAGTTGAATTTATTGAATATAGTTTTATTAAGTTTACCTACAGTGCTTTGGTTTATAACTCTACAACATAGTTTAAAATATCAATTTAATAAATATGATACTATAAGTGATATTATTGGTTTTTTTTCTATGATTATTATCCTTCTATACTCTTTATATAAAATAATAATTAAGTATAAGAAAAGAAAATAAGTTTGATTTTATTTATTTGTTTTTTAAATTCTAATAATAACTTACAAAAGAAAGAAAGGATATATTATATATGTGTAATATATCCTTTCTCTCTTTTTACTTAATTCTTAAAAAATTACTCTTTCTCCAAACTGAACTTTTTCAGTTTTATATTTATATTTTAACTCCGAATAGAAAAAAATCATAGCTTGAAATAGAACAAATGTTCGATTATAATATTATTACAAGATTAAAATGGAAGGAAGTGGTTCTTATAGCAATAGCACTAAGAGATTGTCATGTTAGGATATACAAAACAATTAAAAGATACTATAAAAAACATGGATATTCCCCTACTATTCGTGAGATTCAAAAAATGTGCGGTTAGAGATCTCTAAGCACTGTTTATATTCATCTAAAAGTCCTTGAGGAAGCTGGCTACATAAAAATGGCCAATAAAAGAAAATCTAGAGCCATCAAGATCGCTTAAAGCTTAAGGAGATGAAGAAAATGCATGATAAAGATAAGATTATATTTCATATTGATGTAAATTCAGCATATCTTAGCTGGGAAGCTGTATATAGGCTGCAGCATGGTGCTTCTGTAGATCTTAGAAAAATACCTTCGGTAGTTGGTGGGGACCCTAAAACTAGGCATGGAATAGTTCTGGCCAAATCTATTCCTGCTAAAAAATATAGAATTAAAACAGGTGAAACATTAACGAAGCTACTAATAAATGTCCAAATTTAACTATAGTAGCGCCAAATTATGCTCTTTATATGAAGTGCAGTGATGCAATGATAAATATTCTAAAGGAGTATTCTCCTCATATTCAAAGATTTTCTGTGGACGAATGCTTTCTTAATTTCACAAATCTGCAACATCTTCATGGTAACCCTGTATCTGCAGCCCATAGAATAAAGGAACAAATAAAAAAGAAGCTTGGCTTTACCGTATCTATTGGAGTCTCTAGTAATAAACTCCTGGCCAAAATGGGCTCTGATTTAAAAAAGCCCGATGCAGTCACTACCCTTTTTCCTGAAGAAATCAAAGAAAAAATGTGGCCATTACCTATTGAGGATCTTTATATGGTTGGGCGGGATACGGCTTCTAAACTTTATAAGATGGGAATATATACTATTGGAGACCTGGCTAAAGCAGATCTTAATCTTATTAAGTATAAACTCAAAAGTCATGGGGAAATGATTTGGAGATATGCCAATGGTATTGAAACATCAGATGTTAGAATGGAAAACTACATAACAAGGCGTGGCCTCGGGAACTCGACTACTGTTTCATTTGATGTTGAAGATAGGCCTACAGCTCATTTAATACTTTTATCCCTTACTGAAATGACTGCAATGAGACTCCGAGATAGTGAAAATCTTTGCAGCATAGTATCAGTTAAGGCAAAAACCCATGAATTTCATAGATACTCCCATCAAAGAAAGGTTTATTCTCCAACTGATTCTACCAAAGAAATATATGAGATAGTAAAAGATTTATTTGATGAAGTATGGGATGGAGAACCCCTTAGACACTTAGGTATTCGTCTTTCAGGATTAATTCCTAATGAACCATATCAGACTTCAATATTTGATAATAAATATAAAGAAAAGTATAGAAAGCTTGATAAAGCAGTGGATGATTTAAGGCAAAAATATGGATCAAAAATCCTTATGAGGGCTGGATTTTTACACTCAGGAATAAAACCTATGACCGGAGGAGTGCACGAGGATTATCCTATTATGTCTAGTATTCTCTAGAAGTTAGAATGGAGGTGTGAAATTGAAAGTAGTGGTAAAACCTATAGAAATGATATCTTACACTAACCGTGAAGGTGTTCCTAGGCCGGTAAAGTTTAGAGTGGAATCTGAAGACAAAACCTTTTTAACTATAAAAGTTGATAAGGTTATTCAGACAGAGCTTGAAAAGTATGCAGGAAATAGAATGTACAAATTTAGGTGTCAAAGCATAATAAGCGGAACCGAAAAGATTTATGAAATAAAATATGAAATTGATACGTGCAAATGGATTCTCTACAAAATATAGATATGCAGCACAGTATGTTGTATAATATAGTAAATATACCACAATATATTCCAGGGGGGTGACTGTTTTGGAAAAAAAACAAAGAATGGATCATTTAGACTTAATAAAGCAAATGATAAATGAGCTTGGCATCGATGAAACAGACAATAAGCTTCGTGAAGACCTTATTTATTTATCAAAGAAAGTAGCAACATTAAGAGAAAAAATTGATTCTATAAAATTAAGAATAAACAATGAAAATAACAGTGATGAAAAAAGACACCTAGAATTTGAGCTTGAAGAAACCAAAAAATCTTTAAAAGAAATGCTTTATAAGCTTAAATCTACAGATACCATATATATATTATATAAAGATTATATAAAAACATAACAAAGTAGGCCCAGAAACTATTTCTGAGCCTTATTTTTCAAATTCAATATCTTTCCTGCCTTGTCTCCATCTATGTCAAAATATGCAAATTATATAATTCAACTATTTTATACAGATACCAAAAAGTTTTTTATTATCATAAAAATAAAAATTAGACTTAATAAACTTTCAGCTGTTCCTCCTGAAGAAAAAGTAATAAAAAATTTATAGTTTTTGTTTGAAACTGGATAAAAGAGCTCTATTCCCTGTTTCGTAAGATAATCAGCCATTAAATGGGATATTATACCTGTGATAAAGGCTATAATTAAATTATAGCTTAAATAATTTTGTAAAACCATAAAAGAAACTACTGAAAGCAAAATAGTGCCAAGAATACTATGAGTAAATGATCTATGATGGGAAAGTCCAATAATAATCATTATAATCCCTAAAAAAACTAAACTATTTACACCTTTGTATTTATAAATCAGAAAGGAACCTATTCCTGAATAAATCATCATTTTACCAAGTCTGTTTTTAACAGGCAGCATAATCTTGTTTATCTTAGATCCCGGATGATCGATATCAGGAACTAAAGCTCCAACCGATGCGGCCGCAGTTGTAATTATATTTGTTGATATTCCAAGCTTAGGTAGTACATAAAAGGATAATGCTGCTCCAAAGAGCATATGGTTTTTACCAGTCATATTTATTCCTCCTGTTTTTTTCTTATGATATTATCTAGTAGGTTACCACAGGCAGGCTTTTCTTCTCCAAGATGACATAAATAATGTATTCACCTTTAAACTTGCAAATTATATTTATAAAAACACTCTTTTTATTATAATGAAAAAACATAAAAAAATTAAGACCTCACATTGGTCTGTATTAAAAGTTTTTTAACGTCAAAGACCCTTTACCTTCAATATTTAAAGTATTGTAAGAACAAAGGCGTCTGGCGACGCTTTGTTAGTTCGTAGTTAGTAGTTCGTAGTTGGTAGCCCTTATTAGCTCTTAGTTCTTAGCTCTTGGCTCTTGGCAAATCCTAGTCGTTTTTTAGGGTCTTTCTTGCGGCCCGTCACCTTTTTGCCATGAGCGGTCAGCAGTTAGCTGTTATCCTTTTTAATATTTAACTGGTAAAAGTTTGTAATTTCTTGCATCCCTTGAATTTACTTTGTTTTATACCTGCAATTTTTTCAAAAAATGTTTGAATTCCTATGCAATAAAAAAGACACACTTTTAATAGCGTATCTTCATGATTAACCAGTATTTTTTAAAGCGTCATTTAACTTACTATCATCTGAACATAAATTTGAAACATTTCCATCAATATTAACTATATGAGTTTGTTTATTATTTCTATCTAAAAGCAAATAGCTTTTTATTTCATCTTCTGATTTATTTTGTCTTATCATTTCAACAACCCTATTTAAAACTTGGTCCGCATATATTCCAGTAATCTTTCTTCTATATTCTTCTTGTACTTCTTCACTCAAATCTTCAAATTCAACATCTGAATCGCCTATAAAGAGTCTAACATTTATCTTCATCTCACCACCTCGTTATAAGTTATGTGAACCCTAGTTTGTACTATTACAAAAAACATAAAAAAATAAAATACACCTTTATATAGTGTATTTAGATACACTTTACAACACCATCTAATTTCAATGTTTTTTTAAAAACTAAAACTAGGCACAGCTATCCCGTAAACTGATTTTGTATATCCTTGTCACCCCCCTACTCTAGTTCCATATAACTGAGCTTTGTTCAATATCTGGTCCAAGCTTTTGACATGCCTTTCATTTTTCACTTCCTATTTTTTCTTTAATCCTTCGATACTGGGTTTTAACGTAAGCGTCAAATCCATCCCACATTAACAAGGAACCAACTCCATGAGATAATATTCTCGAAGGAGGTAATCATATGAATAGCAACGAGGAGAAAAGAACAAAGTGGGCAAGTCGAATTG
>JACCKY010000019.1 GCA_014236755.1 Candidatus Petromonas tenebris | reverse complement strand
GCTCGCTATTCTTTCAAGCTATACCTAGATATGAGAAATATATACTTTGAAACCATAAAGGCACTGTCCAATGCAATAGACGCTAAGGACCATTATACTAATGGTCACTCCCACAGGGTGGCCCATTACTCCGAAGTTATAGCCCGAAAGATGGGACTTACCGGTAAAAGTATAGATATTATAAAAACTGCTGCCATACTTCATGATATAGGTAAAATCGGAATTGAGGACCATATACTAAACAAACCTTCCCATTTAACAGATAATGAATTTTATCTAATCAAGCAGCACCCATCTATAGGGGCCAAAATATTGGAGGATGTGGATTTCCTCGGCGAGGTTTCAAGGATAATAAAATCTCATCATGAAAGGTATGACGGTAAAGGATATCCCAATGGCCTCAAGGAGGGAGAAATACCTATCGAAGCTTCCATACTGGCCGTTGCAGATGCCTTCGATGCCATGACTTCAAACAGGCCCTATAGAAAAGCAATGACTTTTAATGCTGCAATCAATATAATAGACGGCGAGTCTGGAAAACAGTTTAATCCCATAGTTGTAAAAACCTTCAAAGACATAATGAAAGAAAATAGGGAGATGCTTATAAATGTTAGCTGAGTCAATTTTCTTTTCCATAATAACAGGCAAGCTTAGGGGGAAAAAAATAAAAACCTTAGAAAAAGTCAAGATTGATAGGATATATTTAGTTTTTATTTCATTTCTTATAGAATTTATCTCATCACTAATTATTAAAAATAATATTAAACCCTTTTCTTTATTTTTATCTGACAACTATTTTATAGTTCATATAGTAATCTATATTTTTTTATTTATATTTGTTTTATTTAATCGTAATCACAGGGGCTTTTTAATAATACTAATTGGTATAATTTTAAATTTTATTGTCATAACTGCAAATAAGGGATATATGCCTGTAAGTATTGATATGGCCGTAGCTAAAGGTTTTAATGAAGGCATAAACATGCTCAAAGACGGCTATATAGCAGGTCATTCAGTATTAATAAAAGGAAAGACTAATCTTTGGCTCTTAGGAGATATAATAAATATCCCACCACCTTATCCCTTTCCTCAAACTATCAGTATCGGAGATATATTTATAGCTTTGGGAGCTTTCCTGTTTATTCAAAATAATATGAAAAAAATTTAAAAGTATTAAAGAAAAGTATTAAAGCACTATCCATTAGAATTCAACGAATAGTACTTTTTTATTTTATTATTGATCCTTAGTTTCCTCTGTTTTCATTATTTCTGATATAGATGTTGCAAGACCTGCCAGACCTTGAATCTCTGAAGGTATTATTATCTTCGTAGCCTTACCATCTGCAACCTTAGCAAGGGCCTCTAAACTCTTAAGGTTGATTACCTTATCATTTGGTCCAGCTTCCTTGATCATCTTTATACCTTCTGCAGTAGCCTTTTGTACTTTAAGGATAGCTTCTGCCTGACCTTCAGCTTCCCTAATAGCTGCTTCTTTTTTAGCTTCTGCTCTAAGTATGGCAGCTTGCTTTTCCGCTTCTGCTTCTAATATTGCAGATTCTTTTTTACCTTCAGCTACAAGAATAGCAGATTTTTTCTCACCTTCTGCTCTTAAAATAGCCTCTCTTCTTTCTCTTTCAGCACGCATTTGTTTTTCCATAGCCTCTTGAATATCTTCAGGCGGAATAATATTTTTCACTTCAACACGATTTACCTTAATACCCCACGGGTCAGTAGCCTCATCAAGTATACTTCTCATCTTAGTATTGATTATGTCCCTTGAAGTCAACGTTTCATCCAGTTCAAGTTCACCAATTATATTTCTCAAAGTTGTAGCAGTAAGATTCTCAATTGCTGCTATTGGGTTTTCAACTCCATAGGTATAAAGTTTTGGATCAGTAATTTGGTAATAAACTACAGTATCTATCTGTATCGTAACATTATCACTTGTTATAACGGGTTGAGGCGGAAAATCTACAACCCTTTCCTTTAATGATACTCTATTTGCAACTCTGTCAATTAAAGGTACTTTAACATGAAGACCAACATCCCATGTACCCTGATATGCTCCAAGTCTTTCTATAACATATGCATGGGCCTGAGGTACTATTCTGATATTTGTTACTATCAGAAATATTGCAATAACTATCAATAAAACAGGTATTATCAATGAAAACATTTTAAGTCCCCCTTTTATTTTTCATCTATTTTCTTTACTATTAATTTTACTCCTTCAACCTTTAACACTTTGACTTTGGCTCCTTTATCTATTTCTTCATCGTTATGGGCTTTTGCAGTCCATATCTGGCCAGAAACCTTAACCTGCCCAGTATTAAAGGGCACAATTTTTTTAGTAACTATACCTACCTCACCGATTATACTGTTTACATTGGTTCTTGTAGCACCTATCTTTAAGTATTCCTTGGCTATAGGTCTAGTATAGTAAAGAAGCACCGACGATGATATCAGGAAGGTGAATATCTGAACTATTAACGGCAGATTGATTATTGCCGCCATCATAGCAATCAATGCCCCGGCTGCAAACCATATAGTTGTAAGCCCTAAAGTGGCTGCTTCTATGATTCCAAAGATGACTGCTACTATTATCCATAGAATCGGATAGGATATCTCTAATCCAAATATTGAGTTCGCCTCCCTTCAAGTTTTTGTAGAATCATAATGCTAACTCCTTAACACTAGCTTGTTACCTACTACTAATATATCATTATTTTTTATTTTAGAATATACGTTTGCATTATATGTAAGGAAAATTTAATATATTGTCTAAGCAGTAAATTCTTATAAATACCTAGAAAATTAGAAAAATAAATTATTTCCTGCAGGAATATCATATGATAAAGTATAATTATTAATATATATAACTATTTAGGAGGCAGAGTATATGAGAAGAAAGGGTGAGCCATACAACAGAAGGCGATATTTAGTAGATACAAATCCTTTATCTAAGGTTATCCATGACCTTGAATCTGAAAAAAAAAGCTGTAATATTCACAAAATCATAAAATCTTATGTAATTATGCTTGATACAAAGTCTCAAGTTAACAGATTTTTGCTTTTAAATAATGACTATAACATCTGTAAATGCTGTATGACTGAAAAGCATAAAAACTCTAATAAAATTTGAAGCATAGAGATATCTCTATGCTTCCTTGAAACTGATTTGTAATGTATGAATACAAAAGATTTAGAAAAATAAATTGTTGACCTTCTTGACTTTTAAATGCCAAAAGTGATAATCTATTACTAGAAAAGTTAATATCTTTTCCTTCGGGGCAGGGTGAAATTCCCTACCGGCGGTTATAGCCCGCGAGCCGCAATGCGGTTGATCTGGTGAAATTCCGGAGCCGACAGTATAGTCTGGATGAGAGAAGGAGTAATAAGTAACATGATTTTCAAATTTATTTGAGATTTAAGCCCTGAAGTTTTAACTTCAGGGCTTTTATTTAAGCAAAATCTTTAAAATATTAGACCATAATATATATTAACAACTAACTTTTAGTTTGAAAAATAGAAGTAAAAAAAGACTTATATGGCTATCGCTACTTGCTTAGGGTCAACCTTTCGGGTTTTTTCTGTTACCTGTGACCTTTTACTAGCAGTCTCGTTTTCTCTAAATTTTTATCGGAATGAACGTTCTCTTTACTTCTATTTTAAAGTTGGAATCCTTTATACAACATTAGAATTACAAGTGGAGGTTAAACTATGGATACAAAATACATGAAACGGGCTCTTTCTCTAGCCGAAAAGGGAGCCGGTTTTGTAAATCCCAACCCGATGGTAGGTGCTATAATTGTAAAGGATGAAAAAATCATTGGAGAGGGTTATCATAAATATTTTGGAGGAAATCATGCCGAGGTGGAAGCCCTAGCCTCAGCTACTGAAAATCCAAAGGATGGAGTGATGTATGTAACCCTTGAGCCCTGCTCCCATTTTGGTAAAACCCCTCCCTGTGTCAATGCGATAATAGAAAGTGGAATCAAAAAAGTGATCATAGCCATGCTTGATCCTAATCCTATAGTATCAGGTAGAGGTGTAGAAATACTAAAAAATAACGGTATTGAAGTTATAACGGGAATATTAGAAGATGAAGCAAAAAAACTTAATGAAATATTCATAAAATATATTACTTCCAAAACTCCTTTCTGTCTTCTAAAGTCGGCTATGACTTTGGATGGAAAAATAGCCACAAAGTTTTCTGACTCCAAATGGATTACGGGTACTCTCTCCAGAGAATATGTGCACAGATTGCGTCATAGATATGCTGCTATAATGGTTGGAGTAAATACAGTTTTGGTCGACAACCCTCAGCTTACAGTAAGGATACCGGGTTTTAAAGGAAAAAATCCCGTAAGGGTAATAGTAGACAGTAGGTGTAAAATCCCCTTGGATGCCAATGTTATTAAAACTGCATCCCAAATAAAAACTATTGTAGCTACAACAGATATGGCTGATACAGATAAAATTGAAAAGCTTAAAGACTTTGGAGCAGAGATTGTAATATTACCAACTGAAAATGAAAGGGTAAGTTTAAGTAATCTTATGAAAAAGCTGGGAAGTATGGATATAGACAGTATTCTTTTAGAAGGGGGTGGAACCCTTAACTACTCCTGCCTTGAAGCCGGCATAGTAGACAAGGTAAATTTTTTTGTAGCTCCAAAAATAATTGGTGGCCATCTAGCTAAGACCCCAGTTGAAGGAGATGGAGTCCCTATGATAATGAATGCCTTCTCTATAAAAGATATAAGTGTTCATAATTTTGGTGAGGATATTTTAATTGAAGGATATGTGAAAAATTAGTGTCATCTATTTGCCATGAGCGGTCAGCCGTTAGCTATTAGCCTTTTTTAAATTTTAAATGTTTAAGTTCCTAGACTAAAAGAAGATACTAGTAAGCCCTTAGTCTATTATCAAACTTTGGAAAGGAGATGCTGTTTTGTTTACTGGTCTTGTTGAGGAAATTGGAGTAGTACAGTCGGTTCTGAAGGGAACTAAATCTGCAAAAATAGTTATCAAGGCCCACAAGGTTTTAGAAGATGTTAAACTTGGGGATAGCATAAGTACCAACGGAGTTTGTCTAACGGTAACCGACTTTAAATCTGATACCTTTGCCGTAGATGTCATGGCAGAAACTATGAGAAGGAGTAATTTAAAGAATTTAGTGCCTGGCAGCAAGGTCAATCTCGAAAGGGCCCTCAGGCTAGGCGACAGATTAGGAGGGCATTTGGTTAGCGGACATATAGATGGTACAGGCACAATATTAGCCTTTGATAAGGAAGATAATGCCGTATGGGTTACAATTAAAGCCTCTCCAGATCTCTTAAAATATATTATTCATAAAGGTTCGATTGCAATAGACGGCATAAGCTTAACTGTTGCATATGTGGATGAGAGAGTTTTTAAGGTATCTATAATTCCCCATACTAAGGATGTCACAACACTTTTACACAAGTCTCCGGGAGATGAGGTAAATCTAGAATGCGACATGGTAGGAAAATACATTGAAAGATTAATTCGTTATAATAATAAATCAGGGAATGAGGAGAATTATAATAATAGTATTGATATGAATTTTCTAAGCAAGCATGGATTTGCTTAGAACAATGCTTCCTACAATAATATTTTTAATTAACTTGCTCTGGTAGTTCCTTATAAGTATCTTTCAATAATCCTCTTCAAAGTCGCTTCAGAGGAAACATTGAAGAATACTTAAAGTTATGTTGTTAGATTAACTGTTATAAGAAGTTAGTTTGGTTCAGATTATATTTCAACGAGGTGATAAAATGTTTAAATTTAATACCATAGAAGAGGCCATTGAGGATATAAGAGAGGGAAAAATAGTAATAGTTGTTGATGATGAGGATAGAGAAAATGAAGGAGATCTGGTTATGGCGGCGGAGAAGGTAACTCCTGAAGCCGTAAACTTTATGGCTAAGTATGCCAGAGGACTTATATGTATGCCCATAATTGGTGAGCGACTTAAAGAACTCGATATTCGTCAAATGGTAAGAGAGAATACTGATACTCACTCTACTGCTTTTACAGTTTCAATAGATGCTGCAGAAACCTCTACGGGAATATCTGCCTTTGAAAGAGCTATGACTATACAAAAAGTTTTAGATAGAAATGCTAGGCCTCAGGATTTTAAAAAACCCGGTCATATATTTCCATTAGAAGCAAAGGAAGGCGGCGTTTTAAAAAGAGCTGGTCATACCGAAGCATCAGTGGACCTAGCAAGGCTTGCCGGATTATATCCTGCAGGTGTAATATGCGAGATTATGAATGATGACGGTACTATGGCAAGACTACCCCAACTGATAGAGTTTGCTAAGAAGCATAATCTTAAGCTAATTACCATAGCTGACCTCATATCCTACAGGAGAAAAAATGAAATTTTAATTGAAAGAGTTGCCGAGGCCGATATGCCTACTAAATATGGAAACTTCAAGATATATGGCTATGAGGAAAAAGTTAACGGCGAACATCATATTGCCTTAGTAAAAGGAAACGTTGCCGGTGATGAACCGGTGCTTGTTAGAGTGCATTCAGAGTGCCTTACCGGTGATGCCTTTGGATCTATGAGATGTGACTGCGGAGACCAATTGGAGGCTGCATTGAAAAAAATCGATGAAGAAGGCAAGGGTGTTTTGCTGTATATGCGTCAGGAAGGCCGTGGCATAGGTCTAATCAACAAACTTAAAGCCTATAATCTTCAAGATAAGGGAATGGATACAGTAGAAGCCAATCTAGCTTTGGGATTCCCTGAAGACTTGAGGGATTACGGCATTGGTGCCCAAGTTCTAGTAGACTTGGGAGTGAAAAATATTAAGCTTATGACGAACAATCCCAAGAAAATTTCAGGCTTATCGGGATACGGACTCAAGGTTGTAAAAAGAGTTCCCATTGAAGTAGGATGTAATGCAGTGAATGAACATTATTTAACAACAAAAAAAGAAAAAATGGGTCATATGCTAGACCTTTTAAAGGAGGAAAATTAATATGAAAATCTATGAAGGAAAACTGATTTCAAAAGAACAAAAGTTTGGAATAATTGTTGGCAGGTTTAATGAGTTTATAAGTAGCAAGCTCCTTGACGGTGCCTTAGATGGTCTTAAAAGACATGGTGTACAAGATGAGGATATTGAAATATCCTGGGTTCCAGGAGCCTTTGAAATTCCGCTAGTAGCTAAAAAGATGGCTAAATCTCAAAAATATGATGCCGTAATCTGCCTTGGGGCCGTAATCAGAGGTGCAACCCCTCACTTTGACTACGTCTCAAGTGAAGTTTCAAAGGGTATAGCAAATGTATCCCTTGATACCGAGGTTCCTGTTATCTTTGGTGTTTTGACTACAGATACTATTGAGCAAGCCATAGAAAGAGCCGGAACTAAAGCAGGAAATAAAGGATACGAAGCTGCACTTACTGCCATAGAAATGGCTAATCTCTTAAGTGATATCGAATGATTTTGTTAAGATTATGTTAACATTGTTAAAATCACGTTAAATGCATTGATATTGCTAATAAAAACAATTATGCTTATATTAAGCAATTTAATCTTCGTAATAATCCCCCTCTAAAAATATAAATCCAAAAAAATCCTGGGTATTTCCAGGATTTTTTATTTTTTTATACATATATTATGTATTAGTATCGACAATCGTTATTTTTTCTTCTCTAATAAATCTCTCTATGGTCTTAATAGGAACCTTTGTATCTAAGTAAACGTTCATAATAGATGCTCCTTTGTTCTGAAATAAATAATCTTTAACTGTTTCATATTCTTCTCTCTCTTTTTGATAACACTTTTCACATACATCCTGATTTTTATGATCTTTTATAAAAAACCTTTCACATCTCTTACAAATACCCCGCTCCACTTATTTCACCCCTTTAGCTATAGTTTAACAATATATTTTGAGAAAGCAAAATTTTGTCATATTATTCTTAAAAATATACTTACTATAGCAAGTACGTCTATCATAAAAATTTTAGGGCCCTTCATATTAAATTTTTAAAAAATTTTTTAAAATAATAAAGCCACTGATCAAGGGATGCTTTATATCTCTCTTATATCAACTACAATCCTATAAAAATACCAAACTTATACTTGATTATTAATATTATAGTTTTATTGAATAAATACAATACAGGAATTCCTATATAAAACTTTTTATGCTGTGTCTTATGCCTAAATATAGTCATTCCAAGTAGTACTCCCGCCGCTCCTCCTGCAAGAGCTACTATGAAAAAGTTATTTTCCCTAATTCTCCATTTATTTTTTACTGCCTTATATTTGTCTAGGGCTATTAGAATAAGTCCATATCCATTTATTAAGAAAATATAAATCCAAAAATATAACTCCTTAAATCTTAAAAAGTCAATCACCGCATTTATTGTCATAAAAGCCCCTCCAATTTATTCTGTATATTTTTATTTAATTTTAATCTATAACGCAGAAAAAAGATAGCCAATTCATTGAATCGACTATCTTTTTAACTTTTCTATACTTCCATTTCTTTTAAATTTTCAGGAATTATCAACTTTGCTTCTGTAGCTGCCTGAACATCTTCTATTGTAAATTCCGGATTTATTTCCTTTAGTGCCAATCCCTTATCTGTAACCTCTATTACGCCCATCTCAGTAACTATCAAATCAACTTGGCCCTCTGCAGTAAGGGGCAAGTTACACTCTTTAAGTATCTTTGGTTTCCCTTTGGCCGTATGCACCATGGAAACTATAACCTTTTTGGCCCCCACTACAAGGTCCATGGCACCTCCCATACCAGGTACAAGCTTTCCCGGTATCATCCAATTGGCCAGGTTCCCCTTCTCATCTACCTGAAGAGCTCCCAAAACTGTAACGTCCACATGACCTCCCCTTATTATGGCAAAGGATGTAGCACTGTCAAAGAAAGCTGCTCCAGGTTTTAAAGTAACCGGCATACCACCAGCATTTACCAAGTTCTTAATTTCCTTCCCCTTTTCTGGAGCAGGTCCCATGCCTACAAAACCGTTTTCCGATTGGAGAATTACCTCTATTTCTTCAGGTACGTAATTGGCTACCATCGTAGGCAAGCCTATTCCCAGATTGACAACGTCTCCATCCTTTAGCTCCTTGGCAACCCTTTTTGCAATAATCTCTTTTACTCTATCCTTATCCATTATTTGTCCCCCTTTACAATCACATCGACAAATATACCTGGAGTCATAACGTCATTGGGTTCAATCTGCCCCACCTCTACTATTTCCTCGGCCTCAACTATCACCAAATCAGCTGCCATAGCCATAATGGGATTGAAGTTTCTGGCTGCCTTATCGTAATAAATATTGCCTTTTTTATCTACTTTAGCACCTTTTAAAAGGGCAACATCGGCCTTTAGAGGTAGCTCCAGAAGGTATTCTTTATTCTCTATTTTAATTTTTTGCTTGCCCTGTTCCACCATGGTTCCTAGTCCTGTCGGAGTTAAAAATCCTCCAAGCCCTGCTCCGGCACAGCGTATCTGCTCTACAAAAGTACCTTGAGGGGTAAGCAATACTTCTATTTCTCCTTCATTCATCTGTCTGCCTGTCTCAGGGTTAGTCCCTATGTGGGAAGCTATAACCTTTTTAGCCATTTTGTTTACTATAAGTTTTCCTACTCCCACCTCAGGAAAAGCTGTGTCACTACTTATTATCGTGAGATCCTTTATACCCCTTTCTATCATTGCGTCAACTATGGATTCGGGAGTACCTACCCCCAAAAAGCCTGCTACCATCACGGTCATTCCATCCTTTATCAAGGATACCGCTTCTTCAATACTTTTAACCTTACTCATATTATAATTCCCCCCTATTGCATAATATTCCGCAAATTAATCGCTTTTCGCTATTCGCTTAGGTCAATCTTTTGATTAAAATTATAGATGAACAACTTTAAGATTCAATTTATATTACTCTATGGATTTTGAGGTTTCCTTCTGAGCGATTTTGAAGCATTTGTTGCTACATTTATCTTTTGTTTTTAAATATTTTCAAAAGCAACAAATCTTCACATGAGCCAGAAGGATTCTCAAAATCCTAATAAATTTAACCTTGAACTTTGTTATCTATAAATTTAAAATTTTCTTCGCCTCATCTACCGTAGCAATTTCTCTTCCCAACTCCTTAGCTATTCTAACAACTCTTTCAACGAGCATTGCATTAGTAGCCAACTTTCCCTTTTCATAATACAAACAATCCTCAAGACCCGTTCTTACATGTCCCCCTAGTAAAATCGCCATTGTAAGCATCTGAACCTGTGCTCTACCTATACCGCTAACCGTCCACGTTGATTCCGGCGGCAAGCTTTCTACAAGGAACATCAGATTTTTGGGGGTTCCTGGTATGGACCCCGGTACATTCATAACTAGATTAAAGTGCAGTGGAGTCTTTATTATACCTTTTTTAGCGAGTCTTACTGCATTATTAATCATGGCTACATCGAAAACTTCTATTTCAGGCTTTATATTATTATCGTACATCTTTTTTGCCAAAGCTTCAATGAGTTCGGGTGAATTAGCGTTTACAGCATTTGGAAAGTTTGATGATCCTGTAGACAAACTTGCCATATGAGCATTTAAATCCAACATCTGCCCTCTCCACTCTATGGTATTAGCTCCTCCTCTTGCCCCCGTTGAAACCTGTTTTATTATATCTACTCCTTCTTCATCCAGTTTATCTAACACCTGTTTAAATATCTCCCTATCACTTGTAGGCTTTAAATCCTTATCTCTTACATGTATATGGGCGACAGCTGCTCCTAATTCTCTACATTTTTTTATATCTTCCACTATCTCATCTACTGTAAGCGGCGAGCTGGGATTAAGTTCCTTAGTTGGCACATTCCCCGTAGGGGCAATGGTAATGATCAGCTTTTCCATCACAATCATCCTCTCTGAATAAGTTTTTATGTTATAATACCTCTTCACTAGTTTTCCTGATTCCAGCCTCCAGTGCCTCGAACAGAGTATCCACTTCTTCTTTAGTTATATTTATCGGCGGTGCAATCAGTATGTGGTCTCCCCTTACTCCATCTACAGATCCTCCTCCAGGATAAACAACTAAACCCTCTGCCAAACAATTATTTGTTATTTTTCCTTTTATATTAGCCTTAGTATCAAAGGGCTCTTTGGTTTTCTGGTCATTTACAAACTCTATACCTATCATGAGTCCCTTGCCTCTTATATCTCCAACTATTGGATATTTGTATAAACTCTGAAGCTTATCCATTAGATATTCTCCTTGGTTTGCTGCATTCTCCACATATCCTTCCCTTTCAACTATTTCCATTACCTTATGAGCTATTCCACAGGATAGAGGATTTCCAGCATAGGTATGACCGTGAACAAAGCTTCCTGATCCTTTAACCATAATTGTTTCGAATACCTTATCGCTAGCTACTGCTGCACCTATCGGAGTATATCCACAGCTCATTCCCTTTGCACATGCTATAATATCAGGAATTACATCGTAATGATTAACTGCAAACTTTTTGCCCGTTCTTCCAAAGCCTGCCATTACTTCGTCAACTATAAGTAACACGTCATATTTATCACATATTTCTCTAACCATTTTAAAGTATACCTTATCAGGATGAACTCCCGGTGCCGCTGACCCTACTACAGGCTCCGTGATGAAAGCAGCCACATTTTCGGGACCCTGCCTTAGAATTTCTTCTTCTAGAGCTTCAGCGGCCTTTATACTGCTTTCCTCCAATGTCTCACATCCCCATGGATTTCTATAGTGATAAAACTGAGGAATCTTGGGAAAGTTAATGAGCATAGGATCATAAACCTTTCTTCTACCTGTTATTCCAGTCATGGATAAAGCTCCCATTGTATTACCATGAAAAGAGTTCCATTTGGAAATTATCTTCCATTTACTGCAGCCCTTTCCATCCCTTTCAACAAAGTACTGTCTAGCCATCTTTATGGCTGTCTCTGTTGCTTCGGAACCACCGGATACAAAATAAACATGATTCAAGTCTCCCGGTGCCCAATTTGATACCTTCTCAGCACACTTTTCTATTGAATCTACAGTCCATCTTGATAGGTGAGTAAAGGCTATTCTTTCAATATGCTCCTTTGCAAACTGAGCAACTTCTTTGTTGCCATGACCAATGTTAGCTACGGCTGAGCCACTACATCCGTCTATATACCTATTTCCATCCTTGTCGTAGAGATATATACCCTCTCCCTTCTCGATCTCAGGATAATGCCAATTTTGGTTCCTGTAAAATACATGATTTTTTGGAGCCTTGTTCAAACTCATAAATATTCCCCCTCATTTTAATAGATTAAGTTAAACTTAATGCCGATAAAAACAAAAAATCCAGTACACATGAAGAGCTCTAATTCCTTCATAAATGCACTGGATTTTATTTACTAGATGGTGTTGGTTTTCAGCACCACGGTAAATAAAACAGCTTATTTATATTCAATTATCCTATTAACCTTAATTATAATCAAAATTTTCTGCAAAATCAAGCAGATTATTTAATTATAATCTTTTTATGATTAAAATATTGCTATTTGTCAAGAATAAAAATATGAATAAAATAATCTAACTATATTTATCACCATTAGCAAAATATGTTATATAATGTATACGGGGTAAACAAACTATAATACTAAAATATAGATTATAATAAAAAAGGGAAATGGAGTGATTCTATGAAGTCATTAGGATTATGTATAGGAGCCTCAAATATTGGCTTCGTTCTTTTAGAAAAAAAAGATAATAATATAAATGTAATTGAAGCAAAATCAGTTCCCCACGGGGGCAATCCTAAAAAAGCTATAAAAAATTTAATAGATAACGATATACTAAGCTCTATCAATCGCTTTACGGTTACGGGAAAAAAACTCAGAACAATGTTAAATACATCTTCAATTTCTGAACCGGAAGCTATTGAGTACGCCTACCAATTTCATAATAAAGAATTTGGAAAATCAAATATAATCGTAAGTGCTGGTGGGGAAAACTTTATAGTCTACGAAATGGATAACAGGGGAAAAATTATAGACGTATATACAGGAAATAAATGTGCTTCAGGAACCGGTGAATTTTTCCTCCAACAGTTGAAAAGAATGGATATCAGCATCGAAGAAGCCATTGAAAATGCAGACATAAACAACCCGTACAAAGTAGCTGGAAGATGCTCAGTCTTCTGTAAAAGTGACTGCACCCATGCTCTTAATAAGGGAACACCCAAGGAAAAAGTAGTTGCCGGATTATGTGAAATGATGGCTGGTAAAATACTTGAACTTCTTAAAAATGTTGAATATGAAAACGTCCTCATAGTCGGAGGAGTTTCCAGCAATAAAGTTATGCTGAACTTTTTAAAGAAAAAAGTTCCCAACATCAATACTCCCAAATACGCAAAAAGTTTTGAAGCCCTCGGGGCTGCACTATGGGGTCTAGAAAATGAAACTAGGCCTGTCAGTGATATGGACAGCCTTTTTAACAATAGGGAAAGTTCTTTTTCATTTTTACCTCCTCTAAAGGACTATATCAATAATGTCTCCTTTAAAGAAATCAAAAAAGAAAAACCTAAAGACGGCGATATATGTATTATCGGTCTTGATGTTGGCTCTACCACAACCAAGGCAGTAGTAATGCGTGAAAAAGATAAATCAATACTTGCAAGCTGCTATCTTAGAACTAACGGAGACCCTATCGGAGCCTCCAGAAAGTGTTATGAAAGTTTGAATGAACAAATTTCCGAAAATATAA
This sequence comes from Candidatus Petromonas tenebris, assembly GCA_014236755.1. Taxonomy (GTDB): domain Bacteria; phylum Bacillota; class Clostridia; order Peptostreptococcales; family Caminicellaceae; genus Petromonas; species Petromonas tenebris. Next base: position 63,243 of record JACCKY010000019.1, on the reverse strand, counting down.
AAATAATAGGTTTGGGAGTTACTGGTTCTGGTAGGCAGATAGCCGGTCTTCACGGTCTTACTGAAGGAATAATCAATGAAATCACAGCCCATGCAAGGGCAGCAGTATATTTCGATCCTGAAGTAGACACTATCTTTGAAATAGGTGGCCAGGATGCCAAATACACCTATATTACCAATGGCGTTCCTTGCGACTATGCAATGAATGAAGCCTGTTCAGCAGGAACCGGTTCCTTTCTTGAAGAAGCGGCAAAGGAATCCTTGGGAATAGACACTCTGGAAATAGCTGACATTGCACTGAAGAGCAATTCTCCTCCAAATTTCAGTGACCAATGCGCTGCCTTTATCAGCAGTGATATAAAAAATGCCATTCAGGAGGGCATTGAAAAAGAAGATATCATAGGCGGACTCGTATATTCAATTGCAATGAACTATATCAACAGAGTAAAGGGTAGCCGCAAAATGGGAAGAAAAATATTTATGCAGGGAGGAGTATGCTACAATAAAGCCGTGCCCTTAGCCATGGCATCCCTTACCGGTAAAGATATAATCGTACCTCCGGAGCCCGGTCTTATGGGAGCCTTTGGAGTTGCACTGGCAGTTCATGATAGGCTAAATTTAGGATTGATTAAGCCTATGGATATTGTTCTCCGTGAACTGGCCGATCGTGAAGTATTCTATAAAGATCCCTTTATCTGCAATGGCGGCAAAGAAAAATGTGATCGAAAGTGCAGTATAAACCGAATAGTTATAGAAGAAAAAACCTACCCCTTTGGAGGAGCATGCAACAAATACTACAACTTACTTCAAGATAAATGTGACCATGATATAACTGAATTAAATCTAGTTAAACTTAGAGAACATCTTGTCTTCGAAAAATATAGCAAAGACAGAGCCAAAAAACTGCTTCCTCCTAATGGAAAAACAGTAGGTATTAATAACTCCCTGCTTGTGAATACACTATATCCTCTGTATTATAACTTTTTTACTTCTCTTGGCTTTGAAGTTATTCTTCCTAAAGAAATTGATACTGAAGGCATAGAGAGGAAGGGAGCCTCATTCTGCTATCCTATCGAGGTCTCCCATGGTGCAGTATGGAATCTTTTAGAGCAGGATCCTGACATACTATTTTTACCCCATGTAAAATCTATATCTATTGAAAATAGCATAGAACACAACTATGCCTGTCCCTTTGTGCAGGGAGAACCATATTATTTAAAAACTACCTTTAGTGAAATAGAGAATAAAACTGTTATAAGCCCTGTTTTAGAGTTCTGTAACGGGTATAATGAAATCAAGGGTATTTTTGTTGATATAGGTAAAAAGCTGAGTTTAAATCCAAGCATAGTAGAAAAAGCCTTTGACCTAGCAATCAAGGCCCAAGAGGATTTCTACAAAGAATGTAAAGACATAGGTAAAAAATTTCTAGAAGATTTAGAAAAAAATACTGATGAAATAGGTATTGTTTTATTCGGAAGACCCTACAACGCCTTTACCAGAATAGCTAATATGGGAATCCCCCATAAGTTTGCCTCAAGGGGATATAGAATTATTCCCCATGACTTTTTGCCCTATGATGATATAGACCCTACTCCAAACATGTATTGGGCCATGGGACAGATGATACTCAAGGCTGCAAATATAGTTAAAGAACATCCTAAACTCTTTGGAGTATATATTACTAACTTCAGCTGTGGCCCCGACTCCTTTGTGGTCGGATACTTTAGAAATATTATGGAGGATAAGCCTTCCCTTACATTAGAGCTTGACAGCCATACCGCTGACGCCGGCATCGATACGAGAATCGAAGCCTTTATAGATGTGATAAAGAGCTATATTGAAATTGGTAATAATATGGCCGCTATTAGCTCCGCATTTAATCCTGCAGAAACTATTATAGATAATAATGACTTTAAAATAGTAGATTCAAAAGGAAAACAGTATAGCTTAAAGGATCCTAGAGTTCATGTTGTGATACCATCTATGGGAGACATGGGTTCTAAGCTCTTAGCAGCGTCCTTCAGATATACAGGTGTAAATTCAACTCCTGTCGATCCTCCTGATGAAAAAGAACTTAAAATAGGTCAAGGATTGGTATCCTGTAAGGAATGTCTCCCCCTTATACTTACTGTAGGTAGTCTCATGAATTACATTGAAAACAGACAAAATAACGATGAGCTCTTGGTATACTTTATGCCTGAAGCCTCAGGCCCATGTAGATTTGGTCAGTATAATATCCTTATGAAAAATATTATTGAAAAGAATAATCTGGAAGATATAGCTATACTGTCTCTAACATCTGAAAATAGTTATGCAGGCCTTGGAACCAGCTTCATACTTAGAGGATGGCAGTCGGTAATAATATCCGATATTTTGGAAGAAATATACAGTGCTATACTTGTACTTTCAAAAGATAAAGAAAAGGCTTTAAATATATATAAAGAAGTTTGTGATGAAATAATACATGGCGTTTCAAGTCTGCCTTGGAAGAAACTTAAAAAGGCCCTACAATCAGCTGTACATAAGCTAAATGCCATAGAAGCTAAATATTCAATAGACATGGTGTCCAAGGTAGCCTTGATCGGTGAAATATACGTTAGAAGAGATAATTTCTCAAGACAATATATTGTAGAAAGACTTGCCGATAGAGATATTATCGTAAAAACTGCTCCCATAGCTGAATGGATCTATTATATTGACTATCTGGTAAAGAAGAACATTCTATTAGGTTCTACCTTTGATGTAAGACTAAAAACCTATATTCAAGGGTATTTTAAAAACTACTATGAAAAGAACATAAAAGAAATCTTTTCTAGTTGTAAATTCTATGAAAAGCATATTTTAAATGTTGATAGAATTGTAAAGGCCGTTTCCGATCTTATTTCTCCAAAACTAACGGGCGAGACAATACTGACCGTTGGAACTGCAATTGCCGAGGTAGTGGAGGAAGTAGCAGGTGTAATCTCTATAGGACCCTTCGGCTGCATGCCTAGCAGAATCTCGGAAGCGATTATAAAAGAAAAGATGAATGACAAAAAAATGGATATAGCAAGGAACAAAGATTTGGTAGCCAAGGTAATGGAAACCTACCCCCATCTTCCATTTTTATCTATAGAAACCGACGGGAATCCTTTCCCACAGATAATCGAGTCCAGGCTCGAAACCTTCTGTCTTCAGGTTGAAAGGATCCAGAAAAAGATATTAGAGGTCAAGCAAAGTAGCTAAGTTTTTTACGGTTATCGATTTGTCATCGATAACCGTTTAGGATATAAATAATATAAAGGAGATTGATATTATGATGCATGGATGGTATGGATGGCCTAGATTTGGATTTGGATTTATGGGAGGTGGTTTTATGATGATATTTTGGGTTCTTTTAATCGGCTTAGCAGTATACTTTATAGTAAAGTCCACTAATAGAAATAACCATCATACAAATGGCGACAATCGTAGGGCTTTAGACATATTGGATGAAAAATATGCTGCAGGAGAAATTGACGAAGAAGAATATCTACGCAAGAAAAATTTACTTAAAAAGTAGCGAGGCCGATGCCTTGCTATTTTTTTCATCTAACTTCCATGTTACAATTATATCAGGAGCGTGATAACATTGAATCAAAAATTTAAGATTTTAGTTGTAGAAGATGAAAAAAATATTTTAGATGTGGTTGAAGCCTATCTTAAAAAAGAAGGTTATGAGGTTTACAGTACTACTGATGGAAATAAAGCCTTAGAGCTTTTTGAGAATACTTCTCCCCATCTTATGATCTTGGATTTGATGCTGCCGGGAATCTCTGGTGAAGATATATGTAAAAAAGTTAGAAGCTTATCTGATGCCCCAGTTATTATGTTGACAGCTAAAAGTGCAGAAGAGTCAAAGCTTGAAGGTTTTTCTATAGGTGCAGATGACTATGTGACAAAACCATTTAGCCCTAGAGAACTTATGCAAAGAGTTAAGGCAGTTCTTAGAAGGAGCTACAGAGATGGAAATCCCCTTTCGGATATAATTTCCTTTAATAATGATGATTTGAAAATAGATATGAGAAAGCATGAAGTAAGTAAAAAGGGGCAAAATATAAATTTAACTCCCAATGAATATAAAATACTCCTTATATTTGCTTCAAATCCGGGCCAAGTATTTACAAGGGAAATTCTCGTAGAAAAGGCCTTCGGATACGATTATGATGGTTATGATAGAACGATAGATACCCATATAAAAAATATTAGACAAAAGATAGAAGACAATCCCAAAAAGCCAAAATATATACTTACGGTCTATGGTGTAGGCTATAAGTTTGGAGGATAAACAAATGAAAATAAATTTGACAAAGACACTTTTGATTAACTTTATTATTATAATACTTGTGTCTTTAATAACTACTGGTTTGATTTCCACCTACATGATAGACAACAGGTTCGATGTCTATCTTTTAGAAGAACACAAGGAGAAGATAAAAAACATTCAGTCCATTATAAATTCTGCAATAGAAAAGAATAGATCACATCCCGACTTTGCAGAGGAAGGGTTGACAAGATATGCCCTACTTGAAAACTATTATGTCAGAATCACAGATGCGGACAACAATTTAATTTATACAACGGGCAAATCCCATCTCATGCAAAACAGAATAATAGGAATGGGACACAATATGATGGGTCCTATGATGGGAAGATGGATGGACAGAGCCTTAGGCACCTATCAGGAAGACGTATATACGATTGAATTAGGTGATAGAGTCTACGGCAGAGTCACAATAGGATATTTCGGAAAATCAAATATGTCAGCAGAGGCTATGGTATTTAAAAGTACTCTTTATAAATCTATGCTAATCTCTTTGATAATTGCAATACTAATAGGCGTACTCACAAGCCTTTTAGTTTCACGCCAGCTTGGAATTCCAATTAAAAAGATAACTAGGGCTTCAAGGGAAATTACCGAAGGAAACTTATCAGTACGCACCGATACCAAGACCCACATTAAGGAAATTTATGACCTGGCTCATTCAATAAACTATTTGGCATCATCATTACAAAAACAGGAATCCCTCAGAAAAAGGCTTACTTCCGATATGGCCCATGAAATCAGGACCCCAATCGCTACTGTTAAGAGTCATATTGAGGCATTCTTGGATGGTATTTGGGAAGCTACTCCCGACAAGATAAAAACCTGTCATGACGAAATAAATAGACTGAGTTCTTTAGTTGAAAATTTAGAGGATATTAATAGGCTCCAAAAAGCTAATCATATATTAGATAAGACCACCTTCAACCTAACAGAAGAACTAAGAAGGATAATAGATTCCATAATACCCCAATTTAACAAGAAAAACTTAAAATTAAACTTTCAGAGCAAAGTAAATCTCAATGTCTTCATGGATAAAGGAAAATTTAAACAGATAATGTACAATCTCCTGTCCAACGCCTTTAAGTATTCCTATGAGGACGGTACAGTAAATGTGGATGCCTATGTAGAAAATAAAAACCTCATCATAAAAGTACAGGATTTTGGAATGGGAATCTCTCCTACGGACCTCCCTCATATATTTGAACATCTTTATAGAGGTGATCCATCCAGAACCAGGACTACAGGAGGTTCAGGCATAGGATTGACTATAACTAAAACTTTGGTTGAAGCTCACGGCGGCAGGATAGTTGCAGAAAGTGATAAAGAAAAAGGAACGGTATTTACAGTTACCTTCCCCCTGAGTTCCTTAAGGAAAGGGACATAATATCTCATTCTTATTCCTCCCTTAGAAAATTTATTCAAATTTTTAGTATCAAACTAGCCTATCAATTCATATGTTAATAGTGAGAGTTAACCACCAAGTCAATTTTTGAGGATATAAAGGGAGGAATTTTTTATGGATAAGAAAAAGGATAATAAGTATTATGATATGTATGAAAATATGGAAACATACCCTTATACTGATATGAATCCATATATGGGAATGGACTCGGGTATGGTTATGGGTTCTCATATGTGTCCTTACATGGGAATGTGCCCCTACATGGGAATGGGCTATCCAATGATGGAAGATGATATGATGCAGCCTATAATGGGTATGGAAGAAAATGTTATGGGATCTCACATGGGTATGTATCCTAATCCCATGATGATGGGTATGAATTCTATGATGATGGCTGAAGACATGCATGATAAAAATCACCTAAAATATATGATGTATATGCACAAATACATGGCCTATATGCACAAGGCTTTGTTGGTTCGTAGTTAGTAGTTCGTAGTTGGTAGCCCTGATTAGCTCTTAGTTCTTAGCTCTTGGCTCTTGGCAAATCCTAGTCGTTCTTTAGGGTCTTTCCTGTAGCCCGTCACCTTTTTGCCATGAGCGGTCATCAGTTAGCTGTTAGCCTTTTTAATATTTAACTGGTAAAAGTTTGTAATTTCTTGCATCCCTTGAATTTACTTTGTTTTATACCTGCAATTTTTTTTTTAATGTTTGAGTTCCTTTACTACCAGAAAAGCTTCCCACAATCGTGGGAAGCTTATTTAGGTTAGACTATCTAAATAAATCATTAAGATCGTCAAGGAATTCTCTTACAGGCCTTCCAAGATCTATATCTCTTGCATAATTTCTAAGTTTAGTTACTCTATCTTCATCTGTTGTTACATATACTCTGTCTATGTCAGGATCTATTCTTCTAACTCTGTTCGCAATATTTGTTCTAAGAGCTGCCACGTTTTTAATATCTCCTGTAGTGTCTACTCCTACATAACAAGTATCTTCATTTTTTATAATTGTTGCATCTTTTATTTTATCAATTTTTTCTACTTCATTTTCAATTCTATTTGTTAATGCTACATCCATTCCATTTCTGTACCTATTCATTCCCATAGGAATATTATCGTAAGTGTAGTCTCTTGTATCCATACCATTTCTTCCATAAAAACCATAAAATCTGTCATATCTTGGAGTGTTCGGCCCATATAGAGGCAGTCTTCCTGTATATCTGTCATCATATCTTGTTCCTATTTCATCTCTTGTATCCATATCATATCTTTCAGGAGTTGGCTTCTGTTGTGGAGCACATCCTATGGCTAGTATTGATGCCATCAGTGTTAATGACAGTACAGCCGTAATAACTTTTGTATTTTTTCTAAGCAATTTCATTCTCCTTTCTATTTAATTGATTTAATTTGTTATGCTCGCTATTTTTATATGGCATAACAAATTAAATTGATACAGTTATATTTTTTGTTATTTTTATATAAATATCTGTTGTACTTTTTTCAAGTTTTACTATAATTTAAAAAAAATAAAGCCTCTAGGCTTTATTTCTACATATTGTATAATTTTGATTTTTTTAGAATTTTAATTTGACAAGCTTGAAAAAAATCTTATCTGTATAATATTAGCTTATATTACATTGTATATTGGAAACTTTGAGACTATAATAAATATAAAGGTTAAATTTACTTCTTATGCCAATTAAGCTAATAACATGGCTCTAAATATCCTTCAATGTTTCCTCTGAAGCGACATTGAAGAGGATTATTGAAGAATATTTATAAGGGACTAGTAAGTCGAGTAAAGTTTATACTAAAATATCTAAGGAGGTTTTTATATGGAAATTAAAATTTTTGAACAGGTTTGCTGAGATGGCAGTAAAGTAGCCGTCATCGTCGATGAGGCATTATCTAGACTTGGTTTAGAATACGATTTTGATATAATTGGTGATATACCATCTATAGCAAAGGCTGGTATAATGAATCCACCTGCACTGATGATAAACGGAAAGATTAAGACATCAGGAAAGGTTCCTACAGTTGATGAAGTAAAAAATGCTATAAATGAAGAACTGAAATAACCTTTAAGCCCCGAATATTCGGGGCTTATCTTTGCATTCTAATAATTTTCCTTGATGATACGCCAATTAGTGTGCTCTGCTTTATGCATAGCTTCTAAAAGAATTTCTGCAGAGGTTATATTAGTTGCTAGTGGTACACTATGTACATCACAAAGCCTAAGAAGAGCCAATATATCAGGCTCGTGAGGCTGAGCCGTCAAAGGGTCCCTTAAAAATATAACCAGATCTATCTTTTCACAAGCTATTTTCGATCCTATCTGCTGGTCTCCACCTAAGGGACCAGAAAGAAACCTCTTTACAGCTAGACCCGTTGCTTCAGCAACCAGCTTTCCCGTTGTTCCAGTAGCACAAAGTTCATGCTGCTTTAAAACTTCCTTGTACTTTAATGCAAAGTTAATCATTTGTTGTTTCTTTTTATCATGGGCTATAAGTGCTATGTTCAAAAAAATTTCCCCCTTTATTTAATTTTCCAAAGTTATTTTGAAACACAAGGATTATCTTTAATGAAAAATCTCCATTCAAAATCCTTAGCCTCTTCTGCATAGTCTACATTTATTCTCTTTGACTTGGCTATCTTAAAGGATTTATACCCATCATCCAGTATGAATAATCTATCACCGGTCAAATCATCTCCATAGTTCTTCTTAGTTATTTTCATAGCCATAGTAAGCTTTCCAGGCCCGTTTGTCAGGTTTTTAAGCTGTCTTTTGTTAAGCTCACTCAAATCTTTCCCATAACGATTTACAGCCATTTGCTCAAGGCTTTTTATAGGCTCTATAGCTCTAATCAATACTCCTGCTCCTTCACCTTCTTTTTGAGTTATGATATTCAGACAATGATATATTCCATATATGATATAGACATATGCATGACCGGGTGGGCCAAACATAACCTCCGTCCTCTCCGTTCGGCGGTTGTTATAGCAGTGGGCTGCCTTGTCTATAGCTCCAATATAAGCCTCTGTCTCTACTATTCTACCCTTAAGTTCTTTTTCACCTATTCTATGAACTAAAACTTTTCCTAATAGATCCTTGGCAACCTCAACAGTATTTCTTGCATAAAAGCTTCTGTTTAGTTTCTTTGGCATATGCACATCCTTCCTGCAAAAGCTTGTATAGTATAGTTTTTTTATAATAGTATACCACAAATAATTTTAATATATAGATGAACAACTCCAAGATTCAATTTATATTACTTTAAGGATTTTGAGGTTTCCTTCTGAGTGATTTTGAAGTATTTGTTGCTACTTCTATTTTTTCAAAAAATCAAATGCAAATTGTTATCATTCTACTTCTCCCAACTTAACTACTGTATGATAAATAAGCTCTATGCCCCTTTGCAAATCTTCATAATCTGTCCATTCTTCGGGACAATGACTTCTACCATTTTTACTTGGAACAAACACCAGTCCCGTATCCGTAATAGATGTCATAACCATCGCGTCATGACCTGCTCCACTAATCATTTTCTTATATGAAAACCCTAATTTCTCCGCAGTTTCCTCAAAGATATCCATAATCTCATGAGACATTTCTACAGGATCAACTAGGAGCATATCTTTTATATCCCAGCTTAGACCAAGCTTTTCTTGTATTTCAATTAGTTTGGATTCAATTTGTTTTCTCACCTTTTCGATACATGATTTTTTCTTAGATCTTATATCTACAGTAAAAGTCACCTTCCCCGGAACTATATTTGCTGCTCCAGGAAAAACATTCAAAGTCCCAACTGTTGCTACAGTTCCATTTCCAGCTTCAGTTGCAAAATGTTCAATATTTGATACTAGTTGTGAAGCTGCAACGAGAGCATCTTTACGCATATTCATTGGAGTTGTACCTGCATGGTCCGGTCTACCTTTTACAGTTACCTCAAACTCATTTATCCCTACGATAAACTCAACTAAACCTATATCTTTTTTTTCTGATTCTAAAATAGGTCCCTGCTCTATATGAAGCTCTATAAATGCCTTTACATCTTCAGGCCTTCTTTGGGCCTTTTTAATTTCCCTCGGGTCAAAACCAAATTTCTCAAAGGCTTCAGCCATAGATATACCTTCTGAGTCTTTATTGTTAAGGAGCTGGGCATAAGTAACCTTCCCCGTCATGGCCCTGCTTCCAAAGACTCCTGAACCAAATCTTCCTCCTTCCTCCTCTATCATAGCCACAAATTCAATAGGATACTTTGTTACTACATTCCTCTCCCTTAATACTCTCATTATTTCAAGAGCCATAACAACTCCTGCCGGTCCGTCAAAATTACCTCCGTTCTTTACAGAGTCAAAGTGAGAACCTATCAAAATCGAAGGTGCTTTTTTGTCTTTTCCATCCATCCTTCCAAAAATATTTCCTGCAGCATCTTCATAAACTTTTAGGTTAAGCTTACTCAACTCACTTTTCAAATAATTTCTGGCACCTCTATCGGCGTCCGTAAGAGAAAATCTAGTTAAACCTTCTCCAGGAGTAGAATTAAATTTGGCAAGCTCCTCAATATCTCTTTTTATTCTTTCAAGTTTTGTAAACAAACAACCACCTCCAGCCACAATATTTCATAGTCACTTTCTACCTTATTTAATATTTTATACATAAACGTTAACTTAATCCATAATTTTCTAATAAATATGATATTTAAAACAAATCAAATTAACTCCTCCTTTTCCATACATTTCACCTATAAGATTATTAAACTTTATAAAATGTTCTCTAATTCATAGCTTTTTATAAAAAATTCCATATTTAGTAATATAAAATACAATCTAACTACTTAAACAAACCAGACCTTTACTACTTTGCTGTTATATAGACGTCAGCCTTTGTTCCCAAAAAAAACAAAATTTTCTAAGAAAATAATAAAATATATTATAAATCCTATTTAATGGGTATATTGAAAAAGAGTTGAATTTTTAAAGAAGGGGTAGTGAACATGGTAGAATTTTTACAAGGGTATAACGTTATATTAGTAGGATTTATTGCTAGTGTTGCCGCAGGGTGTGCAACAGGAGTGGGTGCTATACCGATATTTTTCACAAAGGATATCTCTCATAAGTTTCTCGATGCAATGCTGGGCTTTGCAGCTGGTGTTATGCTGGCAGCTACATCCTTTAGCCTTATAGTTCCTGCTATTGAGTATGGAGGCGGAGGTGTAAAGGGAGCAACTATTACCTTATCTGGCATACTCTTGGGTGGAATATTTTTAGATCTTATAGATAAATATGCTCCTCATGAGCACTTATTGGAGGGAAGGCATGAAGGCAATGATTCCAGTCTGAAAAAGGTTTGGCTGTTTATCATAGCCATAACCCTTCATAATTTCCCGGAAGGTCTGGCAGTTGGAGTAGGCTTCGGAAATGGTGATATAGCTAACGGTATAAGTTTGGCTATAGGAATCGGCCTTCAAAATGTACCAGAAGGTTTAGCAGTTGCTCTAGCCCTTATTAGGGAAAAATATAAAACATCTACTGCATTTTTCATCGCTCTCCTTACGGGACTTGTAGAGCCCATAGGAGGAATCATAGGAGTAGGCCTTGTTCAATTAGCCCAATCTATTCTTCCCTTAGGCCTTGCCTTTGCAGCTGGTGCCATGCTCTTTGTAATAAGTGATGAAATCATCCCTGAAACCCATAAGCATAACTATGAAAGAGTAGCAACCTATGGGGTATTGATAGGCTTCGTAATAATGATGTTTTTGGATGTAACCTTGGGATAACTTTTCTTTTTTGTTGATAACTTTTGTTGAATCTTAAAGTTATCAACAAAAAAATGTATCTTTCTATGAGTTTGTGAATTATCTAAAAAATGACCTTACTATTCCAAGGTCATTTTTTTAATGGTTAAACTTTAGATAGTTTTGGGTAATATTATTGATGATAGCCATTTTTTACATTTCATAAATTTTAGGAGGTGTAATTTTTTGACGAATAATATAACTTTAATGATAGGAGGAACTCAAGGTGAAGGTATAGTCAGTACTGGTAATATACTTATAAAAACCCTTTCAAGACTTGGCTACTTTACCTATGGATTTAGAAACTTCTCTTCCAGGATAAAGGGTGGACATACAAACTACATTATAGAAATAAACACAAAAGAGGTACTGGCATACGGTGACAGTTTAGATATATTGATAGCATTTGATATGGAAAGTATAGAAGTTAATATAGACAGGCTTAAAGAAGGTGGGCTTGTAATCTACGATTCAATAATTAACCCTGAAAACTATTTTGTAAGACGGGATCTAGGCTTCCTATCCTTCCCCTTTACTGATATTGCTAAAAAGTATGGAAGCTGTATTATGAAAAACACCTCACTATTAGGCCTTTTAGGAAGACTTTTGAACATACATAGTCAAAATATCAAGGATACTGTAGAGGAAACCTACAAGAAAAAAGGACAGGATATACTATCTAAAAATTTTACCGTTCTTGATAAAACCTATGAGGAACCAATAGAAAACGAGGAAATAAAAACAAGATATAATTTAAACACATCTATATCCGAAAAAAGAGCTTCTATGATAGGAAATGAAGCCATAGCCTTTGGAGCTTTGATGGCAGGATGCCGGTTCATGGCAGCCTACCCCATAACTCCTGCTTCAGAAATAATGGAATACCTATCCGAAAAGCTTCCAGACTATGGTGGCATAGTACTTCAAACTGAAGATGAAATCGCAGCGATTACCATGAGCTTAGGCAGTTCCTATGCTGGTTCACGGGCTATGACAGCATCATCTGGACCAGGAATTTCCCTCATGATGGAGGGTATAGGCCTTGCCGGGATGGCGGAGATACCCATAGTCATAGTAGACGTTCAAAGGGTTGGTCCCAGTACGGGACTTCCTACAAAACATGAGCAGAGCGATATTGAGTTTCTATACCACGGAGCTCATGGTGAAATTCCTCTGATTATTGTCACACCATATTCTGTAGAAGAATGCTTTTATCAAAGCATACAGGCTTTTAATTTAGCAGAAAAATACCAGTGTCCGGTCATAATATTAAGCGATCTTGCACTGGGATTATCACGTCAAACTATTAAATCATTAGATAAAAATAAAATAACTATTGATAGAGGTAAAATAGCATCTGGAGAAAATTTAGAGGAAACCAAACTTGACTTTAGAAGATTTGACTTTACCAGTGACAATATTTCACAAAGAACTCTACCGGGATTTTTAGAAGGAATCCACAAGGTTACGGGACTGGAACACTCTATAATCGGTACTCCAAATAACTATCCCGACAACAGAAAGAAAATGATGGATAAAAGATTAAATAAGATAAGAAAATTGGAATCCCAAAATAATATAGATATATTTGGCACTACAAATAGTTCTCTACTGGTACTTTCAATCGGTTCCAACTATGGAATTATCAAAAAAGTCGTAGAAGATTATAATCTACCTGTGGCCTATGGGGCTTTTAAAATGATTAAACCCCTCCCGGTAAAACAGTTAAAGGAGTTGACTGAAAAGTACTCTAAAATTCTTATAGTTGAAAACAATGCAAGGGGTCAACTTGCATCGATAATAAAACAGAAACTGCCATGCCATGATAAGTTCCACAACCTGCTTAAATACGATGGCACACCTTTTAAACTGGCAGAAATAAAATCCAAAATCGAGGAGATGATATAGATGACGACTGTTAAGAAATATCAAAACGATGTTACTCCTACATGGTGTCCCGGTTGTGGAGATTTTTCAGTACTACGTTCCCTACAGGCGGCAGCAGCCAGACTTAACTTAGATAATCACAATCTAATGACCGTTTCCGGCATAGGTTGTTCAGGAAGGATATCAGGCTATCTAAAAACCTATGGATTTCACAGCATCCATGGCAGGGCCCTGCCCATAGCCCAAGGTATTAAGCTAACAAATCCGGAGCTTACTGTTATAGCCATGGGAGGAGACGGAGATGGCTTTGCTATAGGAACCAATCACACTATACACGCCATGAAAAGAAATATAGATATAACCTATATAGTAATGAACAACCAGATATACGGTCTCACTAAAGGTCATACTTCTCCTCTAAGCGAAAAGAACTTCGTTACCAAAAGTACACCCTACGGTCATATAGAAGACCCTCTAAGACCAGGACTTTTAGCTCTAGCTTCCGGCAGCGGTTTTGTAGCTCAAGGTTTTTCAGCCTATCAGGAGCAGCTTATAGATATAATTATTAAGGCCATAAATCACAAAGGATTTTCATTTATAAACGTATTTAGTCCATGCGTAACATTTAATAAAGTAAATACCTACCAGTGGTTTAGAGAGCATCTCGTTAATCTTGATGAAGATTCTGATCATGATAAAACAAGCTTTCAAAATGCAATGAATAAATACATCGAGACAGGAGGACTGTTTACAGGTATACTCTACGAAAATAAACAGATGGAATATCATGAAAGGCTTTCCAAAAAACATAAAACCCCCATAATTTATCAAAACTTAGATATATCTGAAAGCTTTGATAAGCTAATAGAAGATTTTATTTAACTCACCTTACTATTTCCCTATAAATATCCTTCAATAATCCTCTTCAAAGTCGCTTCATAGGAAACATTGAAGGATATTTAAAGTTGTGTTACTGGATTAAATGGCACAAGAAGTTAATTTAAAACTAATATATTTCGAAATTTTGAATAATAAATTTTTATAATCGTAATAATATTTATAAAACAAATATTTTTGTAGATTATTAATAGTTTATACTGGGTACCTATTAGGTAAAGGGGGAGGATATAATGAAAAAGTATAAAGTCGCTATTCAAAAAGGTCTTAATGAAATCTTTGAATTGCTAAAAAATGAAGGGTATGATGTGGTATCATATGAAGATTATGATGGTGATGCAGATATAACTATTATCTCAGGCATTGATTCAGAATATGAAGAGATTGAAACTACTCAATGTAGAGTCTGCGGTCCAAATGATAAACAGATGCTCCTCATTGACGCTACAAGACTTACTCCCGAAAAGGTTCTCGAATATGTAAAAACTATTAGATGCTAATATATTAATCAAATGACTAAAATAAGCGAAACTTACAGTTTCGCTTATTTTTTAATATTAAGTTTTAATATTAAGGAAGAATCATTGAAGGATATCCTTAAACTATACTGTTGGAATAACTAATACAAGAGTTTAATTAAGCTCGGTATATCAGTTTTACATATAAAAAAGTTGAAAATAGGTATAATAATGTTATAATTAAAATGCTAGATGAACTAACATAGTTTTAGAAAGGAGGGTCTGGCAATAAAGCTAGCTTAAATAATGAGTATAATACTAAACTCCCTTGTTTTAGTATCAAAGATTATACCTAAAAATACAAGAGTAAAATTAACATCTAATGTAATAAACCGCTTCATAGATAGGTATGCAGATATTAAGGTCATAAATAGACAAATACTCGAAGAAAGAAAAGGAACTCCTACTATCTATATAGCAAATCACCTTAGTAATGTAGATGGCGTGATTTTAAATAGATTTCTTAGGAACAATAATGTAGCCTTTATGGCCGGTATCAAGCTTAGTAAAAACCCTGTAACGAATTTGGTGATGGAGACTATAAATACAATACAGATAACTCCAAACTCAGCCGATAAAAGGGCTATAAAAGAAGCAATTAAGCATTTGAAAAATAAAGGCTCTATCTTTATTTTTCCTGAAGGGACAAGAAGTAGGACCGGCTCTCTTATACAAGCCAAAAAAGGATTTATTCTTTTAGCTAAAATGTCAAATTGTAAAATTATCCCTATAGGTTTAGAGGGAACAGAAAAACTAGTCCCCATTCATCATACCAATATGGGAAAGGAAAAGTTTAACCATGCAAAGGTCAAAATAACATTTGGAGAGGCTTTTTCTCTCCCTGAAAAGACCGAAGAAAATAAGAAAGTATGGACAGAATATGTCACAGAATATTCTATGAAAAAAATTGCTGAACTACTGGACCCTAAATATCAGGGAGTATATAGAATAAAGTAAGGGATTTCTCCCTTACCCATTTCTATGCTGCATTAAGTCTATTGTACCTAAAACTACATGAGCTAGTCCAAATCCCATTATTCCCCATGCCACTTTATCGCCATTATCTCTAAACATAAAGTTATTTCTTGAATTTCTAGACATAAGAGCACCAGTAGCAGCAACTGCTGTTCCTAAAACTGTAGGAACTAAACCTTCACGTACTTTATCCATATTTTTTGACCTCCTTTTAGAAAGGTTAGGTTCATTATTAGGATAAGTAATTTTTAATAAATTATCCCTGGCAAAAATCAACAGTAAGAGGTGATTTGTTGAAACCAGTTAATATTTATACAGACGGTGCATGTTCCGGCAATCAAAACGAAAATAATTTTGGAGGCTGGGGTGCAATATTAGTTTATGGAGAACATAGCAAAGAAATATTTGGGGGAGAAAAAAATACCACCAATAATAAAATGGAGCTTACGGCTGTTATGGAAGCTCTCAAGTCTTTAAACAAGGATGGACTAAATATCAATATTTTCTCCGATAGCTCATATCTGGTAGAATGCTTTACTAAAAAATGGTATGTAAAGTGGAGACAAAACGGTTGGAAAACCTACCAAAAAAAGCCTGTAGAAAATAGAGAGCTGTGGGAAGAAATACTCAGCCTCATAGAGAAACATTCAAAAGTGAATTTTTACCGAGTAAAAGGCCATATGAATTTAAATAATGAAGCCCAGATAAACAAATGGTTTGCAAAATTCAAATCATGGAATGGAAGTTCTTTTACAAAAGAAGACTTTATATATATAACTAAGATGAATCTTAGAGCTGATAAATTAGCCAATATGGGCATAGATGAAGTAAGAAATAAGAACAAAGGCGTCTGACGACGCTTTGTTAGTTAGTAGTTGGTAGTTCGTAGTTAATAGGGATAACAGGTCAATATTTTTGGGTCTTTCCTGTAACCCGTCACCTGTCACTTGTTACCCGTTATGGGTTCTGGGCACTTCTTAATTAGTCCTTAGTTCTTAGTCATTAGCCCTTAGTAAATTTAGTTAAAATTAGAACCTTTATGATCCACTTTACTGGCTAATTGATAGAGTTTTCCATGTTTTATCTTTCCAAATGACAGCGTTAAAGTAACACCTATTCCCCCATCTAAATCTGCCTTATATACATTATAGGCACTTTCAAAATCATCCACACCATATCTGCTTTCTATAAAGTCCTTTAAGCCGTCTACTATAGCATCACTTATATATTCTGCCTGTTCAAATAAAGCTTCTTGCCCCTCCTCGTCGTCATCCAGGTTATAAGCTAAATCATCCATTTGATTTCTAAGTATCTCTTCTACGTGATCACTGTTTAGAATAACATCGTATCCAAAAACTTCTCTATCCATGGTTTTACTTATATCTCTTACCTCTTGAACACTTTCAACACCTTCTATCATGTTCCTTATATCTTCACTGCTTAAATTAACTTTCTTTTTATCTTGTGAAATTAGTGTCAAAATTTTCATATAATCTCCTCCTGAATGCAATTTTTGTTGAAATTTTAAAAAAAATTTGTAAAATTTTTTGATGGATTTTATATCTTTTAATCCAATTAATTACTCAGACTGTATCTAATTACATAATAGTATTCATTTATCTTATGTTAACTGGAATCTAACTAATATCTAATATTATGTTTATCAGTAAGTTTTTTATTTATACTAACCATTTTTTTGATAGTATATAAATTACTTTTTGATATTTAATTGGTAATTTTCAGATATTTATTCATTTTGTTAATTTATAGACTATTCTTTATATTTTGTTAATTATTTATTATGATATAAGTATCAATAGCTTTTATTCTTTATAAAATAAATTTATATATTAAAAGGGGAGGCTAGCTAAATGGATAAGTTTAAAGTCGATCAAGAGCTCATTGCCAAAATTGACCGTATTCTGGAAAGCTATGATTATGATGACAATAGCGTGGTCAATATTTTACTAGAAATTCAGTCCCATATTCCTGAAAACTACATTCCAGAGGAAGTAGCAAAATATGTTGGCATAGAGCTAGGAATTCCTACAAGCAAAGTCTATGATGTAATAACTTTTTTCTCTGCCATAAATGATAAACCTAAGGGCAGGCACGTAGTTCAACTTTGTAAAAGTTCAGTATGCAGATTAAATAAGTATCAAACAATTAGGGATGTACTGGAAGAAGAACTAAAGATTAAGATGGGCGAGACTACAAAGGACGGTCAATTTACTCTTCGGTATTCGGCATGTTTTGGTGCATGTGATATATCACCGGCATTTAGAATCGACGATAAGGTTTACGGTAATCTGACTAAAGGAAAAATAAAAGAAATAATTAATACTTACAGGGGGCTTTAAAATGAATAGAACTGTAAATATTATTTCAAAGAACTTTAAAAAATACAATCCTGAATCAATAGAGGAATATTTAGAGCTTGGCGGATTTGAAGCTTTGAAAAAGGCCATAGAAATGGGGCCCCAGGAAATAATCAGTACTCTCAAGACTTCAGGCCTAAAAGGTAGGGGCGGAGCAGCCTTCTCGACAGGACGAAAATGGGAATATTCTGCAAATGTTAAAGGTGATAAAAAGTTCATTATATGCAATGCTGATGAAGGTGAACCAGCAACCTTCAAGGACAGGTATCTTCTTGAATATGATCCATTTAAAGTCATAGAGGGAATGATTATAGCAGCCTATACAACCGGTTCTACTGACGGCTATATCTATATAAGGGAAGAATATAAATACCTTCATAACAAAGTTAGAAAAGCCATTGAACTTGCAGAAAAACATGGCTTCTTAGGCAAGAACATCTTAGGCTCAGGTCTAAACTTTAATATCAAAGTAGTTTCTGGAGCGGGAGCATACGTATGCGGTGAAAGTACTGCATTAATTGAATCTATAGAGGGTAAAAGCGGCAGACCTAGACTGAAACTAACTCGCACCAGCAAGCAAGGTCTTTTTGGACTTCCAACTCTTGTTAATAATGTTGAAACATTAGCTGCAGTTCCACCTATACTGGAAATGGGAGTAGAAGAATACATTAAATACGGAACCCACACTAGTAAAGGTACCAAACTAATTAGTCTATGCGGTAATGTAAACAAACCGGGCGCCTATGAAGTTCCATTTGGAATTACCCTTAGAGAAATAATTTATGACATAGGTGGAGGTATAAAAGACGGCAAACAATTAAAATTCCTTCAACTTGGTGGAGCTTCTGGAGCAATTATTCCGGCTAAGCTTATTGATATCAAATACTGTTATGAAGATTTAGAAGAACATGGTGCCAGCGTTGGCTCAGGAGCAATATTAGTTGCCGATGAAACAAATAAGGTTACACATTTCCTAAAATCTGTTCAAGATTTCTTTATCCATGAAAGCTGTGGCAAGTGTACTCCATGTAGAGAAGGCAACAGACAACTTACAAAAATCATTAACAGATTTGTAACAGGTAATGCAAGCGTAGAAGATCTGAAAACCGTTGAAAAGTTTGCCAATGTCATGAAGTACGCATCCTTCTGCGGACTTGGTCAAACAGCTCCTACAGCACTTCTTACTGCTATAAAATATTTTCCGGTAGAGTTTTATCAGCAAATTGACAGGATTAGGAAGACCAGTTAGGATAACGTTTTCCTGTGTGTTATTTAGTTTATTAAATAACTATCGAAATCGAGGAGGATAGACATGAAAAATTGTACAATTACCATTGATAATAAAGAGGTTACGGTACCAGAAGGCACTAGCATATTGGAAGCTGCTAAAAAAGTTAGTATTAATATCCCTACTCTTTGTAATCATCCTGATCAAACCGTAAAAGCTAATTGTAGAATATGTCTAGTAGAAACGAAACCAGGAAAGCTGGAAACAGCATGTTCTACTAAAGTTAGGGATGGTATGACTATAAATACTGTATCTAAACTAGTTAGGGATACACAAAGAGGAGTTCTGGAATTAATCCTGGCTAATCATCCTCAGGACTGCCTAAAATGTATTAGAAACGGTAAGTGCGAACTTCAAAAGTTATGCGAAATGTTCCATATATCTAAAAGTAATCTTGAGGATGAAATAGATGCTCTAGAAAAGGATGAATCCAATCCTTCAATCGTAAGGGATCATAGTAAATGTATAAAGTGTAATAGATGTATTGAAGTCTGTCAGGAGGTTCAGGGTGTTAGTATACTAAGTCACGCCCATAGATCAACAAAATACTGTATTACTCCAGCTTTTGAAAAGAAGCTTGTAAACACTCTTTGTGTATTCTGCGGTCAGTGCACATCAGTATGTCCTGTTGGTGCCCTGTATGAAAAGGATGATACCGAAAAGGTTTGGAATGCCCTTTATAATGATAATCTGCACGTTATCGTTCAAATAGCGCCAGCCGTAAGAGTAAGTATAGGAGAAGAGTTTGGGGCTAAGCCTGGTACGAAGGTAACGGGAAAGGTAGTTGCAGCTTTAAGAAGGCTTGGATTTGATAAAGTATTTGATACGGATTTTACTGCTGATTTAACCATCATGGAAGAGGGTCATGAATTATTGGATAGAATAAACAGAGGCGGTACACTTCCAATGATTACATCATGCAGCCCAGGATGGATAAATTATATTGAAGGTTTTTACCCTCAGCTACTAGACCACTTATCAAGTTGTAAGTCACCGCAGCAAATGTTTGGTGCTCTCTCCAAAACATACTATGCTAAAAAGCTGGATCTGGATCCGTCTCAAATATTCACTGTATCCATAATGCCTTGTACTGCCAAAAAGTATGAAGCCGAGAGAAAAGAAATGTCCTCCTATGGATATAGAGATGTAGATGCAGTCCTTACAACTAGAGAACTAGCAAGAATGATAAAATCTGCAAGCATTGATTTCCTGAATATTGAAGAGGAAAACTTTGACGAACCCTTTGGTATAACTACAGGGGCCGGGGTTATCTTCGGAGTCACAGGTGGAGTTATGGAGGCGGCCCTTAGAACAGTCTATGAGGTTGTAACAGAACACGAACTGGAAAATCTCGATTTCATGGATGTAAGGGGTTTGGAGGGTATCAAAGAAGCTACAGTTGATTTAAACGGAACCCCTATTAAAGTTGCCGTAGCTCATGGTCTGAGCAATGCTAAGAAAATATTGAATCAGATCAATGAAGGTAAGTCCGACTATACATTTATTGAAGTCATGTGTTGTCCCGGCGGATGTATCGGTGGCGGCGGCCAACCTATAGGTTCCACCATGAAGGTTAGAGAAGAAAGAATCAAGGGAATCTACGATGTGGATAAAGTAATGCCCCTCAGAAAATCCCATGAAAATCCGGCTGTTAAGGAGCTCTACGAAGAATTCTTAGGTCAGCCTTTGGGTAAAATATCCCATAAGCTTCTACACACAACCTACAGCCCAAGGAGTGAAAAAATAGATTTCGATTATCTGCAGTGGAATAATGAAATTGCTTTAACAGAAGAATAGAACAAAGGCGTCTTCGACGCCTTTTCAGTTGCATGTTCCATGTTGCATGTTGCAAGTAAAAAAGTTAGGGTCAGGCTTTTGGGTATTGTATATTAGTCCATAGCGTAGGGGCACAATATATTGTGCCCTTACAGAATTTAATCTGCAACCTATCATTTTTTTGTCGTAAGCTGTTATATGTCAGCTATTAACCATAATCCATATAAATGACTCTTAATTCTTATTTTGTCACTCCTGCTACCTAATTTTATACTCCAAGAACCTTTATATACTCAACGTATGGATCCTCTGTTCCCTGAAGCAGACTTTTCTCTTCCTTCAAGGCCTTAACATACTCTATCATTTCCTTGCTGATCCTCTCTCCGGGAGTTACAACGGGAATTCCAGGGGGATAGGCCATGATGGATTCACCACTTACCTCTCCAACTGCATCCTCCAGTC
Organism: Candidatus Petromonas tenebris; assembly: GCA_014236755.1. Taxonomy (GTDB): domain Bacteria; phylum Bacillota; class Clostridia; order Peptostreptococcales; family Caminicellaceae; genus Petromonas; species Petromonas tenebris. The sequence goes on along the minus strand of JACCKY010000019.1, from coordinate 41,516 downwards.
TCACTATCTTCTTTCTACTGTAATATGCATCTCTAGGAGAAACTATAACTTCAGGATTTTTTAATATACCCTTTGTGAGCTTTATTTCTTCATTTTCTCTGTGCTTTATGGAAATGTCCTTTAAGGCTTCGACTAAAGCTGTAAGGGATTCCTTAGTATCTCCAAGGCTCACTATGGCAAGCACATTATACATATCAGCAAGCTCCACCTGAATATTGTACTCATCTCTCAATATGTCATAAGCCTCAAATCCTGTAATCCCTAAACTCCTTACGTTTACTCCAAGCTTTGTTTCATCAAAATTGAATACCCCAGGGCTTCCTACAAGCTCCTTTCCAAAGGCGTAGAGGCCTTCTATTTTATTTATTTCATACCTTGCCCATCGCGAAAGCTCTAGAACTCTTTCCAGCATCTCCTTTCCTCTGGTAGCTAGCTGCTTTCTTGCTACGTCAAGGCTTCCCATAAGTAGATATGATGCACTTGTAGTTTGAGTAAGATTTAGCGTGGTTTTAACTGTTTTAGCATCTACCAACCCTTCTCTTAACAGTAACAGCGAGCTCTGAGTTAATGAGCCACCTGTCTTATGGGTACTCACTGCACACATATCGGCTCCTGCATCCATAGCTTCAATTGGCAGCTCATCATGAAACTTCATATGAGCTCCATGGGCTTCATCGACTAGGACTGCCATTTCATTTTCATGGGCAATACGGACTATAGACTTTAAGTCAGAGGTTGCACCATAATAGGTTGGATTTATTAAAAATATAGCCCTTGCATCATGATGCTCTTCAATTGTCTTTTCTATTTCCTTTACACTAACCCCCATAGCAATTCCCAGATCCTCATTTACTTCCGGCTGAATATATATAGGAACAGCTCCACTGAGAATTAAAGCTGTAACCGCTGATTTGTGGGCATTTCTAGGAAGAATGATTTTATCTCCCGGCTCACATACGCTCATGATCATGGCTTGAACTCCTGAAGTAGTTCCATTTACAAGGAAAAAAGCATGCTCAGCTCCGTAGGCCTTGGCAGCTAAATCCTCAGCCTCTTTTATAACACCTATTGGATTACAAATATTATCTAAGCACTTCATAGCATTGACATCCAGCTCCAGCATGGTTTTGCCAAAGTAATCGGTCATCTCCCTTATACCTATTCCATGCTTGTGACCAGGAACATCAAAGGGCACTACATTTCTTTTATGATATTCCTTCATGGCTTCAAATAGTGGTGCTCTATTTTGATCAATTATTTTCAAAATAATCACTTCCCTCTAAGCTTATAGATGTAAAGCATTGAATGTTAACTTACTATCTTTTTTTATTTATAATTATTCATAGAATATATTTAAATACATTTTTAAAAAAAATGCAACAGTTATTTTTTTACTTTATTAAAAATATAGACCCGGTTATACCGGGCCCTTTATGTCTAATCGATAAGGCTCAATCCTTCCTTTTTCAGTTCTTCTTCTCTTTCCGTAAGGGCATTTATCACAGTCTGTATATGCTCTGATAGCTCCACTCCAAGTTCTTCTGCGCTTTTCTTTATCTGCCCCCTGTCTACTGCCTTTGCAAAGGCCTTATCCTTAAGCTTTTTCTTAACAGACTTTACCTTTAATCCTTCAAATTTTGTTGGTCTTACAAGTACACAGGCAATTACAAAGCTAGAAAGCTCATCTATTGCATATAATGTTTTTGCCATCAGCGTTTCCCTTGGTGTGCCGGTCCTATCAGCATGCCCCTTTACTGCCATAACAAAATCCTCAGGATATCCCTTTTCTTTTAAGATCTCTACTCCCTTGAGTGGATGCTCTTCTGGATATTGTTCAAAGTCTATATCATGCAGCAATCCGCACACACCCCATGTCTCAACGTCTTCACCAAACTTTTTGGCATAACCTCTCATAGAAGCTTCTACAGCCAAACAGTGCTTGATAAGACTCTCGGACTTAACGTATTCCTTCAGTAATTCAAATGCTTTTTCCCTTGTGATTTCCATTTTTATTTCCTCCCCTATTTCTTGTGTATCTTCATTGTTTCCATATTTATTTATTTTTCTACTAATAGTTGAAAAATCCTCCCTTTTATCAAAATCTTCTTAAAATATAAGTATTGTTGTAAAAATATACAAAAGTCCCAATGATTATATCACTGAGACTTAAAACTTTCTATACAGTCTTTATTATTTCTAAAACTAATCTGGAAGCATTTACAAGGTCTTGGATTTTTATATGCTCTTCAAGGGTATGGGGCTTCCTTTGACCTATACCAAGATTAATAGCCTTGATTCCATTTAGATTTAATATATTGGTATCACTCCCTCCACCGCTTGATGTGGTATATGCATTAAGCCCAATCTTATGACAGGCCCTTTTCACTATCTCTACTATCTCATCATTTTCATCTATCTTAAATGCACTATAAGATCTAGAAGTTTCTATCTCTGCCTTTGCTCCGAATTCTTCTGCTGCCCATCTAAAGCATTCCACCATATGCTTTGTCTGTCTATTTAATTTTTCATCCTTCAGACTTCTCGCTTCTCCCTTAAGCTCAACCTCGGGAGTTACTATGTTTGTAGCCTCTCCACCATTTATTATACCTATATTCGCAGTAGTTTCCTCGTCTATTCTTAAAAGCTGCATCTTATTTATAGCTGCTGCTGCAACCTGTATAGCATTTATCCCCTCTTCAGGGCAAACTCCTGCATGGGCAGGCTTTCCTTTGATTTTTACATTTATCTTATCCTGGGCAGGACCCTGAACAATTATCTCTCCCGGATCTCCCCCACTATCTAAAACAAAGGCAGTTTTGGATTTTATTTTGGAGTAATCAAGGTTTTTAGCACCATTAAGACCGCCCTCTTCTGCTATAGTAAATACCACTTCTATGTCTCCATGGGAAATGTTTTCCTCCTTGATAATCCTAAGAGCCTCTATAATTGCTGCTATTCCAGCCTTGTTGTCTCCTCCAAGAATAGTTGTACCGTCACTATAGATTACATCATCCTTAATTATGGGTTTGATACCTTCTCCCGGTGTTACTGTGTCCATGTGGCAGCAAAACATTATAGGGCTTACATCCTTATCTCCTTTAAGTAGGGCTATAATGTTACTGGTATCGGAACCTACCTTCTCCCCTGCATTATCAAACGTAACTTCTAGCCCTAAGGTTTTAAGTTCTTCAGCTATAAATTTTGCAAATTTCCCTTCACTTCTTGTAAGGCTGTCTATCTGTACGTAATTTATAAATTCCTCTACTACTCTATTTTTACTAACCATTTTGTGTACCCCTCCATCCTTTGAATTTTGTTATATGTAAATTATACCATTTAAAACATGTTGTATAAATATTTTAAATAAACTCGCCTCGCTAGTTTCTTATAGATATCCTTCAATAATCCTCTTCAGACTCCGTAGAAGAGCTATTTTAATAGAAAAAGATTTAGAGGTAAAAACAGCTTTTAGGAGTCGCTTCAGAGGAAACATTGAAGGATATTTAAAACTATACTGTCAGAATAACTAGCACAAGAGGTTAAATAAAATTACAAATAGACAGAGATTAACTCTGTCTACTCTTATAAGTCATTACTTAAACTTTTCAAAATCCAGCTCCATTATATATCTATCATGGATTTTTCCATATTCATCTTTACTTAGTTTTAGTATTTCTAATCCAATTTTATCTTTATAAAGCCTTATGTCAGGTTTATTTCGGTATCTACCGTAAGTCCCATTTTTTTAATCCTTGTTCCTTGTTCCTTTAAGTTGCGAATAATGGCTTTTAAGAAGTAGTATCCCAGGCCTTGACCCTGAAGTTCTTCTGAAATAGCATAATCAAAAAGATATGCCTTATCTAGATCTTCCCAATCTCTCATCAATATGGCGAGCCCGATTATACTATTTTTATCTTCTTCCTTTAATACATATACATTTCCATGTCTTACCTGAGGAACCAATCCCCATTCGTCCATTCCAAGGTATCCAAATATATCCAAACCAAAATCTACCATTCTCTTTAAGGATTAATTATTATAATCCTGTATTAGTCATACCTTAAGTTTTCCAACATCACCATCTAAATTTTCAATGGCTTTCTTTGGTAAGGTTCTAACCTTTTCTAATTGCAAAACTTCACACTTCTTGTTTTTTCTTTATGTTTACCCTTAATTAAAATATTATAAACATACTAATATTAATCTGTAAAATTTTAGAAAATATATGCTGTTTTATTAAGCTTCAGCTTTTTCAGGTTTGTTGTAACGTTTTTTGAAAAAATATATACCAATTGGCATCCATGCAATAGTATATATAAGCATCTGAATAATATTCTGCTTTATATCATTAAATTTCAATCCCTTAATAATAATTTCATCAAATGGCCTTGAAAAATATATCAGAGGCCAAAATGCTTTAATGACCTTTACCATAGCCTCCGGCATCTGGTCAATCGTCCACACGTATCCGCAGGTTGCAAAGGTAGGTAGGGAAAGCATAAAGGCAACCTGGGTAAACTTAAGCTTATCCTTTACAATAGCTGCCAATATTATGGCAGGACAGCTTATTGCAAATATAAATGTTATTGCCATAATCAGTGCTATTTCCATATTGCCTCTTATCTGAATATCGAAAAGTCTTGAGGCAATATAAATTGATATAAATGTTGAGGATAATCCCCAAAAAGATGTAGCTATTATTTTTGCCATTATCTTTTTAAAAATATCTCCCCTGGCAATATCTTCTCCATTTTTTATTAGTCCTATTCCTATGCCTGATAGCATTACCTGCTGAAGAAATACTGCAATAAAACCCACGATTAGATAATTCATATAAGTCATTTTAGGGTCGTAAAGAACTCTATCGTTAAACCTAAAGGGCATACCTATATTTTCTGCTATGGCAGGCACTATACCCCTAGACTCAATGAGCTTTATCTGGGTTCCTGCCGAAATAGTTTGAATAATGTTTGCTGCCTGGGCATATGCATTATTTCCTACCACCATATTGCTGCCATTGACCAGTATCACAACCTCTGGCGACTTAAGCTCTATTATATTTTGTGAAAAATTTGGAGGAATATATATCCCCATATGGGCTTTTTCGGAATCGATTATGGCCTCCAGCTCTTTTCTCGTTTTTACATTGTATTTCAATTTAAATCTGTCATCCTCATTGAATTGCTGTATTATCATTCTACTCATACTGGAGCCGTCTTCATCAAGTGCAGCTATAGGTATGTCTTCAATATAACTGTTTAAGTAAACTCCTCCAAATAAGAGAGTTAAAAATATCGGTCCTAAAAGTAAAATTACTATAATGTCTTTATCAAAAAGAACATTCCTTATATCCTTTAAAATCATTTTAGGAAAGGACAATATTTTCACCCTCTTTCTTTATAGCTTTTTTATAAAATGCAGTTTTATATCTCAAAGTTCCCAACATCGCCATAAACAGTGTTATGACACTGAAGCTTATAAGCCATATTATATCTCCATATATTTGAATCGGAGGTATTCCCTTTAGGAATAAATCTCTAAGGTTATCGGCGTAATGGTAAAATGGATAAAAATCGGCTAAAAACTGATAAGGCTTTGGCATGGACAGAACAGGCCACGTATATCCTATCATTATTGTGTTTGGTACAAATATTATCGCGCACACTGCAGTCGCTATGCTTTTTTCCCTGATCCATGTTGATATCATTATGCTAAAGGCTGTAACCGATAGTGCAAGACCTAGGCTAAGCAATACTGCATGCAGTAAATTCCCTCTAAAGGGAATTTTAAATAATTTATTCTGAAGAAATATGCTTGTAAGTAAAGACAGCCATCCCATTAAGGTATAAAAAGCAACCTTCCCCATAAGGTTTCCTATCTGATTCTTCTTTTTTCCCTTCATTTCATGGCTTCTTATGGCTGAAGCAGCCATAAGGGCTATAGCCGACTGGACTATAGCTGTTCCAAATCCCATATTTAAAAAGTTTTTATAACTTCCGGTAGGATTGTATAATGTTTTGTTACTAAATCTTACAGCTAATGCCGTTTTCTTTGCTAAATCTGGAGGAAGATTTAACTTTCCTTCCAAAAGCTTTATAGATATCCCTGTCTTCAGTGTCATGAGTATCTCACTTGCCCTGCTTTTAGCTGCAGCAGCAATAGGCATATGACTTCCATCGTATATCATAAGTAATGTTGGTGACTTAAGTTCAGTTACATCTTTATTAAAATCCTTTGGAATAATTATTCCTACTCTTATCTTGCTCTCATCAAATAATTTTTTCATCTCTAAGCTGTTATCCAAATAATATCTAATATCAAATATTTCATTTTCCCTAAACTGCTTGACTATCATCCTGCTTAAGGAGGAGTTGTCTTGGTCATATACTGCCATAGGTATATTATCTATATGACCTTTACTGAACTCATAGCCTATAAGTAAATTTGTTATTAAGGGAATAATGATTATTACTATAAAGATTATCTTTTCTTTTATAGCTAAGTCCCATTCTGCTTTTATTGCAGTAGATATGCTTTTCATCATGGTGTTCACCACCTATTTAGAAAACTGAACAAAGGCTGTCATACCTGGTCTTAGTTTGTTTTCACTATTTTCAACCTCTATTTTAACTCCATAGGATACAATATCGAAATCTCCGTTATCATTTGTTGCTCTTTTAGTTGCAAAGTCAGGTTTTTTATTTATTCTTACTACTTCCCCATTATAAATATCTTTTGAAAATGCTGGCACCTTAACTTTAACTTCTTGCCCCAAGTATATCTTATCCAGATCCGTTTCCTTTATCTTCACTTCCACCCAGGCATTTTTTAAGTTGGTTATAGTAGCTATAGGCATACCAGTTGATACAAGCTCTCCTTCGTCGGCATTAATCTGGGTAACTACTCCATCAATTGGCGATTTTATTTTTGTATCTTTTAGGTATGCCTCTACTTCCCTAAGGCCTGCCTGAGCTTGCTCCAGCTTGCTCTTTGCCGCCTGCTCCATTGCCAACGCTTGAGCTACAAGTGCCTGTGCACCGCTTATATCTTCACTTCTGGCACCCTCCTTTGCCATACTTAATTTTTGCTTAGCTACCTCCAGTTGAGTTTTTACCTCATCTCTTTTCTGGGCGGATACTGCTCCCTTTTCATAAAGCTTTTCAACTCTATCATATGTCTTAACCATTAGGTCGTAATAAGCTTGAGCCTGCGCTATTTCCTGCTTTCTAGCTCCATTTTGGGCTTTATTAAGCATTGCATTGGCAGCTTTAACCTGCCCCTGAGCCGCTTCATATGATGCTTCTGCAGCCTTCACTAGGGCTAAAGCCTGCCCCCTCTTAGCCTCAAGCTCATCGCTACCTATCTCAACAACAATGTCCTCTGCCTTTACTTCCATTCCTTCTTGTATATTTATCTTAGCAATCCTGCCAGGTATCTTGGTATTTATACTAACTTCCTTGGCTTCTATTATTCCTTGAGAAACTATACCTTCAGTATCATTGAAAAATTTAGCTTCATTACTCTTAGTAACTGCACCTGCACTACAACCAACGGTTACAAGAGTTAAAATTAGTATTGAAGCCAAAACGTATTTCCTATAACCTTTCACTGTTCAATCTCCTTCCTTATTAATATATAAATTTTCCTATATCATTATAGTACTTCATCTTAGCCAAGTTATATCCATATATTATCTCAATAACCTTCTCTTCAACTTCAGCCAGATTTTCCTCTGCTGCAAGGACCTCAACTATAGTTCCTGCAGCCGACTCTAGATCAAGCTTTTTGAGAAAGCTATTGGGAGCTCCAAATCCTTCCTTGTATTTGTACTCAGCTATTTCGACGCTCTCCTTTGCACCCTTTGTCATATCCTTTGCTATCTCCAACATTTCTCCTGCCATCTTCAAGGTTTCATAGGATTTCCTTATTGAGCTTTTAACTTCTGAGTAGGTCTTTTCGTAGTTTATTCTAGCTTTTTCCTTCAATAGTTTAGCTTCTCTATATTGAAAGGTATTGTCGGGATATTTTCTTTTGGTCAACTCAAAATTTAAATCGTATACCCCAACTTCTCCCAAGGCCTTTTTGATTTCCAGTCTGTTTTTAAGCCCACTATCCACTCCTTTTTCTAGGTCTGGTATTTCCCTTTCATTAACCAATACATCGGTAAGAACAACTTTAGTGTCCAAAGGTATATTGAGGCTTTTTTTAAACTCTACAAGAGTCTTTTGTAGTTCACCCCTTGCCTTTTCGTACTCAATCTGAGTCCCCTTATAATAAACCTCAGCTAAGAGCATATCGTCCTTAGCCTTCATTCCCGTTTCATACCCTGCCTTTGCAAACTCATATTGCTTTTTTCCCTATCCATTGCCTTTTTCTTTACTTCCAGTATCTTCTGAGCCTTTAACACATCATAATAGTTCTTTTGAATGAGCATGGCAATTTTGTTTTTATAAATATCATAGGAGGCCCTTGTCACCTCATAGGATACATTTGCCATAGTTGTTATTAAATCTGATGTTGATTCCACATTAAGAGCGTCTAGACTGTCAAAGTTTAGCTTGTTAGAAAGAGTTGAGCCTGCTTCCTGCAATGAATTAGTGAGACTATATTTTCCTGATTCAAGTTGTTGTTTATTTTCATCAAGTTTCTGCTCGATTCCTGATTTAATTTGCTGTTTCATTTCATCTGATATAGGTAGTGAATCAATACTAGTTCCTTTTAGAACAGTGGTTCCATCAGGTAATGTTATATCTACAGGGGCAATTCCATTATTTAATGCCTGTTGCGCTTCACTTATCTCTTCTTCTCCTTCCTCTATCCTCTCTTCACCATCCTTAAGTTTTTTACCCAAATACTCTGATCTTTCCTGTTTTAATGCACTTAAATCTATTTCATTTTTTATCTGCCTCAAATCTATACTATTTTTTATTCCAAGTTTAACTGCCTCTTCGATTGTAAGATTTAGCTCATCTTTCTTCTCATCCTCAGCTCTAGTTGAAAAGGATGTGACTAATACTAAAACAACTGCTAAAAGCAGCACAATGAATTTTGACTTTCTTGTCATTTATATTGCTCCTCCCTAGACTAAATTTTATCTATAAGCCCTACTTGAATTTTCTTTAACAGTCCAATAAGCTGACTCTTTTCATCATCTTCCAAAATGGTCATAATGCTTTTAGACCATACTTTATATTCTTCTATGACTTTTTCTGTAAAGCTTTTTCCTTTATCGGTAATCATAGCTATGACCTTTCTTCTATCAAATAGGTCTCTTTTTCTTTTTACATATCCCTGTTTTTCCAGTCTGTCAACTAGCCCAGTTATATTAGCCTTGGTGACCAGCATTTGTTCACCTATTTCAGACAGCATCATTCCTTCGTCATAACCAGTATATAAAATAACCAAAAAATTAAATTTAGTACTGGATATATCAAACCTGCTAAAAAAATCATTGTGAAGCTCAGTCAATATCTCAGCAGTTTTTTGAAGCTCTATAATAGTCTTGTTAGCTATTTCACCAACCCAATCGTAGCTTTCATATAGCTTTTTTACTTTACTCATGTGTTAACCTCCAAAATAAATTTATCCATAAATATTATATACATTAATATTATATATATTAATATTATATATGTAAATAGTTTATATATTAACTATTTTGTATAGATGAGCAACTTTAAGATTCAATATATAGTACTCTAGGAATTTTGAGGTTTCCTTCTAAGCGATTTTGAAGTATTTGTTGTTACCTTTATCTTAATTAAAATAAAGCAACAAATCTTCACATGAGCCAGAAGGATTCTCAAAATCCTAATAAATTTAACCTCGAACTTTGTTATCTATATAATTACTTGAATATAATTTATAATTTGAGAAAAAATATATTATAAACCTTTTAAAATGGGAGGATTTTTTATATGCATGTTATATATCACGATGTTGGCGGCAGCCATTCATCGGTTGTGGCAACATATATACATTTAAATAGACTTCCTACCGATAGGATACCGACTACTGAGGAGATACTGAAGATTCCTATGTTCGACAAGCTAACATCAAAATATATAGGTAGGTTGATTTTTCACGGTGTAGATGAGTTCGGAAATAGAGTTTATACACTTAGCAGGTTATATCATAAGCACCCTGTTACAAATGCTATTCGTTCTATACCTTCTATGATAAATATGGATCAAAGTGAGATAATACTGGTTGATACCTCCCCTACAGTAAACTTTTTAATGAAACTAGGGGGAGGAAGTTCAAGAAAATTTAGAATGGTTAGATTCGGAAGGCCCATAGTTGCCTATGGAACAATGAAGATATATGGCGACATAGTGGATATTGTAAATAAAGTTAAATTAAAAATAGCACCTAGCTAATTAGGTGCTTTATTTCATATAGTTCATAAGTGTTTTTATGATTTTTTCTACCTTTCCCCTTTCAAGAGGTTCATCATCTTCACCAAGCAAACAGTCTACAGCATGTTCTTCTATGATAATCATCCCTACTTTATGAATAGATGATTTTATAGCTGCTATTTGAAGAAGTATATCTTCGCAGTTTTTGCCTTCTTCTACCATCTTCTCTATTCCAGCAATATGCCCCTTCAGGGTTCTTAATCTATTTATAATATCCTTCCTTGAACTTTCACTCGGCATTTTTCCACTCCTTTTCATTATAATACAGGTAACTGGTGACAGGTAATAAAAGTTAAAAGTTTAAAGTTAAGAGATTTAAAAACGAGCTACAGGTAACAGGAAAGACCCAAAAGTATTAACCTGTTAGCCCTACTAACTATGAACTACCAGCTGCTAACTAACAAAGTGCTGTAAGCATTTTGTTTTATAATTATATCATAAATTACAAAATGGAGAGATATATCCTCTCCATTTTATTATATAAATAAGTTTACATTGGCTTCATCGGCTTCACCAAGATAGGTTGCCACTCCGGCAAACTCTATGCCGTCAATAAGCTCTTCTTCCTTAATGCCCATAACATCCATAGACATGGTACATGCTACTATTTTCACGCCCATCATTTGAGCCATCTCTATAAGCTCCGGCAGGCTGCTTACGTTTTTCTTTTTCATTATATCCTTCATCATTTTAGCACCTATTCCGCCAAAATTCATTTTAGATAGTCCAAGCTTTTCGGCACCCCTTGGCATCATCCAACCGAACATTTTTTCCATGAAATCTTTTTTAACCTTAACTTTTTTAGCCTTTCTAAGAGCATTTAAGCCCCAGAAGGTAAAGAACATGGTTACTTCATTTCCCATGGCTGCTGCTCCATTAGCTATGATAAAGCTCGCCATGACTTTATCCAGGTCGCCGCTAAAGACTATCATAGTCTTTTTATCTGTCATAGTTTCACCTCTATTTTATTTGACTTTGATTTTTGCACTTATTTCTGTTTCACCTTCATTAAGCTCTAACAATTCGTTTCCTGTCTTTTTACACCAAGCCTGAATATCCTTTGCAAATCCTCTGTCAGTAACTTTCACATTGATTACATCTCCTGATTTTGCTTCCTTAGCCGTCTTAAACACTTGCATAATAGGTCCTGGGCACTGAAGTCCTTTACAATTTAAATTTATTTCTGCCATATTAATCCCTCCAAATTTAAAATATAGATGAACATCTTTAAAATTCAATTTATATTACTCTAGGGATTTTGAGGTTTCCTTCTGAGTATTTTTGAAGTATTTGTTGCTACTTCTATCTTTTATTTGAAGAGGGCAAATCTTCACATAGGCCAGGAGGATTCTCAAAATCCTAATAAATTAAACCTTGAACTTTATTGTCTATATTATCTTATTCTGTTTTATACGGATAGGCAGCCATGCCACCTTCAAGCACCTTTACATTCTTAAAGCCCATCTCCTTAAGCTGTAGGTATGAAAGGTATGCGTTTTTGCCTATTTTGCATACTAGGACAGTTTCCTTATTCTTATCCAGCTCCTCAGCCTTCATTGACAACTCTTCAGAGTATATGTTAATACAACCTGGAATTGAACATATCATGTTAGAAGCTTCATCCCTTACATCCAGCACAACTACCTCATCAAGTTTATCCTTAAGTTGGACTGGAGATATAGTTTCTATTTTGCCCTTCAGCTTGTTTAGAAGTACATTAGCTGCAACTATTGTAGTTGCCATTGCCATTGAGAATGGGGGAGCATATGCCAAATCCAGCTTTTCTAAATCTTCAACCTTAGCTCCAAGGGTTATAGCTGTAGCAATAATATCTATAGGCTTATCTACCACACCTTCTCCTATTACTTGGGCACCCAATACCTTATGGGTATTTTTATCAGCTATAAGTTTAGTGATAATCATTCTGTATCCCGGATAGTAGTGAGCCTTATCATTTCCCGGTACTATAACGCTTACCACGTCATAACCTTCCTTTTTTGCATCCCTTTCAGAAAGACCAGTTTTAGCTGCATTTAATCCGAATAACTTAACTACTGTAGTTCCTAAAACGCCCTTTAGTGAATCCTTTTCTTCAGGATCATTCATATTGATACCTGCAACTCTACCCATCTTATTAGCGGTAGATCCCATAGGATACCAAGCAGGTTTGCCTGTAATAAGGTTTGTAGTTTCAGCACAGTCACCTACAGCATAAACATCGGGTATATTAGTCTCCATATGTTGATTTACTTTTATTGCCCTCGTAGTTCCTATTTCTATGCCAAGCTTTTTAGCTAAACCTACGTTTGGTTTAACTCCCACTGACATTATTACCAAGTCAGCTTCAATTTCTCTTTTGTCAGTAACTACTTTTTCTACTTTACCTTTTCCCTTTATGGATACAACTTTTTCAGATGTTAATATATTAACTCCTTTTTCAGTCATATAATTTTGAGCATACAATGCTATCTCTTCATCAAAACCTGGTAGTATATGAGGAGCAAGCTCTACTATTGATACTTCTATATTTCTATCAAACAGATTTTCTGCAGTTTCAAGTCCTATAAACCCGCCACCTACTACCACTGCTTTTTTTATCTCTCCACTTTCTACCGCCTCTCTTATGGCTAAAGCGTCTTCTACTCTTCTCAGGGTAAATACTCTCTCAAGGTCTATTCCTTCTATCGGTGGAACAAATGGAGACGCTCCTGTTGCAATAACGAGCTTATCGTAATGAAAGTCCTTTACTTCTCCTGTAGCTAGAACCTTTACTTTAACTTTTTTGTTTTCCTTATCTATATCAATGGCTTCATGATTGATTAAGACATCTATACCCGTAATAAGTTTAAAATCCTCTGGAGTTTTTACAACTAACTCTTTCTTTTCCTCTATTACTCCCCCTATATAGTAGGGTAGTCCACATCCAGCATAGGAAATATACTCATCCTTTGTAATTACAGTAATATCAAAGTTTGGATTTTCCCTCTTGAGCTTTGCAGCAGTCTTAGTTCCAGCTGCCACAGCTCCGATAACTAGAACTTTTTGATTCATCATTTTATTTCCCCCTATTATTTAGTTCTTTAAGTAATTTTTCTGAATCTACATTATAAATTTCACAAGCATATCCAATGCTCTTATATAGTGCACCGCCTCAACCAAAGCATCTGATTCCGAATTTTTTAAATATCTTTTCTGCTTCTCTATCCTTGAGTAAAACATCATTGATAATGTCCTTTTCCGTATACAAATTATTCCCTTCCTTTCTATACATTCACCCCCCTCCTGGGTGGGGGTTTCTACATATTATATTACTCTTTTGTTAACAGTCTGTCAATATTAAACATAAAATTTTTTTAAATTTAGTCTTTTAAAGCATGGTATAATGTTTGTATAGGAATGTATTTTAGATTTCTAGGAGGCAAAAATGAAAATAGTATTGAGTGATACACTCATAAAATATTTATCTAGAAAAAATATAAACAATGTGACAATAGACTCAGTAAAACTGAAGATATGTTGAGGAAGACCCTTCTTACCCTCAGTTTTGACGGGCAAACCAGATAGACTTCAAGATTTTATATCATGTCGTTTAAATGAGGTTACATTTTATATTCATAAAAACTTATACGACAATGAAAAAGAACTACACTTAGACCTTCGAAACTTCCTATTTATCAAAGAAATATTTATAAAAAATTTTAATGTAATATAATTGTATATCTACCGCCTCTTTATTATACCTCAGTATGTAAATTAAAGTAATAAAATCGTCCCATTATAAATATATTATTAGTATGATGAAGATGAGAGGTGGTAGAATGTTGAAGGTTTTAATAATCAAGAGAAGACAGTTATATATAGCCCTCGCCATTCTTATAGCTTTGATAATAGGTATTATACTTTTAGTAACCTTATCAAAGTCCAGCGAGACTTTTTCCCAAAACTTGAAATACACCTATAATAAAATTTCACCTGAACAGGCCAAGGTACTCATTAGTAAAAATGATAACCTAACTGTTCTTGATGTGAGGGGTGAAGAAGAATATTTAGAAGGTCACATTCCCCAGGCGATTTTAATGCCCTATAAAATCGTAAAAGACAAATATTCTAGTTTTGATAAACAAAAGGTGTATCTAGTTTATTGCTATAACGGCAAAAAAAGTGAAAGTATTGCAAAAGCTATGGCAAATAATGGGTTTTCAAGAGTTTACGTACTCGCAGGAGGGATTGAAGACTGGTCATATGAACTGGTAAAATGAAAAAAGGCGTCTGACGACGCTTTTTTAGCTCTTAACTCCTAGCTCTTGGTAAATCCAGGTCATTCTTTAGGGGCTTTCCTATAGATAAACAAATTTAAGATTGAATTTATATTACTCTAGGGATTTTGAGGTTTCCTTCTGAGCGATTTTGAAGTGTTTGTTGCTACCTCTATCTTAATTTATATAAAGCAATAAATCTTCACATGAGACAGAAGGATTCTCAAAATCCTAATAAATTTAACCTTTTTGCTATTAGCTCTTTTTCAAATACCTAACTGGTAGAAGTTTGAAATTTATCACGTCATTTGAATTTGCTCCCTTTGACGCCTATAATTTTTTGAAACAAAAGTGCCTTTGCTTCTTGCCCCAAATATCTTAACCGCAACTTTATACTAAAAGAATTAACCTCAAAACTTACAACATGGAACATGTAACTTAAAAGGCGTCAAAGACGCCTTTTTCTAATACATCTAATACATAGGTGGAATTGTAGGTTTCATTGGAAAAACAACGTTTCCTGTCTTTATATCTATATAGAGCAGCCAATATCCATAATCACCCTTTTCAGCCTTCTTATCCTCCATAGGATGCCAGTATACAAATCCTGTCATACCTCTAAAGGGTTGTTCTTTATATAAATATCTTCCAGGTACACCATACACATAGTATCGAGGTTCTCTATCCTTATCATAGCATATTCCAAAGATATAGTGTCCATACTTATGCATTAAATTCGTACAATTATTCATATAACTGATATATGGATTATAATGATAAAGACTTAATATATATCCGAAAAATGGTAAAAATCCTGTATACATGTTTTGCTTATTATAGTTCATTTTCCACCAGTAACAGTCTTCAGGTCCCTTTTCAAAGGGCTTGATTCTCTCATAACGCTTCAACATCTCTCTTATGTTTCTGTAAACCATTGCAGGATATGTATTATATCCGACATATGGCTGTTTATATAAGTGGTGTCTTCTGCGTCCACAGCCTCTGAAATCACGATTTACTTCTTTTTCATGTCTTCTATTAGCTTCTTCCTGATACTTTTCTTTAAATTCCCCTTCATGTTCTGTTTCATATTCTTCGTGATACTCTCCATTATGTTCTTCTTTATGTTCTCTTCCATATTCTTCTCTATATTCTTCTTTAGAAACTCCATCAATATTCGGTTTAAACTCTCCATACTCATTTTGGCTATAATCTCCTTTGTAACTTTCATGCTGAGTTTCATAATTTTCCTGTTGATTCTCATCTTTTTCCAGGGAGTCTATACATTCAGTTGCTAAGCATTCTTCTTCCTTTTCTTCAGTGTATTCCTCCACTTTTTCATCTTCTACCTCATCATCTTTCTCTCTATTATCCTCAGCTTTTTGTTTACTTTTACTTTCTTCATCTTTACTCTCATTTTCCTTCTTTTCTTCCTTGTAAAGTTGATTAGAACCCTCTTCTATCACCTTAATAATTTTTTCATACTTTTCTTTATATTCTTCATCTAACTCTATTTCATCTTCTACCTCTTCACTTGTTTCTTCTTCATGATCTTTTTCATCATCAACTTTCACATTTTCTTCTTTTTTATCAAATGCCGATTTCCATTCAACCTTTTCCTTGTCAATATATCCTACCAACGGAGCTAAAACCTTATCCTTCTCTCCTGAACCCTCTATAAGCTCTGCCACTACTGCTATTACATTAAAATCTTCTATAGCTTTTCCACTTTCTTCAACATTTTCAGGGTTAAGTTTTTTTGTGATCTCTCCTCTACCTCTTTCATCTATTACAAAGGGCCCCGTATCCACACAGATACTCTCTCTACCCTTTGTACTTATCAGGTAGTTTCTATAAATATATTTTCCATCTTCAAAAAATTTTAGATCCTGTACGTAAACATTGAGCATTCCTTTACCGCTTCTTACCTCTATTTTAGCGTATCCTTTAGGGATTTTTTTCTCTTTGTTTTCAAATCCCGTATCTTCATTCTCCAGTATTATGAAATACCTCTTGTACCTCCTACTACTAGACATTATTAGCCTCCTTTCAAAATACCCATTTAATACTAATATATGTTTGTTCTCTCAAATAGTTCACTTTTAAATGAAAAAACCTGAATCTTATTTAAGACTCAGGTTTTTCCTTTATTATTTTATTTATGTTATTTGCTAAAAGGGCAAACTCCTCAATAGCTAAACTTTCTCCTCTTCTTTTAGAATCTATTTCACTAAGGCTTAGAGCCTCTTTAATATCCTTTTTATCTAATCCAAGGGTACCCATAGATAAGGAATTAAGCAGAGTCTTTCTCCTTTTAGCAAAAGAGGCCTTTACTACCTTAAAAAAGAGCTTTCTATTATCTATGTTTACCCTCGGTCTATCAAGAACCTTAAGCCGTATCACAGTAGACTCTACGTTGGGCTGAGGTATAAATACCGCTCTTGGAACCTTTGTAATAATTTCAGGCTCACAGTAGTACTGAACTGCTACTGAAAGGGCCCCATAATCCTTTGTGTTAGGAGAAGCCTTAAGTCGATCTGCTACTTCTTTTTGCACCATTACAACTATGTCAGTTACGGGAACCTCATCCTCCAAAAACTTCATTATGATTGGAGTTGTCACATAATAGGGAAGATTTGATACAACCTTAACTTTTTCTCCTGCAAATTTTTCATTTATTAGTTGATTTAGGTCAATCTCTAATACATCTCCATGCACTAGCTCTATATTTTCATATTCTGACAGAGTTTCACCTAATATGGGAATCAATGTCTTGTCTATTTCAATGGCCAATACCTTCCTAGCCCTGTCTCCTAGATATTGAGTAAGGGTACCAATGCCCGGCCCCACTTCCAATACTAAATCATTTTCACTTATCTCTGCACCGTCAAGTATCTTATATATTATATTTTCATCTATTAAAAAGTTTTGTCCCAGGCTTTTGGAAAATCGAAATCCATATTTATCGATTATTTCCTTTGTTCTCCTGGGAGATACTAATTTATCCATCCTATCCCTACTTTTCTATAGTTTTTTCAAGGCCTCTTCAAACTCCTGTCTAGTAATTCCATAATTGTTTAGTCGGTTTAGAAACTGCTTTGAGTTACCATAGCCTATTCCAAGTATTTTCCCTAAAGCACTTCTTCTTTCAGATGAGTTTGGAGATCCGCTCAGACCATTTAAAATCAGATCTCTTTTGCTAAAAACTGTATTCTTTACGCCAGGCTGACTTCTTACCTTAGATAAGGCATCTCTTATGCTTTCTGGAGAAGCATTTTCTATGCCAATATCATCGTCCTTTACAGCCTCTTCTCTAGGTAAAAAAGCATGCTTACAGCCCTTTATAGAGGATGAAATTTTATTCCTGATTTTTTCTCCAGCAAAATCGGGATCCGTAAATATTATAACACCCTTTCTACTTTGGGCAAATTCTATTCTCCTCATTGTCTCCTTAGTTATTCCAAATCCATGGGTAATAATTATTTCCGCATCAACTGCCCTTTTAACGGCAGCAGCATCATCTCTTCCTTCAACAACTATTACTTCCTTAACTACCATAATCATTACCTCTTCCTCTATTCTAATATGTAGACCTTAACCTTCCTTCGACCGTATCTTAAAGCATCCTTACGGTTTTCCATATAAAGGTCTATTTTATTACCCTTTATTGCACTTCCCGTATCTTCAGCAGATGCAAAGCCATAGTCCTTGGTTCCGTCTAAAGATTCTATATATAGCTTTGATCCTAAAGGGATTACCTTCGGGTCAACGGCAACTACTCCGGGTCTTACCCTTGTTCCGCTGTATGTTATTCCATATTCAGGATGATCAGGAGTTTTTCCGCAGCTTTCATAGGAAAGGTCATAGGCCGTCGAACTCATTATGAGGGCCTTTTTATATCTTACCACTTTTCCTCTGGAAGCTACCAGATAATTTTCTGCTCCCTTTTCAACAACTTCATCTACTGGCTTTTTTAGTATCGTTTCTTTTAAAACTTCTCTAGATACCTCTACATTATTTTCATAAACTACCTTATATTCTACTTCCTTTTTTCCCTTCTCTCCTTCTTTCACCTTTTTAACCTTGTCGGCAGCCATTTCATCATTAAATTTTATAACAGCTTTATATGGAATCTCTATCTCTTCCTTTGTTATTTCTTCCCTGACTCTAATAACATTTATAGTGCCATTTGCTGCAATTTCTTCGTCTAGTTTAGGCTCGGTTCTGTCCTTTTCATTTAATTTTATATTATACTGATCTAATATGTCCTTTACCCTGTTATTTACAGTCGATACGTTAAGTTTTTCTCCATCTACATTAATTGTTACAGGAAAAGCCCTTTTTACTTCTATTACCATTCCATCTTCAAGAGGTGCATCTTTATCTATATTTAGTCTATCGTATTTTTCCAGTTTAACTCCCGCTTTTTCCAACGCACTATCCACACTAAAAGATATCGTAGTAATTGTTATTTCCTTTCCTCTATCCCTTATCCTTATCTCCTTGCTAAATACTGTTTCAATGGATAAAGCTCCTAGCAATAGCAAAATAACAATTACCAAGATCATTCTTTTGTCCTTAAATATTTTTTGCAGCTTAAAAAACTGCTTCATTTTTATTCCTCCTTATGAACATTAGACCTCATGAATCTATATTTCAAGGTTTCACTTAAACTTAACCCCCACATATAATTAGTGGGGGTTCTGTAAGTAAGATTTAATTTAATCGACATTAGTCTATACTAAAAAAACCCCTATGTCAATTATATTAATGGTAATTTTTATTATGCTATTATTGACACAATACTTATATAGTATTCAGCAGGACATATATTGGTTACATGTAAACAGCTTGTAATTTAAAAATATAGAGGTAAAAAGAAAAGAGAATGACTTATGAACAAAGGCGTCTTCGACGCATTTGTTGGTTCGTAGTTAATAGTTCGTAGTTGTCACCTTTTTGCCATGAGCGGTCAGCAGTTAGCTGTTAGCCTTTTTAATATTTAACTGGTAAAAGTTTGTAATTTTTTGCATCCCTTGAATTTACTTTGCTTTATGACTGCAATTTTTTGCTGTAGTTTCCTATTATTTATAACCATCAACCGACAACCAAGGAACCTTTCTCCTATAAAAGTTAAGCAACAGATTTTAACATATTTCCCGGGAAATTTTCTTTTTTCGACTTATTCTATTCCAAAATACTTTTTAGCATTTTCCGTAGTTTGCCGTGCTACTTCTTCAAAGGACATATCCTTTATCTCTGCTATCTTTTCGGCTACAAATCTAACATAACCTGACTCGTTCCTTTTGCCCCTATGGGGAACAGGAGTTAAATAAGGTGAATCGGTTTCTATCATTAGGTGATCTATAGGCACAGTTTTAACAACCTCTACGGTCTTTCTGGCATTTTTAAATGTAACAGGCCCTGCAATGGAAATATAGGCTCCCAGCTTTACATATTGTTTTGCCAGCTCTGCGCTTCCAGAATAGCAGTGCATTAAAACCCCCGTATCAAAGGCCTTTTCCTCTTTTAGTATATTCATCACATCCTGATTTGCTTCCCTATCATGAATAATAATAGGTAGATTCACTTCTTTAGCAAGTCTAATTTGTTTTCTGAACCACTCCCTCTGAATCTCCCTAGGTGAATGATCATAGTGATAATCCAATCCGATTTCTCCAATTGCCATAACCTTTGGCTTTTTAGTCATCCCTTTCAAAAGCTCAAGCATCATATCATCCATAGTTTTCGCTTCATGGGGATGAACTCCCACCGCTGCATAAATCATATCATATTTATCTGCAAGTTCTATCGACTTTACTGAGCTTTCAAAATCGGCTCCAGGATTCATTATATATGATATGCCATTTTCCTTGGCTCTTTTTATAACTTCATCCCTATCTTTATCAAATCTCCTAGCATCTAAATGGGCATGGGAATCAAACAACATATATATCCCTCCTATGTTTAATATATCAAATCATTTAATGCCTATACAAGAATAAATGCGTCTGGCGAAGTATTTGTTAGCTCTTGACTCTTAGCAAATTCAGGCCAATCTTTAGAGTCTAATTATTCGCTTTTCGCTACTCGGCTAGGGTCAGGCCTTTGGACACTAGGTACTGGGTGTTAGGCGCTAGGCATTGGGCGTTAGATGCTGAGTTTAGGTCAATCTTTTGGTTCTTTCCAGTCACCCGTTACCCGTCACCTATCTCTCCTGTTATTAAAAATTATAGCCAGCAGCTACTGCTGCTAGCCATATATTAACTCACTGTAGTTCCACTTTCAATATCTGCTGTAACTAGTGTAAGCTTATCCTTAGTGCTTGCCGCTAAAATCATTCCTTGTGATTCTATCCCTCTAAGTTTTACAGGTTTTAAATTGGCTACAAGTATCAGCTTTTGACCTACTAATTCTTGTGGTTTATAATGCTCAGCTATACCTGATACTACCTGCCTTGTCTCATCTCCAACCTTAAGCTGCAGCACCAATAGCTTATCTGCATTAGGATGCTCTTTAGCCTCTATAACCTCTGCAACCTTTAAGTCAATCTTTGCAAAATCGTCAATTGATATCTGATCTTTTTCTTTCTTTTTCTTAGACTTCTTATTTTCTTTCTTTTGGTTTTTAGATTCATTTTTTTCAGTATTTTTGTTATTGCCAGCAAGCTCTTTCAGTTCCTTTTGCACATCAATACGAGGGAATAAAGGAGGCTGTTTGTGTACTTTAATTCCGGACTCAAGCTTTCCAAACTCCATAATATCCTCCCAGCCTGTGCCCTGACCTTCATCTATGCCAAGCTGCACCCATATCTTTCTTGCCGTCTTATCCATAAAGGGCCGGATAAGTACTGATATGATTCTTATAGATTCAGCAAGGTTATAAAGAACTGTATCAAGTCTGTCTTTATTTTCATCATCCTTAGCTAAAATCCAAGGAGTGGTCTCATCTATATATTTATTTGTCCTTCCAACAAGCTTCCATATCTCCTCTAAAGCACCGCTGTAATTTAGTTTGTTCATTCTTTCTTCTACTTTAGACCAAACAGAAGTTGCTAAATTTTCAAGGTCTTCATCATACTCACCCTTGGTTTTTGGCTTAGGTATTATTCCTCCGTTATATTTTTCTATCATTGCTATTGTTCTACTCACTAGGTTTCCAAGGTCATTTGCCAAGTCTGAATTTATCCTGTTTAGCAACACTTCATTTGTAAATAGTCCATCCTGTCCAAAGGAGTACTCACGAAGTAAGAAGTATTTAAGGGCATCTACTCCATATCTTTCTACAAGTACTACAGGATCTACCACATTACCCTTTGATTTCGACATCTTGCCGCCTTCAAGCAGTATCCATCCGTGTCCGAATACTTTTTTAGGTATGGGAATATCAAGGGCCATAAGTATTGCAGGCCAAATTATAGTATGGAATCTTACTATCTCCTTACCTACCAGCTGTACATCTGCAGGCCAGAACTTCTTATAATCTTCTTCCTGTATTTCCGGATATCCTAATGCTGTTATATAGTTGCATACGGCATCAAACCATACGTATATAATATGTTTTTCATCGAAGGGGACCTTTATTCCCCAGTCGAAGGATGTCCTAGACACGCATAGATCTTCAAGCCCAGGCTTTAAAAAGTTGCTTATCATTTCATTTTTTCTTGATTCAGGAAGCAAAAATTCAGGGTTTTCTTCAAAAAGCTTTATTAATCTATCTTGATATTTGGAAAGTTTAAAGAAGTATGCCTCTTCTTGAGTAAGTTCCACATCCCTACCGCAATCAGGACACTTTCCATCCTTTAACTGTGTCTCCGTCCAGAAGGATTCACAAGGTGTACAATACCAACCTTCGTAGTGGCTTTTATATATATCTCCCTTTTCATAAAGTTTTTGGAAAATCTGTTGTATTCTTCTTTCATGATATTCATCGGTAGTTCTGATAAAGATGTCATAGGAAATCTCCATAGTTTCCCAAAGTTTTTTAATTCCGTCTACTATCTTATCAACATATTCCTTTGGAGATACTCCATGCTCCTTTGCCACTTCTTCAATCTTCTGACCATGCTCATCAGTTCCAGTCAAGAACTTGACATCGTACCCTGTAAGCCTCTTAAACCTGGCCATTGCATCTGCTGCTACAGTAGTATAGGTGTGCCCTATATGAAGCTTTGAGCTTGGATAATATATAGGGGTCGTAATATAAAATCTTCCTTTACTCATTTTCATTCCTCCTCTAATTTAATCTCTTGTGCTAGTTACTCTAACAGTATAGCTTTAAATATCCTTCAATGTTTCCTCCGAAGCGACTTTGAAGAGCTATTTTTACCTCTAAATCTTTTCTATTAAAACAGCTCTTCTACGGAGCCTGAAGAGGATTATTGAAGGATATCTATAAGGAACTAGCGAGGCGAGTTAGTTTAAGTTTGTATTTAGTTTAATTTTTTTAATTATCCTTCTTTCTATTTCAATACAAAAAACCTCATCCCCTAAAAGGGACGAGGCTTGTCTCGCGTTACCACCCTACTTCATCATTATGTCGCCATAATGAACTCACTAAGTGACATGTAATCACCTTGCATTTATAACGGATGCAAATCCGGCCTGGCCTACTAAAGTTTCAGACAGACAGTTCAGGGGCCATCTTCAGCATATGTCTCAGTACCGGCTTTCACCTTTCCCGGTTCTCTGAAACTAAGACAACATACCTACTCTTCCCATCATAACCTTTAAATACATTTATTGATAATATATTATTATAGTATAAAATATATAAAAATATGCATGTTTTGTCAAGTTTCTTTAAAATATAATCAAATGATTTCACAAATTAATTTTGGCATGTGCTACAATTTCCTCTAATTAAATACTATTTTGCACACCATAATCGCTGCAATTATCCCTGCTAAATGAGATATCAATGCACAGAGAAGTGTATGCTTTGATTTTTTTACTCCTATGGTTCCAAAATACAATGCCATTGTATAAAATATAGTTTCTGTCGATCCCATCATTGTTGATGCCAGCCTCCCTGTGAAAGTATCGGGTCCGTAGGTATATACCAATTCCTTAACCATAGCAAGGGAACCGCTTCCCGATATGGGCTTTAAAATAGCAAGGGGTATTAACTCCTGTGGTAAACCAATCAGTCTTCCGGGAGTTGCAAAAACCTTTGAAAAAAGCTCTAGAGCACCTGACTCTTTAAAAATTCCTATTCCAAGAAATATGGCAATTAAATAGGGCATTATTTTTACAGAGGTTTTAAATCCTTCTCCTGCACCCTCTACGAAAGCATCGTATAGCTTAACTCCCTTAATGTAACCATGAACAAGTATTACAGTTATAATAAATGGAATAGAACCTATTGATATGATACTTAATATTTTATACATAGATCTACTTCCTTTCGAATATCTTGCAGACCAAAACACCTGTAATTGTTGATATCGTGGTTGCCACTAAGGTTGTTCCAATTATTTCAGTTGGATTCACCGACCCTGCATCGGTTCTTATTTTTAGTACTGTAAGAGGAATAAGCTGTATAGATGACATGTTTATCACCAAAAACATAGCCATGGCATTGGTTGCAGTATCCTTATTGGCATTGAGGCTCTGTAACTCCTCCATAGCCTTAAGACCTAGGGCTGTAGCGGAATTGCCTGCTCCAAACATGTTGGCAACTATATTCATAACGATTGCCGTTATGGCCGGATGTTCTCTAGGTATACTAGGGAACATCAGTCTCATGAGAGGTCTTAAAAGTTTTCCTATGGAATTGATAAGGCCAGATTTCTCCGCTATTTTCATCAATCCCAGCCATGTGGCCATGATCCCCGCAAGCCCTATAGCAAAGATTACTGCGTCCTCCGTATTTTTTAAAACTACTTCATTAATCATTTCCAGTTTACCATTTATAATGGAAACCACTATTCCTACAATAATCATAAAAAACCAGATTACATTTATCATAAAATCCTCCGCTGAGATAAGTATAAGATATAAAATTATATGTATAAAAGTCTGTAAATATTATGACATAGCTCTATAAACAAGTTGTATTTTACTATTGAATTATAGATACTGTTGTGGTACAAATAGAATTGAGTAGTAATTAAAGCATAAGAGGACGTGATAATAATGACAGATTCAAAATTAGAACTCCTTCTACACAGTCTAAATCAAAGCTCTATTGAAAAAATGGATATAAACATTCTCAAAGACATCATCTCAATGGATATAAAAACAAAACAAAATAGTCCTAATAATAAATTCAAGGTGGTTTTTGAAGAAGTCTTTTCTTTTTACATTGTAAACGAAGAAGGTGATTTAGTTAAAAAGCCTTGTTTTGATTATACTCACTTAAATTCCATTGGATATTATAAAAATGGAGTAGGTGAATTTGTAAATATCGATGTGTCTGAAGATGAATTAAGCCCTGAAGACGTTTCTCTTCCAAACTTTGCTGTAGAACTCCTTAATTCATCCATGTTTATAGAAGCACGAAGTATAAAAATAAATGATAAAAAATTCAAAGTAGGATATCCAGATATTTAAGAGGGGACAGTTAATTTGCCCCTCTTATCTAATATAGGCCCTCTAGGAGGAAACTTATATGTCTAAAGAAAAGTGTTTTATAGAAATTAGTAGTGTACTTAAAACTGAAATAGAAAGCATGGCCAAAAAAGCCGGGTTGAGCATAGATGCTTTTCTAAATAAGCTGATAAAGCGTCATAATATAAATCAGGCTAAAGTAAAGGAGCCTAGTATATGGCACCACCAAACTAAACTTGAAACTGTATTAAACGAAAATAAAAATTATTCCAAAAAGACACTCACCCTAGATGCAATAAGCAATTCCTTATATGACGGACTGTACATTGCCGACGGCAATGGCTATACCATAGATGTAAACAAAGCCTTTACTCGAATAACAGATATCCGTAGAGAAGAAGTTGTAGGTATGCATCTCAAAACACTTGTTGAGAAAAATTTTTTCGACAAAAGTGTTGCTCTAATGGTTTTAGAACAAAAAAACAAGTAACTAAAATGTCTACTATAGTAAGAAATAATAAAAAGGTTCTTATTACGGGAAATCCCATTTTTAACGAAACCTGTTATCTAAGTTACAATTTTTCACATAAAGTGTTTAACTTAGCAAAAATAAGAGGAGACGATTTAACTGTCCCCTCTTATTTTTTATACTTATAAATCTGTTATTTCTTTAAATAACTTGCCACTATCTCTCCATAGTAAAGAACATGGAAGTCTTTGTTTGGATATTTAGCTTCTCTTATATTTTTATCAAGTAGTGCTGGTTCCATAACCTGGTTGTAGACAATCTTACACTCATAGTGGAGATCGCATTCCCCTATTATTGGAGTATCAATCACTTTCCCCTTTTCGGCAGTTAAATTACATTCCTTAAATTTATCTATTTCCCTTCCTGACTTAGTACCACATACGGCCAGTTCCTTTTTCATATCCTTACTTAGCGGCACGCTTACTGTAAATTCATCAGCATCCTTAATCATGTCATAGGTATGCCTGGAATAACGTACCAGTACTGTAAATATGGGTTTGTTCCATATAAATCCTATAGTTCCCCATCCTATAGTCATGGTATTCAACTTTTCACCATTCTTTACCGTAAGAAATGCTCCTTTTTGTAACTGTTCCAGCATCTCTTTGGAATACTCATTGTAAGCTATGTCTTTAAACATAAACAATATTACCTCCTATAAAATATAATTAAGTAACTTTAAGATTCAACTTTGCGGGATAATTTATAACCCTATGGATATATATTTAACTTCTAAAAATTCTTCTATACCAAATCTTCCTCCCTCTCTACCAATACCACTTTCCTTAAATCCTCCAAAGGGTGCCTGGGCAGTAGATGGCTTGCCGTCATTTAGTCCCACTATTCCATATTCCAACTTTTCACTTACTCTTAAGCCCCTTGACAGACTCTCAGTAAACAAATAGGCTGCCAAGCCGTAGTTTGTATCATTGGCAAATCTTATTACTTCTTCCTCTGTCTCAAAGGTTGTTACAGGAACTACAGGACCAAAGGTTTCTTCTTTCATAATGCACATGTCATCATTTATAGAGGATATGACTGTAGGCTCAAAGAAATAACCGGCTTCCTCATGTCCTCCTTCATGTCTTCCTTTGCCTCCTGTCTCAACCTTTGCGCCCTTAGATACTGCGTCCTCTATATGCTCATTTATTTTTTCATATCCATCCTTATTGATAACGGGTCCTATATCTACTCCATCTTCAAGGCCATTTCCTACCTTTAGCTGTTTCACTCTAGAAACCAGTTTTTCTAAAAACTTTTCTTCTATATCTTTGTGAACATATATCCTATTCGTAGCTATACATACCTGTCCGCCATTTCTAAACTTGGAAACTAATGCACCCTCTACTGCCTTATCAAGATCTGCATCATCAAATACTATTAGCGGTGCGTGACCTCCAAGCTCCAATGATATGTTTTTTACAGTTTTTGCAGCCTGAGCCATCAAAAGCTTTCCAACCTCCGTTGAGCCTGTGAAGGTAATCTTTCTAACTCTAGAATCTTCCATAAGTGAATTTCCTATTTCCTTAGCTTCTCCAATTACAAGATTGGCAACTCCCTTTGGAAAACCAGCCCTATCTAACAGTTCAAAAAGCTTTACCGCCGTAAGAGGTGTATTATATGCAGGCTTTATTACTACAGTACAACCAGCTGCTAAAGCAGGAGCTATTTTTCTCGTGATCATTCCCGCAGGAAAATTCCATGGCGTTATCGCTCCTACTACTCCTACCGGTTGTCTATGTACCAGTATTCTTTTGTTCTCAAAAGAGGCCGGTATAGTCTCACCGTATACCCTTTTTCCTTCCTCTGCATACCACTCTACAAAGCTTGCAGCATACTTTACTTCTCCTATAGCCTCTTGAAGGGGCTTGCCCTGCTCAAGGGTCATGATCCTTCCTATTTCCTCTTTTTCTTCCATTATGAGTTTAAACCATCTTCTCAGATAGATACTCCTTTCCTGGGCCGGAAGCTCAGTCCAGCTCTCAAAGGCATCGTGAGCTGCAGTTATAGCTCTTTCTGTTTCGTTTTTTCCACCTTTTGCAGCTCTTCCTACTACATCCCCGTTGGCAGGATTTAAGACATCAAAATATTCACCGCTATCTGCCTCTATCCATTCACCATTTATATACATTTTATGGTCCATAATAATATATAATACCTCCCCTTGAATATTCTATTATAATTATACACTTTAAATGTATATAAAAATCATTTTTCAGGACAAAAACTAATTATTTTGATGATAATTGCATATAATTTTAAAAATAGATTTTATATCATATACAAACTTATTAATGTTTTTATCTTCAGATTTTAGGGTAAATAATGTTAATACAGTAAGTTACTTTTTAGGGGGGATTTAGATGTTCTGTTTTAAAAAGAAGGCAGAGCTACGGGCCCAAGAAAATCTGAAAAAGGGTCTCACAATCGGAACAGCCGTAGGTGCTGTAATAGGAAGTATCATAGGGGGTATTGCTGGAATCCTAACGGCTCCTGATTCAGGAAAAAACACCAGAGAAAAGATTAAGAAAAATGCTAATGAAGTAAAAAACAATCTTGAAAATGAATTGGCAGAGATTAAATCTAAAGTAAATGATGAAATTTCACAGTCAGTTGAATGGGTAAAAAAGGAAGTCACTGAAGCTAAAGACTTTTTTACCAGGGAAAAAAAGGAATTCCAAGATGAAATTAAAAAAGTAGTTAATGAAGGAAAATCTGAACTAAATAAAGCTGCTGAGAAAATTGAAGAAAAGCTTAAAGAAAATAACAATGATAAGAAGGAAAATTAATATCTCTTATAGAATTTTGATAGGATGTATATTTTAAGTGCCAGAGTTATTTTATCTGGCACTTAAATTTAGACTTAAAAAAAACAAAACTATTTAATGGAGTGATTCTAATATGAATGTAACTATTTCTCTTGCCGATCTAGGCTTAATACTTTTATGGGTAGCTTTACTGGTGCTGATTATCTACATAATACTGGTTTTAAAGAATTTTAATGATACGTTAAAAGAGGTTAAGGAAGTAGTTTCTAGCAACAAAGAAAATATTAAAAAGACGTTGGAAGAAATACCTTCTATAGCAAAGAATATCGATGACATTACAGGCGAGGTGTCCCACGACGTCAAGGCAGTTAGGGGAACAATTGACAACATAACCGAAAAAAGTGAAGTTGCCTCGGCATCTTTAAGTGAAACTGGGGATCTGATAACTAGTATAGCTGCAGCTATTCAGGCAGGTCTATTTATGAAAAATCTTATCCAAAGTATTTTTTCCAAAAGTAAAAGAGTAGCATAAAGTAAGGACAAGGAATTTTCTTGTCCTTTAACTCAAAATATAAAAAAGGTTACAGGTTCTAATTGTTTAACTTCCATTTAAAATTATAGATCTTTTTCATACTCTTTTCTCGTTAATTTTATCTATATCTTCTTTTGTCATCACATAATTTGCGTCAATTACATGTTTAATCCCAAACTCAATCCATATTAGCTTACTTATCTTGTTTTTTAAATTTATGAATATATATTTTGTATTTTATCTTGTAAGTTCCTTCCCCTTTTTATAATATCCATATCCTTTTATAACACAAGGCAGAAGCTCTTAATTATTTCGACTCCTGCCTCTCCCTAAATTCCTTTAAGTAATCTATTATATCCTTAAAGCTTTCGTATTCTATATATTCTATTCCTTCATTATCACAGTACTCTGCAAGATAACTCTTGGCAAAGAGTATATCTACTTTAGATGCCACACATCTGTCTGAATATCCATCACCTATATATATAATCTTATCAGTTTTTGACTTCAGATTATAAAAAATATTACTCTTACATGTCCCACACTTCCCGCAATCCTTATTTTCATGGGGAAATGTTAAACTGTAATTTCCGCCTTCATCAAATCTAAAACCATTGCTATACTGTTTTAAATAATCCAGTCCGTACTTAGCCAATACCGTCTTTATATTATAATCAAAACCATCGCTTACTATATAAATATCAATTCCTTTTTCTTCGCAAAGCTGAGCAAACTGCACAAAATAATCATCAATCTCTATATCTTCCAAAAAACTCTTTAATCTCTCTTCATCAAAGTCCATAAGTTTATAAAGCTCTATACTACACTGACGGGTAGACAGCTCTCCAGCTACCCACTTTTCATCTATATGTTTCCAGTCCCGGGTGGCAAACTCTTTTAGTGAAGAAACACACGTATCTTCCTTTGTAATTGTTCCGTCAAAATCAACCATGATAATATTATTCATCTAAGTCGCTCCTTGTTTAGTTTCCGTATCTATAACAAATGATTCTCAATATAACTTAGTATCCTATCCTTTTCTAAAGGAATTTTTCCAAAGAAAATAGCTCTTTTAACTGAATCCAGAATTTCTCCTACGATTCTTTTGTCCTCTAAATTAAATCTTTCCAATATATCATTTCCATTTATTACTTCTGATATGTCTTCCAGCTGTTTAAATCTCGTTAAATAGTTATTTGCAAGATATTCTGCATGTACCTTGTACATTCCCATCTCTTCATTGGGATTAAGTAGCTGTCTTGTAGATATTATATCGGCAAGACCTATGAGTACAATGTCCAGAGTGTCTTCTCCAAAATTTTTAAAAAGATCATATAGAGATCTTCCGCTTACATCATTTGTCTTATAAAGATTAAGGGTCCACATATGCTCTTTTACCATCTTGCACAAAAATATCTTTTCCTTTTTACTGAGCTTTAATCTGTCAGATATGTCTGCCATTATCTCCTCGCCCACTATTTCATGACCTCTAAATCTAACTCTGCCTGTTTCATCTACCCATCTTGCTCCAGGCTTTCCTATATCATGGAAAAGTGCTGCAAGCTTTATAAGCTGAATTCTGGCATGACCATTTGAGTACATCTGAGCTGTATGATTTTCATAGGCCCTTCTTAAATGATCTTCAAAATATCCATCAGCATAAATAATGTTTTCAATAACCCTCATGGTATACAGGGAGTGAGTCCATGAATCCACTACGTAATATTTGCATTTTCCAACCTCTTTCATAGGCTCTATTTCAGGAAATATTTTGTTTAGTATATTGAGGTACTTGTCCATGAGGTTAAAGTAGTAGTGTGCCCTTTTATAACCCAATATTTTAAATATCTCACGGGATATTCTTTCTCCCGATACTTCTTTTATTCTATGACTGTTTTTATTGATTAATTCATTAGTTTTTTCAGTAATGTCAAACCCAAGCTCCGACATAAACCTCACAGCCCTCAGCATCCTAAGAGGATCTTCCTTGAAAACGTTTTTACGAATTTCTTTTATAAGCCTCTTTTCTATATCTTCTAATCCCCTAAATGGATCTATTACGTTGCTAAAATCCAGCTTTCCATCGACAACCTTAACGGCAATAGAATTTATTGTGAAATCCCTGTGGGATAAATCTTCGTAGATATCTCCACCCCTAATTGTAGAAAAATCTACTGTAAGGTTTTCTTCTTTAAATTCTACCCTTGTTACTCCTATTTCTTGGCCTAATGAGATAAAGCTTTTGCCATTTGCATCTGCAAATTTTTTAGCAAGATTAACTGAATCTCCATTTACTACAATATCCAAATCCTGTATTTTTCTTTTTAAAAAATAGTCTCTAACAGCCCCTCCTGTCAAATATATATCTTTATCAGTTATTCTGCTTACTTCTTTTATAAGTTCATTGGTGAGCATGCCACTCTTCACTCCCTATCATAAGGCCCGATTTAATCCTAAACTTTATTTAATCTTAAACTTTTTGAATCGGTATGTCAATTACATAGAATTTTGTGAATTTGTTAATATTTTGTCTCTCTTTTCCATTTTCTTTTATTTCTTATTTATGTTGACTTTTATTGGTAGCTCTGGTATTATTTAATGTGAAAGATGTTGAAATATGTCGAAAAAAGTCTAAAGGGAGGATTTGTAATGAAATCTACAGGAATAGTTAGAAAGGTAGATGAACTAGGAAGAGTTGTAATTCCAATAGAGTTAAGAAGAACTCTAAATATCGGAGAAAAGGATGCTTTAGAAATTTTTGTGGATGGATCCCACATAATCCTAAAAAAATATGAACCTGCTTGTATTTTCTGTGGACAAGCCAAAGACAATGTAAACTTTAAGGGGAAAAACATTTGTCCAAACTGTCTTGAAGAAATAGCAAATACAAAGTAATTTTTAATGCTTGTGTTAGTTTAAACACAAGCATCTTCTTTTTCCAGATTATTTAGATCTTTTATCATTTTATCTAAATCGATCTCATTTGCTCTAGCTACTTCTTCAAGGGTTTCTCTTTCAGCACCCAAACAATTTAGACAAGTTAACCCATATTTGTGCATAACCTCAATAGTTTTGGAATTGCTGAACAAAATTTCTGAAATTGTCATATTTTTATTATATTTCAATATAATCACTCCCCGATATATTATTCTTCATAGGGGCCTTTTTTCCTTCAAGGTCACCATATAGAAAGCTATTAAATATCTATACTATATTTATATACTTCACGCTTATGCATGTTCCTATCTTTTGCAACTTTTTTTACCGCTTCCTTTTTAGTGAATCCTTTATTAATATACATCAAAATATGATCCTGTATAGATATATCTTCCCAGCTATTTTTTTCTTCATCGCTTTCTTCCAAACTACTCCTCCCCTCAATTAATAATACAAATTCTCCCCTAGGGTTATTTTCCTTAAAATGCTCTATTACATCTGAAATCTTTCCTCTTATAAGCTCTTCATACCTTTTAGTAAGTTCCCTAGCTACCGTCACAAGTCTATCTCCTAGAATCTCTTTCATATCCTTCAGACTATCTGTTAATCTATGGGGAGATTCATAGAAAATAAGGGTTCTATCATCCCTCTTTATTTTTTCAAGTCTTTCCCGTCTCTTTTTCTTATTCCTATCCAAAAATCCTTCAAAGGAAAACCTTTCCGTTGAAAGCCCTGACGCAACCAAAGCCGTAATAATTGCGCTTGCTCCAGGTAAAACTTCAAAATCTATGCCCTCTTCTATACAAATCCTTACCATATCTTCTCCAGGATCCGATATACCCGGCATTCCCGCATCACTTACAAGAGCGATGTTCTCTCCAGCCTTTAACTTTTCTACAAGCTCTGGACCCTTTTTGTCTTTATTATGTTCATGGTAGCTGGTTAAAGGCTTTTTTATTTCATAATGATTCAATAGTCTTATAGTATGTCTGGTATCCTCTGCAGCTATTAAATCTACTTCTTTTAATGTATTTAGCGTTCTTATGGTTATATCCTCCAAGTTTCCTATAGGCGTTGGACAGATATAAAGTTTTCCCTTTGTTTTTGTCATACATTTTTACTCCTTTATTTTTCAATACTCTCCTTACCATATATCTCATAAACTTCATCCGTATAGCTTCCTTCTTCATTATAAACGTATAGTGGCTTCATAAACTTAAGCTCAGGTTTTGCAGCCTTTATGCATTTTAATAATAATAAATTTGACTTTTTATTTTTATTGGGATGAATAAACCTTATTTTTTTTGGCTCTAACTTATATTGTCTACAAAGACACATAATATCCACCAACCTCTGGGGCCTGTGGACTAGATAAAAGTGCCCGTTGTGCTTTAAAAGTCTACTTGCTGTATATATTATATCCTCTAATGTACATTTAATTTCATGCCTTGAAATGGCCTTTGAATCCTCTGGATTTTTAAGACCACTTTTCGCATTCATGTAGGGAGGATTGGAAGTAACTACATCTACTGAATTGACATCTATAAAGCTTAATGTATTTTTTAGGTCCTCATTTAATATTTTTACTCTATCTTCTAAGTTATTGAGCTTTACGCTTCTATTGGCCATGTCGGCAACCTCATTTTGAATTTCTATTCCATATATTTTTTTAGCCCTGCTTTTTCCTGCTATAAGTATGGGAATGATTCCTGTTCCCGTTCCCAAGTCTACAACCAGGGCATTTTTGCTAATCTCACAAAAATTACTGAGAAGTACTGCATCTATTCCAAAGCAAAACCCCTTGGGATTTTGTATAATCTTAAGTCCTTTGCACTGAAGGTCATCGATTCTTTCATGTTCTTTTATTAAAACTTCTTTCATCGTCACCTCTCCTACTTTTGCGCTGCTTGTATCTGTTTTATCATGGTTTCATCGTTCATAGGTCCTGTAACAAGATTAACTATTATACCATCTTTATCTATTATATAGGTAGTAGGTATGCCACTTATCCTATATTTTTTAACAACTTCCCCCTCTGTATCCAATAGAACAGGAAAGGTATAATTGTTCTTTTCTAAAAAAGTATTTGTATCCTTGATTCCGTTTTTTTCTGCAGCAGTAATATTTACTGTAAGCACTACTACATCTGAATCCTTATATTTTTCATATACTTTTTGTATATACGGCATTTCATCTATACATGCAGGGCACCAAGAAGTCCAAAAGTTCAAAAATACCACTTTCCCCTTAAGCTTTGAAAGGCTTATCTCATTCCCTTCTCTATCAAGTAGTGTAAAGTCAAAAGCCTTATCTCCGGGAAATATTCCTTCCTGTATCTCTTCTTCTACGTTTTCTTCTTTATTATTTAGATTTTCTTCCTTATTTTCCTTTGATTTTTCTTCCTGAACAACAGTATCCTTAGGCTTTTCAGCCTCTTTATTATCACATGCTGTAACCAATGATATAGATAAAACAAGCATCAATATAAAACTAAATATCCTTTGCATCATTACACCTCTTTCATAGTTATATAAGCTTATCTGCAGCTTTTTTACAACAGTAATCCTGAGATTCTATTTAAGTAATTTGTGTATACTAATATACCCATAATTATAAGCAAAATACCACTGACAACCTTAATTATATACATGTATTTATCTAGATTATTAATTCTTTTTAAAATCGCATTCAAAAACATAGATGCAAATAAAAACGGAATGCTAAATCCCAAAGAATATATAGCAAGAAGATAAATTCTGCCATCATAAGTACCGACCCCAGTATAGCCCCTATACATGGCGTCCACCCAAAGCTGAATGCCATCCCAATTATTACCGAGTTAATAAATCCAGGGGTATTAGATTTAAAGCTAAATCTTCTTTGGACATCAAGGGCTCTAATTTTTATTATGCCCATATGATATAGTCCAAATATTATAATTATTATTCCTCCTATTTTTCTTATAATGTTACTGTTGAAATATAAAAATTTTCCCAGGGCTGTAGCTGTGGCACCAAGGGCTACAAATACTATAGTAAGTCCCAACAAAAAACCTATGGAATTTATAAATACTATCTTTTTTAGGTTAGTGTCGTTGGGCTTAATGTCTTCTAAGACTCCTCCAGTAAGATAGCCCAAATATATAGGCATGAGCGGAAGAACACAGGGTGATAAAAAGGATGCCATGCCTTCAATAAATACTACTATAGAAGATATATTTTCGCTCAATATAAAAGCCCCCCTTTAAGCGTCATACTTAATTATACTATATTATTTGTCCCTCTAAAACTTTAGAACTTTTTATGATTTATAAGAGTGCTAAATATTTAAAATAAAAGTGCCTACGGCATTTTGTTAGTTCGTAGTTGGTAGCATCTAGAAAAAACTGACCCTCTATTTAAAAAAAGAAAAAGACCCAGTATTACGGGTCTTCCTTAACAGACTAATCTTCTGGATGAGGTGCATCCACTGGGCACACGTTTGCACAGGCTCCACATTCGATACATCCTGATGCATCAATTACATACTTGTCACTTCCTGCACTAATTACGTCTACCGGACACTCAGGCTCACACGCTCCACAGCTTATGCAGTTATCGTTGATATAATATGCCATAAATTTCACCTCCAAATACTTTGTGAAAATCTTAAAAGCTTTTCACTACTTCATTATATCCACTTACAACAAAATTTATTATACTACTGCCTTTTCTTTATTCTATTTTGTAGAATTGTCCGTATCATTCATGTCTTTTCTTCCTATTTCGCTTTTATGAAATACATAAATATCATCACTTAAGTTTAATTCTCCTTGATCTTTTGACTCGTTTTCTATTAGTCTTACTTTAACTGACTCAAGTAATATGCTGGTATCAACAACAATTCCCGGCCCATCAGGTGTTTCCACTTTTTCTCCTTGATTAGGCAAGCCTTCTATAAGTTCTAAATAACTTTCATGCTCATATCTTAGGCAGCATAATAATCTGCCACAAATTCCAGAAATCTTTGAAGGGTTCAGAGACAGCTCCTGATCTTTAGCCATCTTTATTGATACCGGTTCAAATTCTCCAAGCCACGTAGAGCAGCATAAAGTTATTCCACAGGGGCCCATTCCTCCTACCATTTTTGCCTCGTCCCTTACCCCAATCTGCCTTAGCTCTATTCTAGTTCTAAAAATTGAAGCCAGATCCTTTACCAGCTCTCTAAAATCTACTCGTCCATCGGCTGTAAAGTAAAATATTACTTTATTATTATCAAAGGTATATTCTACATCAATCAGTTTCATCTCTAGACCATGCTCTTCTATTTTTTTAAGGCATATATCGAAGGCATTTATTTCTTTTTCCTTATTTTCCTTGTTTTTTATTTCATCCTCCTGTGTTGCCACCCTTAAAACTTTCTTCAAAGGTGACACTATTTCCTCTTCAGATACATTCTTAGGTCCTACAACTACCTCGCCAAACTCTATTCCCCTAGCTGTCTCCACTATTGCATTTTGCCCTTTCTCTATCTCTATATCATCAGGATCAAAATAATATATTTTCCCAGCTTTTTTAAATCTCACTCCTATAACTTTTACCATGTTTAAACCTCCTGTAAATTGAGAAGCATAGTCTCTATGCATAGATCAAAATTAACGTTGGCATCAATATTTTTTCTGGTTTCTTCAACAATATTTACAGCTTTAGGTATTTTTTCATAGTCTAAATTACTTGTATGTCTTTGAAGATCTATTATTTTATCTGAATTGAATAAATATTTTTCATCACTTGTCTCTATAAGTAGAAGCATGTCCCTAAACCAAATTGTAAAAAAATCCAGTATTTCATTTATATTTTCCTTATTATCCTGGAAAAAGCTTGTAAAATCTAAAAGCTTCAGCTTATCTCCATTTATTATCTCACTTATTATATCAATAACCATTTCTCTTCTATTTTTAAACTCCTCTGATCCATATAGATTAAGTGCTTTACCCAAAGAGCCATCTGAAAAACTAGCTAAAATCCTACTTTCTTCTTCATTTATACCATGCTTTTCTATTAAATAACGCTTTATTTTTTCTTTTGATATTCTGTTAAATTTCAATGTTTGACATCGAGACCTTATGGTTGGCAGCAAACTATATGAATTCTGAGTAATTAGTATAATAACTCCATATTTAGGCGGCTCTTCTAGTATTTTTAAGATTCGATTTTGAGCGCTTGTAGTCATAGTATCGGCAGATTCGATTATAAATATTTTTTTATTGCTTTCATAGGGCTTTAAAAGAATATCGTTTTGAAACTCCTCTATCTGTTTGTTTTTTATGCTCTTCCCATCAGGCTCAATAATTTTCATATCTGGATGATTATTGTTATTTATCTTAACACATGATGAACATTTTTCACAGCTATTGTCTATATTTTTTTTGCAGTTTATTGCCTTTGCAAATTCCATGGCAGCAAGTTTCCTGCCTACACCGTCCTGTCCATCAAATATATAGGCATGGGTCAGCTTATCATTCTTTATAGCAGTCCTTAAAAAGATTACTATATTGTCATGTCCTATGATTTTATCAAATGACATTTTATACTATTCCCTTCTAATATCTTTTTCCTTATGCTTAAGCTTTTTCAAACCTCTCTATATCCAAAACAAATATTGTGGCTCCTCCAACTACAACTTCAATAGGTATTGCCATAAAGCTGCTGCTATCTCCTACTATTGGAGCAGTAGTAGTTATTTCTTTTCTAGTCTTACATACTTCCTTTATGGTATCTATTACATCATCAACCTTTTCCTTTTCTACACCAACCAAGAGAGTTGTATTTCCTGATCTTAAAAAACCTCCCGTAGAAGCTAATTTAGTAACGCCATATTTTTTCTCTGTAAGCCTTTCTATTAGGTCATGAGAATCTTCATCATGAATAATGGCTACAACAAGTTTCATTTTCCTCTCCCCCAATTTTTCTAAATAAATGCAAATTTATATTTTCTTTTTAATAATTTCAATAATCTCCTCATGTATATCCTTTATAGATCTACTGGCATCTATTCCTATTATTCTCTCAGGGTACAGCCTTTCAAGCTCCATATATCCTTCATAAACTTTTTTATGAAATTCCAACTTTTCCATATCCAATCTGTTATATTCATCGGTGACAAGTTTCCTTCTTAGTCCCACTTCTGGAGAAATCTTCATGAAAAAGGTTATATCCGGCATAATCCCTTGGATAGCCTTATCATTGAGTTCCTTTACAAATGTTATACCAAGCCCTCTACCTATTCCTTGATATACTAGGCTGGAATCCACAAATCTATCACAAATAACTGCCTTACATGCTTTAATTGCCGGCTTTATAACCTCAGCAACATGTTGAGCCCTTGAAGCAGCATAGAGCATAGTCTCTGTTATGCTATTCATCTCAGTATTCCTCTTATCTAAAATTATATTACGAATTTGCTCACTTATATTGGTTCCTCCAGGCTCACGGGTCATCAATACCTCATATCCCTTTTTTTCTAAATATCCCTGAAGCAATTTTAATTGAGTTGTCTTTCCCGACCCATCTGGGCCCTCAAAGGTTATAAAAATTCCCTTCAACTTTATCCCTCTTTCTATTCTAAGACCTTTATACTATCCAACTTTTCATCACTAGTGCCTATCATATTAATTCCCATATGTTTTAATATTTTGACGTACTCTATAATTTCTTCAGTAATTACTTCTCCTGGACATACTAGGGGTATCCCTGGCGGATAAGGTATTATATACTCTCCGCTAACTTTACCGTTGCTCTCTAAAAAGGGTATATACTTTTTGCTACTATATGCGGCTTCCCTGGGTAAGAACTTCATCTCAGGAATCATGAAACTATATTCCGGAAGTTCAACCTTTCTTCTGGTTACTTTTCTGTCATCATGTATAGCTCTGAGGGCCTTTACCAATCTTTCAAAGTCAGTTTTCACATTAGCAATAGATGACACTGCTAAAATATTATATATATTGGCCATTTCAATCTGAATATTGTATTTTCTTCTTAAAGTTCCTTCTATGGTTATGCCATCTATACCTACATCCTTCATGCCTACTGTCAATTTAGTTATGTCTAAGTCCTTAACCCCAAACCTGCCTATTATATCTTTAGATAATATGGTGGTTCCTTCCAGTTCTTTCAGCTCATTATAAAAGTAATTAATATTATCTATGAGCTTTTCCATTAGAAAGTGACCCTCTTCTATTGCTATGGTTATTGCCATATCAAGTGATGCCATAAGTATATAGGAGGGGCTTGTACTCTGATTTAATGATATCATAAACCTCAATTTATCTAAATCTATATTTTCAGATTTTACATGCAGCATAGAGCTTTGAGTATATGCAGGCATAGTTTTATGAGTGCTCTGTACCACTATATCAGCTCCTGCGTCCAATGATGACAACGGTAGCTTGTCACTCAGTTTAAGATGGGCTCCATGGGCTTCATCTACTAGAAGTATCTTATCATATCTATGAACTATTTCAGCTATTTTTTTAATATCACTACATATACCATAATAATTAGGATATGTAATAACTACTGCCTTGGTATCAGGATGGTCTATAAGAGCTTTTTCAACAGCTTCTGGTGTTACCGCCATGCTTAATAATAGCTCGGTATTTACTTCAGGCCTAATATAGACGGGAACCATCCCCCCTAGTATTATTCCATTGATTACCGATTTGTGGCAGTCTCTAGGGATTATTATTTTATCGCCGGGCTTTGCAGTGGCCATTATCATAGCGTAAATACCTGAGGTCGTACCGTTTACTAAAAAAAAGGTATGCTTTGCTCCATAAAATTCCGCTGCTCTCTCCTGGGCTTCCTTTATTATTCCTTGGGGTGCATGAAGATTATCTGCTTCTGGTATTTCCGTTATATCCAGTTTTCCAATATTTATGTTGTTGATAAAGGTTTTGTAGTATTTTTCAAATATTTTGCCGTTTTTATGGCCTGGAACATGAAAGGACACCATTTTTCGTTTTGATAATTTCATTAAATGGCTTAAAATATTGGTTCTACTCAATAATCCACCCCTTTCTTTAAGTAATTTTATAATTTTCAATATATTGTCTATTGTTTTCCTAATATTTGGGAATAATACATAATAAGATCTGTATTTTATATATAATAATTATATCTTAAAGGAGGTTTCTAATGAAGAGTGATCCTACAATAACAACTTTAAAAGACCTCATTGATTCATACTGTTCGTCTAAGAGCGATATGGAAATAGCTAATCTGCTCCATATAAGTATTGACGATATAAAATCCGTTAGAGATAAGTCTGTAGATAAACTTAACAAAAAAATATAAAAGCCTAATTTCATATTATAAGGGTATTAGCTTAAGAGCCAATACCCTTGTCTTCAGTCTTTTTAATATTCTGCTTTATACCTTCTAAAAATGTTTCATTTGGTTCTATTATTAGCCTATATATTTTATCTTCTCTTTGAAATTCTATTATATACCAATCTGCTTTGTTACTTCCTATTACAAACTTATGAATCTTTTCATTGTCATTTTTTAAGTCTGCCTCTCTGTAAGGCTTGATATATTTTATATCCTTTATATTTATATGAAAAAAAATGTGATTTGTCCTTCCTATAACCCTTTCTACCATTAACTCGTCATCTATTACTCTATAATTATAATAAGCTAAATTTTTATATATTATCATACCACAAATTACTGTACACATCACTAGTGACAATAAAGCGGCTATACTTGCAATAGTAGAACCAAACTTAGCAAAAAATCCTATAACAGTGTTGACTATTATGACCGTCATAACTATCATCAATAATATTTTCCAAAAGCTTATATTTTTATTTTTTATAGTCTGTTTTATAATGGGTGACATCGAAAATTCTCCTTATTTCCAGCACTATAAAATCATATTAACACTATTCTAAAACAATTACAAGGATATAGAAAATTTTAACTGTAAACATGAAAATAATCTACATGCTAGCATGTAGATTATTTTGCAGCTTCTAAATATTTTTTTCGATATTTCTCAGTCCTATTGTAAATCATAGTAACAGGCTTTTTCTCTCTTGGTTTCATTACACTTTTGACAGTATCCTTTAACATGTAATACTGAATGTAAACTATTGGTATGCATAGGGTTATTAAAAATATTATCTTTATTGCTGTTTTAAAAATGCTCATATAATCAGTCCTTTTACCCCATTATTTTTTTAGTTCCTTTCTTACTTCTTACTATATTTATTCTATATTTTATCAAAATTCCCTTCATCGAAACATTAGTACTTTTGTACTATTTTTTCTAATTTTGTCCTATCCTGTAATGGTAATTATTGTAATATACATTATGTAGTTATGTCTTTATTTTTGCACTACAATATATATTCGACATTTTTCCACTAAAAAACTCCTGAAGAAAAATTCTTCAGGAGTTTTAATTAAACCGGCAGCGACCTACTCTCCCAGGCGACCGCTCGCCAAGTACCATCGGCGCTGAAGGGCTTAACTTCTGTGTT
>JACCKY010000018.1 GCA_014236755.1 Candidatus Petromonas tenebris | reverse complement strand
GAAAGAGGAAGTTTTGAAATTGCATAAAAGTATGCTACCACTCCTAATAAACCGAACAAAGACCTTAAGGTTAAAAGTTTTATATTGCTACCTATAAAACTTTGTTTATTTTTTATAATTATGGCTCCCATTACTAAAACGCCTACCAGATTCCTAAAAAATATCTTTTCTGCAATCGGTATATGGGGAACGGCTTTGACCGCAGCAGCCATAACAGCAAAAAAGAATGAAGATAAAAGAATAAACACTATGCCTTTACTTTCTTGTCTCATTAAAAACACCTCTTATTAAAGTATATATTATTTTATGACTTTTTCAATCAATATGATTATATCTTTTTGTGGGTAGATTTAAACAGATATAAGTGTATTCGCCATTCACTTTTAGTATAATTACTTCCGCATTAATTACTTTATTTTTAAAGGCTTCGGGAGAAGCTTCTATAACAGGGAAAGTGCCGTAGTGTATAGGAACAACCTTTTTAGGCTTGATGAAATCTACTGCCCTTATAGCATCGTCAACATCCATAGTGAAGTTTCCGCCAATAGGAAGTATTGCAAGATCAATGTTTTCATCCTCAAGAAGCTTCATATCAAGAGTAAGTCCTGTGTCACCGGCATGATATATTTTCTTGCCATTTCTCTCTATTATAAAACCACAGGGATTACCTCCATATATTATTCCGTTGGGAGTTTGGATGCCTGAACCATGGAGTGCAGTAGTCATCTTTACAGTTCCAAAGTCAAACTTAGTTCTTCCACCAATATGCATTGGATGGGTAGTAACATTTTGTTCTCCTAAATAAAGAGATATTTCAAAGTTTGTGATTACACTAGCACTAGTCTTTTTAGCTATTTCCACAGTATCTCCCAAGTGGTCTCCATGACCATGGGTTACAAAGATATAATTTATATCATCAAATTCATCTACTGAAGCCTTTGCTTTAGGGTTTCCCGATAGAAAAGGATCAATAAGGGCTTTGAAATCACCATCCTCTATGTAGAATCCGGCATGACCTAAATATTTGATTTTCATAAAATCACTCCTTATAATAAAATTAGTTTTGTCTAAATCCTTGTGGAAATGAACACTTTTTTAGTTCTATTCCAGTCCTTGCTTACTTTTGACTTGAGTTCCTTTAAAACTAGGATAAATAAAAGTAAGCATTGGCAATAGATAACAAAGGAAAGCAAAGGGAATATATTTTAATGCAGAAATTCCCATGATTGATGACACTAAAATCGCATTTACATTCCAGGGAATAAGAGGGACTATAATTATCCCTGTATCTGATATTGTTCTAGCTAAAGTATTTCGAGAAATAGAAAAATTTTCATAAGTTTTTTTTAGATACTGCCCCGGAATTATGGATGAAAGAGTTTGGTTACAGGTTATTACTGATATGGCTATACACAAAATTGAGGTTTTATGTATGAGATTTTTAAAGTTTGTTATACTGCTTGAAAATCTTTCGATCAAAGGTGCAATCATTCTGGTACCCTCTAAGATACCGTTCAGGGCAGTAGAGAAGATTATTACCAGTAGTACATTTTTCATTGATATAAGTCCTCCACCGGCCATAATCTT
Source organism: Candidatus Petromonas tenebris (assembly GCA_014236755.1). GTDB lineage: Bacteria > Bacillota > Clostridia > Peptostreptococcales > Caminicellaceae > Petromonas > Petromonas tenebris. Next base: position 54,972 of record JACCKY010000018.1, on the reverse strand, counting down.
TGCTATATATTTATCTATCGGATAATATCCGTTAATTGCTATATAGAGGGTGTCTTTTAATAGAGCGCCATCTCTAATTAGAAAAATCAAAACGCTGGCCGAGAGACCTATTGCAATGCTCTTAACTATGGGTAGTCTTAAAATAACTGATGTCAGCAAAATTAATAGAGGCGGTATTAAGGAAATAAAAGAAATATTGAAATTTGAAGACAACAGGTTTTGGATATATTCTATCTCATATAAATTACCGGCTTTGCTTACAAACTTATTACCAATAATCATATATACTAGTCCCGTTACGGAAAATACAGGGATGGTGGTTGACATCATATGTTTAATGTTATCGATTATATTGGTTTCTGTTATTACGGCAGTTAAATTTGCACTGCTAGACATTGGTGAGGTTCTATCCCCTAGATAAGATCCCGACACTACGGCTCCTACCAGGGGTGCCAAGGGAAATCCCAAACCTATTGCTAGACTTAAAAAAACTGACCCTACAGTACTGATGGTACCTAAAGCTGTTCCCAATACCATGGATATAACTGAGCATGTGATGAATGCAGCTAAAATGATGTTTGTTCCTGACAAATATTTAAAGCCGTAAAATATCATAGAGGGAATGGTACCACTGGCCATCCAGATACTGATAAGCATACCTATCAAAGAGAGCATGATTAAGACTAGTAACGCTCTTTTGACGCCAGTGACAGTCATACTGTAGACTTCTTTTAAAGAATACCCATTTATAAAAGAAACTATTACTGCAACTATAAAGCCTGCAAACAGTCCCCAATATACAGCTGCCCTTAATAATATGGCTGCTATAATAGAAGCTAAACTGATAAAAATTGTTAAATAAGTATATTTGATATTAATTATATTAGTATTCATAATATTCCTTCTTTTAAAATGTTTTTCTAGCTTAATTATAATATATTTCAATACTTAATCCAATATTTAGTAACAAAAGAAAGATGAACAAAAAAAGCAAAAAATTTTTCAAAAAAATTTTGACAAGTATTGTCGAAAAATCGTATAATTGTGTAGAAAATATTTTGTTTAACATAAATAAGTACTATATGTCATATTTCTATCTGGGTATAAAACCCTTTATCCGCACCAGTAGAAATAGTGCGACATTTGCCCGAGTTAAAAACGGGCTGTGTCGTACTTATTTTTTGATTACATATTAAAATATTTGATGAATTATTAAAAGATTCTAATTTTGATTAGAAAGGAGGGAAAAATATGGTTAATGTTATGAACCCTGAAGCATTGGGCGTTTTAGGATTGGTTATAACCGTTTTTGTATTTGGTCTTGAGCAAATTGGGATTGGGACCAAAGGAGGAGATCATACAGAAATCGGTAAAGAGGTATCCTATGTGGCTTTTTGGTTTGGAGGAGTAGCTCAGGTATTTACTGCAATCTATATGTATACCTTTGGCTTTGCAGGACCAAAGTCTATATATGTTGGTACTGTATTTGGTCTTTATGGTTTCTTCTGGTTGGTTGCTTCAAACCACTTCAGATATGGTGGAGACAAAAAGATGCTTGGAAATTTCTGTGGTGCAGTAGGAATTATGACTGTTTTCTTAACTGTTATAGCCTTTAAGCTAGGGTTAGTTTGGCCCTTAGGAACAGTTTTAGCACTTATTATTGGATTGATGGTATCATTAGTTATTGCACTACATGGAATTAAGCCTGAAATGATAAAGGTGGCTGGTCTGCTGAACATACTCATAGGTATAGGAGGATTATTCTTATTCTGGTCAGCCGTAACCCATGGATTATTTTAAATATTAATAAATAAAAAAAGAGCCAGGGCTTTGCTCCGGCTCTTTTTTTATATTTAAAATAAAAGATTATTTTTTATGCAGTAACTTCCTTTCCATGCACGTCTTCATCTGAAACTTTTTCAAAGAATTTGTAATCCGTAATAAATCATTGTAGGAACTACACCGGAAAGTATCCAGTGCATCACATATGTCATTCCAGGACTATCCACTCATAATAGTTATAGTTGCTGCTATTCTAGCAGAAGCAATTATAGGGATTTGAAGGCCGCCTTCCCAAAATTGCAGAGTCACAAACAGTAAAACGAGACGAAGTCGTAAGAAAGAATAGAAAGCTATAGACAAATACTGAAATTAGAGTTGACAAAGATCAAAAACTGTGTTAAAATACGAAGAAATGAATAATTATTCCTTTTGTGTTGTGAATTAGAGGCCGCAGTTATAAAGAGTACTTTAGCCTAGGTAAGGGAACCGTATGGCTAAGGGAAAGGTATGACTGCCGAAACATATTGTTTTTCCCTAGAACAATATGTTGGGACTATGCTAAACAAGTATAGTACTGTCTTCGGTTGATAGCCCAATCTTCCGCAGAAGAGCTAATTTACACAGGGTGAAAGGTGTTTAGATGATTATCAGCAGTCATGGCGCCCTTTTGCTCTTGACTGCTTTTGTTTTATCAATTTTTAATATTAAGATTACAAGTTAGTTGCCTATAATTACTAAACTAAAAACTATAAAATACAGTTGAATAAGTCGTAAAGACAAACATATCTATTAGATATAAACTTTTAAGTCGAATCTATAACTAATGTAAAAACGGGTAGGTGAAATGTATGGCAGCAGTAGTTCAAAAATATGGAGGAACATCAGTAGGTGACATAGAAAAAATTAAAAACGTGGCAAAGAGAGTTGCAAAGCGAAAGGAAAAGGGAGATGATGTTGTAGTAGTTGTATCTGCCATGGGAAAGACTACAGATATACTTATAGATATGGCTAAACAAATCTCTAAAGACCCCGATAGAAGAGAACTGGATATGCTTATGTCTACTGGTGAGCAGGTATCTATAGCCCTTTTGTCGATTGCCCTTAAGGAATTAGGATATGATTCTGTATCTCTTACGGGATTCCAGGCGGGAATAATTACCAAAGGCTATCATACAAAGGCTCGCATTTCAGACATAGAAATTGAAAATGTAAAGAAGCATCTTAGTGATGGAAAAATAGTTGTAGTTGCAGGTTTTCAGGGTATAAATGAGGAAGGAAACATTACCACTCTAGGGAGAGGTGGTTCCGATACAACTGCAGTGGCTTTGGCTGCTAAATTAGGCTGTACATGTGAGATTTATACAGATGTTGATGGAATCTATTCGGTAGATCCTAGGCTTTTTCCAACGGCTAGAAAGCTGGATTATATAAGCTATGAAGAAATGTTGGAGATGGCAAGCCTTGGTGCAGGAGTTATGGAAACAAGATCTATAGAAATAGGCCAAAAGTATGGTGTACCCATATATGTAGCTTTGAGTAGCGAAGAATGGCCTGGAACTTATATAAAGGAGTTTGATGCGTCAATGGAAAGTAATGTTATTACCGGTTTATCAGTTAGTGATGACGATATGATGGTCACTGTTAATCGCATTCCTTACAAGGTAGGGAATGTATCTATGATATTTGAAAAGATGGCTTCCAAGGATGTAAATATAGATATGATAAGTCAAACTGCGCCATCCCATGGCTATGTAAATATATCTTTCACTGCTCCGGAAAATGAGAGATATGTAATAGAAGAGATTCTTGAAGAGATAAAGAAAGAGCTTCCGGAAATAGAAATTGATATGGAAACAAATATAACTAAGCTGTCGGTTGTCGGTATAGGTATGAGAAGTCAATCTGGAGTTGCAGCAAAGATGTTTAAAATATTTGCGGAGAATGGAATAGCTTTTAAGCAGGTAACAACTTCTGAAATAAGAATATCCTATACAATAGATACTAGAGATAAGGAAAAGGCTATTGTTGCAATAGCTAGAGAATTTAATTTATAAATTTGATATTCATACCCCCATATGAATATATATTAGTTAGAAATAAAGTCGTCAATGTTGACGGCTTTATTTCTTTTTCATTATGATATTAATATAAAAATAAGCTATAATAAAACCAAAGTGCGACTTTAGCTAACTTAGAAAGGTGAGATCCTTATGATAAAGACATTGATTAAGTACATAGTCAAAGGACTTATATACCCAATACCTTTAGCTATTATAGGAGTGGCTTTTTCCTTTATGATGGGATGGAAACTATTAAAGGGAGCATATATCTTTGTACTGGGAGCAGGAGTACTGACTATGCTTATTTCAGCTATTTTGTTAATTGGTACACCTAAAATGAGGAGAGAATACTTTGATAGAAGTGAAGAAGAGAAAATGAAGGACCCTTTACGTGGCGCTGAAGGTGTGGGTCCTGCCATTATGGGAATAGTTATGATGATAATAGGTCTTTTGCTTGAAGCTTTTATGCATTAATTAATACTTATCACTAGTGTTGCATAAAAAAATTAGGTAAAAGTCAAGAACTTAAAGAACATCTTAAACTTCTTAAATTATTAAGAATAGATAAAGGAGTATAGAATCTGGACATTTGGATGATTTATTTAAAAAGTCAGTAAAAGAAGCTCATATACATTTAAAATCTTTTCAGAAGCTAGTTTTGTATCTGGGACTACTCCTATTATCTTTTCCTAACCTTCTAAGTCTAGCCGCTGCAGAAGCCCCACCTGCTACTCCACCGACAATTAATATTTTTTTACCCATACAAAAACCTTCAATTATAATTTGTTTGTTTTATATTAATCAATAAATTTATTATATAGATACCACTTATGATGCGTAAATAACGTATTGATTAAAAATACATATGCTCAATTCATATTAATAATTTCTTATATAATATAATGTTTGTTTATTCTAAAACTTTAAAATAAAAACACTCTGATTTTATTCAGAGTGTTTGAGGTTATAGAATGAATTATTAATTTTGAACAAAAGGGAGGAATTGTTAGAAATTAATAGAATATATTTTATAGCAATCAAAAGTTTAAAAAGGGGGACAAAAAAGATGGATTTTAGGAATTTAGTTTTTGAAAAAAGGGGTAACATAGCACTGGTGAAATTTAATAGACCTAAGGCATTGAATGCATTAAATTCGGAGGTGTTAGATGAGCTCGACAAGGTTATAGATTACATAAATGAGAAAGAAGATATATATGTATCAGTTTTTACAGGAGAGGGAAAAGCTTTTATAGCCGGAGCCGACATATCTGAAATGACGACTTTTAATGCTGAAGAGGGAAGGAATTTTGGAATGTTGGGTCAAAAAATTTTCAGGAAATTAGAGTTAATGAACAAACCTGCTATAGCTGCTGTAAACGGATTTGCATTAGGTGGTGGATGTGAGTTTGCCATGTCCTGTGATATAAGAATTGCCAGTGAAAAGGCAAAGTTTGGTCAGCCTGAGGTAAACTTAGGTATAACTCCAGGCTTTGCAGGGACCCAGAGACTTCCAAGGCTGGTTGGAATGGCTAAGGCAAAGGAACTAATATTTACGGGAGATATGATTGAAGCTAAAGAAGCAGAAAGAATAGGTTTGGCTAATAAGGTAGTCGAGCATGATAAACTGATTGATGAAGCAATGTCTATGGCTGAAAAAATATGCGGGAAAGCACAGCTAGCTGTAAGATATTCTAAAGCTGCCATAAATAAAGGGTATGACGTAGATCTGGATAGTGGCAATGAAATAGAGGCAACTTTCTTTGGACTGTGTTTTGCAACGGAAGATCAAAAGGAAGGAATGAAGGCGTTTTTAGAAAAGAGAAAGCCGGAGTTTAAGGGTAAGTAAAATATAATTCATCGGATAAAATATACTTATAGCTTTATAAGGGGACAGCAGACGGGCTGTCCCTTTGTAATTTTTGTAATTAAAATTTAATTGTAAAAATAACATAAATATATGATAGAATTATATTTGGTATAATAAATTTAAAATAGATGTATATTTCTATTTGAGGTTTCATTTAATCGACCCATATGGAACTACAGGGTTTCAACTTTAGAATAGAAGTAGAAACAAGGTTCATTCTAATACATAATCAGCTATTTGTGAGAAAGGAAGATTTACATGAAGACTTTTTTAAAGAGTTTTATAATTGCATTTGTTTTTTTTACTCTTTTGATAGGAGCAGGTGTCTACGCCTTTATGGAAATTTATAATCCTAAGAATCCTGAACCTGGGGATTCAGATGGAATAGCAGTTCTTCCTTCACCTGCACCAGTTGATGGGAAGGAAAAAACAGAGCTGCAAAAATTAATTGAGAAAAGTAAAAGGGTAAATGTGCTTCTTTTAGGTATGGAAGGACCGAGGACTGATACTATTATACTGGCAAGCTTTGACCCTGACAGTAAAAGTGTAGACTTGATTTCTATACCTAGAGATACCTTTTATCATATAGAGGGATATAATGAACCGGATCAAAAGAAAATAAATGCTGCCTATGGACGTAGTGGAGTAAAGGGAGTTATGAAAATCGTATCCCATATATTAGGGGATATACCCATTCATGATTACGTTAAGGTGTCCTATGAGGGAGTGGAAAACATAGTAGATTCTCTTGGTGGGGTTAAAGTAAATATACCCTTCGATATGAATTATGATGACCCTTATGATGATCCTCCCCTCCATATACATCTTAAAAAAGGAGTTCATGAATTAAGCGGAAAAGAAGCTATACAGTTTTTGAGGTTTAGAAAGAACAACGATGGAACGGGTTATCCTGATGGCGACATAGGAAGGATAAGGGCCCAGCAGCAGTTCTTAATGGGTGCGGCTGACAAGATCTTAAGCTACAGACTTCCTGTAATTGCTCATACTATGTTTAAGTTTGTTAAAACAAGCATGAGCCTTGAGGATATAATTTATTATGCCAAGAATGCAATAGGAGTAACCAAAAATGATATAGAAACCTACAGACTTCCCGGAAGGGCAAAATATAATGGTCTTTCATACTATATTCACGATCCTGATGCAACGGAAAAGATGATCATAGAAATATATAAAAGAGGTTTGCAGGAATAAAAAGCAGCTTTGCTGCTTTTTTATATGTAATAAATTAGATGGTATACTTTGTAAATTTTAAAAGGTGTTTTTGAAAAAACGTAGAATATTGTAATATAGAAATAAAAAAACAAAAATCCCATGGGTGGTGAGTATGAAGAGTTCATCAAAGATTAAATCATTGGCTATTTTTTTAATATCTATATCCCTTATAAGCGGAATTATAACATATGTAATTACTGGACAGAAAGATGAGCAGAAGGCGGTTAAACTAAAACCGAAGCCCAATACCGAATATAGCAGCACCTTTAAAGAAACTAAGGAAGAAAATATACAAAAATCACAAAGGGATTTAGCAGTAGACGACATTTTTGACGGTATAAGCAGCATTTATCTGAAGAACTTGAGCAATCCTACAAATATGGTAGAGCTGAGGGGAAAGGATAGGGGTTTTATAGTGGCAAGCTTTAAGAGCCTTGAAAAAGCTAACGGTTCTGAGGAAGAGCTTGCAAAAGAAGTATTTAATCTGGATTCCTACGACTATGAAATAGATATTATAGAAAGGAATACTAAAATTAAATTTTATCGAAATAGTGGATATATATTAGTACAGGTTAAGGATAACACTCATGAGGTTTATAAAACTAATACAACTGAGCTGGATAATTTTGTGTCTATATTGCAAGATGCATATATAGAGGCGCAAATGGGAAAAATATTATATCCTGTTCCCGAGAGAATATATTTAAACGCTACAGATGAAAACATTGTTTACGTGATGAATGAAAGGGAATCAGAGGATTTTGTAGCTAAATTTAAGATTTTATCCATAGAGCATAGGCAGGATTATATTGGAGTTCCTGCTGTTTATCCCGATTATGATATTACCATAAAGCGTGAGAACTATGAATACAGGCTGCACCTTTTAAATGAGGATATAATGATTATCGATACTCCGATAGTTTATCTATACTGCAAGTATGATAAAAGTATATGGGATTATGTAACTACTAAGCTTCCTGTGAAAAATAATGCTGATGCTGGTAATCTGAAATATCTTTTGAAATCAGAAATGGTAACCGTTAAGGATATGAATGGAGAATATGATTTGGAAAATGGTTCATATTATAACATAGAAATTCCTAGAGCTATTATTAAGTCTGATTTTAAAATGGCAGATGAAATTCCTAGTGATGAGAAACTAAGGTTTAATCTTAAGTTTCTAGTAGATGGAGAGATAAAAGAAGTATCTGTATATAATAATTATTTTATATATGGAGACAAAAAATACTTTTCTAAAAATATTGGCGAAAATGTAAGGAGCATTTTGGCAATGCCGTAAAATCTAGTTGAGTAGGAAGATGAGCTATAATGCTTGATATACGAACTAAGTTTAAACAGTTTATTAGCGATGAAAAAAGATACGAAAATATTATAATGATGGGCTTAGGGATGCTTGTGGGTATGTTCACAGGCATCTTTTCAATAGCATTCAATCAAACCCTTAGTTTTTTTCATGGTGTTTTATTTTATGGGATTTTTCAGAATGTAGATCTTTTAATGAAATACAGGTTGATAATTGTCCCACTTTTAGGAGGATTAGTGGTAGGATTTATCAATAAGTACATGATTGGAGAAGTAAATGAAGGATTTGGTGTATCGCAGGTTCTAAAGGAACTAAAGTATATCAATAGGTTTTTAATGAAGCCCAAATTAGTACTGATAAAGCTTATGGGAACTATAATTACCCTTGCTTCAAACCTGTCGGCAGGCCGACAAGGACCTATAGTATACTTGGGAGGTGCCATAGGTTCGTCCATAGGCTACAAGTTTAATTTTAACGAAAGAAAAATAAGGATTCTTATAGGGTGTGGAGCAGCTGGAAGTATTGCAGGAGTATTTAATACACCTATAGCTGCATCGATATTTGTACTGGAAATATTGATGAATAGGGACTGTCTGGAATACTTTACTCCCATTGTGATATCATCCATAACCTCAGTGGTTATTACTAGAAGTCTGATTGGGGACAATACATTTTTAAATATAAGCGCTAAATTAGGTATTATTAATTATTATGAACTCGGCCTATACGCTTTATTGGGCATAACTATAGGTATAGCTGCAGTGTTCTATATAAAAATTATCGATATAGCAAAAAAATATATAAAAAAAATACATGTATCAGAGGTGTTTCATCCTGTTATAGGTGCAGCTGTTGTTGTAACCATAGGCTATTTCCTGCCTCAGATATTTGATATAGAATATGGAACTATAGGAAAGATAGTAGATGAAAGGTTTGGTTTAAAGCTACTTATAGCCATGTTTTTGGGTAAAGCTTTAGCTACTGCTGCAACATTGGGCTCAGGCGGAATTGGAGGTGTATTTTTGCCGGGACTGTATTTGGGTGCAGCCTTTGGTTCTATATTTGGAAGTGTGCTAAATTATTATATTCCTTCAAGTATATATAGTGTGGGTACATATTCCTTTGTCGGTATGGGAGCAATGTTTGCTGCCTTTGCCGATGCACCGATAACAGCAACTCTAATGCTCCTTGAGCTGACCGATACATATGCCATAATCCTGCCTATTCTTCTAACCTGTGGTATAGGAAGTGCTATAACTAAACTAATATATCAAAAAAATATATATAATGCTCTACTAATTAAAGATAAAAAACAGTACAAAAAAGATTAAGTTCTAATAAACTTATTGGACTAGATAATTTTACTAAAACAGCCTATAAGATTTCTGATGAGCCAGCTTTAAAGGGATGTATTTTCCAGTTTGATGTTTTTGGTTATAAAGGAAAACAGTCCTTCACCACCGGAGTCTGAAGCAGATTCTTATAGGCTACTATTATAAGAAACTATTAAAAATAGGTTATTTCAAAAACATTTTTCCTACTTCATATACATTTCCCGCTCCCATTGTTAAGATTATATCACCAGGCTTAGCATTATCCTTTAGGTAGTTCTTTATCTTTTCAAAGGAATCGATATACACTGCGTCTTTTCCTTCTTTTTTGATAAGTTCTACCAGGTCTTTCGAATGAACTTCTCCTGTGTCCTTCTCCCTTGCAGCATATATATCAGCGATTATTATTTTATCGGCATCATTAAAGGATGATGCGAAGTCTAAAAGTAGCGCTTTGGTTCTTGTAAAGGTATGGGGCTGAAAAACGCACCATATTTTTTTGTGTGGATACTTTTGAGAAGCGGCTAAGGTAGCTTTAATTTCTGTTGGATGATGGGCGTAGTCATCAATTATTTTGATTTCGTTTTTTTCTCCTAAAACATCAAATCGTCTATGGGTACCCTTGAATAGGCTCAGCTTTTCTCTGATTTTATCCACCGGTACACCTAATGTATAACAAACGGCTATAGAAGCTAAAGCATTATAAATATTGTGATAGCCGAGAACGGATAAAGTAAATCTGTCTAATAATTCATCTTTATGTACTGCGTCAAAGGATGGAAAACCCTCTTCATTAAAAGTGATATTTTTTGCTTGAAAATCACTTTCCTGATTGATTCCATAGGCTATTATATTACAGACTGCATGGGAAAGAACCTTACGAGCATTATAATCGTCGTTATTTATGATAAGATAGCCATGCTTCGGAATTAATTTTGCAAATTTTGAAAAGGATGAAACTATATGATCCAAATCTCTAAAATAATCTAAATGGTCCTCATCAATGTTTAGTATAATTCCTACATTAGGATTAAATTTTAGAAAATTTTCCTTATACTCACAGGCTTCCGTTATTAAATTATCACTATTTCCTATTTTTACATTGCCTCCTATTTCACTTAGCTCCCCTCCCACCATAATGGTAGGGTCTAAACCTGCATGTTCAAATATTAGAGATATCATTGAAGTGGCAGTAGTCTTGCCATGGGCCCCAGATACTGCTATGCTGTTTTTATATTTTTTCATAAGCTCTCCCAGCATCTTGGCTCTATCGATTATAGGAATTTCCAAAGCCTTTCCCTTGGCTATTTCGGGATTATCGGATTTTACTGCGGAAGTGTAAACGATAAGGTCTGGACCTTCCACATTATTTTCGTTGTGACCTATATAAATTTTTGCTCCCTTAGCTTCAAGTTTTTTAGTTATATGGGAAGATTTTATATCTGATCCGGATACGATAAATCCTTTGTTTAATAGAATTTCGGCGATGGCGCTCATACCGATTCCGCCAATGCCTATAAAGTGAACATGGTTAATTTTGTTCTTTTTTATAAAATCAAACATACTTTACTCTCTCCTTAGTCCCTTTGTGTCTATTATTATTATATGTATTATAGCCATTAAAGGATAGACCTATAATAAAATTTCTTTTGCATAATTGAAATTATATCATAAGTTTATAAAAGTATAAAAGATAGATTGAAGTATTTTGAAAATAATTATGGATAAACTATTGAATAAAGCTAAAAAAACGAATAAAATTATATATAAAAAAAAGAATATTCGGATAGGAGAGAAATGCTTGTGAGTAAACTTAAAAGAAATGAAAGAATAGGAGCTTTAGTAAAAATTTTAAGTGATAACCCAAATAAAATATTTACCCTTAACCATTTTACTGGCATTTTTGATGCTGCTAAATCTACGATAAGCGAGGATTTGGTTATAGTTAAAAAGTTCATGGAGCAGCTGCAACTAGGTAAAGTACAGACAATTCCCGGGGCTTCTGGAGGAGTAAAATATATTCCCTTTTTAAATAAAAAGGATACCCTAGAGGCATTAAACAACATTTGTCAAAAGCTGAAGGATAAGAGTAGGGTAATCCCAGGGAGTTTCCTGTTTATGTCGGATATTATATACAATCCAGTTTATGTTAGAAAAATGGGAGAAATTTTTGCCGCAAAATTTATAGATGAGGACATAGACTATGTTGTGACAGCTGAGACTAAGGGCATACCATTGGCTCTTATGACTGCAAACTCATTAAATATTCCACTGGTTATCGTAAGAAGTGATAATAGAGTAACTGAAGGGTCAACGGTAAGCATAAACTATGTATCAGGTTCTACAGGTAAAATTCAAACTATGTATATTTCTAAAAGAGCTATAAAAAATGGAGCTAATGTACTTATCATAGATGACTTTATGAAGGCTGGCGGAACAGCGAAGGGAATGGTAGATCTTATGAAAGAATTTGATGCCAATGTTAAAGGCATAGGAGTAATGATTGCAACAAAAGAGCCTAGAGATAAATTAGTAGATGAATACCTTTCACTAATAACACTGGAGAAGGTAGATTTAGAAGAGGGAATAGAAATCTATCCAAATGAAAATATCTTTTAAAACTAAGAAAACACAAAAAAGTTTAAATTATTCAAAAAATTTGTTATTTTAAAAAAGGAAATTAGTAGTTTTTGGCGAATAGACTAAGTAAACACATTAAAGATAAAGGACGTGAAAGGTAGGGGGTTTTTATGAATATTACAGATGTAAGGATTCGGAAGTTGAATGAAGAGGGGAAAATGAAGGCTGTGGTATCGGTAACCTTTGATGATTCATTTGTAGTTCACGATATAAAAATAATAGAGGGACAAAGTGGTCTTTTTATTGCAATGCCCAGCAGAAAGATTACAGAGGGAGATTATAGGGATATAGCCCATCCTATTAACTCGGAAACAAGGACTAAGATACAAGAAATCATATTTGCAGAGTATGAAAAGGCACTAACTACATTATCTACTAACATAGGTTGATTTTGACATTGACAAAAGCTTTTAAAAGCTTTTGTTTTTTTTTGAAAAATGGTATAATATATCGCGGAAAGCTCGAATAAAAAAAGGAGTGCATATTTAAATATGTTGATGTCAATTATTTTAGCTGCCGGTGCCGGTACCAGGATGAAATCTAAAATTCCAAAGGTATTACATAAAGTAGCGGGAGTTTCGATGTTAGAACACGTTATAGATGTTATAGAGGAAATAAAGTGTTCCAAAAAAGTTGTTGTTATAGGACATGAAGCAGATAAGGTAAAAGAAGCTACTGAACATAGGGATATAGAGTATGTACTACAGGAAGAGCAGTTGGGTACGGGACATGCGGTAATGCAGGCAGAGAATCTTATTGGGGAACAAGGAAATGTTATAGTTCTTTATGGAGATACACCTCTGATAAATGCAGAATCTATACGGGAGTTTGTTGAAAACCACATAAAAGAGGGTTTTGCAGCTTCAATTTTAACTACTGAAGTGGATAATCCTACGGGTTATGGAAGGATTATCAGAGACGATAGGGGAGAAGTTTTAAAGATAGTAGAGGAAAAGGATGCTGACAGTCAGCAGAAGAAGGTAAAGGAGATTAACTCAGGCATCTACTGTTTTAAAGCAAAGGACCTAAAGGAGTCTTTATCGGGGCTGAATAATAATAACAATCAGGGAGAATATTATCTTACGGATGTAATAGAAATATTAAAAAACAAAGGAAAAAAAATCGGTGGTTATAAACTGACTGATTTTACTGAAATAATGGGAGTCAATTCTCGTGTTCAGTTAGCTGAGGCCGAGAAGATAATGAGAAAAAGGATTTTAAATAAATTGATGGAAGAAGGGGTAACGATAATAGGTCCCGACAATACCTATATAGATAAAAGGGTTAAAGTGGCTAAGGATACTATAATATATCCAGGTACAATTATAGAGGGTAGTACTGAGATAGGAGAAGATTGCATAATAGGACCTGATGTACGCATACAAAATTCAATTATTAAAAACGGAGTGGAAATAAGAAACTCCACTGTTCTAGAAAGCTATATTGATTCAAATACCAAAGTAGGCCCCTACGCATATTTAAGACCCAACAGTGAGCTGGGTAAAAATGTAAAAATAGGTGATTTTGTAGAGGTGAAAAACTCAAAAATAGGGGACAATTCAAAGGCTTCTCATTTATCCTATATTGGAGATGGAGAAGTGGGTAAAAATGTAAATATAGGCTGTGGAGTTGTATTTGTAAACTATGATGCAAAAAATAAGCATAAAACAATTGTGGAAGATAATTCATTTATTGGATGCAATGTGAACCTAGTGGCACCTGTTACAGTTAAGAAAAATGCTTATGTAGCTGCTGGTTCAACTATTACGAAAGAAGTACCTGAAGGGGCCCTTTCCGTTGCAAGAGCTAAACAAAAAAATAAAGAAGGATGGGTTAAGAGGAAAGGCTTATGGACGGAGTAGGGAAATATTTTAAAAATTTTTGAGAGAAAATTATAGCTCACAATAAAGGTGAGAATTAAAATTTAGAGTTATATATTAAACTTAGGAGGAAAGTATATGAATATCGAAGGAAGAAAAATTAAAATATTTGCGGGCAATTCCAATAAGGAACTTGCCAAGAGGATTTGTGGCGAGCTTGACTTGCCCCTTGGAGAAGCTGAAGTGAGCGCCTTTAGCGATGGAGAGATAGCTGTTAATATTGCAGAATCTGTTAGAGGTGCTGATGTATACGTTATACAATCTACAAGTCCTCCTTTAGTGAACAGATATCTAATGGAACTACTGATCTTAATAGATGCTTTAAAGAGAGCGTCGGCTAGGAGAATTAATGCGGTAATTCCTTACTATGGATATGCAAGACAGGACAGAAAGGCTAAGGCAAGAGATCCAATTTCTGCAAAGATGGTGGCAAATCTTCTTACTACTGCTGGTGCCGATAGGGTATTGACAATGGACCTCCATGCTGCTCAGATACAGGGGTATTTTGACATACCGGTTGATCATTTGCTAGGTGTTCCTATACTGGCAAATTATTTTAAGGAACTTAATTTAGAAAATGTTACTGTTGTTTCGCCGGATTTAGGAAGTGTCACGAGGGCGAGAAAATTTGCTGACCGTATAGATGCGTCCTTAGCTATAATTGACAAGAGAAGACCTAAGGCAAATGTTTCAGAAGTCATGAATATAATAGGCGATGTTGAGGGTAAAAACGTAATTCTCATAGATGATATGATAGATACTGCCGGTACTATAACTCAAGGTGCAAAAGCTCTAAAGGACTTTGGAGCAAAGGACATATATGCTTGCTGTACCCATCCTGTATTGTCTGGACCTGCCATAGAGAGGCTAAAAAATTCAGTTATCAAGGAAGTTGTGGTGCTTGATACCATAATGCTTTCTGAGGAAAAAAATCTTCCGAACTTAAAGAAAATTTCTGTAGCTCCAATATTTGCTGAAGCAATAAAGAGAATATACGAAAACGAATCTGTAAGTGAATTGTTTGACTAAATAAAGATGGTCTAAACGACCATCTTTTTTCAAGAGGTGAAGTAGATGTATATAATAGTGGGATTGGGAAATCCGGGAAAAAAATATGAAGGTACGAGACATAATGTAGGTTTTGAAGTAGTTGAATATATTGGACATAGAAATAATATAGATATAAAAAAGATAAAACATAAAGCCCTTATTGGGGAAGGTATAATTGAAGGAAAAAAAGTGATGCTCGTTAAACCTCAGACCTTTATGAATTTGAGTGGAGAAAGTGTTTTAGAAATTTATGAATACTATAATGCTGATTTAGACAAACTTGTTGTGATATATGACGATATAGATATTGATTTAGGAAGAATAAGAATTAGAAAAAAGGGAAGTGCAGGAACCCATAATGGTATGAAGAATATAATATATCATCTGCAAAATGATAATTTCCCAAGAATAAGAATAGGTATAGGAAGTCCTAAGGGTAAGGGACTTATTCCTCATGTTTTGGGAAGATTTGAAGAGGAAGAAAGGGAAGATATTATTTTTTCTATCAGGTCGGCTGCTGAGGCCGTCGAGTGCATGATAAGAGAAGGTATTGATAAGGCAATGAATGAGTATAATAAATAGAAGTAAAAAGAATATTCATTCCGACAAGGATTTAGATAAATCAGTTATAGGATAAAAAACTTTGAAATATTAATTGAATTGTAGTTTAGTGCCCGGGTTAACAGAATCCGGGCTTAGGTGCTTTGAAAAATCGGAAGGAATGTGGTCAAAATGTCGAATTTCTTTACAGATGTACTGGAAAGTTCGAAAGAATATAGTGAGCTTGTGAAAAGCATGAAAGAAGGTATAACACCTATAGCAGTAAATGGGTTATTAGGATCATCTGTTGCCCATATCGCCTATTCCCTTAGTCACAGCCAGTTTAAACAGAGTGTAATCATTACTTACAATGAATTGGAAGCAAAAAAGATATATGAGGATTTAAAGTTTTTTGGTGAAGAGAATGTTTATTATTTTCCTTCAAAGGAAATAGTTTTTTATGACGTTTATGCCCACAGCAATCAGATAAATGAAGAAAGACTCAAGGTAATAGATGCGATTTTAACTGGAAAGAGATGCATGGTTGTTACTACTGTGGACAGTATTCTATCTAAACTTATTCCCAGTCAGGACTGGCAAAGGCATGAGATGAGTTTAAAGGTTGGAGAGACTGTAGATCTAAATGAGCTTACCAAAAATTTAATATTTATGGGCTATGAAAGAGTAGAAATGGTTCAGACTAAGGGTCAGTTTAGCGTAAGGGGAGGAATTATAGACTTTTTTTCATCTATAGATGATGACCCCTATAGAATAGAGTTATTCGATGATGAGATAGATTCCATAAGAATATTCGATGCGGAAAATCAACTGTCTTTAGAAAAGGTAAAGGAAGTTAAAGTAAAACCTGCTAGGGAAGTATTAATAGATGATGAGAGAATCAAAAAGGGAATAGAAAATATTAAAAGGGAATTTAACGATTATATAAAAAAGGCGAAATCTTCTTCTGCTCAAACGCTGGAGGAAAGAATCGGCGAGATTTTATCTAAGCTTAAGGACAATATATATTTTGACGGAATAGATAGTTTTATCCATTATTTTATTGATAATACAGAAAATTTACTGGACTATTTTAAGAAAGACAGCTTAATTTTTATTCATGAATCTTCAAGGATAAGGGAAAGGGCAGAGAGATATACTAATGATTTTCATGAAAGGTTTAAAATGTTTTTCGAAAAGGGAGAGCTTCTTCCGAATCAGATTAATATTATTCAAAATTATGATGACTTATTAAAAGTTTTTAGCAATAAAATAGTTATATTGATAAACAGCTTGCCAAAGAGGATACAGGACTTTAATCCTGCACAGATAATATCCTTTTCTATAAAAGATATGGATTTTTATCATGGAAAAATGAATCTGCTTGTAGATGATATTGAAAACTTAAAGTATAAGGGATATAAAATAGCACTATTGGCGGGCACAGAAGATAAAGCAAAGGGGCTTGAGAAAGAATTAAGAGATAGAGGTGTAGAGGCAACGTATGTTGATACCTGCGAAAAGAATATTTCTTCTGGTCAGGCATTCATAATTCCAGGAAGTTTGAATAATGGTTTTATTTACAATACCTTTAAGTTTGCCGTTATAAGCGAAAATGAAATATTTGGAGTAGTAAAGAGACACAAGCGGAAAAAGAAAAGATATAGAGAAGGAAGAAAGATTAAATCCTTTAGAGAACTGTCGGTAGGAGATTATGTAGTACATGAAAATCATGGAATAGGTAAATATATAGGTATAGAACAGCTGAAGGTTGAAGGAATCAAAAAAGACTATTTAAAAATTCAATATGCCAGTGGAGATTTTCTCTATGTTCCTATAGACCAGATGGACCTTGTACAGAAATATATTGGGGGGGACGAAAGGGAGCCAAAACTGAACAGACTTGGGACTGCAGAATGGAGAAAGACGAAGGCCAAGGTAAAAAGTGCCATAGAGGATATGGCAAAGGACTTACTAAAATTGTATGCAATTAGAGAATCGGCAAAAGGACATGCTTTTTCTCCCGATACAGAATGGCAAAAGCAGTTTGAAGACATGTTTCCTTACGAAGAAACTCCTGACCAATTAAGATGTATTGAAGAAATTAAAAAAGATATGGAAAAGAGCATGCCTATGGATAGACTTCTGTGTGGCGATGTGGGCTATGGAAAAACTGAAGTGGCTATAAGAGCTGCATTTAAAGCCATCATGGATGGAAAACAAGTGGCATTTTTGGTACCAACTACAATACTGGCACAACAACATTTCAATACCCTTAGGGAAAGACTGTCCAAATTCCCAGTAACTGTTGAAATGCTCAGTCGGTTTAGGAGTTCGGCGGAGCAAAAAAAGATTATTAATAAAATCAAAACTGGAATGGTTGATGTTATAGTTGGAACCCATAGGCTTTTATCAAAGGATGTAAAATTTAAGGACTTAGGACTTTTGGTGGTAGACGAGGAACAGCGCTTTGGAGTAAAACATAAGGAAACTTTAAAGAAACTTAAGAAAAATGTTGACGTACTTACTCTTACAGCTACTCCTATACCAAGGACACTTCACATGTCATTAATTGGTATAAGGGATATGAGCGTTATTGAGGACCCTCCAGAGGATAGGTATCCAGTTCAGACTTATGTAACTCCTTATAATGAAGAAATGGTAAGGGATGCCATCGTAAAGGAATTGGAACGGGGAGGACAGGTATATTTTGTATACAACAGAGTACAGGATATAGAAAAAATAAGTTCAAAACTGAAAAAGCTGGTTCCAGAGGCCGATATAACCTATGCTCATGGACAGATGAGTGAGACAAAATTGGAAAATATTATGATAGACTTTTTAAATAGAGAATTTGATGTGCTGGTTTGCACAACCATCATAGAAACAGGACTTGACATAGGAAATGTAAATACGATAATAATTTATGAAGCTGATAAAATGGGATTGTCCCAGCTTTATCAGTTAAGGGGAAGAGTAGGAAGAAGTAACAGAATAGCCTATTGCTATCTGACATATATGAAGGATAAGGTTTTATCTGAAGTTGCGGAAAAGAAACTACGGGCTATAAAGGAATTTACAGAGCTTGGATCGGGCTTTAAAATTGCAATGAAGGATTTGGAGATTAGAGGTGCCGGAAATCTCCTAGGGTCCCAGCAGCATGGGCACATGGCCTCCATAGGCTATGATCTGTATTGCAAGCTGTTGGAAGATACAGTAAGGACACTTAAAGGAGAAGATGTGGAAGAAGCCATAGAAACTTCCATTGACATAAACGTAGATGCCTTTATACCCGATGATTATATAACAAATGAAACCCATAAGCTGGAGATATACAAAAAGATTGCCGCTATACAGGATAAAGAAGAGGCCTATGATATTGAAGTTGAGATAGAAGATAGGTTTGGAACGCTGCCAAAGCCCATATACAATCTTATTTCTATAGCTTATATAAAAATATTATGTCAAAAATTAAAGATATCATCCGTGTCGGAAACTAAAAAAGGCTTAAAATTTGAATTTCACCCTAAATATAAGATTGATCCATTTGTAATAGCAAAGGCAGTAGAGGAGTTTGGTCGTAATATAAGCTTCAATTGTGGCAACAAGCCCTATTTTATTTATCGATATTCAGACGATGGGAAAAATCAGCTTAAAAAAATGCAAGAGATAAAGGACATGTTAGAAAAAATTAGTTGTTTTCAGGAAAACTAATATAATATATAATAAAATTATAATTAAATTGAAGACAACTAAGGACGAGGGAGAGGATTTGATTGATTCAAATAAAAAAGAGACCTGTTATAGTGGTAATGATACTTATTTTAGTTATGGGTGTTTTAGCTGCATGTAACCAGACTGATGCTCCAAAAGATAAAGGTGAGAAGCTAGTTGCGAAGGTTAATGGGCAATCTATAACCTATGAAACCTTTAATAAAAATTTTAGTATAATTAAAAATCAATATAACAAAAAATATGGCGAAAATATGAAAAATATTTGGAGCCAGGAAGTAGATGGTAAAACTTTTTTACAGATAAAAAAGGAAGAACTTTTAGAAACACTTATTGCTGAAGAGTTAATCAATCAAGAAGTTAAAAAAATGGGCATAAAGCATGATGAAGACAAGATTAATGAAATGTATCAGGGATATTTAGAAGGATTGACAAAAGAGGATAAGAAGTACTATGAAGAAAATAATGTAGATGAGGAGTTTGTAAAAAGCCGTATAATAACAGAGCTAAACATTCAAAAGATGATTGATAAAATCAGTAAAGAGGCTGAGCTTGATAATGAAGAGAAGCTAAATGAGATTTACAAGGATTATCCGGTACAGGTCAAAGCTAGCCATATACTCGTTAAAGAAGAGGATTTAGCTAATGATATTCTTCAAAAAATAAAAAATGGAGAAGATTTTGCTAAGTTAGCAAAGGAGTATTCTACAGACCCAGGGTCAAAGGATAAGGGTGGAGACTTAGGTTATTTTCCTAGAGGTGTGATGGTTCCAGAGTTTGAAAAGGCTGCTTTTGATTTAAAGGTCGGAGAGATAAGCGAACCTGTGAAAAGTAAGTTTGGTTATCATATAATTAAGGTTGAAGACATAAAGACCATCCAGAAGCTAGAAGCTGAAGGAATGCCGAAAGAGCAGTTGGAAGCTCAAAAACAGGCAATAAAAAATATGATAAAGTATGAAAAATTCCGCGAAAAAATAGATAACCTTAAAGAAAAAGCTATTATAGAAAAATATAAAGAAAACTTAGGTTGATTTTAAAAGAGTTTACAGTGATTATCACTGCAAACTCTTTTTTTATTATAGAAAATTATATTTATTATGTTGACAAAAAGAATATCTTTTTTAATGCATAATCCTAACCTCTTATCTAATTATTTTACACTTTCTATTTTACCATAGCTACTGATACTATATAAAGTATAGGGATATATAATATATATTTATCTAATATAATTTTCTTAAATATATACATTGCTTTTTATAATATATAATATAAATTGACGATTTGTTTAATATTTAACATTGGAGCTTGGATAGGCTCTAAGTTCTTATTTAAATATTTATTATAAAATAAATTGAAAGGGAGGAGCAAAATGAAAAAAGTAATTAGTTTATTAGTTACACTATTATTAGTTATTAATTTAACTGGATGTATGCAAAACAATTCAAATCCTAATGAACAGGCTTTAGAAGGTGATTGGAACAGTATTTTAGAAAAGGCTAGAGGAACAACTGTAAACTTTTATGGGTGGGGTGGAAGTCAAAAAACTAATGAATGGCTTGATAACTACGTAAGCAAAAGATTGAAGGAAGAATACGACATAACTTTTAACAGAGTACCAATGAACATAGAAGATATTTTAAATAAATTGTTAGGAGAAAAACAGCTCGGCAGTAAAGAAGGTACTATTGATATAGTTTGGATTAATGGAGAAAACTTCTTTACAGCTAAGGAAAATGGTTTGCTTTATGGACCATTTGTAGATAAGCTTCCAAATTACAATAAATATGTAGACACTGAGTCTATAGAAGTTAAATATGATTTTGGTTTTCCAGTAGAAGGATATGAAGCTCCTTATGGTAAAGCACAACTAGTAATGATAGGAGATAAAGCTAAAATAGATAAATTTCCTACTAATCATGAAGAATTATTTGAAATGATTAAGAATAATCCTGGCAAATTTACATATCCTGCTCCACCAGATTTCACAGGAAGTGCCTTTGTTAGAAATATTATTTATGATATAGTAGGATATGAGCAATTTATGGATATGGAAGCTGATAAAGAAAAGGTCTATAAAGCTATAAAACCTGCTATTGATTATTTAAAGAAGATTAAACCTTATCTATGGCATGAAGGAAAAACTTATCCAGCAACAATTGCTCAATTAGATAATATGTATGCTGATAATGAAGTTATAATGACTATGAGCTATAATCCAAATCGTGCTGCATCGAAGATTGGAACAGGAGAATTTCCTAAGACATCACAGACTTTTATATTTGAAAAGGGAACCATAGGGAATACTCACTTTTTAGCTATACCTTATAATGCAACGAACAAGGAAGGAGCATTAGTAGCTATTAACTTTATCCTTAGTCCAGAAGCTCAAGCTTCTAAATATGATCCTAAAAATTGGGGAGATTTACCTGTTTTAGATAACAGTAAAATGAATGATGAAGAAAAGAAAATGTTTGATGATGTAAAATTAGGAGAAGGAGTACTTCCTCAAGACGTATTATTTCAACATAGATTACCTGAAATGCCAGCAAATTTAATACCTATAATAGAAGAAATATGGCAAGAAAACATACCTGTAGAGGGTGAATAATAAATTGTATCAAAAAAAACCTTATTTAATGTTAGTACCTGTAATGATACCTATTTTGGGTATATTTGTGTCAGGATTAATTATGGGACTCATGCAGAGTTTTGGACATTTTTCAGCTATAGGGCTTACTGAATTTACTCTAAAATACTACAAAGATGTACTAACAGATAAAGATTTTTTGCTTTCTTTAAGATTTAGCTTGTATATATCTTTACTATCTTCAATGATAGCAGTTATTGTAGGGGTACTTTTGGCTTATTCGATTTTAAGAAGTAAGTATAAAAAGGGAATAGAAGATGTAATATACAAATTACCTATAATTGTACCCCATTCTGTAGCTGCACTACTAGTGTATAACGTCCTTGCACAAAGTGGTATTTTACCAAGATTATTATATAATTTAGGAATAATAAGTAATCAAACCTCATTTCCTTCCCTAATATTTGACAGAAAGGGTATAGGCATAATAACAGCCTATTTATGGAAGGAAATTCCCTTTATAGCTATGCTAGTTTATACAGTTTTAAGTAATATCAATGATAAACTTTCAGAAGCAGCATTAAACCTAGGAGCAAATAGAAGACAAGTATTTTGGCATATTCTATTACCTTTGATTATGCCAACTATTCTTTCATCATTTATAATAATATTTGCATTTTCCTTTGGGGCCTTTGAGGTACCATATCTATTGGGACCTACAAGCCCCAAAACATTACCTGTTAAGGCCTATATAGAATATACCAATCCTGATTTAACCCATAGACCCTATACCATGGCTATAAATATGATATTGACATTATGTTCTTTAGTTTTAGTTTGGTTATACACAAAGACTTTTAAGTTGATTTCGAAATATAATAAGTAAAATAATGAGAAAGGAAATAGGAAAAAGGAGAAAGGTTTATTATTGACCTATCTCCTTTCTCGTTATGCAAAAAATAATTTCTTTAACACTAAAAAATAAATTTACCATATATGTATAAAAAAACGATTTGGACAAATAATAAGTTTACGTGATGGAATTCATTAAGTATTTTTTAGGAGGGAAAGGAATTGAAGGCAACAGGCATTGTAAGAAGAATTGACGATTTAGGCAGAGTTGTTATCCCTAAGGAAATCAGAAGAACTTTACGAATTAGAGAAGGAGATCCATTAGAAATTTTTACTGATAGAGAAGGAGAGGTAATACTTAAAAAATATTCTCCAATAGGTGAACTTAATGAATTTGCAACTGAATATGCGGAATCATTAAATGAGTCCATAAATGCCATAGCTATAATTACTGACAGAGACAATGTGGTTGCTATAGCCGGTGCTTCAAAGAAGGAGCATTTGGAAAAAAGAGTTAGTAAAGAATTAGAAAATATAATGGAACAAAGACAGTCTAAGATAATTAACGAAATTGATAAACTGGTTCCTGTGACCATTGAAGAGAATGATATGAGAAAATATAACTCTCAGATTATCGTGCCGATAGTTACCCATGGGGATCCAATAGGTTCAGTAGTACTTTTATCTAAAGATACTGAAAGAATAATGGGCGAACTCGAAAAGAAGATAGCAGAAACTGCAGCTGGTTTTTTAGGAAAACAAATGGAACACTAAAAAATACATAAAAGCATAAAAGAAATAACAATGTAGTAACGAATGTGTTACTACTTTTTCTTTGTACAAAAAAATTTTGTATAAATTATGATTTATTCTATATATTTTGATATAATTAACTTGTTTTATAGTTCTAATAATTTGCTATAACTACATTAGGGAGGATAATATACTATGACAAAGGGCAATTCTTTTTTAAAGGGAGCCTTTATTCTAGGTACAGCAGGAATTATAACTAAAATATTAGGAGCTTTTTTTAGAATACCTCTTGCAAATCTGATTGGTGATGATGGGATGGGATACTATCAAACTGCCTATCCGATATATCTGCTTCTATTGGTTGTTTCTACTGCGGGGATTCCTACTGCCATTGCTAAGCTAGTGTCGGAAAGAGTAGCTATAGGAGATAGATATGGAGCCCATAGAGTCTTTAGGGTTGCATTTATGGTTTTATTTTTTGTGGGAATAATTACTTCATCATTATTATTTTTTGGAGCCCGATTTTATACTGATGTTTTAGTAGAAAACCCAAGGGCCTATTATTCCACTTTAGCTATTGCACCTGCTCTTTTTTTTGTACCTATTATGTCGGCTTACAGAGGATATTTTCAAGGACATCAAAATATGAAGCCTACGGCCATATCCCAGGTGATAGAGCAATTGGGAAGAGTAGTGCTAGGTATATTGTTGGCAGTAGTTTTATTGGATAGAGGAGTTGAAGTGGCTTCGGCAGGAGCTACTTTTGGTGCAACTGCTGGTGCCTTTTTTGGTGCGATTTTAATGACCTATATATTTTTTAAATATAAGAAGATGGAAGGTGTAGAAAAAGGAAAGCCAGGAAAAGAAGAAAGCTTTGGAGCCATTATGAAAAAGCTATTATCTATAGCTATACCGATCACATTAGGCGCTGCTGTAATTCCTGTAATGAATTCTATTGATGCAGGAATTGTAATGAGAAGGCTTCAGGATATTGGATACAGCGCTGCAGAGTCCAATGGACTATATGGACAATTAACGGGAATGGCAAACCCTCTCATAAATTTACCACAAGTTATAACAGCAGCCCTTCAAATAAGCCTTGTGCCTGCTGTTGCTCACTTGGCAGTTAGAAGAGATATGAACTCTTTATATGATACCATTGAGGCGGGGATAAGGATAGCTTTGCTTGTCGGTCTACCAGCGGCTGTAGGGCTTGTAATACTTTCTAAGCAGATTATGGTGCTTTTATATCCTATGCAAATCGAAAGTGCTATAAATGCAAGCAATATATTATCTGTACTGGGTTTTGGAGTTATATTTTTATCCCTGTTCCAAACCCTTACGGGAATGCTTCAGGGTTTGGGAAAACCATCTGTTCCTGTAAAAAATTTATTTATTGGAGCTGTAGTTAAACTGGTTTTAAGTTATATATTAATAGGTATACCTGAATTGAATGTTAGAGGAGCAGCCATAGCCACGGTAACAGGTTACGGTATTGCAGCTGTTCTTAACTTCATATATATCAAAAGATATACCAAAATAAGTCTTAATTATATTAATGTAATTATTAAGCCAGTTATCTCTGTTATTGCAATGGCAGTAGTAGTAAAATATTTATATCAAATATTAAATTCTAATTTTGGAAATAATATTTCTACACTAGCAGCCGTAGCAGTAGGTGCTCTGGTCTATGGTATAATGTTAATAGTAACTAGAACTTTAACGGAAGAGGACTTTGAAATAATGCCGGGAGGCAGTAAACTACAAAAGATTACTAGTGTGTTTTATAGGAAATAACAAAGTATTTGGTAAAAAAGGCTAGGATATAGAGAAAGGATATAGGAAATAGGTAAAAGGTGACGGGTAACGGGTGACAGGTTACAGGGAAGACCCTAAAGAGTGATCTGGATTTACTAAGGGCTAAGAACTAAGGGCCAAGGACTAAGAACTAGGGACTAATTAAGAAGTGACCGAAAGCCGGACCCTAACCGAGTAGTGAGCAGCGAGTGGCGAAAGGCGAATAGCTAAGACCTAGAGTTTTTGACTTTACTTTTATCAACTTTAACATATCTATACAAGCGTATATGGAAATACTTTATAAAAAGAGAAGGTGATAATTTGCCGAATAAAATTACAGTAGTAGGATTAGGCCCTGGAGGGAAGCAGTATTTAACTTTAGAGGCCTTGGAAAAGATTAAAGAGGCTGGTATACTATATCTGAGAACGGAAAGACATCCAATAGTAGGCTTTATAAGGGATTTAGGTATAAAAACTTATAGTTTTGACGATATTTATGATACCAAGGAAAACTTTGAAGATGTCTACGATGAAATCGTGGATAAGCTCGTAAACTTATGTAAAGATCAGGACATTGTCTATGCTGTTCCGGGGAGTCCCTTTGTAGCAGAATATACGGTTCAAAGACTTATTGATATAAGCGAAAAAGATAAGGACATACATCTTGAGTTTATAGCTGGAGTAAGCTTTATAGAAGCAATTGTAAATACGTTGAAAAGAGACCCTATAGGAGGGCTAAAAATAATAGACGGGCTCCAAATAAATTCCCAAAGACTTGATATAACCGTTGACACGATAATTACCCAAGTGTATAATAATTTTATTGCTTCCCAAGTAAAGATAAAGCTTATGGAATATTATGATGAAGAACATATGATAACAATAATTAGAGGTGCAGGGGTAAAAGGAGAAGAGAAAATAATAGAGGTCCCTTTGTATGAATTGGATAGAACAGAGCACTTAGACCATTTGACCAGTATATTTATCCCGAAAACCAGTAATAATATTACAAAGAAATATGAAATGGATAATCTAGTAAATATTATGCAAAAGCTAAGAAGTAAAGAAGGATGTCCATGGGATAAAAAGCAGACTCATCAAAGCCTTAAGCCCTATCTCATAGAAGAATGCTATGAAGTTTTGGAAGCTATTGAGGAAGAAGATGTAGACCTTTTGGAAGAAGAACTGGGGGACCTACTTTTACAAATAGTATTTCATTGTGAGATAGCCCGTGAAAGTGGATACTTTGATATAAAAGATGTTATAACAGGTATATGTCAAAAACTGATTAGAAGACATCCTCATGTATTTGGCGATATAAGCGTAGATACAACAGATAAGGTGTTAGAAAACTGGGAAG
Organism: Candidatus Petromonas tenebris; assembly: GCA_014236755.1. Taxonomy (GTDB): domain Bacteria; phylum Bacillota; class Clostridia; order Peptostreptococcales; family Caminicellaceae; genus Petromonas; species Petromonas tenebris. The sequence continues at coordinate 28,184 of JACCKY010000018.1, read as the reverse complement.
AGATAAAACGGCAGGAAAAGGATGAAAAAAGCTATACAGAGTCTCTGATGAGGATTCCAAAGCATCTGCCTGCACTTATGAAAAGCTATAAGGTACAAGCAAAGGCGGCAAAGGTAGGCTTTGATTGGGATAGCATTGATGGCGCCATGGAAAAAGTAAAGGAAGAATTTCAGGAACTGATTAATGTATTTAAAACTGAAAAGCAAGATGAAATTAAAGAAGAAATTGGAGATCTTTTGTTTGCAATAGTAAATGTGGCAAGGTTTTTAAAAGTAAGGCCTGAATTAGCTCTTAATGAAACGATAGAAAAATTTATAAGAAGGTTTGAATACATAGAGAGAGCTGCAAATAGAAATGGGCAAAATTTAGAAGATATGAATTTGCAGGAAATGGATATCCTGTGGAATGAAGCTAAAAAAATGGACCGAAAGACCTAATTTTCGAAAAAAATCCTGCTAAAAAGAAGGATTTTTCAATAAAAGATAGAATTAGCTAATACGTAATCTAATTGAAAACTTTGAATACTAATTTAAGGAGGTAATATTGTGAACAAAGCAGAATTAGTAACTAGTATGGCTGAGAAGTCAGGACTTACAAAAAAAGATGCAGAGGCTGCATTGAATGCATTTATGAAAAGTGTTGAAGAGGCTTTAGTAAATGGAGAAAAGGTTCAATTAGTTGGATTTGGTACATTTGATGTAAGACAAAGAAAGGCTAGAAAAGGTAGAAATCCAAGAAATCCTGAGCAGGTAATCGATATCCCTGCGTCAAAGGCTCCAGTATTTAAGGCAGGAAAATCCCTTAAAGATCTAATTAACGAAGGTATGTAATCAAGTATTATCAACGATTTGGTAAGTTGTTATTTGCGGTGAACATATAAGGTGTACTGTAAAATAAAAGATATTATAACCAAATATAATAACTCCCTGGATTTTATAACAGGGGGTTTTTTATATTGTTGAAGTTTTTACACGAAAACTATTTACGGTCTTGCCATCATTTTTCGATTTTGCCACCTCAAGGACTACATAGCCATCACTTGGGGACAATCCAAAGGAAATTAAAAGTGTTCGTCTAAATTTATAAGTGTGTTAACACAAGATTAGTATTCAACAAGGTAAGATATACAATAACAACTAATGGATTCTTACTAGATGAAATTAAAATAAGATTTATGTATGATAATAATTTCTCAATAAGTGTAAGCCTAGATGGTCCTCAAGAAGAACATGATAGAAATAGAGTTACAGTGAATGGGTCTCCAACCTTTGAAAAGGTTATAAAAAATATTTACCTAGCAGATAAAATTCTTAAAGAATATAATAAAAACAATATCGATAAAGACGATAATGCAAATGCTCTATTAGTACTCACCACTTTTGACAACTTAACAGATATTGAAAAAGTTGAAGATTTTTTTAGTAAGAATAAAATCTTAGATGATAAAATAATTCGAATTTCTAAAGTGAAAGATATAAATACAGCGTATTATACGAAACAAAATAGCAATAGATATGTGGTTGATAAGTTAAAGAAACTACAGAATACTTATTTAGATTCGGTAGATAAAGATTTTAAACCTAGCCAATTTCTCAATAGATTATTCAAAAGTATAACAAGAGATGCAGAATTTGATATTGCATATCAAGAAGAAGCGTTAAAGGAAAACAAAACTCTATTGCACATGATTTGATAAGCAACAAAGTATACAATTTTGAGGAAAAATATGCAGCTATTATGGAACAACTTGATAAGGGAGTTGAAATAGAATTAGTGAAGAGTTTATATGGAGAAAATGATGTAGATGAAGTAATAACATTTTTACATAAGAATAATTTAGGCGATTATTATGAAAACAATGTTACAATAGAGAGAATTAAAACGGCACGAACGTTTCTTTTAGAAAATGATAGATTAAGCACATTCCATTGTGTAGATTGATCTTACAAATACTGGGGTCTTATGCAGAAGTATATGATATGATCACTCAAAAGAGAGGTAGTTTTAATAAGTTATTAGAATCAATTGAGTTAATAGATAAATACGAAATACCAACTCAATTTATGATATTAATTAATGAACTAAATGAGGATTACATAGATGATATAAAACTGTTCTTAGGCAGCAGAGATTATGCTGAGTCATCTATATATCCTCCAAATGAATATGCAAGTGACAAGATGCATAATAGTCTTTATGATAAAACTCAAAGTAATATTATAGTATCAATCAATAATTATCAGTACTTAGAAAAATATCATTCATGCTTATTTAGACATATTTTTATTTCTGAAGAAGGAAAAGTTCATCCTTGTATGATGATGAGGGACTTCATATTAGGTAATCTTAAAGAAGAAAAACTATATGAAGTATTTGCAAGAGAAGAATATAGGAAGTTTTGGGAATTATCCAAAAACAAAATACACAAATGTACTTCTTGTGAAAGAAAATTAATGTGTTTTGACTGTAGAGCAATAGAATATTATGCTACAGCTGATTTAAATGCAATGGAATTTTGTGGTAAAATTGTATAGCAACTAGAATGCTATGATTGAGAGGATTAGTAGAAATTAGAATGCACAGAATTAATTGGTCTTGAAAGAGGCGGAAAATTTATAAATGATAACCTTTATTGCTAAATGCCCAATATATCCATAGCGATGATACCAATAAGCATATTAAAAGCTTAGAATTAAATGACTCTTACAGGAAACCTCGATAGAATATGCATGTATAAGCTTGAATGACTCATTGCTATGGGAAGCGTAATTTATCCAGACAATATATAATTATTAATGAATAATATCTATCAAATTATTGTCATTGTTATATAGTTCATAAAATATAAATAGTAACCTTATAATTCTAACTAATAGAAATAAGATCATGATAAATTGTAAGTATGCCTTATCCTTTTGAAAGGCATGTAAATGTTAAAAATGCTATAATGTAACAAAAGAATATAGGGATTTTAAACTTAATAATATATCTTTCACTATAGGAACAGGAGAAATCTTAGGTTTAATTGGAGCCAATGGAGCAGGAAAGACAACAATAATAAAGATAATCATGGACTTGATTAGAGTTCAGGAAGGAATTGTAGAAATATTTGGAAAGCCGTGGAAGAATAACGAAAAAAGTATTAAGTGTAGAATTGGTTACATTCCTGATTCGAATTTTTTACCAGAGCATTTAACACCAATATTTATTGAGAAAATAATGAAATCTTTTTTTAATACCTAAGTCTAGAAAGCTTATATCCCTTTGATTCACACCACTTAGCAGCAGTCAAGCCACTAGATCTATAATCTTCAATTCGACTTGCCCACTTTGTTCCTTTCTCCTCGTTGCTATTCATATGATTATCTCCTTCGAGAATATTATCTCATGGAGTTGGTTCCTTGTTAATGAGGGATGGATTTGACGCTTACTTTTATATTACCCAAGTTATTTAACTGCTTTATTTATGTAATATTAGTTCTATATCTTACAGTAAAAACCTTCAATAGTAATGAAATATATCTTATTTTTAATTATTGTAAAAACTAGTATCAAGTGATATAATTCTATGTAAGCTGCTTTATATAAGATTTGCTGGTAAAGCTTTGAAAGATATGGTTAATGAATAAAAAGAAACATAAGAAAAGCAGCTTAGCTGCTTTTTTTTCTTTGGAAAGACAGGAGTTGAAGATTTATGAGAATAGATAAGTTTTTAAAGAATTCTAGACTGATAAAGAGAAGATCTATAGCAAAGGAGGCCTGCGAACAGGGAAGGGTTAAGGTGAATGATAAGGTGGCTAAACCTGGAACCGAGGTATTAGTAGGAGATATAATAACATTGGAACTTGGAACAAGGATAATTAAGATTGAGGTACTTGACATAAAGGACCACGTAACAAAAGATATGGCAAAAGAAATGTATAGAGCCATAGAGTAGGTATAGATATTAAGACTTCTGGGAAATAAATTGGTCCCAAAAGTCTTTTTAAATCATCAATTCTAAGTAATATATAACTCGCCTCCCTCATATCATTATAAAGGGGAGGTGTCTTTTTTTGGAAGAAAAAAGAACTATTCATAAATCTCAAAATGTAATATTGGAAAATAGGGAGAAAATGAGCGTTTCAGGTGTTCAGCATGTGATTAGCTTTAATGAATCGAACATTATATTGGTAACTGTACAAGGAAATATGACAATTAAGGGAGAAGATTTAGACATAAAAAAACTAAATTTAGATGACGGAAATATATCAATAGAAGGTTATATAACCGCAATCACCTACACTGAAAAGAGCGATATGAGTTCTAAAGGGATGGGATTCCTAGGTAAAATGTTTAAATAATTTCTCCATTATAAAAATGGAGGATTTTTTTTCTAAAAAATGGAGCGTGGGACTATGTCAACTTTTGTATATTATCAAGCGTATGTATTTTTAGCTACCTTCTATGGGGGAATAATTATTGGATTTATATATGACCTTTATAAAATATATAGAAGTCTTTTAAAGCCTAGAAAAATTATAGCTGTATTACAGGATTTGTTTTTTTGGTGCGTTGTTACGATAATAGCACTAGCAGTACTCCTTTACAGCAATAATGGGGAATTAAGATGGTATATTTTTATGGGATTCGTTTTGGGAGCAGTTATGTACAACATTCTATTAAGTAGGGTGGTTGTAAAATCTATAAAGAAGTTTCTAAATCTTGTAAAGAAGTTCTACATGTATGTGTATAATAAAGCAAGAAGAGTATTTATTTGTATATTTAAGCCCATTAAGTATATCTTCTACATGCTTTACAGATTTTTAAGTCCATATTTTAGAAAGGTTAAAAGAATTTTTACAATACCTAAAAGGATGTATATGGAAGCAAAAAAATATACAACTACAATTTTTAATAAAAAATAAAAGGATATTTATTAAACATATAGAATATATTGATTGATGGTAAGCTATATATTATCAATCCTTCTATTAGGGGATGTGAGGCTATGGTACAAAAGAAGAAAAAGAAAGGAAGCTTTTTTAAGAGAAATAAAATAGGTCTGATTTTAATAGGTATTTTAATTGCTTATTTATCTATAACAATGATAAATCAACAAATTAAGTTAAACCAGCTAATGAAGGAAGAAAAACAGGCCCAGGAAAGGGTAGAAGAGCTTAAACAAAAAGTTAGTGAAATGAAAAAGTTAATTGAAGAAAGCGAAAACCCTGAGTTTATAGAAAAAATTGCTAGAGAAAAACTAAAGATGGTAAAGCAGAATGAAATTATATACATCATTCAAGACAAGGAAAAGTCCGATTAATCTTAAAAATCAAAAGCGTATTGACATGGCAGGTCTTATAAAATATAATTTATTTGAAATAATAATGCAAAAAATTAAGGAGGAATATTTTTAATGCCCGTGGAATTAGGACAGGTGGTTGAAGGTACCGTTACTGGAATAACGAATTTTGGCGCCTTCATACAATTGACGGATGGTGTAACAGGACTATGTCATATTTCAGAGATAGCAGATGAGTATGTAAAGGATGTAAAGGATTATCTTAAAGAAAATCAAGTTGTAAAGGTTAAGGTAATCGAAATCAATGGTAAAGGGAAAATAAGTCTTTCAATCAGAAAAGTCCATGAAAACGGAAATAAAAAAAGCACTAGTAGCCAGAAGACCGAAAGCTATAAACCTAGTAAGCCCAAAGAATCCTTTGAAGACATGTTATCTAATTTTTTGAAGGATAGCGATGAGAAGTTAAAGGGCATGAAAAAGGCTATGAATAAAAGAAGAAATAATGGGTTCAATCGAAAAGAATCTTAATGGGAAATAATACCGGGATATGACTCCCGGTTTTATATTTGCAATAAGAGGAAAAAGGAGATAGGAAATAGGTAACAGGTGACGGGTAACGGGTGACAGCTCACAGGCAAAATCTTAAAACATACAACATATAACATGTAACTGAAAAAGCGTCGAAGACGGTCTTTGTTTAAGGAGGTGCTTTATGAGTAAATATGCTGTTATAGATATAGGGACAAATTCCATTAGAATGCTGCTAGCAGAGGTTAAAGATGGTGAAATAAAAAATAGTACAAAGGTGCTGGAAATGACACGAATAGGAAAAGGAGTAAACAAGACAAAAAGACTGTCAGATGATGCAATGGATAGAAGTATTGACGCCTTGAGAAAGTTCAAGGATTTGGCTATAGACTACGGGGCAAGTGAAATAAAAGCTATTGCTACAAGTGCAGTTAGGGATGCGTTAAACAAAGATGAGTTTATTACAAGGGTCAAAGAAGAGTTAGGTATGGAAATAGATGTAATTAGCGGCGAGAAAGAAGCGGAACTTGGATTTGCTGGAGTAATCTATGGAAATATGAGCAAATCCCAAGATATACTTGTAATAGATATAGGCGGAGGAAGTACCGAGTTTATAATAGGTGTAGGCAACGAAATAAAATACAGGACCAGCATAGATGTTGGTGCCGTAAGAATGACCGACAAGCATATTAGTACCGACCCAATCTCAGATGATGAGTTTAATAATTTGGCTCAAGATATAGAAAAAATATTAAGAGATGTGATAGTTAAGATAAAGGAATACAATATCGAGGAAGTATTTGGAATAGGAGGAACTGTTACAACCTTGGCGGCTATAGATCAAAATCTTGATATGTACGATAGAAATAAGGTTCATAATTATAAATTGAAAACTTATGAAATAGAAGATATGATAGACAGATTTAAAAGCCTTAATAATGACGCGAGAAAAAAAATAAGGGGCCTTCAGCCTAAAAGGGCAGATATAATATTAGCCGGTAGCATTATACTATATGAAATACTTAAAGCTTTAGGTGTAGAACAAATTATAATCAGTGATTACGATAATCTGGAAGGATATATTTTTAGTGAAAAGAAAGATATGTAACTGGCCTTACTGTAACTGGAAACAAACTTTCATTAAAAACTATTGACAAAGAGCCAAAATTGTAGTAATATGTTTCTTGTCGCTAACAAATAAAAATGCCGGGGTGGCGGAACTGGCAGACGCACAGGACTTAAAATCCTGCGGTCCTTAAAAGACCGTACCGGTTCGATTCCGGTCCCCGGCACCAAATTTAATTGTCAATTATCAGTTGACAATTAACAATTTCTTAGGGTCATTCCTTAAAGGCTAAAAATAAAAACTTTTAATTGTAAAGTCTCAATTGTTAATTGTATTAATGTCGCGGGGTGGAGCAGCTGGTAGCTCGTCGGGCTCATAACCCGGAGGCCGCAGGTTCGAATCCTGTCCCCGCAACCAATTATGGCGGCGTAGCTTAGATGGCTAGAGCGTCCGGTTCATACCCGGAAGGTCGGTGGTTCGAGTCCACTCGCCGCTACCATGGGCGCATAGCTCAGCTGGGAGAGCGCCTGCCTTACAAGCAGGGGGTCACAGGTTCGAGCCCTGTTGCGCCCACCAAATTGAAATAAGCTAATACCCACTGGCTAATAGTTACTGACTTTGAAAGCAAGTTTAAAGGTTTTAGAACCTAAAAGAAAGGCTGTACATGAGCTAATAGCTAGGGGCTGAGAGCTAAGTATGGCCCGGTAGTTCAGTTGGTTAGAACGCTAGCCTGTCACGCTAGAGGCCGAGGGTTCGAGTCCCTTCCGGGTCGCCATTAAACCAAATAAGATGCTGGCGTAGCTCAATTGGTAGAGCAGCTGACTTGTAATCAGCAGGTTGCGGGTTCGAGTCCCATCGCCAGCTCCAGTTCTTAAATAAAAGTGCCCATCTGGAGGCACTTTTATTTTGTCTATGAGTTGAAACATTTTTAGGATGACAGATGACGGCTAAAAAAGAGTTAAAAGATTTAAAAAAAGGTGACAGGTTACGGGTGACCGGAAAAGCTCGCAAGCTTGATCCTAACTGAATAGCGAAAAACGGTTTATCCGAATTTGCCAAGGGCTAAAGACTAAGAACTAATGACTGACTAATAAGTCTCAAAAGTCTGACTTTCATATACTATCAACTACTAACTACGAACCAACAAATGCGTCGCTAGACGCTTTTGTTCTACAATGTTTTCAAAAAATATTATATTGAACTAGAATAGACATTGTTGAAGACTTAAAAAAATTATATATTTTGCATAAAATTGATATGAAATGTCATAAATTTTTTAGGTTTTTGCAGGCATGTTGACAAATATTTCAAAGACCTCCTGTTATAATTTTTAGGTAACAGGAGGTGTTTTTTTTACAATGGACAAACTTAATAATATAGGGACTCTTAAAGAAACCACTGAACAAGGTGGACAAGCCAGTTACATATTAAATAAAAACTTTATATTTTTGGGAGCATTATCTTTTTTACTAGGACGGGCAGTTATACTTGACAGGTTAGTTCCATTTGGAGTTGCTTTTTTTGCTAGTCTAATGGTTAAAGATAGGAAAAATGGAATCGTAGGTTTAGGCGTATTGCTTGGGATTATGACTACAGAAGCTGATAAATATAGATATATACTTGCAATGGCGTTAACTTATACAGTATTTAAATATATCGTTAAAAATACCAGATTTAATATTGTAAAATTATCATTTATCACTGGGATCATAACTTTTTTATCGGGAAGCATATATTTGGCTTTAACGGATTTTTATCTTTATGATTTGTTTATGATTGCCTTTGAATCTATTGTAGTTTTTGTGTTTATATACATATTATCCTATGCAATACCGGCCCTCACACTTAAATCTAATAGAAGGGTGCTCTCAAATGAGGAAGTAATCTGTATTGCAATAGTTTCAGCAGTTGCAGTATTGGGGTTATCAAATATTACTATTTGGAGTTACTCGCTGAAGAATATAATAGGAATTTTCTTGACACTGATTTTTGCATATAATGGAGGAGCATCGGTAGGGGCCGCTGTTGGGGTAACTATAGGAGTTATTACTAGCATGTCGACCATAGGAACGCCAGTAATGATAGGAATATATGCCTTTTCTGGACTTCTGGCTGGTATATTCAAAGATATGGGCAAGATTGGAACATCTCTTGGAATGGTCTTGGGTAACTCGATACTGACCTTCTATATAAATGGTTCTACAGAAACATTGATCCAATTTGAGGAAGTTCTAATAGCCTTTGCCATTTTTGTACTTCTTCCAAAGAATATATCAAGTTACATGACAAAATTTATCAGTTCTAAGGTAAATTTAGTTCATACAGATAAAGTTTACAGTGAAAGAATAAAAAAGTTGATACTGGGGCATCTGGAGGAATATTCCATAGCTTTTTCAGAGCTTGCATTGACATATTCACAGATTGCAGAGAAGGAAAAAATTGTAGAACAAAAAGAAATCACAAGTATAATAAATAATATTGCTAATTCAATATGTACAAATTGTAGTTTAAAGAGAAGTTGTTGGAATAACTCCTTTTACAGTACCTATAACGGCTTGATAGATGCTATAACTATACTCGAAGCAAAGGGTACTTTAGATAAAAATAATATCCCAGATTATTTAAGAAAAAGATGCCTTAAGGTAGATGATTTAATAAGAACGATTAACTCAGCCTTTGAAATCTATAAGGTGGATTACAAATGGAATAAAAAACTCTTTGAAATGAGACAACTTGTTTCAGAACAGTTTAAGGGTATTTCGGAAATAATTGAAGAATTGTCTAATGAAATAACTACGAATATAGACTTTAAAAAGGATGTAGAGGATGCCCTTTATGTTGCTTTTGATAAAGAAGGTATAATAGTTGATAACATTACGGTACTGGAGGATGAAAAAGGAAAATTTGAGATAAATATTGAAAAGAAAAATTGTTATAATAGGAAGGCTTGTGACAAGACAATAGTTCCTATAGTGGCGGAAGTTATAGGAAAAGAGCTTATACAAAAAAATAGATTTTGTAAAACTGATAGTAAAAAGGGTAAATGTAATATTGCCCTCATTGAAGCCCAGAAATATAAAGCAAATACTGGGGTAGCTAAGACTTCAAAAAATAAGGATCGGATTAGTGGAGACAACTACTCAGTTCTTGACCTGGACGATAATAAGTATATGGTAGCCTTAAGTGATGGTATGGGAACTGGTGAAAAGGCAGCACGGGAGAGCATGGCAGCCATAACACTTTTAGAGCAGCTGATGGAAGCGGGATTTAATAAAGATATTGCCTTGAAGACGATTAATTCTGTACTTATGTCTAAGTCTTTGGATGAAGCTTTTTCTACCATTGATTTATCTATAATAGACCTTTATAGTGCCAGGACAGAATTTATAAAGATTGGAGCAGCTCCTTCATTTATAAAGAAATCTAACGGAGATATTGAAGTAATAAATACCCCATCATTGCCTGTAGGTATAATAAATGAAATAGTGATAGACAGTAAAAAGTTAAGGCTGGATGATGGAGACTTCATAATAACTATATCTGATGGGGTTCTGGATGCCGACAAAAATCTACTTAACAAATCAAATTGGATGATAGAAGTCATAAAGGAAATAGACAGCAGAAATCCTCAAACTATTGCAGATGAGATATTAAATGCAGCAATAGAAAGAAGTGGTAACAGAATAGAGGATGATATGACGGTACTAGTTACAAAGATATGGAAAAGGAAATAATAAAAGTTGATATGGTTAAAGAGCCCTTTAAATGTATATACAATCCAAAATATGGCAACAATACAGTAAAGAAAAATAGGCTGGGAGGATTGTATATGGGCGAGATGAAAATAAAACAAATTATTGTTGTTACTGATGGGAAATCCAATATCGGGGGAGATCCCGTAATGGCAGCAAGACAGGCAAGGAAAAATAATATAGTAGTAAGTGTTATAGGAATAACAGGGAGAAATGAAAGTGACGAAAGTCCCATTGAGGAAATCAAAAATATAGCTGAAGTCGCCGAAGGAGAATGGGAGCTGACTTATATAGAAAATTTAAGTGCTACATTACAAATGATGACTCAAAAAACCGTAAGTAGGACATTAAGCGCTGTTGTAAACAAAGAGCTAAAGGAAATCATAGGCACAGAGTTAAAAGATATAGAGCCAAAAAGTAGAAGCAAACTTATAGAATATATAGATAAAATAAGCGATGAAATCAATTTGAAGTGTTGCATACTCATGGACTGCAGCGGAAGCATGAAGACTAAGCTTAAAAAGGCCAGAGAAAGCATACTGGATTTAATGAATTCATTGCAATCAAGGAAAGGGAAAAGTGAAATTTCAGTTATAGCCTTCCCGGGAAAAAATGGTGAAATGACAGATGTTTTAAATGGTTTTACAGATGATATGGCATTAGTAAAAAACAAAATTCGTGATATAAATGCTAGAGGAACTACACCAACAGCTCCGGCTATCTATAGGGCTATAGAATTGCTTACAGGAAAAAACATAGAAACTTATGAGATAATAGGGAGTTCAAACATTTTTTGAAAAAAATTGTAGGTATAAAACAAAGTAAATTGAAGGGATGCAAGAAATTACAAACTTTTACCAGTTAAATATTAAAAAGGCTAACAGCTAACTGCTGACTGCTCATGTCAAAAAGGTGACAGGCCGCAAGAAAGACCCTAAAGAACGACTAGGATTTGCCAAGAGCCAAGAGCTAAGAACTAAGAGCTAATCAGGGCTACCAACTACGAACTAACAAAGCATCGTCAGATGCCTTTGTTTTTGAAAGAGGGTTACGGTAATGAATATAGAAGGTAAAACAATAAGAGGCAGATGGAATAAAAATATATATAATGTTAAAAATTTAATTGGAGAGGGAGGGATAGGAAAGGTTTATAAAGCCTATGCTCCTTGTCTGGGAGACTACTGTGCTTTAAAAATCAGTAAGGACCTTCAGAGTATTACCAAGGAATCAAATATGTTGAATAAATTTAGCTCTTTGGGCTGTGTTCCCCAAGTGATAGATATAGACGATTACTGGGAAAAAGAGGAAAGTTATTATTTTATTGTATTAGAATATATAGATGGAGAAAACCTAAAACAGTATATAGAAAGTAATAAAATAGACATTAAGGAAAGTTTAGGACTAGTTTTGATAATAGGAAATATGATAAAGAATCTCCATAAAGAAAAATTTATTTTTGGAGACTTAAAGCCGCAAAACATAATGGTTGATAGGAAAAACAAAAAAATAAAGATAATCGATTTAGGGGGAGTAGTTCCCATGGGAGGGAGTGTTAAGGAATTTACTCTTCTTTATGACAGGTCAAAGTGGAATATGGGTTTGAAAAAGGCAGATGCCGGGTACGATTTATTTAGTCTATCCATGCTTTTAGTAAACCTGATTCTAAAAAATGAAAAGCAGATTCTCAATATGGAAATATATGATATAATAAATGAATTAAAGAGAAGGAAAATAAATAAAAAACTAGTATATATCATAGAAGGGGGATTGTTACAAAAAATAAATTTCAATTATTTTTTGAAAAATTTAAAAAATATTTATAAAACTATCCATTTAGATTCAAAAGTAATATATAATAATAAAGCTGATTTTTTAGTAAATAGTTTCTTCGTAGGAAGTATTATATGCTTTTTTACTGTAGTATTTTTCATTTTAGATATTTGGAGAGGTTGATAATGGAACAGTTTATTAAGACTATTTCTGAGCATAATTTAATTGAAGATGGAGATCGTATTGTAATAGGGGTATCTGGAGGACCCGATTCCATTTGCCTTTTACATCTTTTATGGAGCATTAAAGAAAGGTACAATCTTGAGCTCTTTGTAGTTCATTTAAACCACCAATTTAGAGGCCATGAAGCCGACAAAGATGCCCAGTATGTAAAGGAATTTTGTGATAAATTAGGAGTAAAGTCTTTCATATATTCAATGGATGTAGAAAAATACAGTAAAAAGATGGGAATAACCTTTGAAGAGGCAGGAAGAGAACTAAGATATAAATTGTTCAATAAAGTTGCTGATAAAACACATTCCAATAAAATTGCGGTAGCTCAAAATCGTAATGATCAGGCGGAAACGGTATTGATGAGACTTATTAGAGGAGCTGGACTAGAGGGACTTTCCGCCATAGATTATATTCGAGAAGATAAGATAATACGGCCCCTTCTTGATATAAGCAGGAAGGAAATTGAAGATTACTGTTTAAAATATAAATTAAAGCCAAGGATAGATAAGACCAATTTAGAAACAGTATATACAAGAAATAAAATAAGACTTGAACTCATACCCTATATTGAGAAAAATTTCAACCCCAATATAATTCAGACCCTTTGGAGGAGTGCCAATATCTTAAGAGACGACGATGACTATCTAAATGAAGTTATGTTAAAAACTTTTAATAATATATCATTTAAGGCTAAGAATAAGCTGTCCATTGATTTAAAAAAATTTAAAAAGCTCCATGTTGCACTGAAAAGAAGGATTATTAGAAAAGCCTTGGAAGAGATAAAAGGCAATTTAAAAGGGATAGGCTTAGTACATATTGATGCTGTATTGGATTTAATAAAATATAATAGTGTAGGTGGACGAATAGATTTACCCGAGCATATCATTGTAGAACTGGGGTATAATAGTATAGATGTCAAGTATAATTTAAACAATAAAAATGCTAATGTGATTGGGGAATTTGAGTATAGTTTTAAAGTAGGAGAATTTACTTATATAAAGGAACTCAAGAGTTCTATTAAATCGACTGTATTGTCAAAGGAAGACATTGACCTGAGCAAAAGAGATAGGTATACTATATATGTTGATTACAATAAGATAAAGGGCAATTTGACAGTACGAAATAGAAGAAAAGGAGATCGATTTACTCCTCTGGGAATGAGAGGAAGTAAAAAGCTCAAGGATTTTTTCATAGATCAAAAGATTCCAAAGGATTTTAGGGATCATATTCCAATCCTTTGTGATGAATCGGGGATAATTTGGATTGTAGGATACAGAATGAATGAAAACCATAAAATTGACAGCAAAACTGATATGGTGGTTAAATTTACCTATGAAGAAGGTTGTATAGAAAATTAAAATATGTTAGAATTAAGAGACTTAGTTTTTTGCTTAAGAAAGGAGGAAGGTTTTTGAAAAAGTTTTTTAGAGGGGCCAGCTTCTATATACTAATATTTATAATAATAGTCATGATTGTCCAATTTTATGGTAGAGTACCCCAGGAAAAATTAGAATTTGATATTTCAGAGCTGATTACTCAATTGAATAATAAAAATGTAGCACAAATACATTTTATAGATAATAGAGTAGAAGGCGTGCTAAAGGCTGATGGACAACAATTTCAAGCCTATATACCTAGAGTAATTGCTACGGATACATTTGTAGCCAAGTATATTCTGCCTGCCGTAGAAGAGGGAGAGTTAAAACTAACTGGAGAGCCTCCGGCTGGAACTCCATGGTTTATTGATATACTTCCATCCGTATTTATGGTTCTCATATTTGTTGTATTCTGGTTTGTCTTTATGCAGCAATCTCAGGGTGGAGGAAGCAGAGTAATGTCCTTCGGTAAGAGTAAGGCCAAGCTCCACAAAGAAGACGCAAAGAAGAAGGTAACCTTTGAGGATGTTGCTGGACTCGACGAAGAAAAGGAAGAATTAAAAGAAATAGTAGATTTTCTAAAAAACCCAAGAAAATATATTGAACTGGGTGCTAGAATACCTAAAGGCGTATTGATGGTAGGGCCTCCGGGGACCGGAAAAACCTACTTGTCACGTGCTGTTGCAGGGGAAGCTGGAGTACCTTTTTTCAGTATAAGTGGTTCTGATTTCGTAGAAATGTTCGTAGGAGTAGGTGCTTCCAGAGTTCGTGATTTATTTGAACAGGCTAAAAAGAATTCACCCTGTATAGTTTTCATAGATGAAATTGATGCCGTAGGTAGAAAAAGAGGCGCTGGATTAGGTGGAGGTCATGATGAAAGGGAGCAGACCTTGAATCAGCTGTTAGTTGAGATGGATGGTTTTGGAATAAACGAAGGTATTATAATAATTGCCGCAACAAACAGACCTGACATTCTGGATCCTGCATTACTGCGTCCAGGAAGATTTGATAGACAGGTCGTTGTAGGTATTCCTGATATCAAGGGTAGAGAAGCTATACTAAAGGTGCACTCTAAAAATAAGCCTTTAGCCGATGATGTGGACCTAAAGGTTTTGGCAAGAAGGACACCAGGTTTTACACCAGCTGACTTAGAAAATCTTTTAAACGAAGCTGCGTTGCTTTCAGCAAGAATGAATAACAAAAGAATACACATGGATACATTAGAAGAGGCTATAACGAAAGTAATAGCAGGACCTGAAAAGAGAAGTAGGGTTATAAGCGAAAAGGATAAAAAGCTTACAGCATACCACGAAGCTGGCCACGCTGTAGTTGCCAGTCTTCTACTGAATACCGACCCTGTTCACCAGGTTACAATAATTCCACGGGGTAGAGCCGGAGGATTTACTATGATTCTTCCTAAGGAAGATAAGTACTACATGACTAAAACGGAAATGGAAGAAAGAATAGTACATCTTCTAGGAGGTAGAGTTGCTGAACAGTTAATTTTAAATGAGATAAGTACTGGAGCTCAAAATGACCTTCAAAGAACTACAGAAATAGCTAGAAATATGGTTACAAGATACGGAATGAGCAAAAACCTCGGTCCTATGACTTATGGTACAGGCGAAGAGGTCTTCTTGGGTAAGGATTTGACTGCCAAGAAGGACTATTCAGAAGAAGTTGCTGCCCAAATAGATAGAGAAATAAGAGATATAATAGATAATGCATATGGGAGAGCAGAAAAGCTTTTATCTGAAAATATTGATAAGCTTCATGAAGTTGCAAATGCACTGCTTCAAAGAGAAACATTGAATGCAGATGAATTTGAAATAGTATTTAAAGAAGGACTTGAAGCACTGGAGAGAAAAGAAAAGCAAAAGGAAGGCCAAACCGATAAAAAAGTAGATGGAATAGATCCTATACCCGGTGACTTGGCTGATATAAAAGAAAATGAAGATATTAATAATGATATGGATGAAGATGAAAATAGTTAAAAAATGCCCTCAAATCGAGGGCTTTTTTGCATCTTAAAATTTTGATATAATATAGATAGCAAAATTCAAGGTTTAATTTATAGTAAAGGAACTCAAACATTTAAAAAAAAAATTGCAGGTATAAAGCAAAGTAAATTCAAGGGATGCAAGAAATTACAAAATTTCACCAGTTAAATATTAAAAAGGCTAACAGCTAACTGCTGACCGCTCATGGCAAAAAGGTGACAGGCCGCAAGAAAGACTCTAAAGAACGACTAGGATTTGCCAAGAGCCAAGAGCTAAGAACTAAGAGCTAATCAGGGCTACCAACTACGAACTACCAACTACGAACTAACAAATGCGTTGACAGACGCTTTGTTTTTATAAAAATTAAACATAATAGGGAGTGAATATTAATGGAATTTAATTTAAAGGAAGGTATGATTGGAGAAATTGAGAAGGTAGTTACAGAAAAGGATACGGCTGCTGAGTTTGGAAGTGGACAGGTTTTAGTTTTTGCCACGCCTATGATGATAGGGATTATGGAAAATGCTGCATTGAAAGCGGTAGATTCTTATTTGCCTGATGACTACGCAACAGTGGGAATTCATTTAGATGTAAAGCATATGGCTGCAACTCCTGTTGGTATGAAAGTAAGGGCAAAGGCAGAGCTAATAGAAATTAAAGGCAAAAAATTGAAGTTCAAGGTAGAAGCCTATGATGAAATGGAAAAGATAGGAGAAGGTTATCACAGCCGGTACATAGTTAATGTTCCTGATTTTATTGAGGCTAGTAAAACTAAGAAAAAATAAAAAAATTTTGAGAAAAAATCACGAAATTTAAAAAAACATGCAGGAATTGTTGAATATATAACGAATATCTTATATAATGATATTTAATAATAGTATAATTACATATAATGGTCATAAAAAATATTTATAATACGTATATATAAGTATACTGTCTATAGTTAAATCTGTGTGAAAATTACTTATTAAAAATCTAATATAAAAGTGCCTGGATTTCTATTTAAGTGGTTTACCCATCGCTTTTCCCTAGGAGTCATGCGGCATAGGAATTACGTTACTTAATAGAGAAGTTTTTAGATTCAAATCTTAAAAATTTACTTGGATGGTGAAAATATTGAGAGAAATAAGTGTTAATGAAATAACTAAAGCCATAAAGGAAATGTGTATAAGTGCAAATTATAATTTAGGTCAAGACGTAATAGATGCCTTTAAGGCATACAAGGAAAAAGAAGTATCACCTATAGGAAAAGAAATACTGGAAAATTTAATAAAAAATTGTGATATAGCTAAGAACAAAGAAGTACCCATGTGTCAAGATACGGGAATGGCTGTAATCTTTATGGAAATAGGACAAGATGTAAGATTAACAGAAGGAGATTTAGAGGATGCCATCAATGAAGGTGTAAGACAAGGGTATAAAGAAGGTTTCCTAAGAAAGTCTGTGGTGGAAGATCCTTTAATTAGGAAAAATACTGGAGATAATACTCCTGCTGTTATATACTATGATATTGTTCCCGGAGATAAAGTAAAGATAATCTTTGCACCTAAGGGATTCGGCAGTGAAAATATGAGCAAAACAAAAATGCTTAAGCCTTCCGATGGAATGAAGGGGGTAGAGGATTTTGTGGTTGAAGTTGTATCGGCTGCAGGACCCAATCCATGTCCTCCCATTGTTGTAGGTGTAGGGATAGGAGGAACTATAGATAAGGCAACATATATGGCAAAAAAGGCACTTCTTAGACCTATTGGAGAACATAATGAATTAAAGCATATAAAAGAGATGGAGGAAAGGTTACTTAAAAAGATAAACAATCTTGGAATTGGACCACAAGGTCTTGGAGGCAGGACAACTGCTATAGCTGTTAATATAAATGTGTTTGCAACACATATAGCAGGATTACCTGTGGCAGTTAATATCAACTGCCATGCTTCAAGACATGAGGAGAGAATTATTTAGCCGGCAATTAATACTTTGGCACAAGGAAAACATTTTCAGATGTGATTTTACTTATATAATACTCTCACTTCTAGAAGTGGGAGATAGAGCAAGGAAGTTAGATAAAGTTTCACGATAATTTAACTTCTTGTGCTAGTTACTCTAACAGTATAGCTTTAAATATCCTTCAATGTTTCCTCTGAAGCGACTTTGAAGAGCTGTTTTTACCTCTAAATCCTTTTTATATAAAACAGCTCTTCTACGGAGCTTGAAGAGGATTATTGAAGGATATCTATAAGGAACTAGCGAGGTGAGTTAATTTAGTAGGAGATTAAGTGAAACTTAGTTCAGATGGAGTTTAGGGCTCCAGCTGAATTATAGCTGAATTAATCCAGGAATTGTAACTGCTCTATTACTCTCATTTGTGAAAGAAAGAGTATTAGAGTAGTCAGTCCTCGGATAAAAAACTCCTACTAAATTGTTCAACTTTTATAAAGGGAGAGAATATTTAATGAGTAATCAAGTCAAAAAAATCACTATTCCTTTAACCGAGGAAAAACTTAAGAGTTTAAAAGCTGGAGATATGGTGTACATCAGCGGCACAATTTATACTGGACGAGATGCTGCCCACCAAAGACTTATAGATGCCCTGGAAAAAGGACAGGCCCTTCCTTTTGATATAAAGGACCAAATAATATATTATGTCGGACCTGCCCCAGCTAAGCCGGGTCAGGTTATTGGTTCTGCCGGACCAACTACAAGCTATAGAATGGATGATTTGACAGTGCCTCTTCTTAAATTGGGTCTAAATGGAATGATTGGCAAGGGCAGTAGAAGCCAAACTGTTGTAGAAGGTATGAAAAAGTATGGAGCAGTGTATTTTGCTGCCATTGGTGGTGCAGGAGCTTTGATAGCGGACTCTATTAAAGAATCTGAAATAGTAGCTTATGAAGACTTAGGGCCAGAAGCCATAAGAAAGCTAAAAGTAACCGATTTTCCAGCGATAGTAGTAATAGATAGTGAAGGAAATAATCTATATGAAAGTGAGAGAAAAAAATACGAAATAGAATAGGTGGTGTTCATGTGATGGATTATAATGAACTAGCATTAAAGTTACATAAGGAGAAAAAGGGAAAGATATCTGTAATCAGTAAGGTAAAGGTGGAAAATAAAGATGATTTATCAACTGCCTATACTCCGGGGGTAGCGGAACCCTGTAGAGTAATAAATAATGACAAAGATGCCGTTTATGAATATACTTCAAAATCGAATCTCGTTGCAGTAGTAAGTGATGGGACGGCAGTTCTCGGACTAGGGGATATAGGAGCTTATGCATCTATTCCGGTTATGGAAGGCAAGGCAGTACTCTTTAAAAGCTTTGCAGATGTAGATGCCTTTCCAATATGCCTAGATACCAAGGATACAGATGAGATAGTGAAAACAGTAAAGCTTTTGGAACCTGTATTTGGTGGTATCAATCTTGAAGATATTGCTGCACCAAGATGCTTTGAAATAGAAACTAGGCTTAAGGAAACCCTAAATATTCCAGTATTCCATGATGATCAGCATGGAACTGCAATAGTAGTAGCGGCAGGGCTTATAAATGCACTAAAAATTGTAGACAAAAAAATTGAAGAAATAGAAGTAGTAGTTAATGGAGCAGGATCAGCCGGAATTGCGATTTCTAAACTTCTTTTAAATATGGGTGTCAAAAATCTTGTCCTTTGTGACAGAAATGGAATAATAGATGAAGAATACGAGGGAGCCAACTGGGCTCAACTTGAGATGGCTAAAGTCACTAATAAGAATAAGGAAAAAGGAAGTCTTAAAGATGCAATGAAGGGCAAGGATGTCTTTATAGGGGTATCTGCTCCAGGTATAGTTACCAAGGAGATGATATCTTCAATGAAAGAGAAGTCCATTGTATTTGCCATGGCAAATCCGGTACCTGAGATTATGCCCGATGAAGCTAAGGAGGGCGGAGCCTTTATAATAGGGACAGGCAGATCCGATTTTCCAAATCAGGTAAACAATGTTCTAGCATTCCCGGGAATATTCAGAGGAGCATTAGATGTAAGGGCCTCTGAAATAAACGAGGAGATGAAGATAGCTGCTGCCTATGCCATTGCAAATACCATTTCTGAGGATGAGTTGTCGGTAGATATGATTCTACCTAAGGTGTTAATAGGATTTGATAATTAAATATAGATAACAAAGTAGAAGGTTTAATTTATTAGGATTTTGAGAATCCTTCTGGCTCATGTGAAGATTTGCCCTCTTTAAATAAAAGAAGACAGAAGTAGCAACAAATGCTTCAAAATCGCTCAGAAGGAAACCTCAAAATCCCTAGAGTAATATAAATTGAATCTTAGAGTTGTCCATTTATACCTTAATATCTATGTTGACAAATCCCCTTTGTCATTTTAGTAGGTGTTGCACGGTATGACACATTGAGCTTTGCTGAATTGAAGAGCTTTTGCATATTTCAATTACAGTTAGATTTTCGTGCTTAAAGTGTGTCTTGTCGTGCATTTTTTATTTTTTAAAAACGGTTGAACAAGCAAAATAAGAGTCAATTGAAAGGGGTGATGAAACAAAAATATTTTTTACAAAACTATAATTATAAAAAGAAAGGAGAATAATTATGAAATTTGATGCTGTTGCTTGGATTACAAATCCCTTTATACTGATGTTTATAGCGGTTTTTACAGGTATGATGTTCGGTAAAATCAAATTTGGTAAATTTAACTTTGGAGTATCAGGAACTTTGTTTACAGGACTTTTAATAGGATGGTGGGTACTAGGATATTCAAAGGGCTTCAGTGAAGGCGACGCAGGATATGGTGCAGCAACCAAGCTAATCAAAGCTGGAGTTATACCAAAGGACTTTTTTTACTTATTCCTCATCCTATTCGTAGCGGCTGTTGGATTGTTAGCTGCAAAGGATATGGGGGTTGTTTTGAAAAAGTATGGAGCTAAATTTGTTATATTAGGGCTTTTAATAACCTTCTTAGGTGCAGCTGCAACATATGGTATGACACTATTTAGTAAAGGTTCAAATCCATATGAAGTGTCTGGTGTTTATACTGGAGCTCTTACAAGTTCACCAGGGTTGGCTGCAGCTATTGAAACAGCAAGAGGACATTCCACTGAGTGGGTTAACAAGTATGAAACATTAAGTGACCAAGGAAAGCAAAGACTTTTAAATCTTCTTGACCCTGATGGACAGTTAACACCACAAAATACACCAACTTTAACACAAGAACAAAAAGAAAAATTTGTAAAAGATGCAGAGGCTGGTATAGGTGTGGGCCACGCAATAGGATACCCATTTGGTGTACTTATAGTTATTCTTGTAGTTAATTTTTTCCCAAGAATATTTGGCATAGACGTTGAGGAAGAAAAGCAGAGATTTAAAAGAGAAATGGAAGAGGCTCGAGGTGATTCAGGAGCGAGAGAAATTCCAGAGGTTTCCTTTGACCTTATAGGCTTTGCCGTTGCATGTTTCTTTGGATATTCACTAGGTAAGATAAAGGTATTTCTAGGACCACTAGGGTACTTTAGCTTAGGCTCTACAGGTGGTGTTTTAGTAGGATCTCTTATCCTTGGATACATAGGTAAAATAGGCTTTATAAATTTCAGAATGAATAGTAAAATATTAGGAGTTGTAAGACAGCTATCCCTTGCTTTCTTCCTGGCAATAGTTGGACTAAGATACGGGTTCAAGGTTTTTGATGCTCTGTTTGGTTCAGGTGCATATTTGGCTCTAGTTTCATTAGTAGTTGGTGTAGTTGCAATGCTTATAGGATTCTTTATAGGAAGATACGTATTCAAGATAAACTGGGTTATGCTAGCAGGAGCTATATGTGGTGGTATGACCTCTACACCAGGATTGGGTGCAGCTGTTGATGCACTAGAGAGTGATGACCCAGCAGCAGGATACGGTGCAACTTATCCCTTTGCTCTGTTAGGTATGGTTATATTTACCATAATATTACACAAGATGCCAATGTAGATTTATACAATAATGTAAATAAAAAATAGTTTCATATACTTCACATTATGTTAAAAAAATGTTAAAATAAACAAAAGTGGAAATCCATAGAAGATCTTATCTATGGGTTTCCCCTTAGAATTATTGATTATATTAAACTTTGCATCCTAGAAAGGTGATTTGTGTGGAGCCATATGAAATTTTTATTACTGGATATGCAAAACTTCCTCAAGGAATAACTGCTACAGAACTTTACAAGGTTATTGTTGTGGGGCTTATAGTTGATAAACACTCAGGTATAATTTTAGATGTTGACTGTTCACTGGTAACCAGAGTGGCAAAGGAGTTTATAAAAGAACTTGTTGTAGGAAAAAATATAATGGATTATGATGAAATCCAAAATGCTTTTAAGTATAAGTACTACGGCTCTGCAAAGAAAGCCTTGATCTCTGCAATGAAAACTTGTCATGAGAAATATAAGCAAATAATAGAAAACGATCCCAATGTAGATAACAATCATTAAATCCAGAGCGTTCTGAACAATAAAATAATGCAGATATTTAACTCGATTATTTATGGGAACAAAAAGCCCTTTTGTTCTATTAATAAATGAGTAGAAGTTAGATAGCTGGTTCTTTTATTTAATAAAAGTCGGTTAATCTAACTTTTTTTGTTAATATGAGAAATTACATAAGAGTCATAAATAAAGAAAAAATTTGGAGGAGGAATATGAGATGCTGGAAAATAGAATAAGAAAAGAAGATCTTAAAAACAAAATAATGTCTGCTGAAGATGCGTCCATGTTCATAAAGGACGGTATGACAGTAGCTACAAGCGGATTTACACCTTCAGGTTATCCAAAGGCAGTACCTTTAGCCTTAGCTAAGAGGGCGGAAGAAGGCGACAAGGTAGAGATTACAGTTATTACAGGAGCTTCTGTGGGTGATGAGTTGGATGGAGCGTTGTCAAGATCAGGAGTTATGGTTCGAAGATACCCATATCAAACAAACAAATACTCAAGAAATGGAATAAATGACGGAAGTATCATGTATCAGGATATGCATCTGAGCCATGTGCCACAGTTTATAGATTACGGATTTTTTGGAAATATAGATATAGCATTAGTTGAAGCTTTAGCTATCACAGAAGATGGTGGAATTATTCCTACTACTTCAGTTGGAGTTATGCCCCAAGCCATAAAAAATGCAGATAAGGTTATAGTAGAAATAAACACTAGTCAACCTATGGAACTAGAGGGTGTACATGATATTTACATGACAGAAAAACCTCCACATAGAAAACCTATTCCTATAACTCATCCGGGAGATAGAATTGGTACTCCCTATATCCCATGTGATCCTGAAAAGATTGCGGCTATAGTTGTTACGGATATTACTGACAAAGTAAGACCTTTAGGACCAATCGATGAAAATTCTAGAAAGATATCAGGATATATAATAGACTTTTTCGAGCATGAGGTAAAAATGGGAAGACTACCTGAAAATCTATTACCACTTCAGTCGGGAGTAGGTTCAGTTGCAAATGCAGTACTTGGTGGATTGGTTGATTCTAAGTTTGAAAATATGACTTGTTATACAGAAGTTATACAGGATTCAATGTTTGACCTCATAGATGCAGGTAAAGTAACTGTAGCTTCAGGTACATCCTTTACCCCATCTGAGGAGGGATTAAAGAGATTGCATGCCAACATGGGTCATTATGCAAAGCACTGTATATTAAGGCCTATGGAAATCAGTAATAATCCTGAAGTGGCAAGAAGACTTGGTGTTATAGCGATGAATACAGCTATAGAAGTAGATATATATGGTCATGTAAATTCAACAAATATAATGGGGTCTAGAATGATGAATGGTTTAGGTGGCTCAGGAGATTTCACAAGGAATGGATATTTGTCAATATTCACAACTGTTTCAACTGCCAAAAATGGAGATATTTCCTCAATAGTGCCAAAGGTTTCCCACGTAGACCATACAGAGCATGATATTGAAGTTATAGTAACTGAGCAAGGGTTAGCTGATCTTAGAGGGACTTCACCGAGAGAAAGAGCAAAACTTATAATAGAAAATTGTGCTCATCCTGATTACAAGGATATGCTTTATGACTATCTGGAAAGAGCAGAAAAGGGTAAGTTTAAGCATCAGCCTCATATAATCGGTGAGGCACTATCATGGCATCAAAGATTCTTAGATACAGGATCAATGAAAATTAAGTAAAGAATACAAGGGGCAATATCATATACACTCAACAAAAAGTATACGGTAATACCCTCCAAAAAAGTCGGGTAAAATGTTAAAAACCATTTATACTTATGTTATTCTAATAGAGGATAGACAATGTTATGTGATATTGCGCCTTGATTAAAATTATAAACTGCCTAAAAGGAGGAAAAAAGGATGTTTGATAAGGAAAAATTAGCTGAGGTAAAAGAAAAGCTAGAGACATTCGATGAAAAGACCCAAAAATCGTTGGAAAAGAGACCTGAAAGACAAGAAAAATTCTATACAGGGTCAGGAGATGAAGTTAAAAGACTTTATACTCCCCTAGATATAGAAGACCTTGACTACAACAGGGATTTAGGTTTCCCAGGACAATATCCTTATACTCGTGGTGCTCAATCTACAATGTATAGAGGCAGATTCTGGACCATGAGAATGTATGCAGGGTTTGCTACAGCAGAAGAATCAAACAAAAGATATAAGTATCTTTTAGAGCAGGGTCAAACAGGACTATCAGTTGCATTTGACCTGCCAACACAGATAGGTTATGACTCAGACCATGCCCTTGCAGAAGGTGAAGTTGGCAAAGTTGGGGTTGCTATTGACTCATTAGCTGATATGGAAATTTTATTTGATGGAATACCACTTGATAAAGTAAGTACTTCAATGACTATAAATGCACCTGCTTCAGTGCTGTTAGCTATGTACATAGCTGTTGCAGAAAAGCAGGGAGTAAGCCAAGATAAGTTAAGAGGAACTATTCAAAATGACATATTAAAAGAATATATTGCTCGAGGAACTTATATATTCCCAACAGAGCCCTCAATGAGACTTATAACTAATATATTTGAATATTGCTCAGAAAATGTACCTAAGTGGAATACAATCAGTATTTCAGGTTATCACATAAGAGAAGCCGGTTCAACTGCTGCTCAGGAAGTAGGATTTACAATTGCTGATGGTATCGCATATGTTGAAGCGGCTATCAAGGCAGGACTTGACGTTGATAAGTTTGCTCCAAGACTTTCTTTCTTCTTTAATGCTCATAATGACCTGTTAGAAGAGGTTGCCAAGTTTAGAGCTGCTAGAAGACTATGGGCTAGAATAATGAAAGAGAGATTCGGTGCAAAGGATCCTAAGTCAATGAGACTTAAGTTCCATACACAAACAGGTGGATCTACACTTACTGCACAGCAGCCTGACAACAACATAGTTCGTGTTGCTATCCAGACGCTTGCCGCAGTGCTTGGCGGTACACAGTCACTTCATACCAACTCTAGAGACGAAGCATTGGCCCTTCCAACTGAGGATTCAGTAAGAATAGCCTTAAGAACTCAGCAAATCGTTGCCTATGAAAGTGGCGTAACAAATACAGTTGATCCGCTTGCAGGTTCTTACTATATTGAAGCTAAGACTAAAGAAATTGAAGAAAAGGCTATGGAATATATCAAGAAGATAGATGAATTAGGTGGAGCTCCAAGGGCTATAGATGTTGGATACATCCAGCAGGAAATTATGGATGCTGCTTATGATTATCAAAAAGATGTAGAAACCGGCAAGAGAATAGTTGTTGGTATGAATAAATTCCAAATTGATGAAGAACCGCCCAAAGAACTACTTAAGGTTGATCCGGCAGTTGGAGAGCTTCAAAAAGAAAAGCTTGCCAAACTTAGAGCTGAAAGAGATAACGATGCGGTTAAAGAAAAGCTTGAAGCATTAAGAAAGGCATGTGAAGGCGATGATAATGTAATGCCTTATATAATTGATGCAGTTAAAGCATATGCAACTCTTGGAGAAGTATGCGGAGTTATGAGAGAAGTGTTCGGAGAGTACCAGCAGTCAGTTAATTTATAAAATGGCTTATAGCCAGTAGTTAATGACAATGACTTATAAAATGAAGGAGGAAAAAAGCATGGATAGACCTATTAGAGTTTTAGTTGCTAAACCGGGTTTGGACGGACATGATAGAGGTGCTAAAGTAATAGCAAGAGCATTAAGAGACGCAGGAATGGAAGTTATATACACAGGACTTAGACAGACTCCTCAGCAGATAGTAAATGCTGCAATCCAAGAGGACGTTGATGTAGTTGCGTTGAGTATTTTATCAGGGGCACACAACACACTTCTTCCTAAGGTAGTAGATCTTTTGAAGGGAGAAGGAGCTGATGACATATTAGTAATAGGTGGAGGAGTTATACCTGAAGATGACATTCCATTCCTTAAGGAGAGTGGAATAGCTGAAGTATTTACGCCAGGAACACCTACCACAGTAACTATAGATTATATAAAAAATAATGTAAAAAGAAAATAACTAAGCAAAGTAAGGCTGACTAAAAGAGTAGGGTTCCTTTTAGCAGCTTTGTCTTGTGATTTAATGGGTGGTGTTAGCATAAATGAATCTTTCTGAAAGGCTTTTAAATGGCGACAAAAGAGCAGCTGCAAGACTTATTTCGATGGTTGAAAACAAAGACCCAAAAGCATTTGAAGTATTAAAAAAATTATATCCCAAATCTGGTAATGCCTATGTAATAGGTATTACTGGACCACCGGGAGCAGGAAAGAGTACTTTAACTGATAAATTAGCTAAAGCCTTAAGAAATAAAGGAAAAAAAATTGGAATCATTGCAGTTGACCCTACAAGTCCCTTCACTGGAGGATCAATTCTTGGTGACAGAGTGAGGATGTCCGACCTAAATACAGACCCCGAAGTATTTATAAGAAGTATGGGAACCAGGGGGCATCTTGGCGGGCTATCTGAGGCAACTCAAGGGGCCATAAAGGTACTTGACATCTATGGCATGGATTACATCTTTATTGAAACCGTTGGTGTAGGGCAGTCTGAAGTAGATATAGTCAAGACCTGTGATACTACGGTTATGGTGATGGTTCCGGGCCTAGGAGATGATATTCAGGCTATCAAGGCTGGAATAATGGAGATAGGCGATGTATTTGCCGTAAATAAGGCAGATAGAGACGGGGCAAAGAGAACGGCAAGAGAAATCGATATGATGTTGGACTTTAATAAGGCCGATTGGCGTCCGCCTGTTGAGTTGGTGGTAGCCATAGAAAATAAAGGCATTGAAGAGCTTCTACAGCATATTGAAGAACATAAGAAATATTTAAGAGAAACAGGAGAATTTGAAGCTAGAAGAATAAAAAATAGTAAGTTTGAAATTATTGACCTTGTTCAGCAAAAAATGATGAGTGTTTTATTAGATAAATCCAACAAGGAAGACATGATTGATACCTTATCAAAGGATGTAGCTATGAGAAATACTGACCCCTATACAGCAAGCGAAAATGTTTTCAAAAAAGTAAAAATGGATTAAGATAATAAAACTTGAGGCAAGTGACATATGCAGTTGACCGATGAAAGTTTATTATATATTAATTTAGAATGAAGGAGGACTATTAATGAAAGTTTTAAAGGTAGATCATATAGGTATAGCTGTTAAAAATTTAGATGAAACATTAAAGTTTTATACAGAAGCTTTAGGACTTGAGCTTCATGGAACTGAGACTGTTGAAGAGCAGAAAGTTAAGGTTGCCTTCTTACCGGTTGGAGATACTGAAGTTGAACTGTTAGAATCTACTGCACCAGACGGACCTATTGCTCGCTTCATAGAAAAGAAGGGCGAAGGTATACAGCACGTTGCATTTAGAGTAGAAAATATTGAAGAAGCAATAGCTCATATGAAAGAAAAAGGATTTAGGATGATCGATGAAAAACCTAGATATGGTGCTGGCGGGGCAAAGATAGCGTTTATGCATCCAAAGAGTTCTCATGGAGTGTTAGTAGAACTAAGCGAGAGAGAAGAATAAAGTAAAAGCTGGCCCCGTTGGCGGCTTAAACATAAGTACAGCTTAATATAAGTGGTAGGAGGTATTATAGGATATGGCTAACCCAAAATTAGAAGAACTACGTCAGCGCCGTCAAAAAGTGATGGAAGGTGGCGGAGCAAAGAGGATCGAAAAACAGCATGCAAAGGGTAAACTAACAGCTAG
>JACCKY010000072.1 GCA_014236755.1 Candidatus Petromonas tenebris | reverse complement strand
CCCCCAGCCTTATCCTTTTCTAATATCAAAGTCTTCATTTTTGCACGGGCTGCATATAATCCTGCCGCTAGCCCTGCTGGCCCTCCACCTATTATTACAACATCATATAAATTTTGCATCATATCCCTCCTTTTGAATTTAATAATTGCAAAATTGTATAATATTTATTTTATTAATCCATTATACAATAATATAAATTAAATTCAATCAATCTAGAATTATTTTATCATATGTTTGATTATTTTGTAAACTTGATTATCATATAATCACGTTGTGGTTGTTAATAAGAAAATTCTTATGGAGCGAGTTTTTTATACATTTTCATATAGAAAATTACTATATATTACCTTAAGTTAACGACTATGATATAGAAGTAAAGAGAAAGTTGAAACTCTGTATATAAAACTTATTTTTAAAATTTAATCATTATATGTTATAATAACTAAAGATTTTATAGAAAATTTTAGAAACAGTTGGTGAATAGGATGGATAAAAAAGAAATTCAAAGAAGGCGCATTATGGGATATTTTATTGAAGCTGCAAATCAAATTATTGAAGAAGAAGGAATAGAATCTGTTACTATTAGAAAGGTGGCCGACATCGCAGGATATAACAGTGCTACCCTATATAATTATTTTCATGACTTAGACCATCTTCTCTTCTTTGCTTCAATGAAGTATTTAAAAGACTATGCCTTTGACCTGCCTAATTATGTTAAGGGCTCTGAAAATGCACTGGATAAGTTTTTAAGAATCTGGGAGTGTTTTTGTCATCATTCCTACAATAAACCTAAAATTTATTATACTATTTTCTTTGACAAGTATAGTGACTCTATTAATGATGCCGTTAGAGAATATTATTCCATATTTCCCGAAGAACTTGGAGATCAGTCAACAGATTTACTACCTATGCTGCTGGAAAAAAACATATATGCTCGAGACATGGCTGTCCTAAAGTCCTGCGCTGAAGAAGGCTTCTTTGATAAAAAGTATTTAGAAGAAATCAACGAAATGATTCTTCTCCTTTACCAAAGTTTGCTCTTGAGATTTTTGAACAATCAGACTGACTATACGGTTAATGAAGCCATAAAAAAGACTATAAGATATATTAGACAAATTATTAAGTCATTTGAAAATGAAAAATAATATATTCCCTTGGATTAGTCAAATAATCCAAGGGTTTTATTTTCCGTATTTAGCTATCTTGGCTTTAAAGTAACATTATATTTGCTTTTTTACACTCTTTTACCATCTCATCAGGCCATATTGCTGCCTGCACTTCTCCTATATGGGCCTTTTGTAGAAAGAACATACACATCCTAGACTGCCCTATTCCTCCACCAACGGTATATGGCAGCTTCCTATTTAATAAAGCTTGATGAAATGCAAATTCTTTACGCTCCTCTGCATTGGCAAGCTTTAGTTGTCTTTCTAGGGATTCCTCATCAACTCTTATTCCCATCGAGGACAGTTCAAAGGCCATATCAAGCACCGGATACCAGAATATTATATCTCCATTCAGCTTCCAATCGTCATAATCTGGTGCTCTTCCATCATGCTTAATACCTGACTTTAAATCGTCACCTATCTGCATTATAAATACTGCACCTTCTTCTCCCCTATTCCCAAAACATCAAATATGGAAACATTTTTTCTTCTGCACTGTAGATTTAAAATTGAATACAATATAAAAAGCCTTTCATCCCATATATAGGGACGAAAGGCTTAACTTCCGCGGTACCACCCAAATTAGCAAAGTATGCTCGCTCTATCAGCACGGAATAGATTTATGGTTCTATTCGATACTGTCCAGCAGATAACGGTTTGGATCCGCCTAAGCCTACTTTCCATTAATTTGGATTTCGGTTAGAAACTCCGAGATGTTCTTCAATACAGACTTCGTGCCGGTCTCTCACCATCACCAGCTCGCTTAAACTCCATCTTGTATCTACTCTTCTCTTCACTGTTTTTAAATTTATTAATTTATTGTAGTAATTATACATTTGAAAAAATACCTTGTCAATAACTTTTGCATAATTATTTAGGTTTATGTGTAAAAAATGTTTTTTATTGTAAAAATTTCGTCTTCATTTATTATTTTTTACATCCACAAATATTGGATATCTTTATATCTATCGTAAAAGTGGTAATTTCATCCATGGTATCATAGATTTCTTTTATAAGTTGAAATATTTTTTCTTTATTTCCCCTAATAGTGGTTGAAAGAATTCCGATATTATATTCTAAACCATAGGCTTTTATAATATCTAAAACCTTGTTTATATCATCCAAATAATTATCACTCATAACTGGCATAAAGGCTATTTCACATGATGCTATTTTCTCCACAGGGCACATATGAAGCCCCCCTTTTCGGTTTTAGAAAGCTTGTTTTCCTTTTCTATACTTATTTCGTCTTCCTCCGCGTATGGAGGAATAAATAGACATTCTCCTGAATTTATTAGCTTTTCACTTTTTAAGGATTTTAAATCCTCTAAATTTTTGAAATGGGCATATTTAAAGACAGAATTTTTTTGAAAGTCTTCACTTAAATATAATTCTCCCCATTTACTGTCCCTATTAATTGTACCAATCAATATCTGAGCTCCCTCTTTTGCAACTCTAAACATTTCATCTATTGCTCTTTCAGGCTCCTTGATAAATTCAAAAGCCGCCATGGAAAAAACTGCGTCAAAGGATTTATCTTCAAAATCCAAATCATAAACATCCATCTTATGAAACTCTATATCAAGGCCTTCTAATTTGGCTTTGCCTTCAGCCTTTTTAAGCATTTCTTCTGATACATCGATTCCTACTACTTCGCATCCCATCTTAGCAAGCTTGATACTAAAATTTCCAGTACCACAACCTATATCCAAAATTTTCATTCCCTTTTCAGGTTTAAAAAGTCTAAAGGCTAAATCGGTTTCAACTTTATCTATAAAATTACCAAACTTAGTCTTATACCAGTCATCATAAGTTTTAGCCTGATCATCAAAAACAGCCATTTTAACACCTCTTTTAAAGCTTAAATTAAACTCTTGTGCTAGCTATTCTAACAGTATAGCTTTAAATATCCTTCAATGTTTCCTCTGAAGTGACTTTGAAGAGCTGTTTTTACCTCTAAATCTTTTCTATATAAAACAGCTCTTCTACGGAGCCTGAAGAGGATTATTGAAGGATATCTATAAGGAACTAGTGAGGCGAGTTAAATTAAGTGAAACTTATATTTATAAAGTATTGATTACCTGTTTTTTTATCTCATTAAACTTGATGGAAGTGATAATTTCACTTTTCCTAGGTTTAGGTAGATTAATTTTAATTTCTTCCTTGACCTTTGCCGGTCTATTAGAAAGTATATATATCCTGTCCGATAAAAATATTGCCTCCTCAATATCATGGGTTATAAAGAGTATAGAAGCCTTTAGATTTTCAGTAACCTCTAAAAGCCAGTACTGCATATTTCTCTTTGTCATTGCATCAAGTCCTCCAAAGGGCTCGTCCAGTAAAATTATGTCCCTCGAAAACATATAGGTCCTCATGAGGGCAGCTCTTTGTCTCATACCTCCAGAAAGCTGGAAAGGATATTTGTACTCAAATCCTTCAAGTCCAAATATTTTAAAATATTTTTTGACCCTTTCTCTTGCCTCCTGCTTCTTTACTCCCTTTATTGCTAAAGGTAAAGCTACATTATCTATCACTTTTTTCCATGGAAGAAGTAAATCCTTTTGATACATATAGCTTACTCTACCGGTTTTTCCTGTAAAGTCTTCCCCATCTATGGTTATCTCTCCCTCGTCGGGCTTTAATAGACCGGCTATTATATTGAATATGGTACTTTTACCGCTGCCACTAGGTCCTAGGAGAGAAACAAATTCATTTTCCTTAAGATAAATAGATACATCATCTACTACCAGTAAGTCTTCAAAAGTCTTTTTTATGTTATTGATTTTTAGTTTATAGCTATTATTCAGGTAAGTATTCATTCGTAAACGCCTCTTCTACATCAAGCTTATTCTCCAAGAGACCTCTTTCATACATCCAATTTGCATAGTTTTTCCATATCTCTGATTTCATTTCTCCCCATCTGTCAGCATCGGCTATATACTCTTTGGCTAAATACTTTTGACTGGCAACTGCCAGATCCTTATCTATTTCCGGAGCATATTTCAAAAGCACATTGGCTGCTTCTTCAGGAGAATCTATTGCGAACTTATATCCTTTATCTGTAGCCCTTAAAAACTTTTTTGCAAGTTCAGGTTTGTCGTTTAGTGTATCTTCACTTGCAATTATGACCGGAGTGTAAAAATCAAGATTAGGATCTACGTCTTGCAGCTTTATGAAGTTTATTGGAAAATTTATAAGTTCTGACTTAACTCCGTCCCATCCATAATAAATCCATGTAAAATCTACATCCTTTTTAACACTGGCAAAGAAATCGGCCGCACCAATGTCCACCATATCAACCTTTGAAAAATCTGCCCCTTCCTTTTCCATCAAAGCCTTAATCATTGCCTTTTCTACCGGTGAACCCCATCCTCCGTAGGTTTTACCTTCAAAGTCCTTGGGACTTTCTATGCCCTTTTCTTTCGGTGAAGCAAACCCTGAAGTATTGTGCTGAATTATGGCAGCTATAGCCTTTACGGGAAGTGGATTTTTAGCAGTTCTTGCATATGTAACCTGCTCCTGATAGCTTATTCCAAAGTCTCCCTGTCCTGCAGCTATAAGATCTGCACTTCCTCCCTCTGTAGGCTGTATGATTTCAACATCTAATCCTTCTTCTTTATAGTAACCTTTATCTAAAGCTACGTACATGCCCGTATGATTCGTATTTGGTACCCAGTCAAGTACAACGGTCACCTTTGTTAAATCCTTTTCTTCGGATGCATCCTTAGGAGCTTCCTTAGGTTCTTCCTTTGGAGCACATCCTGCTGCTAAACCTATTGTTAATAGAGATACCAATAAAATAGAAACGATTTTTTTTAACATAGTTATTCCTCCTTCATTTCCCTAAACCAGGGCATTGATAAATATTGTATTAGTGATATTGTTTTAAATACTGTCATACTTAATACAACTATTATAAGTATAGTTGCAAACATCTTATCGTAGGCGTAAGAATTCTTAACTCGAAGCATATAAAGCCCCAGTCCTGCCCTACCTCCAAGCCACTCTCCTATCACTGCCCCCATTATACTGTATGTAGCTGCTATCCTGAGACCTGAAAAGAAACTTATCATAGATGCTGGAAATTTAACCATCTTAAATATCTGTAATCTGCTTGCTCCCATGGATTTCATCAGGTTCAGCAAATCCCTATCTACAGAGCTCAGCCCCTCCAAAAGACTTACTACTATTGGGAAAAAACAAACAAGTATTACGACAATTATTTTAGGTATTATTCCAAAACCGAACCACATAACGAAAAGAGGTGCAAGGGCTATTATAGGTACAGTTTGGGAGACTATAAGCAGAGGATAAACAGCTTTTCTCGCGATTTCAATGTTGTCCATTAATATTGCTAAAATAATCGAAAGAGCTATTGATATGAAAAAACCTGCAAGGGCTTCTTGTAAAGTCACAGCTATATGGACCCTTAAATCCGGCAATATATCAAATAAAGCCTTTATCACTCCTATTGGTGAAGGCAGGGTAAATTCCTTAATATAACCACTTTCTACTGTAAAATACCATGTAAGTATTAGTATTCCTGAAAACACCGCAGGTATAAGCTTATCTTCTATACTTTCCAACTTTTTCATCCATAGTCACACCTTCAGGTTTATAATCTACCTTTATTACCGATAAAACTCTACTTGCACCTTCCTCAATACATATTTCCTGAGCTCTTTTTACTATTTTCATAAGCTCATCGTATTCTCCCTCCATAGTAGTTTCCATGGGTCCTACCTCATACTTCACATCACAAGAATCTATATAGTTTATAACCTTGTCCACAACTTCATAAAGTCTTTCATCCCTTACCCTTGGTAGAACCTGCAGGCTAACATTTACAATGGGCATGTACGTACCTCCTTTTTTTCTTCGCTTACTATATGAACAAAGGCGTCTTCGACGCATTTGTTGGTTCGTAGTTAGTAGTTCGTAGTTGGTAGCCCTGATTAGCTCTTAGTTCTTAGCTCTTGGCTCTTGGCAAATCCTAGTCGTTCTTTA
>JACCKY010000017.1 GCA_014236755.1 Candidatus Petromonas tenebris | reverse complement strand
ATATACCAAACCCTTCGGGTTATTAAAAATAATAACCTCTTTTTGTCATGCAAATTTTTAGTTGTTTAGTTATAATGATTTTTTCAATTATGTTACTTGACATTTAATAGCTGGTCTTTAAGGGTAAACATCATTTTTTTCTATAGAGCTTATGTAGTGTCAATTTTTTAACATTTCCGAGCCAAAAGTAGCATGATTCTAAACCCTGGTTTTGCACTGTATATTCCTCATATAAAAATATCCGACACACATGTCAATTTTTTGACATGTGTGTCGGATATTCGTCACTCCTCTAAATTATAGATAACCAACTTGTAATTTTAATGAATTAAAGTAAAAAATAAAAGACAATAACTTATATGATTATCGTTACTCCCTATTCGGTTAGCGGCAATCTTTAGAGTTTTTCCTGTCACCTGTAACCCGTGACCTGTAACCTTTTTATTGAAAGTGATGAAATCTTATGTCTCATCTATACAAAGCTTCACATAATCCCGTAGCTTTCTAATTTATAATATAAAGTGCTTCTAGGAATATTAAGTATTTGGGCCGCTTTGACCTTATTGCCCTCAGCAATTTCCAAAGCTCTATTAATCGTATCTATTTCTATTCTTTTCTTTGCTTCATTTAAATCAAGGGGATATTCTTTATGCAAAGTCCCTTTCTTTGCTTCGGTAAGTATATAGTCAGGAATGGAATCTTTATTTATTACATTATCTTTACTCATAACGGTTAAATATTCGACGGTATTTTTTAATTCTCTGATATTACCCTTCCATTTATGATTTTCTAATATATTTATTACTTCTTTATCAATGTGTGGCAGCTCAATATTGTTTCTTTTACATATTTCCTTTAAGAAATGATGTATTAATAGTATAACATCGCCTTTTCTTTCCCTGAGGGGAGGAAGTTCTATTCCTACCACATTTAATCTATAGTATAAGTCTTCTCTAAATGTACCTTCTTCAACCATCTTTTTAAGGTCTTTATTTGTTGCAGAAATTACTCTTACATTCACATTAATATTTTTTTCTCCTCCTACTCGTCTAAACTCCTTTTCCTGTAAAACCCTTAAAAGCTTTGCCTGCATAAATATTGGCATATCTCCTATTTCATCTAAAAACAGTGTTCCATTATTGGCTAGTTCTAATACTCCTACCTTCCCTCTTTTTTTTGCACCTGTAAAAGCACCTTCTTCATATCCAAAAAGTTCACTTTCAAATAGTTCCGGGGGTATAGCACTACAGTTAACGGGAACGAAAATACCCTTTCTGCCGCTATATTCATGTATAGCTCTGGCAAATACTTCTTTACCAGTTCCACTTTCTCCCGTTATCAGTACTGTTGTATCGGTCTTGGCAACCTGTCTAGCTATTTCAATCTTATCAAGAAGTTTATCACTTCTTCCAATTATGCTTCCAAAATTATCGCTGGAAAATCTTTTCACTTCGTTTTTAAGGAAGTTTAGAGTAGTATTAGCCCTTTCCAGTTTCTGGGATAGTTGTTTTACTTCAGTTACATCTCTGTCGGTAGATACGGCACCCACCAATTCTCCATTTACAAATACCGGTAGAGCACTTATTATTACATAGGAACCTTCTCTAGGAGAATGGTATACATTGCTTATCTCTTTTCTAGTTTCTAAGACTTTGACTAATATGGCATTAGGAAAGAGTTCTTTTACTTTTTTGCCTATGATTTTTTCGGCCTTAACGCCATATAGCCTTTCGGCTTTTTTGTTCCACAATATTACTCTTCCTCGCCTATCTACAGCACAAATTGCTTCGTGGATATTATTAATTATGTGATTAAGTTTAACGCTTATTTCCTCCATCTTCATGTAAAAGTAATCCCTTACCTCAGCATCCCTTATTACGCCAACTAATTTACCATTTTCTAATACAGGTAGTCTCCCTATTTTATTTTCTATCATGATATTCCTGCAATCAAATAAAGTGTCTGTTTTTCTGGCATAGATCAGATTTGAGGTCATATATTTGCTTATAATATCTTCTTTTTTATTTTCTATACCCTCTATCCTAGATAGATCGGTCAGTGAAAGTACTCCTTTTAAATTATGCTTTTTATCTACCAGAAAGACTTCTCTTAAATTTTTCTTCAGCATTTTTACTATTGCCTCTTTTAGCTTGCCATCTTCATTTAATATAATAAATCTATCGGACATAACATCCTTGACCAAAATCTTTTCTTCGAGTAAAAACATCTCCTGTTACACCTCCCTCAACAATGTAGGTGTCGAACTCTAAAAGCTATTATATATTTATTAATCATACATTTGAAATTACAACTAATTCTTTTTGGCATCAATCACTGCTAACGCTATATTGGAAGCGTGATCAGCTATTCTTTCAAGGTTACTTATAATATCGAGAAAGATTACACCTGAGGCAGGTACGCACTGTTGTTTACCTAGTCTGTCTATATGATTTGCTCTTAATTTTTTTTCCATAAGATCTATTTCCTTTTCCCTTTCAATAACTCTCTTAGCTGTTTTTATATCTCCAGTTTTTAATGATGTTAAGGCTTCCCTATAAGATTTTACTACTCTTTCATGCATTATTTGCAGTTCTTCCAGAGCTTGATCTGAAAATTTTAGTTTGTTTTCTATCCTGTATATAGCCAATTCCGCCAGATTATCAGCATGATCTCCTACTCTTTCAAGATCATTAATAGTGTTAAACAGTCCATCTATCATTTCTCTATTCTCACCTGATATTTCTTCATTTGAGACTTTCAATAGGTATTGAGCTATCTGTTTTTCCATTTCGTTTATAATTTTCTCCAACTTAAAGGTCTCCGACGCAATTTTTTCATCTCTTTTGAAGAAAGCTTCTAGAGCCTTGTTATAGGATTCTAAGGCTAAATTCCCCATGTGAAGTACTTCCTTCATAACTTGAACTATGGCGATAGACGGTGTTTCGAGAATCCTATCATCAAGATACTTAATGCCCTTCATCTTTTCTTCTTCCTCTGGACTATATGGAATAATCTTTTTAACTGCATAAACCAAAAATGAAGCAAATGGAAGTAGGAATAATGTATTAGCAATATTGAACAATGTATGGGCATTGGCTAACTGTCTTTCAGGATTAACCGAAAACCTTTTAACTATATCAATAACAGGCCCGGATAAAAATATCATAAATATCCCAGTACCAATAAGATTAAATAACAAATGTATTAATGCAGCCCTTTTAGCAGTTTTATTGGCTCCTATACTTGATACCATTGCAGTTACACACGTACCAATATTAGTTCCTAAAACTACTGGAAAGGCGGCCTCGATAGGAAGTAAACCTTCACTTGCTAAGGCTATAAGCAATCCCGTTGTAGCACTACTGCTTTGAATTATTGCGGTAATAGCAAATCCAGTTAAAATAGCTAATGTTTTATCAGTAATATTGTGACCGGCAAAGCTTATAAGCAAGCTTTTAAAGCCTTCATAGTGTTTTAAAGGTTTCACAGCGTTCTTCATAAATTCCATGCCAATAAAGAGTATACCGAAACCTATTAAAATTTCTGCATAACTTTTAATTCTTTTATCAGAAGTAAAAAGCCAAATCCCTACACCTACCCCTACTGTTATAGGTGCAAGCTGGGACAGATTTATAGATACCAACTGTGCTGTAATAGTTGTCCCGATGTTAGCTCCCATGATAATCCCAACTGCCTGGGCCAAGTTCATAATGCCCGCATTTACAAAACCAACCACCATTACTGTGGTGGCACTGCTGCTCTGTACCATTACCGTAACAATTGCTCCTATTATGACCCCCATAATTCTATTGCTAGTTAATATTTCAATGATTTTTTTCATTTTGTCACCGGTAGACTTTTCCAAGCCTGAAGCCATGACATTCATACCGTAAAGAAAAAGGCCCAGCCCCCCAATTACCTCGAATAAAATATTCATATATAGCATCCCCTTTTTAAATTTGTATCAGTACTAGTTCTATAATATTTATACCATATTAGGGAACTTCATTTGCCTTAAGGCTTCATATACTACAATTGCCACCGAGTTAGAAAGATTTAATGATCGAGCTTGAGAATTATTAAGCATAGGAATCTTCATACATCTATCTTTATAATTTCTATGTATTTCTTCCGGAAGACCTGCCGTTTCCTTTCCAAATACTAAAAAGCAATCATCTTCAAATTTTATATCCGTATAGTACTTATCACCTTTTGTAGTTGAAAAGTAAAAATTGCCCTTAGGATATTTATTAAAAAAATCCTCTAAACTTTCATGTAAATGTATATCTAACAGATGCCAGTAATCCAATCCAGCCCTTTTAAGATGCTTATCTTCTATAGAAAAACCTAAAGGTTTAATTAAATGTAATCTACTGCCGGTTATAGCACATGTCCTTGCAATATTTCCTGTATTTGGGGGTATATCCGGCTGGTATAGTACTATATTAAGTGCCATATTATCTACTCCTTTACAAAAATATTTAATTCAACCTTATCATCATTTGATTGTAATGGAACACAAATAGCCTGCATTTGATCAGTGGAAATAAACACCTTGTCACCTACTAGCAAAGTAGGAGGTGTTATATCAATTTTTACCCCTGAATTATATAATAAAGTTGCTGTATTTCCAAGTATCATATTACCCAGTTCTGATAAAGCACTTTTAGACATTTCATCTAATTCCGTTACAGCCATACCACCCATCATACCCGAGACAATATTTAAAGCAACATTTTCACCAGTGCTTATCATTGCTTGTCCCTTTATATCTCCCGTTATACCTATTAAAATAATTACTTTATCACCTGAACAGGGACTTGACTTTAAATAGGGTTTGCCGACTTCAAAATCCATTTTCGTTGTTTGGTTCAAAATATCTTTACTAGCCTTTATAAAAGGATTTACGTATTTAGCCTTCAAATATATCCCTCCAAAATTAGTATATCATTATATAAAAAAAATTTTAATTCTTGTAAAATATTATAACATAAAAGTATCTTCTGTTTGCATATTTAACATACATATAGCAATTTTGAATCTTAATACCTATTTTTAGAACAAATACGTCTTCGACGCATTTGTTGGTTCGTAGTTAGTAGTTCGTAGTTGATAGCCCTGATTAGCTCTTAGTTCTTAGCTCTTGGCTCTTGGCAAATCCTAGTCGTTCTTTAGGGTCTTTCTTGTGGCCTGTCACCTTTTTGCCATGAGCGGTCAGCAGTTAGCTGTTAGCCTTTTTAATATTTCACTGGAAAAAGTTTTTAATTTCTTGTGTCAACCTTATTTACTTTGTTCCATACTTAATAACTTCTTGCAAAAATGTTTGGTCTTTTTAACAATAATACTGAGAGTTGATCCTCTCAGTATTTAATAAGCTCCTTATTGGTTTCCATGTATATCTTTTATTTTACCCTTATCTATCACTATCTCCTGATTATAGGCTGATAAACTAAACATTTTTTCAGCTTCTTCAAGGGCAATTCCCTTTAACTCCATATTTTCAAGCTTTGCCTCACCTACTCCATCTTTATACAACTTATACAAATAGTAAACAGCCTGGGGTAAAAAGCCAAGCAACCTGGCCGATACAGTATCCACTGCAACAGGATCAGTACCTGCGATTATCAAGCCTTGACTGCCCACTGCCTTACCGGAAGAAGGCCCTGTTCCAATCATTGCTTTATCAGCACTTACTATAGTCAAATCTATGGGAATTTTCCCGCATATGGCTGCTATAAATCCGTGCAGGTCCTCGTGAATGCCCAACTTTTTTTTTGGAAAACCATGAATTTCAGCTGGAGGCCATCCTAGGGCGATGTTTTTAATACCTGCGCTCATAGTAGCTTCTTCATGATGCTTTAACTGGGTAAAGGATATCAATACATCCATGTTTTCAATAAGTTCATTTATTTCGGTCTGAGGAATATATTCATGCCCCAGATTAAGTTGCATATAAGGCCCGTAATTTAAATCTATAAATTCTACATTTTCCTTTTCAATCACTTTATCATACCCGACTGAACTTATAACCTTCGAAGTAGGATCACCACCTGAACCTGTAGCTATAATAATTTTAGAAGGATTAAAATTTTTAATATATCTAATTAAACTTCTAAGAGTTACAGGCCCTACCACCGTTCCCGTGCTGGGGTCTTTGTCTTTAACCCAGTTTGGAGTTATGACAACCCTATCACCGGCTTTAATTATGTCCTCCATAGGAAGTAAGTCTAAAGCTTTTTTTAAAGAATTTTCTTCCTGTATATCCTTCATTATAGAAACTACTGGTTTTTCAACTCTGCGATTTTGTCTCAACACCATCACCTCAATTTGTTTTTTCAGTGATAGTATTGTTAAATCTATG
The DNA here is from genome assembly GCA_014236755.1 of Candidatus Petromonas tenebris. Taxonomy (GTDB): domain Bacteria; phylum Bacillota; class Clostridia; order Peptostreptococcales; family Caminicellaceae; genus Petromonas; species Petromonas tenebris. The sequence goes on along the minus strand of JACCKY010000017.1, from coordinate 78,993 downwards.
GTAATATATACTAATTAAATTAACCTCTTGTGCTAGTTACTCTAACAGTATAGCTTTAAATATCCATCAATGTTTCCTCTGAAGCGACTCCTAAAAGCTGTTTTTACCTCTAAATCTTTTCTATTAAAACAGCTCTTCTACGAAGCCTGAAGAGGATTATTAAAGGATATCTATAAAGAACTAGCGAGGCAAGTTATATTAGTATTTTGATATATTATAACCTTGACAATAGCTTCATTAATAATGGACGGTGAATATCAACCGCTTTAACGGGACATAATTCTTGACAGCAAAAACACCTTATGCATTCATCTAAATTCACTATAGGTCTGTTGTCAACCATTTTTATTACATGAGGGGGACAATTTTTAGCACAGTCGCTGCATCCCATACATTTTTCATGAATAAATACCGGTTTGGGCTGCAAAAGTCCGTTTATTATATCTCTCATAAATTTAGGTAACTTTCCTTCCAGTAAATCTAAACTTCTTATTTCAGGAATAACGAAATCATTTAGTATAAACTCCTCTATTCTATCACCCTTTAATTTAATATCATCAAGGTTACCTTTACATAATCCTCTTTCTACACATCTTTGAACAGTTGGTACTTTAGTGGGCTTTAAACCTATAATAGATGTTGCTACTACATCTAAATGGTATGGGCTCGTGGAAGCGATAACTGCCCCTACCTTCCTTGGATCTCCACCACTAGGACCAGCCCCTTCCATACCAACTATACCATCCATAAATGATAAGACAGGATCAGCTACTAAACATATATCTACTAAAGCATTTGAAAAATCTTTATTATTAGGCATTCTCACGTGATACTCTGCTTTATCCAGTCCAGCAACTATACCAAACATGTTCTTCACTGCCCCAGTAAACATCATCATACCATGGGTTTTTAATTTTGATACCGATATTACTTTGTCTACTTTCTCTAAAATTTCAATAGCTGTTATTCTCTTTAATATTAATCCGTTCTCATTTTTAATGTCTACTGAATTAGTATTATAGTTTAGAATCGCTCCAGTATCCTTAGCTACTTCCTCCATACCGCATACCTTATATATTCCTTTAAGGATTTTTTCATTAAATGGTCCTCCAGGACTGTCTCCAATTATAACCTTTACTCCATGTTCAATTAGAATTTCTGCCAAAGCTTTAGCAAATACAGGATGAGTTGTAGTTGCTTCTTCAGGTTTCTTTTTCATAAGTAAATTTAACTTAAGCAAAGCAGTCTCTCCGTGATTTACATACTTTTTAACACCACCAAGATTTTCAAAACTTTTTTCTAAAGCCTGTCTAACCTTTTCATATCTATAATCATCGCACTTTATCAATGAAACTATTTCCACGGTATCACCTTTTTCTTTGTGTGATTTTTTGTTTTATGCTAATAATAGAACTAATATACCCAGCGCAATTCTGTAGTAAGCAAAGGGGGAAAGATTTCTTTTTTTTATATAATTCATAAAGAAGGCTATTACCAAATAGGCTACCGCAAAGGAAACAAAGGTACCAACAGCCAGCACAAGCCATTCATAGGAAGTAAAATTAAACCCCATCTTAAATATCTTTAGTCCAGCCGCACCTATCAGAGTTGGAATTGCTAAGAAAAAGGAAAACTCTGCGGCTACCTTTCTAGAAAAACCTAAAAACAAACCTCCTATAATAGTTGAAGCCGACCTTGACATTCCTGGCCATAGGGCCATACACTGAGCAACTCCAACTAAAAAGGCCTGTTTATATGTGATGTTTTTTTCTGATGTAACTTTTGTTATCTTAACTCTTCTTTCAGAGTAGAGTAAAAGCAGTGCTCCTAAAATCAAAGCTACGGCAACTACAGTAGTATTGAAAAAGTGTTCATCAATATAATCTTCAAAAGTCAGACCTAAAATCACGGCAGGAATAACTCCAACTGCAACCTTAAACCATAGAGAGAAATATTCACCTAACTCTTTTTTATTTCTAAAATTTGGAAAAATCTTGTCTTTAAAGTAAATTAAAACCGAAAATATTGCTCCTACTTGAATTACAATTGCAAATGAATTTGCAAAATCACCTGTAAAGTCGAGATATTTGTTTGCTATAATCAGATGTCCCGTTGAAGAAATAGGTAAAAATTCAGTTAGTCCTTCAATTATTCCCAATATAATTGCCTTTATTATCATTTTTTTTACCTCCGTATCAATAACTATGTGCACTTTAAAAGTATAATTTATAGAGCTATAAAATCCTTATATTTGCCTATATTTTATTTTAAAGTTATATGAAGCAAATAACAACTAACATTTATTACTTTTTTAAGAAATTATGATCTTTGAAAAGAAAAAGCCCACTCTTAAGTGAGCTTTTTTAATGCATTATAGTTAGCTTGTATAGTTCTTTCTATATCTTCCATAGTATGTGCAGCTGAAACAAAGGATGCCTCAAACTGTGATGGTGAGAGATAAACTCCCTGTTTTAACATCTCTTCAAAATACTTGGCAAATTTTTTAGTGTCACTTTTTACAGCAGTATCAAAATCATATACATTTTCATCAGTAAAATATGAGCAGAGCATTGAGCCTACTCTATTCAACGTAACTTCTATGCCAAGCTTTTTTGCATTTTCTTTGAACCCTTCTTCCAGCATTTTTGATTTTTTCTCTAATTCTTCATATATAGAGGGATTGTCCCTAAGAATCCTTAGAGTTACAAGTCCTGCCGTCATGGCTAGTGGATTTCCTGATAGTGTCCCTGCCTGATAAACAGGCCCTGAAGGTGACATTTGAGACATTATTTCCTTCTTCCCCCCGTATGCACCTACAGGAAGTCCTCCACCGATTATCTTTCCAAAGCATGTAATATCAGGGTCTACGTTATAGAGGCTTTGAGCACCGTTATACGCTACTCTGAATCCCGTCATGACTTCATCAATAATAAGCAGTGCACCATTTTCCTTTGTTATTTTTCTCAGAAAATCCATGAATTTTTGAGCTGCCGGCACAACTCCCATATTTCCCGCTATAGGCTCGATAATCACACCTGCAATCTTATCTCCATATTCTTCAAATATTTTCTTCAATCCATCTATATCATTGTATCTTGCAGATATGGTGTTTTTTACTATGTCGGCCGGTACTCCAGGACTGTCGGGAACTCCATGGGTCAAAGCTCCTGAACCTGCCTTTACCAAAAAACTATCGGAATGGCCATGATAGTTACCGATAAACTTGACAACCATGTCCCTTCCTGTATATGCTCTAGCAAGTCTTAGAGCACTCATTGTTGCCTCAGTTCCCGAATTCACCATTCTAACCATATCTACCGATGGTACTGCTTTGCAGACCATCTTTGCAAGTTCTGTTTCCACCTCTGTAGGAGCTCCGAAGCTAGTACCTGTCTCTACGATTTTACTTAGTGCCTCTACAACTTCTGGATAGCAGTGTCCTAAAATAAGTGGCCCCCATGAACCCACATAATCTATGTACTCATTGCCATCTATATCGTATATTTTGGAACCCTTTCCTTTCTTAATAAAAGGGGGATTTACAGTAACAGATTTAAAGGCTCTAACGGGACTATTTACACCACCTGGTATATATTTTTTTGCCTCTTCAAAGGCCTTTAACGATCTCTCGAGTTTCATTTATCTTCCCTCCTGAATCCATCTTGCCATATCCTTTGCAAAATAGGTTATGATAATGTCTGCTCCTGCCCTTTTCATACTTGTCAGTGACTCAGTAACTATGGATCTTTCATCCACAAGCCCTTTCTCTATTGCAGCTTTAATCATGGCATACTCACCGCTTACATTGTAGGCTGCAATAGGAACGTTGTAATTGTCCTTTACTCTTCTTATTATATCTAAATAAGCTAGAGCAGGCTTTACCATCACTATATCTGCCCCTTCCTTCAGATCCAACTCTATCTCCCTTAAAGCCTCATCAGAGTTTGCAGGATCCATCTGGTAAGTCCTTCTATCTCCAAATTGTGGCGTTGAATGGGCAGCTGCCCTGAATGGACCGTAAAATGCAGATGCATACTTTGCGCTATAGGCCATTATGGATACATCTTTATAGCTGTTATCGTCAAGAATTTTTCTGATTGCCGCAACCCTACCATCCATCATATCCGATGGTGCAACCATATCTGCCCCAGCCTTAGCATGAGACAATGCAATTTTTGCTAGGTAATTCAATGTCTCATCATTGCTTACATCATAATCATGAATGATTCCACAGTGGCCGTGATCAGTATATTGACACATACATATATCAGTGATAACCAATATATCTTTGTTAATCTTTTTGATTTCCTTGATACCTTGCTGTACTACTCCTGTGTTGCTGTAGGCTTCACTTCCAAATGGATCCTTCTTATCTGGAACTCCAAACAGTAAAACAGCCTTTATTCCCAGACTATATATTTCATCAATTTCCTTCTCAAGCATATCTACGGAGAAGTGATAATTTCCGGGAAGAGTTGATATTTCTTCCTTTATTTTTTCTCCTTCAACCAAAAATAAAGGGTAAATAAAATCATCTACATTTAACTTTGTTTCTCTAACTAAACTTCTGATACTACTGTTTAATCTCAACCTTCTTGGTCTATTTATCAGATTCACTATTTTACACCTCCTCCCACTTGTTAAAATACTCCAAGATTCCATTTACCAAACCCGGTATATTATATTCTCGAGCTATTATATCCACCTTAATACCTAACTCCCTTGCAGTTTGACCTGTAATCGGTCCTATAGCTGCTACAATAATTTCATTGATTAAATCTATGTTTTCTTCTCCCAGAACTCTATAAAAATTCCTTACCGTAGAAGAGCTTGTAAAAGTAATTACATCAATTTTGTTTTCTTTAATTAATCTTATAAGTTCTTCCCTATCATAATCAGGAATTAAGGTTTTGTAAACAGGTATATTATCCACCTCTGCACCTAGCTCTTCTAATTCTTCTACTAAAACTTTACGTGCTATATCAGCCCTTGGAAGAAGTACCTTATCTCCTTGCTGAACCTTATCCTTTATACTATCTACTATGGCCTCTGCCCTGTACTCCTTGGGAACGTAATCGACTCTGAGTCCCATATCCTCAAGTGCCTTAGCAGTTGCCGGACCAATAGCACATAGCATTGCATTATATAATGCTCTTACGTCAGATCCTAATTCCCTTAATCTCTTAAAGAAAAACTTGACCCCATTGGCACTGGTGAATATAATCCATCTGTATTTTCCGATTTCATTAATCGCTCTATCCATATCATCATATTTGTCATTTTCTATAATCTCTATGGTTGGAAATTCTATGGCCTCACCACCTAGTTCCTCTATTTTTTCGGAAAGCTTACTGGCCTGCTGTCTTGTGCGAGTAACAAGCACTTTTTTTCCGAAAAGAGGTTTTTTATCGAACCAGCTAAGGGTATCTGCAAGATTAACTACTTCCCCTACTATTATGATAGCTGGATTTTTAAAGTTATTCTCCTTAACTCTATTAGCTATATCCTTTAGAGTTCCCTTTAAAATCCTCTGTTCTACCGTAGTTCCCCTCCTAATCACAGCAACGGGTCTATCAGGAGATTGACCATTTGATATAAGTTTATTACATATGTCTCCAATATTCTTTATTCCCATTAAAAATATTAAAGTTCCTTTAAGTTTTGCCAATACTTCATAATCAAGAGATTTATCTTCCTTTGTAGGATCTTCATGACCGGTAATTACATGGAAGGAAGAGCTGACATTTCTATGGGTTACGGGAATTCCTGAGTAGGCAGGAACTGAAATAGCAGAGGTTATTCCAGGTACTATCTCAAATTCTATACCGTTTTCAGCTAAAAGACTTGCTTCCTCTCCTCCCCTGCCGAATACAAAGGGGTCTCCTCCCTTCAGCCTAGCAACCACCTTTCCTTCAAGGGCTTTATTCAATATAAGTTTGCTTATTTCCTCCTGGGTATAGGTGTGGGCATTTGGAGCCTTACCTACATAAATAAGTTGAGCATCTTTTCCAGCATATTTTAAGAGTTTCGAATTGGCAAGCCTATCATATAAAATCACATCGGCCTTCTTTATGGCTTCCAAGCCCCTTAGGGTAATGAGCTTATAATTTCCCGGCCCGGCACCTACTAAGTATACCTTTCCATTCATTATACATCACCTTCTATTTCATTAAGTATTTCCCTTCCACCTTTTGTTAAAACCTCTTCTCCAACTTTCCTCCCCAGTAATTCATAATCCTCCATCTTTGCCTCATCATAAACCCTTACAACTTTCTTTCCGTCCAGTGAAGCTGCCATGCCCACCATTTTCATACAATTATCTTCTATAAAGCCATAAGCACCGATGGGTACATGACATCCACCATTTAATGTTTCCATAAATTTTCTTTCTGCTCTAACCGCATATTGAGTCTCTTTGTGACTTACCTTGGATACCATAGATTTTATAAATTCATCATCGCTTCTTATCTCTAATCCAAGGGCACCCTGTCCTACTGCAGGTATAAGTTCCTCTATATCAAAAAATTGAGATATATGCTTAGCCATTCCCATTCTTATAATACCTGCAGCTGCTAATATTACGCCATCTAAATTCATTTCATCAATTTTATTTATTCTAGTTTGTATATTACCTCTTATGGGTTCTACTACCACATCATTTCTTAATGCTTTTATTTGTGCTCCCCTTCTTAGACTGCTGGTTCCTATTCTGGCTCCTTCTTTTAATTCGGCAAGTTTCTTGCCATCTTTAGAAATGAGTACATCCCTTACGTCTTCTCTTTCCGTTATAGCTCCAATCTCCAACCCTTCAGGAAATTCACTAGGTACATCCTTCATACTGTGAACAGCGATATCTATTTCTTTTTTTAATAATGCAATTTCGATTTCCTTTACAAATAAACCCTTACCCCCTATTTTGTTGAGAGTTTTGTCAAGTATTTTGTCTCCTATGGTTTTTATCTTCTTAATTTCAAAGTTAATCTCAGGATATATCTTCTTGAATTTTTCAATCACTATGTTAGTCTGAGTCAGAGCAAGTTCACTACTTCTGGTGCCTATTATTATCTTACTTCTTTTCATTTAATTCAGCTGCCTTTCTCAAAAAAATATCATATAATTCCTTCTTCAAATCAATATCTTTTTTGTTCTTTATGTATTTGTCAATCACATCTGAATAAACTAGCTCAAAAAAAATCTCCCTGCGATGATGAATATCTCTAACTTCCTTCTTAACCATATCTCTAATTTCTCCCAATATATCTATGTACTTGGAGTACTCTTCCGGATATTTTTTCTCTAGTTCCTCCCGTATCTTTCTAGATAGAGCAGGGCTTTTTCCGTTGGTAGATATGCTTATGTTCAAATCGCCCCTCCTAACATTGGCAGGAACTATAAAGTCACACATTTCGGGCTTATCTACTACATTAAGAATAATTCCTCTCTCCCTACATTCTTCCAAGCACTGACGATTAATATAATCATTATCAGTAGCAGCGTACACCAGAAAACTACCCTTTAGGTCTCCATATTGATACTTTCGTCTAATGAGATATATTTTATCTTCTTTAGAATAGTTATTTAATCTTTCAGTAATAGAAGGACTAATTACTTGAACATTTGCACCATATAACAGCAGTGAATCTACCTTCCTTTCTGCAACTTTTCCTCCTCCTACTACCGTACATTTCTTCCCACTTATATTCAGCATAATCGGATAATATTTACCCATAAATTTCACTCACCTTATTTATAACTTCCTCTATGGTACTGCAGACATTTTCCGTATACTGAGTAGGTCTGGCAATCATTAAAACTGATATACCACAATTCATGGCTGCTTCCAGCTTTTCCTCAGTTCCTCCAATTTTTCCACTATCCTTAGTAACTAATATATCTATTCCATATTTTTTAATTATTTCCATATTTATTTCCTTCGAAAAAGGCCCTTGCATTGCAATTATATTTGAAGGTTTAAAACCTAGTTTTTCACACTTCTCTATTATACTACCTAAAGGCAATACCCTTACAACAAGTCTTTGAGTCGGTATTTTCTGAGTAAAAACTTCTAGGGTTTTGCTTCCAGTGGTTAGAAGCACCTTGCCATCTTGTTTACTTAAAATTTCAGCTGCTTTATAATAGTCCTCAGCCCACTTGATTATATCTCCATATTTTTTAAAACTGCTTTTCTTTCTTTGATACCTTATACAGGGAATTTTCATAGTTTTGCAAGCTTTGGATATATTTTTACTGGCCTCCTCAGCGTAAGGGTGAGTCCCATCAATTGCTAATTTGATTTTATTGTCTTTCATAAATTCAATCATCTCATCACAACTAAGTCTTCTACTGAAAACCTTAAGCTCCATGCTTTCGTCAAAAAGGCTCTTACCATAATCTGTGGCTGTAGTTACAACCAAAGGATAATTTCTTTCGTATAACTTATATACCAAATCCCTTCCATCCTTCGTACCACTTAAAACTAGTATCATTTGAAGTAACCCCTCGGTGTTACCATTTTACCTTTAAATCTATAGGTATTTGAATTTCCAATTATAACTATTGTAAACATATCTATCTCATGTTCTAACATATTTTTTAAGTCTGTTACAATTATTTTTTCTCCATCTCTTTTGGCATTTCTCACAATACCTACAGGAGTATCGGGTTTTCTATGTTTTGATATAATCTCCCTTGCTTCGATAATTTGATTAACTCTTTTTTTACTCTTTGGATTATATAGGGCTATAACGAAATCTCCGACAGCAGCGTACTCAACTCTCTTTTTGATTACCTCCCAATCCGTCAGAAGATCACTCAATGATATTACTGCATAATCATGCATTAGGGGCGACCCTAATGAGGCTGCAGCCGCATTAGCCGCCGTTATACCAGGTACTATTTCTATCTCTATATCGCTTTTTCTTTTGTGGGAAAGCTCCAGTAAAGCTCCTGCCATTCCATATACTCCAGGGTCACCGCTACTCACAATAGAGACCACCTTACCTTTTTCCGCCTCATCTATAGTTAAATTACATCTTTCTATTTCTTTTTTCATTCCTGAGTTTATAACTTCTTTTCCTTCCAGCAAATCCTCTATTAAGTCAATATAGGTCCTATAGCCTATAACGGTTTCCGACTCCTCTATGGCTCTTAAGGCCATCAAACTCATTTGTTCTCTATTACCTGGTCCGATTCCTACTACATATATCTTGCCATCTTTACTCACAGCATATCCCCCTCTTTATTATAGGTTTGTTATATTTAAGTAAACAACTTTAATTTGTTTTGCTCTAAGGATTTTAAGGTTTCTTTTTACAACTCTTTTCCGAAAGCCCAAAGAGCTCCTTAGTTACTCTTGCAAATAACTCTCCCTGTTTATCTTCTCCTGCCCGCTTAAGCTCAATAAGTGGTTTTTTAAATATCTTCTTAACAAGACTTTTGGTAAAAAGCTCAATCTGCTCTAAATCCTTCTGATTCAAATGCTGATTCCTCTCAGTAAAAGCCTCCAATTCCCTATTAACAATATGAGAGGTATATTGCTTTAGATCCTTTATGACTGGGTAAATAGGCAGGCAGTTATACCAGTTTTCAAATTTAATACAATCTTCGATAATAATCTGAGAGGCAATTTTAGCAGCCTTCATTCTTATTTTAAAGTTTTCATCCGCAACGCTTCTCAGCTTATCCAGCTCGTATAAAGATACTCCTTCAAGGTCTCCTATAGAGTATTCAACATCCCTAGGCAGTGCTATATCAATTATACATAACTTATTTTCAGGAACATAATACTTAATGAATTCTTCCTTTGTCAAAACATGATGGGGAGCACTGGTTGAAGTAATTATTATATCAACTTGTTTAATCATCCTATATCTGTCATGGAAATCTACTACCCCTATTTCATCATATCTTTTTGACAAATCTACTGCATGACCCTTTGTTCTGTTTGTTACATATATTTCCTTAACTCCTTTATATATTAAATTTTCAATAGCTATTCTGCTCATTTTACCTACACCGATAACTAAAACTTTTTTGTCAGTTAAATTCTTAAACATTTTCTCAATGAACTTTACCGCTATTGTACTTATCGAAAGAGAGTTTTCGGATATTTTAGTTTGTCTTTTTATTTTTTTTGCAGTAGTAATGGCTTCCCTTATCAGAGTATTTGTAATAGAACCCGTGGCACCTTTCTCCAGTGCATACTCATGGGCCTGTCTAAGCTGACCTAGTATCTGGTCTTCTCCTATTACCAATGAATCTAATCCTGCAGCTACGTGAAACACATGTTTTACGGCCTTGTCTGAGGATTTTGTGATGAAATAGTTTTCCATACTCTCTAATTCCAGATTGAAAAAACTAATATAAAATCTCTTTAGTTCGTCAATTCCCCTGTCAATATCACTTACCACTGCAATAATCTCGCTTCTATTGCAGGTAGAAAGTATAATATATTCTTTTATAAAATGAGCTCTCTTTAGTATTTCAAAGGCTTCTTCCTTTTTACTTTCTGCAAAGGAAACTTTTTCTCTTATATGAATTGGAGTCTTTTTATGGTTTAAACCTACTACTACAATATCCATCTAAACTTCACCTTCTTCTACAACGGCTACTGTAATACCGTCGTATTTGGTTTTATTTAATACTAATTTTCCGCCATTAGATGATAAAACTGCAACGGGTTCAGAAACTGCACCAACCCCTATAGATTTCTTCACAAAAGAGGATATTTGAAAATTGTTTTCTATTTTCTTTACCTCTTTACTATCTATTATAACAAGGGGTACTTTAAAATAATCTGCAGTCTCTTTAATTCCATTCTCATCCTTTTTTACATCTATCGTTGCAATATGTTTTATTGACAAAGGACTTCTGTTAATTTGTTTTAGTGATTCCTTCACTGCTCTTACTATCTCTTCCTTTCTTTTACCCTTCCTACAACCTATACCAACAACCAGATTCGGAGGCCTTAGAACCACAGTATCTTCCGCCATATTTTCAACACTGTCTTTATTAGTAATATAAATTAGCCCTTTCACATACTTTAACTCTTCTTTAATTCCTATAATAACCAAATTATCAGGTAAGTCCATATTTAATTGAATTTCTGAAATTATTCCTACTTTTTCACCATTTACTATATGGGCGGTTACTTTAGTTGCTTTTTTTAAATCTTCTATCCTACAATTCAGCTTCATAGCCATTGTGTCAATGGCCAAGGTATTGTTTACATCTGAAGCCGTGGTTATTACGGGATTTCCATTTATCCTCTCCGCTATATCTAAGGTATACTCATTAGCTCTGCCTAAATGACCCGAAAGTAGTGAGATTACATGTCTGCCTTTTTCATCCAAAACCACAACGGCTGGATCCCTCATTTTATCCCTTAAATGGGGAGCTATGGTTCTGACTACAATTCCAGTGGCCATAATAAATATAAGACAATCATATTTGTTAAAAATATTACTTATTAAGTCTTTAATGTCATTTTCTATCTTATGTATATTATCTCCTTTTATATCAAATTTTTTATTAATATACAAAACAGCATCTCTATATTCCTTCATGAGCTTAAGACCAAGCTCTGCTGCACCTCTGGTCAACGTAATAATAGCTTTACTCATCTTTAGCCCTTCTATATCCATGGCTGAAACCCTTGTCGTAAAGCTTTGAAAGCTCATATTCATCCCCTAAAAAATCGCCTACAAGTATTTGAGCCGTTTTAGTAATATCCGCTTCTTTTACTTTATCGGCTATATCTTCAAGGGTACCAACAACAATTTTTTCATCATTCCATGAAGCCCTCTGAATTACGGCTATCGGCGTATTCAGAGGATAGTGAACCAATAGTTTTTCTACCAACTTGTCTATCATATGTACCGAAAGAAAAACGCACATGGAGGCTCTGTGTTGTGCAAGGCTTTCAATACTTTCTTTTTCAGGAACTGGAGTTCTGCCTTCCATTCTGGTTAGTATAACAGTTTGTGATACTCCAGGCAAAGTAAATTCCTTCCTAATAGAAGCAGCAGCAGCTACAAAGGAACTCACTCCAGGAACGACCTCATATTCAACTCCCTTTTTTTCTAGTATGTCCATCTGTTCCCTTATGGCTCCATATATGCTTGGATCACCAGTATGAACCCTTGCAACTGTTTTTCCTTCTTTTATACCCCTTTCCATAACCTCTATTACCTCTTCAAGAGTCATGGACGCACTATTATAGACCTTTGCATTTTCCTTTCTATTATTAAGTACTTCCTTATTCACTAGGGAACCTGCATAGATTATTATATCAGCCTGGGCTATAATCTTAGCTCCCTTTACTGTAATAAGCTCGGGATCACCGGGACCTGCACCAACAAAAAATACTTTCATTTTATCCCTTCTTTCTTTTTACTTTCTTTATTTGAAATTCATAAGCGCTGTTACCCGTCACCTTTCTTAGCAGATATTATATATATCGGATTTAAAGCTTCCATCATTGTATATCTTCCAACCTGTTTTCCCTTAGACACCATAATAGATGCTATGTCTATATTAGTAAAGTTTATTTCTGTTAATATCTTTATAGATTCATACAACGTTTCAATCGTAATGGCATTTAGTACAACTACGCCCTCATGGGTTAATTTCTCTTTGCACATTTTTAAAATCTTTTTTAATTTTCCTCCACTTCCACCTATAAATGCCCTATCAAAACTTTTAAGCTTTATTAATTCCTCTTCTGCGTATCCATAAATAACTTCTATATTATTAACTCTAAACTTCTCAATATTCTTTTTAATTAGTTCTACCCCTTCAGAATTTCTCTCTATTGCTGTTACTTTGCCCTTTCTGCAAATTAAAGCCGCCTCTATTGAAACGGAACCTGTTCCTGCTCCTATATCCACAACATGGTGTTTTTCATCAAGCCTCATCTTTGAAATAGTAAGGGCCCTTATTTCTTCCTTAGTCATAGGTACTTTGCCCCTGATGAACATATTGTCGGGAATACCTGGGGTTTTAAAGTTCCAATTACTCATCATTTTCTATCACCACCACTGACATGCCTATACCATCTATACGAGTAATTTCTTCCGGAAGTCCCCTTATTATCCTTTCGTTTTCATATGAAAGGTTTTCTCCCACAATGATTCTTTTATTTTCTATCCCTTCCTCTAATAACCTAGAGGCAATATTAGCCGGAGAATTTTTATTATCCGTAAGTAAAATAACGCTATCATAACTTTTTGTAAGGTTTATTATGTCCAGGTCCCTTCCATGGACACTTCCCACATAGGAATTATGCCAGGATTTTTTCAGCTTTGCCATTAGATACTGATAAGAACTAATACCTGGAAGCACTTCTATATCCTCGTCCCCAAAATATTTTTTTAAATAATTTAACATGCTGTAAAATCCTGTATCTCCCGACAAAAGCAGTGAGATCTTTTTTTCTTTCATGTTTTCTTTAATATAATCGACTATTCTACTAAGCTTTGAATCTATATAAATCAATTCTTTTTCTTCATTTGCAAAATCTTTTAATATTCTTTTACCACCTATAAGAACATCACTTTCTTTAATTTTTCTTAAGGTTATAGGTAAAACATAGTCTATATTTCCCGGTCCCATACCCAATACATTTATTTTATTCATCAAAATTCCTCCAAAATCTCATTAGCCCTGTCACCTATGGCCAGAATTCCCCTATTCATAGAAAACATAACTACTCCAACATCCAATTGACCGTAAGTGTAACTAATACATTTATCTTCCGCTTTTTTACATAGTATTTTATACAGCCTATCATACCCATGTCTATCTATAATCTGAAGGGCTGACTCAGTTGTTATGCAGCCAAAGACTTCTTTAATTACCTCCTGGGATGCTCCAAGTAGTGCAAGATTGGAAGCAATTATCTCCATTCTTCCGTCTGCTACCTTGCTGTGGGTATTAAAAATTCCCCCTGCCAACTTCACAAGCTTCCCTATGTGTCCTATTAAGACTACCTTTTTTATGTTTTCCTCAATGCATTTATTAAGCATAAAGCCTATGAAGTTGCTAGTCTTATGCACGTAGGATTTATCAATACCGAAATGCCTTATTGCCTTTTCCTCGCCATAATTGCCTGGAACCAAGACTACTTTATCTATTCCTTCCTTTATAATCATTTTCAGTTCTATAGCCAAAGACTCCTTAAATGCTTCATCGGACATGGGTTCAACTATTCCACTCGTTCCTAAAATAGAAATACCTCCTACTATCCCCAGCTTTGGATTAAAGGTCTTTTTAGTTATTTTTTCACCTTCAGGTGCTGTTATGGTAATAACAGCACCCTTATTTTGGGGCAGAACCTTTGCCACCTCTGTTAATATCATCTTTCTTGGCACAGGGTTTATGGCAGGCTGTCCAACAGGTACATAAAGCCCCGGCTTTGTTACATGACCTACACCTTCTCCTCCCTTTAAAACTATCTCTGAATCGTTGGTGATCAAAACCCTTGCACCTATAAGCATTCCATCGGTTATATCCGGGTCATCACCGGCATTCTTTTTTATATAGCATACTGCACACTTGTTTTCCTCTTGAATCTCCGGTTTTAAAACCTTAAGATTCAGTTTCCAGCCCTTTGGAGTATCTATTTCAATACTCTGGATAATCCTATTGTTTACTGCCATAAATACAGCTGCCTTAGCTGCTGCAGCTGCACATGACCCCGTTGTATAGCCGTATCTCATTTTCTTGCCATCTTTAACAGTGTATTTATTCAACATATTAATCCCCCATCTGATTTCATTGGAACCCTGTATTATAGATATCTAACTTTAAAATTTAATTTAACCTCTTGTGCTAGTTACTCTAACAGTATGTCTTTAAATATCCTTCAATGTTTCCTCTGAAGCGACTCCTAAAAGCTGTTTTTACCTCTAAATCTTTTCTACTAAAACAGCTCTTCTACGGAGCCTGAAGAGGATTATTGAAGGATATCTATAAGGAACTAGCGAGGCGAGTTCTTCACATGAGCCATAAGGATTCCCAAAATCCTAATAAGTTAAGCTTTGCACTTTGTTATCTATAGCCACTATATCATATATAAGATAGCATTTATTATAGATGCTGCTACTGTACTTCCACCTTTTCTACCTCTAGTAACAATATAAGGAACATCTAATTTAAAAAGTTCCTCTTTAGATTCGGCTGCTCCTACAAATCCCACGGGAACTCCTACTATAAGAGAAGGTCTTACATTTCCTTCCTTTATCTGTCTGATTAACTCAAATAAAGCCGTAGGAGCATTTCCAATCACGAATATCCCCTCAGGATTTTCCTTCACTGCCTTTCTCATACCTACTATCGAACGAGTAATTCCTAACTCTTTTGCCTTTGTAGCCACATCTTCATCAGATACATAATTAAATACTTGACCTCCAAATTCTCCTAGCTTTCTCTTATTTATTCCCGCCATGGCCATCTTTGTATCAGTAACTACATTTTCTCCTCTTTTAATGGCCTGCTTAGCCTTTTGTAGAGCTCCATCTTTTATTACTGTAATATCTGCATACTGAAAATCTGCAGTGGTATGTATTATCCTTTTAATAACTTTTCCAATATCTTCAGGAAATGTCTTATCTCCCAGTTCCTCAGTAATTATCTCAAAGCTTCTCTTTTCTATTTCCATTGGGTCTTTTATATAACTCATAGAATATCTCTCCTTAAATTATTCTTCCATTATCCTCACTCCGCCCTTTATCATATCGACAGAGTATACTTTAAAATAATGTTTATTTATTTCATTTTCCCAAAGCATTCTTTTTAGTCTATCTATGTCAACTAAATGTTCATCATAAAGGATTCCTATCACAGTACCACTATGGGCTACATTTACTCCATATGCTCCACATTTATATGATATATCGATTATTTCACTCAACATTGGCTTATATATCAATTTTTGGTTAGCTACTGAGCTCATGGTAACTGCCTTTCCCAATAATTTTTTATCTCTTTTCTTACAACCTTCACTAAAGATACTGAATGCCCTTTCTATATCTTTCCTATTTTCTTCTCTGACTTTTCCATAATCCTTTTTTCTGAACTCCTGAGTATCTAATATATCCTCCAACTCTAACACCAATATCTTTATGTCAGGACTCCATTCAAATTCCTCTATGACCCTTCCCTTTATATGATCAAACAAGGTAAGTCTTGCAAATATAGTGCTATCTGTAGGTTCGATTTCGCAGCAGAGCTTTGCGAGTTCTTCATTCTTCAGCCTTTTCCCTAAAAGTCCGGCGGCGGCAATTATAGTTCCCGCAATATCGGCGGTACTGCTAGCCATCCCCTTAGCAATAGGTATTTCTGATTTTATTTTAAGGCTCAAATTTTCTAAGTGTCTTTGAGGTATTCCAAAATATTGGAAGGTTTTATACAGTGCTTCGATAGATTTTCTTTTTCCCTTCTGCAAACTACCTTTTCTCGTTTCTTCAATAGTTACCTCTGAAAAAATATTAATAGGCAACGATATTAATTTTTCTCCATCTCCTACAACTCCCTGGATCAATTCTCCACAGGATGCAGGGCATAATGCCTTAATCTTCATATACAACCTCTTTCAGCGCATTAATTAGTTTATCATTTGAAACTCTATCCCTAATTGCAGCTCTATAATAACCTTTACTCAGGCTCACATAGTTGCTACAGTCTCTAATAAGTATTTTTCTTTTAATCAATTCTTCCTTCAGATCAATATTCCCTTTAAGAATTTTGAAAAATATATAGTTGGCTTCAGGTTTATAAACCCGAAGCTCCTTTATTTTTTTTAGGCTTTCATATAAATATTTTCTTTCATCTCTAAAAAATTCCTTGCTTTTAAAAATATAATTCTCGTCTTGTAGCAAAGTTTGTGCCGCTATAGATGCAAAACCGTTTATTGTCCAAGGCTCCCTAATATCCTTAATTTTTTCCCTTATTCTAGTATTTGAAGTCAGTCCATAGCCCAGTCTTAAACCCGGTATGGCAAAAAATTTCGTCAGGGCTTTAATAATAAATAAATTGTCGAATCTATCTACAAATTTCTCCATAGATACTTTGTCTTCGTTGTCGATAAACTCTATAAAGGCCTCATCAAGCATTAAATATGTATTACTTTCCCTACATTTTTCTAAAATCTCAATCAAATCTTTTCTTTCTACTATTTGCCCTGTTGGATTGTTGGGATTACATAGTATTATCAAATCCGTATCTTTTTTCATATTTTTTAAAAATTCATCTTTATCTAAACAAAATTTATTTTCTTCTTTTAATAAGAAATAGTTTACACTACTTCCATATCTCCTTAAAGCCCTTTCGTATTCAGAGAATGTTGGAGCAAGCAAAAGAGCTTTTTGGGGAGCAAGGGCCCCAATTATTAAAAAAATTACTTCAGTGGCTCCATTTCCTGGAATCACAAACTTTTCATCTACTTTATTATAAATTCCGATACTTTTCACCAGAGACTCATACTCGGGATCGGGGTAATTTTCCAGGATATCTATATTTGAAATAATTGCCTCTTTGAGACTATCGGGTATTCCAAAAGGATTGATATTTGCGCTAAAATCAATAATCTCTCCAGGGGCAATACCGTATCTTTTTGCAGCTTCATATATATTTCCACCGTGTTTTATTCTCATATCTATCTTCCTTTTCTATCATGAATAAAGGCGTCTTCGACGCTTTGTTAGTTCTTAGTTCTTAGCTCTTAGTTCTTGGCAAATTAAGGTCATTCTTTAGGGTCTTTCCTGTTGCCCGTCACCCGTTACTTATTTTCTATCTCCTTTCTCCTACCTCCTGTTACTTATTAGCTATCACATGTAACTTCTCACCTTTCTAAAGAGATTAGAAGAATTCTCGTAGTAAATAACCGATAAATCCAAATATACAAATTCCTATAAAAGATGCAACATACATTATCTTAATAGTCCTATTTATATCTTCTATTTCCAGATCCCTTTTTTTATCTCCGATAGTAGGCTTAACGACAGGTTTTCCAAAGTACACATTGGTTCCACCGAGTTGAACTCCTAAGGCACCTGCCACCGCTGCTTCGGGGTAGCCTGCATTAGGGCTGCTATGGTTTTTTCTATCTCTAAGCAAGATTTTAAAGCTATTTCTGAAATCCATCTTTAAAAAAAACGATGCTATAACAATACAAAAAGCCGTAATTCTTGCAGGTATGTAATTTGCTAAATCATCTATCTTAGCCGAAGCCCAGCCAAAGTTTATGTACTTTTCATTTTTGTACCCTACCATGGAATCCAAAGTGTTAATAGCCTTATATGCCATACCCAATGGCGCTCCTCCAATAAAAATGTAAAAAAGAGGAGCTATAATTCCATCAGAGATATTTTCAGCTATTGTTTCAACCGTTGCCCTGGTTATTTCATCCTTATTCAGCTCTTGAGTATTTCTTCCCACTATGTAGGATAAAAATTTTCTAGCTTGTGAAAGGTTATCTTCCTTCAATGGATAGTATACCTTTCTGCTTTCCACAGCTAAACTTTTAGCTGCAAGAGTTTGAAAAATCCAGAAGATAGCTATCATTTTAACCAACGCTAAACTAAAGATCCCAGCTAATTTTAAAATCCAATAGGTCATCAAATAGGTGCTTCCAATAATTCCTAGGGCTAATAAAATTCCTCCAATTTTTTCTTTAGATCTTTCTTTAAATATTATCCTAAGCCTCTTTTCAAGTATTCCTATGCACTTTCCTATAAATCTTATAGGGTGGGGTATAAAATAAGGATCACCTAAGACCAAGTCCATAATATAGCCTATAAAAATCAATTCCATTTTAACCACCATTAACTATCTCATAGATTTTTTCCATGTCCAAATTTTTTCTCACAATTTTTGCAAGCTTTTTATATTCTTTTTCCTTGAACTCATCAAAACTTTTTATATCTGCACAAAGCTCATTTAATCCCTTTTCTCTTCTTATTCTATTTAAAATCCCTCTTGTAAAATTTATGTTATCGAAAATTCCATGGATATAGGTACCAAATACATTACCGTCTTTACTAACTGCTCCATCTAATATTTGAACATCATCCTTAAGTCTCTTAGTTATTTTAGCAAAGGGAACCGTTCCTTCCCAAAGCTTTGTTTGACCCATATGAATTTCGTAACCCTTTATACCTCCCACCTTTAAATCTTTAAACATTCCATCTTTACCGGTAATAATCTCTCCTTCGACCTGGGTAGTTGTTTTTTCTAGTTCAAATACCGTCTCTACATCTAATAGTCCCAAACCGTTTATTTCACCAATAGAACTTTCTGTTTCATGGGGATCTTTAATTTTTCTTCCTAATATCTGATAGCCTCCACAGATACCCACTATGAGCTTTCCAGCTCTGTTTAATCTAAGTATTTGTTCCTCTAGTCCTGAGTTTCTAAGATATATCAGATCTTCAATCGTATTCTTGGAACCTGGAATTATTAAAATATCAGGGTCTCCTATACTCTCACCCCTCATGACATACCTTAAATTAACATCTTTTTGGGTTTCAAATACATTAAAATCAGTAAAGTTTGAAACATGGGGCAGATATAATACCTCTACATATATCTCACCCTCTGCTTTCCTACGTCTTCTGAATCTTTCGGCAAGGCTGTCTTCATCCTCTATCTGAATATCAGCATAGGGCACTACTCCTAAAACTGGTATTTTTATAAGCTCTTCAAGCATCTCTATGCCGGGCTTCAGTATCTCTACATCTCCTCGAAATTTATTTATAATTACCCCCTTAACTCTTTTTCTCTCTTCTTCAGTTAAAAGCATAATAGTTCCATATATGGAGGCAAATACCCCTCCCCTATCTATATCTCCCACTAGGATTACCGGTGAATCTGCGATCTCTGCCATGCCCATATTCACTAGATCATTTTCTCTTAAATTTATTTCTGCAGGACTTCCCGCCCCCTCTATGACAACTATATCGTTTTCTACAGCCAGTTCTTTAAAGGTTTTTTTAACTAAATCCTTTAGTTTCGGCTTAAATTTATGATATTCCATTGCAGAAAGGTTTCCATAAATCTTTCCCTTCAGAATAACCTGACATTTTTTATCGGTGGTAGGTTTAAGAAGGATGGGATTCATAAGTACGGAAGGTTTCTTGCCACTTGCTTCAGCCTGTACCACCTGAGCTCTTCCCATTTCCAATCCTTCTTCAGTTATGTAGGAATTCAGAGCCATGTTTTGAGATTTAAAAGGAGCCACCTCGTATCCATCTTCCTTGAATATCCTACAAAGTCCAGCTGTTAAAACACTCTTCCCAACTGAAGAAGCCGTTCCCTGTATCATCAATGGTTTACCTTTCAATTTTAAACACATCCTTTTTTCTTGAATTCTTTGCAGCTGTTTATAAAATCCTGAGCCAATTTTTTATTAGCATAAAAATGTATATGGGCATAGGCCCCTAAAGTATTATTTTTTACAAGACCGCACTCCCATGATTTTACAAGAGTGTTTTCTCTTATCTTGTCGACTTTATAAACATAATCTCCATCACAAGAATCACTTAATATGGATCTATGAAACTCATGGGCCTTTACTTTGGTCGGTTCTCTTGATATAACACAGGGACTGTTTATATTTACATAGACGTATCCGAATCTTTGAAGTCTCTTGGTCATTTTAGCTTCTTTATTAAATACTCCCGCCATTTCATACTTTCCGCCATCAAATGTAGTAATAGATCTCGTCAAATACATAAGTCCTCCGCATTCGGCGTAGATTGGCATACCTTTAAAAGAAGCATCTTTTATTTGCTCCCTCATTTGTCTGTTTTCCTCTAATTCTTTTGCAAACACCTCAGGAAATCCGCCTCCCAGATATATTCCATGTAAATTTTCCGGCAAAACGTTATCCTCCAGGGGACTAAAGTAAATCAAATTTGCCCCTAACTCCTCCAAAAGATCAAGATTATCTTGATAATAAAAATTAAAAGCCTTATCTAAAGCAACTCCTAAATTTACCGTTTTTGCATCAGACTTTTCCTCTACAATATACCCATAGTTATCCATATCGGATGAATCTTTAGCCAACTGTATTATTTTATCTATTTCTACAGTCTCTTCCACCATTTTAGCCAGCTCATCCAACCTTTCATTTAGGTTTTCAACCTCTACACTTGGAACTAAGCCAAGATGCCTGCTTTCCAGCTTAATGCCAATATTTCTCCTAAGATAGCCTACGCATTTAATTCCCGTATCCCTTTCAATGGCCTTTTTTATCAATTCATAATGTTTTTCACCTGATACCCTATTGACTATCACACCCTTTAAATCAATCTCTTTGTCATAGATTTTATAACCAAGGACTTGAGCTGCTGCACTGGATGACATACCGCTTCCATCTATAACTAATATGACTGGACTTTTTAATATTTTAGATACATGAGCACTGCTCCCCATATCTTTTTTGATGGAAAATCCGTCGTAAAGCCCCATCACTCCTTCGATAACCGATATATCCTTACTAGAGGAATTTCTAACAAATATTTCTCTTAAAGCCTCTTCATCGAGCATCCAGCTATCTAAGTTCCTCGACTTATTTCCTGTTACAAAACTATGAAATGCAGGGTCTATATAATCAGGTCCTACCTTATAAGGCTGCACCTTATATCCCCTTCTCACAAGAGCTCGCATAATACCCGTAGATACCGTCGTCTTACCTACTCCACTCTGGGTTCCACCTATTACAAATCTCGGCATTTTCATAAGCTCTCTTCCCCTTTACCTTTTTTATCTAACATTTCCTTATCAACAAAAAACTGGCACCAAAGGGCCAGGATATAAATTCACTATCTATGTACGTCCCTTCCCTCCGAAGGTAGCATCAATCTAATCAGGCAGGTCTCCTGACTTGCGAATCAACTTACTCCCGGCACCTTCCCTAGGCAAAATTGCTTAAGTGGCATGCTCCGGTTTCATCCTCGCTTACAGTAGCGGGGGCTGTGACGGATTTTCACCGTCTTCCCTTTTAAGTCTTGCGACACCTAATTATTGCTATATTATTAAGTTGTGTTACATCAATTCACCTATGAAATTATTTACTTATATATTATCAAATAAATATAACAATAGCAACAAAGTACTATTGATTTATACCCTTTAATACAGGAAAATCATCTACATACCCAAGTCTTGCTATGCCACAGTTTTCAATCTTAAATTTCCAATAACTCTCAATGTTTCCGCAGATCTCCTCTGATAGTATTGATCTTATAACTCCTGAGTGAGAGACTATAAGAATTTTGCTTTTTTCATGTTTATTTAAAATATTTTTATAGGTTCTGTTAACCCTTTCATACATCTCCCTAAGACTTTCTCCTAGGGGAATCTTAAAATTTATATAATCATTCTGCCATAATTCTGTCACTTCAGGAAATCGGGTACAGATTTCCTCATAGCTAAGTCCTTCCCATTCACCAAAATTTAATTCCTTTAATCCCGGTTCCCTAACTATTTTTATATTATGATTTTCATTAATCAGTTCAGCAGTCTTAAAACACCTGTCTAAATCACTACTTATTATTAAATCAATTTTTTCATTCTTTAATTTTTCTCTAACATCGAGGGCCTGTTTTATCCCTCTATCAGTCAAGGGAGAATTAGACCATCCACAGAAGACTCCCTTTCTATTCATACATGATTCACCATGTCTTACAAAAATAATTTCTGTCATCCTAAACCCACCTAACTGAAAACTTTTAGAAATACTATTACATAAAATAGAAACAGCAGCTCTGATAACTCGCACAAAGCCCCTAAAGTGTCTCCTGTCATACCGTCAATTTTTCCACTTATATGTCCTATGTACCAAAGGGCAAATATAATTAATATGAAAATGCCAGGTAATACTGCTGGATAAATAATTGTAGCCAAAGTAGATATAATGAGGGCAGTAATAACTTGTTTAGTATCGACTTTACCAATAAGCATAATTCCCATACCTGTGTTCCTTGCTGGCTTTGCAAATCTACAAGCTATAACAAGATTTAATCTTGCTAAAACAGGCATTAACATTAAAATAGGATAAATTTTAGGTATAGGTATGCTGTATATTAATGCAATCTTTGTTATTATAAGTAATATTATGGCAAGGGCTCCATTGGTACCTAGTCTGCTATCCTTCATTATTTCTAAAACCCTATCCTTAGGTCTATTACTATATATACCATCAAAGGTATCTGCCAGTCCGTCTAAATGCAAACCACCCGTTATGAATATTTCAATTACTACAGCAAAAATAACTCCTAAAAGGGGGCTCGAAAGATTAAGACCTACATAATATGCAATCACTGCAGTCATACCTATAAGTAAACCTACCAAGGGAAAGTAAACTATTCCCTTTAAAAAGTCTTCTTCTTTAACATCTAAATTAATATTTATCGGTATACGGGTTAAAAACTGAATCATCAATATAAGTCTTTTCATGCGTTTAAATTCCCTTCTATTTAATTTTAATGGGAATCCCTGAAACAGTTAGATATACAAAATCAGCTTCCCTTGCTATCAATTGATTTATTCTACCTGCTATATCTCTAAATATCCTGGCAAGTCTATTTTCAGGTACTAAACCCATTCCAATCTCATTTGTAACTAACACAGCATTCAAATTATTTTTTTTAATATTTTCAATCAAAAGTTCTATCTGTTTCCTTATCATCTCTTCTATCTCATCAATCTCTTCTCGAGTGATTTTCTCCCAGTCTATATCTCCATTTTCAAACATTAAATTAGTTACCATTATAGTAATACAATCTAAAAGCATAGTATCATGGTTCCTTGCAATATCAGTTATAGATTTGTATACATCTCTATAGGCTTCATATGTAGTCCATTCACTAGGTCTTGACTCTCTATGTTTTTTTATCCTATCCCTCATCCCTTCATCGAAGGGAATAGCAGTAGCTATATAGGCTATATTTTGTCCTATTTCAGCCACCAGTCTTTCAGCAAAGCAGCTTTTCCCACTTCTTGCTCCACCAGTTACTAATATTAGATTTGAATTACTATCTATTTTTATCTCTTTAAAATTAAAGTTCATTTCTCCTATCACCCATCTCTTTTTATATAACAAGAAAAATAATGCCCTAGAATCTAGGACATTTTAATTATATAAGATAAAAATGCATAAAATCAACAGCTTATTTCACCTTTACAGCCGTACCATAGGCTAAAAGCTCTGCTGCTCCCTGCATTATAGCCGATGTTGCAAACCTTATATTCACTATTGCATTAGCTCCCCGATTTTGAGCCTCCTCTACCATTCTATCTATTGCTATTTGTCTTGCCTCTTCAAACATCTCAGTATATTGTCTTATTTCTCCTCCGACTATTGTTTTAAACCCGGCCATTAAGTCCTTCCCTATATGCTTTGATTGTATAGTACTTCCCCTTACTAATCCCATTACTTCCACAATTTCTTTCCCAGGAATTTCATTAGTATTCACTAGAATCATCTTTTTCTCCCTTTCTATGTATTATATGGGCTTGCAATTAATTATCTACGCTTTCACTTTTTTGTTTTCTATACTCTTCCCTTGTGAAACTCCACTGTTCTCTAGCCTTTAATTCAATATGTCTCTTCTTCTTTATAGATGGTTCTCTTAAGGCTTTATCAAACCATTTTATTGCATCCTTATAATTGCCTACTCTCCTATTAAGTTCTCCCAATAAATATAAAATTATTACCATGTCGTTTTGATCTTCATCTAATCGTTCAGTTGTATAGGCTTTATGAAAGGCCTTCACTGCAAATTTTATAAAGTCTTTTTCTTTTTCGTCCCCCAAATACCTATGAAGCCATGCAAGCCTTAGACAAATTTTTCCTATAGTACTTTCAGATGCACCAATAACCTGACTACACAGCAGTGCTAGCTTATAGACTTCAAGGGCGTCCTCTATAGTTCTCTCGCCGTCATAACTTCTTGGTCTCCATTTAGGTGAAATAGTTTCTTTTATCTTTTCCTTTTCACGTTCGCCAATTCTTGAAAAGTCCCCCTCTAAAGCTGCATAACCACAGTGGGGGCAAACAAACACAGAATAAAATAGAGGATTTTGACTTTTATAATAGGGACAAAAATCCTCATCTCTATTTTCAACTCTAATTGCAGAAGTTCTTACTTTTTGTGTGGTGAAATCCCGGTCACATACAGGACAGTGAACGGTTTTTTCATACAATTCATTATTCATTTCTTACACCTCATATCTTATTTACTGTATAATATATCCTTTAACATCTTGCATTTTATTCCTATTTTCGATTTTACTTTTTTCTATTCTCTTCTTTGTCCCTTTAATTATAATCTGTTTACTTGGAGGATAGTAATCCTTTGAAAGCAGCTTTCTTTCAACTTCTCTGCCATTTTCATAAATAATCATGTATGAAGAAACTCTGTAACCGTTTCTACCTTTATCTTTTACTACTTTTTCATCTTCATACATATTTGAATCAAAGATTATTTCAGTATCCTTCTCTATTACATCATTTACTTTACTCATTACCTTAACATCTTGTTTTTTTGTTTCATGTCCATAGATATTGACCGTCAGTTCATTCCCCTTTACAAAACTTTCAATATAGATTGGATAATCGGTAGTATTTTTAAACTTGAAATCAAGCACACCATATGAAACCGTTGCGTCCAAGCCCATTGGAACGTAAGTAGAAGGTATACTGTGATTCACTCTTTCTACTATTCCCAGACGACTTTTCAGAACACTATTATAAATAGTGCTGGATACCTGGCATACTCCTCCCCCTATACCGTCAACCAGCTCTCCTCTAAATATGACAGGTGCTGTTTTATATCCATTGTTAACGGTTCTTGGACCAACTATCTCATTAAATGAGAATATTTCATTAGGCAAAAGTACTGTCCCATTGATTGCTTTTGAAGACAAAGCTATGTTATAACTACGTCCTTTTATTGCAGAATTAAATTTTGTGGTATAAGATCCAAGCAAGTCCCTTATGTAACTTAGCATTTTGGAAGTATACTTTGGTGATGCAGTTTTAACCATAAGGTTAATTTCTACAATATCTTTATATCCGCTGTTCATAAATGCTTCCTGTATTCTCTCAATAGTCTTTTCCTTGTCCAACTTTAATCCCAAAACTTCGTCTCTGATAATAAATTTCCCATCTCGTCTTTCTACTTGTGCTTCTTTTGCCGGACGGTTAATCTCCTTTGAAATACTATTTAATATTGCATCAAGTTTTTCCATGTCAACTGACGGTTTAAGAGAAATATTGCGGGGATCTTTTAAGAGTTCAATAACAGTAGCAAACCTATTTAAATAATTACCCCTTCTTCCTATAAGAAAAGCTTCATTTGCAGCTTTTAAAAGGTCATATTGTAAACTTAATTCATCTGCTGTAAACTTCCATATTTTATCCCTGTATCTTAATCTCAGTTTTTCCTTTCCCTCAGTTTTATTTAGTACCGTTTCAATCTTATCGGCAGCTTCAATTATCGAAAGTCCTCCAACATCAACGTTTTCCACATAAATACCATCATGAATTGAATCTCTATTAATCACTATAAGTGAACCGGCAGCAAAAACTCCACTAAAAAAAAGGGCACTTGCAACTACTATAAAAAAACTAATTAATCTATTCCTTTTATCATTTTTATTTTGGATATTTAGACTTTTCTTTTTTTTATCCACCTTTTTTCTCATTATCATTATCTGCCTCCATGTAATGGTATAAATATTCACACTAATATTACTATTTACATGGCTTAAATAATATTACTAAAGTCTCTTATTTCCAAAATATTTCAATTACATCATTTTGTTTAAGTATATCTGTATAATTAGCCCTTTCTCCATTTAACCTTAGTTCTAGAATGCCTTTAGCCTTTTTTATGTCAAAATCTATATAGTTAAATATATCTACGAAAATGGGATCTCTATTATTTTTTTCTATATTTACTTTTTTTCCATTGACTTGCACTTCAATGTATTCTCCCATATTCTCTTCTTCAATCTTAACTGCCTCAAGTCCAGGATTTTTCTTTATATGGTCTTGCTGTTCTCTTTTTTCTTTCTCTACTTCTATAACATCTCCATCCTTCAAGATATAATTCCCATTTACCTCTTTACCGTTTGCAAATACTTTATGAATATCTAAATCTATATCATATGAAAACATTAATTCTTTAATATCTCTTATTTTGTCTATATGTATTTCGTCATTTTCATGTACTTCATAGTCCCCATCTGTCTTTCTTCCATTAACATATATCCCGTTAAAAAGTTTAATATTTTTCCCTTGAAATACTATTTTTTCTTCTTTTTTAATAATATCTTTTACATGTACTTTTGCATCTTTACCCTGTGTTGCAGGATTCACAATTATTTCATCTCCGCCCGTTAGCTTTGTATCAAGACTTGCCAATCTTCCATTAACGTATATCTTTGCCGATTCCCCGTATTCTCCATAGATTACTTTTCTTTTACCATTTAATATAAAGCTTACCGGCTTTCCTTTTTGGGCAATAAGCTTCCTAGCATTGTAGCCCGTTAAAATTAACGCATCGGAGACTGTAAGCTTTCTTGAGTTAAATAATCTAATTTGTTTGCCATTGACTGTGACTTTAAGAAAATCCTGTTCTTTATCCTTAAGGGCAGTATATCCTATTCCTATAGGAGTAATATACTCGGGCCCGGTTAAATTATCACAAGATATTTCAACGTCTTCCAGCATTTCTGTTCCCCTTACTACCACACGCTCTTTAGCTAATCCCAAACTTTCTGCAAGGTAGTCAGTAAATTGGGGTATTTGACATCCTCCACCTATACAGAATACTGCACTTGGTGTTTTTCCATTATATTCTTTAATCTTCTTTGATATTTTCTGGGTTAATTCCTTAATTGAATTCTCAAGTTTAGATAATATTTCACCTGTTTCAAGCTCATAGCTCATTCCTACCACATCTTTAAAACTATGTCGTGGCTTTTTATTTAATTCCGTTTTTAGTTTTTCAGCCGTGTTAAAGTCTAGAAGAAAGGCTTGAGAAAGTGCTTCTGTTATCTCATCTCCTGCTACTGAAACCATAGCATAGGAAACTATTGTGCCTTCCTTCGTTATTGCTATATCTGAAGTTCCTGCTCCTACGTCAACAAGGGCTAAGTTTAAAAGTCTAAACTTTGGAGGAATGGCTACATTTATTGCAGCAATAGGCTCGAGAGTCAAACTAATGACTTCAAGGCCAGCATTATGAACTACTGTGTATAAGCTGTCCACTACCACATGGGGCAAAAAAGTGGCCAGTATATCGGCCCCGATTCTATTTCCCCTATGACCTTTCAAATTTCCTATTGTGCTTCCATCCAAGTAATAATTGACAACAGTATATCCCACACAATAATACTTGCCGTCATTGTCCTCAGAGGTCTCTTCAAGTTCTCTTTGGGCCAGCTGTATTCCCTCCATTTCTAAACTGTTTATAATAGATTTATTAATTTCCTTGGAGTAGTTAATTTCATTTTCAACAAATACCTTTTGGGTTTTTAACGCCCTACCGGCAGCTGCAATTGAAACATATTTAAGCTTTGTTCCTAATCTATCTTCCAACTTTGACTTTACTTTTCCCACAATGTCAGATACCTTTTCAATATCATGAATTTGTCCATCATACATAGCCCTATCGGGATGCTCCATAATCTCATAATCAATTAACCTATAGGTATCTCCTTCCATCTTACCTATCATCCCTACCACATTTCTTGTTCCGATATCAAGAGAAAAAATTAGATCATCCATATATAATTCCCCCCTTTACTATTAGCTTTAATTACTTTTTAAAACGTTATTTTTATAGTATAGGCATACCTTTGATACTGGGCAGACCTCACACTGAGGCCTTCTAGCCTTGCAAATTCTTCTACCATGGTATATAAGCCAATGATGGGCATCTGACCATAACCTTTTGTCAATATTTTCCATAAGCTGCTCTTCTGTCTCCAGTACGTTGTCACTATTAGCTAGTCCTATTCTGTTAGACACTCTGAACACATGGGTATCTACTGCTATAGCATCTTGCCCAAAGGCATTACTTACGACCACATTTGCCGTCTTTCTACCAACCCCCGGCAGCTTCATTAATTCTTCTATTGTGGTCGGTACTCTTGAATCATATTTTTCAACTAGGATTCTACAGGTTTTTAAAATATTTTTTGACTTCATTCTATAAAACCCACAACTTTTAATTAGCTCACCCAATTGTTCTTCTGTAAGTCTCAAAAAGCTTTCTGGATTATTATACTTTTTATATAATTCTTTAGTGACCTTATTTACTCTCTTATCAGTACACTGAGCAGCCAATATTGTAGATATGAGCAGTTCAAAGGGACTTCTGTAGTTCAGCTCCGACTCTGCATTGGGATATAAACTTTTTAAAATTTTCAAAGCCTCTTTAATTTTTTCTTTAGAGAGCATGTTTAGTTTTTTTGTGTTCATAATCAAATCCTCTCTTTTATACTAAAGTTACCTATTGTGTTAGCTGTTCTTGTTAAAATAAGCTAAGCTGTCTAAGCTGCCTATAAGGTTTCTGATCAGGCGAATTTGAAGATCTGTTCTTTTAGCTTAATGTTTTAATCGAAAAGAAAAACAGGCCTTCATGGGAGTCCGAAGTAGATCCTTATAGGCAGCTATTATGAAAAACTAACAAGGCGAGTTAAAGTTAGATTATTATAGTTTTCCAACTTATAATTTTAAATATAAGTAAAAAGAAAATAAAACGTATAAATGCTATAATATCTCAATTTCAAAATTAATTATTTCCACTCTATTGTCTCTCTCGATAAATTTTATCACATTATTTATTATCTGATTTGCATGCTTGGTAGATGTAGTTACACAGGCAATACCTACAGAGCTTCTCCTCCATATATCATTGAGACTAACTTCAGCTATTGAAACATTAAATCTCGACTGCACTCTTCCAATTATGCTTTTTATTATCTGTCTTTTTTCCTTTAAAGAATTTACTTCAAAAAGTGTTAAGTCAATTTGACAGCTTCCTATTATCATAATTATCCTCTTTTCTTAACTAGCAAATATTTTTATAAACTCAAAGTTTTACTTGCATAAATTAATTATATTATAAAAAAATACAAGCTTCAATGGAAGAACAAAAGCGTCTGACGACGCCTTTTGATTAGCTCTTAGTTCTTAGCTCTTGGCTCTTGGCAAATCCTAGTCGTTCTTTAGGGTCTTTCTTGCGGCCTGTCACCTTTTTGCCATGAGCGGTCAGCAGTTAGCTGTTAGCCTTTTAATATTTCACTGATGAAAATTTGTAATCCCTCACAAACCTTGAATTTACTTATATTCACATCTGCAATTTCTTTCAAAAAATGTTTAAACTTCTGTAGAGTAAAATGGTGGATTTGATTTATTCTCTTCCACCATCTCCTCATCAAACCGTACGTGAAGTTTTCCCTCATACGGCTTTCCGATGTCCTTCTTCCATCTGCATTACGAGTTTTGAGCAACATATTTTAAGCCAGTGTTATTAAAGAAAGATACTAGGTTATAGAACTCTTTTCTCTTTCGTGCTTGTCTTTTGTTGTTATACCAGAATACTAATCGCATTCTTATATACTTATCAACCTTTGCTAATTTATCAAATGGCGATAAGCCATAGTAATTTCTCCACCCTACAATCTTACGATTTAGTATTTTGATTATTTCATCAAGGGATACATATAGGGTTTTCCTACCTAGAGTTTCCTTAACCTTGTTAAATACCTTCTTTATTGCTTTCTTACTAATCCATTGTTTTAGTACATAGTAGATTCTACCGTCTATAGTCTTTGTTTTAATCTTTCTATTATGATATCCAAGAAAATCAAAGCCTTCTTTTCCATCCCATAATGAAATAATTTTAGTTTTATCCTTATTTAGACTTAATTCTAATCGTTGCATTATAAGACTTATAGCTTTATGCGCATGCTTAACGTCTTTATAGTTCTTGCAAACAACTACAAAGTCATCGGCAAATCTAATTAATTTACCTAAGTGCCTATAATACTTTTCCCACACTGTATCTAAGTAATCTAAATAGATATTTGCAAGTAATGGAGATATTACACCGCCCTGCGGGCTCCCTATATCACTCTCAGCAAACACACCATCTTTCATAACCCCTGCTTTAAGCCACTTTCGTACAATGCTCCAAGTTCCAATTAAGTTTCCATCGGACTT
The DNA here is from genome assembly GCA_014236755.1 of Candidatus Petromonas tenebris. GTDB lineage: Bacteria > Bacillota > Clostridia > Peptostreptococcales > Caminicellaceae > Petromonas > Petromonas tenebris. The sequence continues at coordinate 47,753 of JACCKY010000017.1, read as the reverse complement.
CGCCCTATGCCTAAAGGCTCGTCAGTATCTCTTCTCTCAATCATGAGCTTTCTAACAGTGCTGCAGAATTCACTTAACGTTACGGTCTGTATATTTGCTAGCATCATAATAGACGCATTTTCAAGACGCTTTAACCACAGGCTCTCGCCTATAATTAGTCTTATAGCTACCAAGCTTCTTGACAATTACTTGGGTTGGACTTTCACCAACTAGCGAATGACAGCTTCGCTGGACACGCAGACAATTAAAAAACAGAGCAGCATTTTAGCTGCCCTATTCCTATGTATCGTTATTTAAGTATACCCATTTCTTTTCCTACTTTTTCAAAAACACCTACTGCTCTATCAAGTTGTTCTTCTGTATGTCCTGCAGTTACCATACATCTTACCCTTCCTGTTCCTCTTGGTACAGTTGGGAATACTATTCCTGAAACGAATACTCCATTTTCAAGAAGTTTTCTTGAGAATTCCATAGTCTTGGCCTCTTCGCCAATAATAACTGGAGTGATAGGAGTCTGGCTATTACCTATATTGAATCCTAGCTTTCCAAGTTTTTCTTTGAAAAATTTGGCATTTGACCACAATTTGTCTGTATATTCACTGGATTCCATAAGCATTTTTACCGCTTCTATGATAGCACCTACCGCTGCTGGAGGTAATGATGTACTGAACAATATCGGTCTTCCTCTATGACTCAGCCAATCCTGCATTGTTTTGCTGCCGGCTACGTAACCTCCGACTACACCTATCGCCTTTGAAAGTGTACCTATACTAAAATCTACTCTTCCGTGAAGCCCAAAATGATCTACCGTTCCACGTCCATTCTCACCCAAAACCCCAGAGCCATGGGCATCATCAACGTATGTCATGGCTTCATACTTTTCAGCTAAGTTTACTATATCAGGTAGATTTGCAATGTCTCCTTCCATACTAAAAACCCCGTCAGTGATTATGAGTATGTTCTTATATTTGTCTCTATTCTCTTTTAGTACTTTTTCTAAGTTATTCATATCATTATGTTTGTAAATCGTTTTATCTGCCTTAGAAAGTCTAGCTCCATCAATTATGCTGGCATGATTAAGCTCATCAGAAACTATCAAATCCCCTTTTTCGGTTATTGCTTGAATGGCTCCCGCATTACAGTTAAACCCTGACTGAAAAACCATAACTGCTTCTTCTCTTTTAAACTCTGCTAAAACTCTTTCCATTTCCTCATGGATATCCATGTTTCCAACTATTGTTCTAACGGCTCCTGCTCCTACACCATATTTTTCTACAGCATCAATAGCAGCCTTCTTCAGTCTCGGATGATTGGCAAACCCAAGATAGTTATTGGAGGAAAGGTTAATTACTTTTTTGCCATTTAAAATGATTTCCGCTTCGTTTGCAGTTTCCAAGATAGGAAGTTTTCTATAAACACCTTGTTCCTTTAACTCCTCAATTTTTTCCTTTAAAAATTTTAATTCGTGAACATTTGACATGCAAAACCCTCTTTCTATTAAGTATTAAGGTTAAGAATTCAATCATCTATCTTCCCTTAAATCAATTTTAATATAAATTTACACTTAAAGTCTAATATAAATTAATAGGAGTTTTTTATCTCCTACTAAATTGTTGTGAGACTTTATCTTACTTCCTTACTCTATATCCCACTTGTACAAGTGGGAGTACTATAATCAAGTGAGATAGATGTATGCGTTTTCTTATTTAATTATTTACTTCATATTAGGAAATAATACAACTTTTCCGCAATTTCCGCTCTTCATCAGCTCCATACCTTTTTCATAATCCTCTAAAGGCAGTTTATGAGTAATTACTTTGTCTAGATTTAAATTTCCTGATGCCAACAGTCCTTTGACTTGATACCATGTTTCATACATCTTTCTTCCAACTATTCCGTGTATCTGTATACCTTTAAATATTATCCCGTTGGCAACATCAAGTTTTACATCTTCAGCTGGTATTCCAAGCATGGCCATTCTTCCGCCTAGTCTAATGTACTTTAAAGCCTGTTGAATAGCCTTCGGATTTCCTGACATCTCGGCTACTACATCTACACCTAAACTGTCGGTTTCTTCTAGCACTCTCTTTACGACATCTTCTTCTAGAGGATTTATAACTACATCTGTTCCAATTTCCTTTGCCAGATTTAATCTATATTCATTTACTTCAATTGCTATTACCTTGGCAGCTCCAACGGCCTTTGCAACGGCAACAGCCATTATGCCTATGGGGCCACAACCTACTACGGCTATAGTCTTTCCAATAATATCTCCGGATAAAACAGTATGTACAGCATTTCCAAGTGGTTCCTGAATACAAAGATATTCAGGCGGGATTGCCGGGTCATTTACCCATGCATTATCTTCTGGAATAGCAACGTACTCAGCAAATGTTCCATGGGTATCAACACCTAATATTTTTGTACTGGTACATATATGTGCCTGTCCTGTAACACAAAGAGCACATTTGCCGCAAACTATATGGGTTTCAGCAGATACTATATCACCTACTTTTACCTTGGAAACCTTTTCCCCTACCTTAACGACTTCACCTGCGAATTCGTGTCCCATTATCTTTGGAGGATTTATTCTTTTCTGTGACCAAGCATCCCAGCTGTATATATGGTAGTCCGTGCCACAAATAGAAGTTGCTAAGACCTTTACAAGTATTTCATTTTGACCTATTTTGGGTATCTCTATTGAAGTTAACTCTGCTCCTACCTTTGGTTCATTTTTAACTACACATTTCATAGTCCCTTCCATTCTTTTTCCTCCTATATCATCTATATTTTAATATACTTAAATTAACCTCTTATGCTAGCTATTCTAACAGTATAGCTTTAAATATCCTTCAATGTTTCCTCTGAAGCGACTTTGAAGAGCTATTTTACCTCTAAATCCTTTCTATTAAAACAGCTCTTCTACGAAGCCTGAAGAGGATTATTGAAGGATATCTATAAGGAACTAGCGAGGCAAGTTAAATTACTTCCGTATTGTTAAGTATACTACAAAAAAAAATATTTTCCTTTTTTAATTTCTTAAAATTATTTAACAAATAAATGTTGTTAAGTAACTGTGTCAAATTAATATAGTTTTTACCAGTATGCTATGAAATCTCCTTTTTATATTATTTGTAAAAAATATTAAGTAGACTAATCTAATGTCAGCCTACTTAAATGATATTCATTCTTCATGGTTTTCTTTATTCTTCATAATCTGATTGTACTCTTCCAATTTTCTTTCTACTAACTTCTCAACTTCCTTAAAGCTTTTATCGGTCAATATTTCCATGCCTTCTTCTATGGTTGAAACAGAATATATCTGAAATTCCCCTTGTTTAACTGCATCTATTACTTCATCCTTCAACACAAGCTCATCAATATTTTGTTTAGGGATTATAACTCCTTGGTCACCAGTCAATCCTAAATATTTACATATATTATAAAATCCTTCGATTTTTTCAGTAACACCTCCTACAGGCTGTATTTCACCTTTTTGGTTTACTGAGCCCGTAACTGCAATACTTTGTTTTATTGGAATATCTCCTATGCTAGATAAAATCCCATACAGTTCCGTACTGGATGCACTGTCACCATCTACTCCACCATAGGACTGTTCAAAACATATTTTAGAGGTTACCCCTAAGGGACCTTTTTTACAAAATTTTTCATTTAGATATCCTTCTAATATCATTACTCCCTTGTCATGGATACTTCCACTCATTTCTACTTCTCTCTCAATATTGATAATTCCTTTATCCCCTGCATAGGTGGATACTGTTATGACGCTCGGTTTTCCGAAAACATAGTCTCCCATATCCAGTACTGAGAGCCCATTTATCCTTCCTACTCTACTTCCTTTAATATCTATTACTATCTTTCCTTCTTTATACATTTCATCTATTCTTTCTTCGGTTCTATTACTTCTATACTGCCTTTCGAAAATAGCTCTTTCTACATGCTTCCCAGTTATAATATTACTTTTGTCATAGTTTGCAAACACATCTGCCTCAACCAAAATTTCTATAATTTTACTAAAACGAGTCGACATTTTTTTTTGGCTGCCAGCCAATCTGTTACTGTATTCCAAAACTTTTATTACACCTTCTCTGTCAAAATGCTTTAACCCTTCACTTTCGCAATAGGAGCTAATAAAGCAAGCCATCTTCATCTCATTATCAAAATTACTTTCCATGACAGAGTCAAAATCCACTTTAATTTTAAAGAGCTTATGGAAATCATCATCATAACTATACAACAAATGATAAATATAGGTGCTTCCTATTAAAATAACCTTTACATTAATCGGTATTTCTTCCGGGCTTAAGGTAGCTATACTAGCAATCCCTAATTGACGGCTTAGACTTTCAATTTTTATTTTTCCTGTATTCAATACTCTCTTTAAAGCAGTCCAAGAGTGAATGTCTCTTAAGAGCTGTTCTGCTTGAAGAATTAAATACCCTCCGTTTGCTTTATGGATGGCACCGGATTTAATCATTGTAAAGTCTGTTTTTAAAGTTCCTTTTTCATTTTCATATTCAACTGTTCCTATTAAATTGATATATGTTGGATTATTTTCTATTATTACCGGAGCACCCTTCTGGTCACCGTTATCGATGAATAGATTTACATAATATTTAGGAGCAATTTCCTTTATATCAAAATTAATTGGTACATCTTCCTCAGCTATTAATTCAAAATCTGATATATTTTCTATAATATTTTCTTTAACTTCCTCAATATACTCAACAATTTTTGTATAATTTTTGTACCTTTCCTTTAAAACCTCAATTATAGGCTTTATCACAAAATGTGCTGTCATTTTTTGATAATCCATCAATTTCTTTTTAACTTCTTTTTCCAGTATTCTGATTTTTTTCAAAGACTCTAAAGCTTTTATCTGTAATATTTCAGCATTTTCTTCATATCTTTGCTTTTCCTCTTCATCGAGCTCTTCATATTCTTCATCACTTAGATTTTCTCCATCCTTTATAGGTATAAATACTAATCCAGTAGAATTGTTTTTTACTTCAAATTCTAACTGGTATCCGTATTCAATTAAGTAATCAAGTAATTCACTTCTTTTTTTCTGATATTCCTTAACAATTTCATTTTTGTTCTTTACATACTCTTCACTTATAAATGCTTTAGGAATTTCAGTTATTAGATCATGAACGAGTAATTCCATATCGTCTCTAAAGGTTTTTCCCATACCTGCAGGTAAATTGATCGATCTGGGTTTATCTGGTTCTTTAAAGTTATATACATAGCACCAATCATCAGGTCTTTCCTCCAAGACTGCCCTTTCTTTTACTTTTGAAATACAATAGCTAGTTTTCCCCGTACCTTTTACTCCGCTTAAAAACATGTTATACTTTGGATTTTTTACATCAAGTCCAAACTCCATAGCTCTAATAGCCCTATCCTGACCGATTATATCATTAAGCTCCTTAAGATCCTTTGTCGTCTTAAATTTAAATTGTTTTGGATTATAAAATTTTTTTAGCTGTCTGTAGTTTAACTTATTATGCTTTCTCACAAAATTCCCCCTTTGTTGAATCAAACCTATATTTTATATAATATTCACCAAAGTATGCTTTGCTTCATGAAAATTGAGGAATTTTAAAAACAAAACCCCGTTCAAAATGAACGAGGCATAACTAAAGATTTATAAATAATACTTATATAGTTTTTTAATTTCAGATATAACTTGGGGATCCTTCTCCTTTTTTAAATGCTCCTCCAATAGTTTTTTTCCTCTAACTTTATCTAGTCTGATAGCTGCCCAGGCAGCATATTTTCTAATCATGGGAGAACTATCTTCCAGATATTTTTTTATATGATCTAAAACTTTTATGTCTCCTGAATTTCCCAAAGCAATGATCGTATTTCTTTTAAGTACCTTATTTCCCCTCCATCCTAGGGCTATATCTCCATATTTTTTCTTAAATTGTTTATTGGACAGCTGAAGTAGCTCTAATAAGTTAGGTCTATAATTATGCTCTTCAGGAAAGAACTCATCATATCCACCTTCTACATTTACATTATGAGGACATACTAATTGACATACATCACAACCGTAAAGGCTATTTCCCATCTTTTCTCTTAACTGATAGCTTATGTCTTCCTTCGTCTGTGTCAAAAAGGATATACATCTTTTAGCATTATACTCATAGTTATCCATTAATGCACCTGTTGGACAGGCATCTATACATTTATTACACTTTGCACACCTATTTTCTTCATGATTTTCGGTTTCAATTTCAAGATCGCACAGTATATACCCTATAAATACCCACGAGCCATAATTTTCTGTTATAATACAGTTATTTTTGCCATACCACCCAATACCTGCTTTATAGGCAAGATGTCTGTCAACTAAAGGTCCTGTATCTACGAAAAAACGGTACTTAATTTTACCCAGCTCTTCCTGCATCAGTTCCATCAATTTTTTCATTTTTTCTTTTAAAACTACATGATAGTCCTTCCCCCACGATGATCTTGATATTTTTCCGTAAAATTCAGGATTGGTATCATGATTTATGTTATTTTCATGAATATAATAAGGTACGCCCACAACTATGATAGTTTTAGCATCCTTCATCGTTAACTGGGGATCAATTCTTTTCTCTATATCTTTTTCTTCAAAACCCGAAAGGTAATCCTTCTCTTTTCTGCTATTGATTCTCTCCCTCAAATCTTCAAAAACTTCCGACTTTACAAATCCTATCAAATCTATTCCAATACTTTTAGCATACTTTATTGTCTTTTCTTTTAAATTCATTTATCTCACCTTATGCTATTTTACCATATAATCTATTATAAGCATAACTATAAATCCAAAGATAACTCCGTAGGTAGCCTTTAATTGATGTCCGCTACAATGGCTTTCAGGTATAAGCTCATGTGAAACTACATAATACATTGCACCAGCTGCTAAACTTAAAATTAAAGGCATAAAGCCATAAACTTTCTTTCCTAAAATGCTTCCCATCAGTGCAGCTGTAGGTTCTCCTATTCCCGCTAAAAACCCAAAGGCAATTGCTTTTGACTTTGAATATCCCTTCTGAATTAAAGGAGCTGATACAACCAACCCTTCAGGTAAATTTTGAATACCTATTGCAATTGCTAAGGAAAGTCCAATTCCAGCCCTTTCTGAAGCAAATCCTATACCTATTGCAAGACCTTCAGGTATGCTGTGAATTATTATTGCAGCTAATAAGAGGTAGGTTTTTTTCATTGTTTCATCTTTGAAATTTAAAACTCTTAATCTTTCTAAATGGATATGAGGAACTGTTTTTTCAATAAAGGTCATAATAATGGCTCCCAAAAGTAGGCCTAATATTACTTGCACTATATTCTTATTTTTAAGTGCTGGCTTTATAAGACTAAAAGAGCTTGCAAATATCATTATCCCCGCAGCAAAGCCAAGCAACGTATCTTCAACAGCCTTTGAAATTCTATTTATAAATAATAAGGGTAATGTTCCTATACCACTGCATAACCCAGCTAAAGTTCCTGCAATTAAACTCTTCAATCCTCTCACTCTCCACAACAATTTATAATTTTTGTTATTAATAATATTATGGAGAGCAAAAATACTTTTTATTACTTAGCGATACTTCCATACTTTAAGTAAGAAAGGGCAAACCTTTAAAGTTTACCCTTTTTTACAAAGAATATCCATATTTTAAAACTTTTATTTCCTTAGCATATCCGTCTAATTCATTGGGAGTCTCCAAGAACAACGGAATACCTTGGACCTTCGGATGATTGATAAAATCCAAGATATTATCTAAGCCTAGAGTTCCTTCTCCGATACGTGCATGTCTATCTTTTTCGCTACCTAGTTTATGGTTGCTATCATTTAAATGTATAGCCTTCAATTTATCAAGTCCTATTATCTGATCAAACTCATTCAGTACTCCGTCTAAATCATTGACTATGTCATATCCAGCCGAATAGGTATGGCACGTATCAAAACAGACCCCTATTAGTTCTTTGTACTCAATTCTATTAATTATTTCCTTTAACTGTTCAAACTTATAGCCTACTTCAGTACCTTTTCCTGACATTGTTTCCAATAAAATCATAGTATTTTCATCGCCCTGCAAAACTTCATTAATTCCTTCGGATATTCTTTCTATGCCGAACTCCATACCTCTTTTCACATGATTCCCAGGATGCATTACTAAATATTTGCAGCTATCTAAATGTTGGAGTCTATCCAAATCATCTCTAAGTCTATATTTTGCAAAACCCCATGCTTTATCCTTATCCGAAGCAAAGTTATAGGTATAGGGCGCATGTGCCAAAAGTGAGGCGAAGTTATGCTCTTTACATAGCTGGTCGGCCTTTTGCAAATCCTTAAGGTCTAGCTTTTTTACATTCCCTCCCCTAGGATTTCTGGTGAAGAATTGAAAAGTATTTCCTCCTATTTCAATAGCTTGTTTAACTGCAGCTTCAAAACCTTTTGATATTGACAAATGGCATCCTATATACATTGTCTCAACTCCTCAAAATTATTCCATTATTGTTAGATACCCTTTTAATAAGTTTTAAAACTTGAAAGTTTTATATTCTTTTTTATGAAATACATTTTATACTTTAATATAGTCATTTCTTGCATACAAATAAGCTGATGCATATTATTTCATCAGCTTACTATAAACTTAAAATGCTTATCTTTATTTTTTAGTTTTTACTCTTGGAATAATAAGAGAAGATATTGAATATTTTTTTACATTTTCGCGGTTTTTATCTTTTTTACCCTGTAAAAACTCCTGCATAACAGATTTAAGTTTATCGTGAAGTTCTTTTACCTCGTCGAGGGTAAGATAGTAATCATTGTAATGAAGCATTTTTTTAGGATGCTCCTTATCATTGGCAGCTTCTATCGCTTTATAAAAGTCCTTGGAAATATTCTCAAATATAGATATTGAGGCTTGATTAATAGATTCAGCTACATTCTTTTCGATGGTATTTAAAATATTTCTATCTATAACAAAGGTTCTGGCAGCAGGTATGTAATATTTTTCCACAATCCCTAATTTAACTTTCTCTTCAACCAACTCTAAAATCTCTACTTTTAATAAGGTCTTGATGTGATAATTAACCTTTGCGTGAGGTTCACCTAACTTATCTGCAATTTGCTTAGCCGTTGCAGCTGAATCCTCAAAGGCTTCAAGTATCTCTATTCTATATGGATGCGAAATAGCTTTTATTTGTTGTAAATCCCTTAACACTAAAACATCTTTCATAGCAAAGCTCCTTTTTATCAGAATAGTTTTTTATATAGTAAATTTAAGAATATTTTCGACAATTTATATTTATTATATTCTTTTTATAAAAATTAGTCAATGTTTTCAGATTACCCTTATTTCTCAAATAATTAGTGGCCTATTTCCATTATAAAATATGTTATATCGTCATTTATTACTTCTTTAGTACCCCTTAAAACACTTAAAATCTTTTTATTTAATTCTTCAATATTTTTATCTTTATTTTCCAGCAAGAGATTTATAAGAACTTCCTTATCTATACTAGTATTTTTCTGCTTTTCGGTCAAACCATCAGTATAAAATATAATTTTATCCCCTGCATTTAACTGAATCTTTGCACTCTCGTATTCAGGTTCATAAAAGTCCTTAAATTGGCATATTGGAAACCCTTTGCTCTTGTCTAGATATTCGTAGCCTCCATCCCTTCGCATTAAAATAGGATAGCAATTCATACCTCCAGAACAATATGTAAGGACTTTGTTAGTTGTGTTATAAGCTGCATAAAATACTACCATATGCATCTCTTCAGGAAAATTTAATTTATTAAATTCATCATATAAATTTTTTAAATTTTTATGAGGCTTTAATCCTCTATATCTCTTAATAAGTCTCTCTGTAGACTTTATATAATTTTTGCTAAACATGGTAAGCAGAGCTGCTGACACTCCGTGTCCCGATACATCTAAAATGTACATCCCTATATTATCATTATCTATCTCATAAATATCATAAAAATCCCCACTCAGTCTTTCACAGGGAATATATTCTGATATAAAAGTAACATTTTGAAAACTTATCTTGTGTGGTGGAAGTAGGGCTTGCTGAATATTCTTAGCATAGTCAAGCTCTTTTATTAGTGTATCATTTACTTTCTTGACCTGTTCCGTCCTTTTATCCACTATTTTCTCAAGGTTGTTTGCATAAAGCTTTATTCTATCCTGAGCCTTTTTAAGCTGTACATAGGGCATATCAACATTATATTTAAATATGGAGTGATAAATCAAATAGAAACTCCCTATTTTGTAAACGTGTGCTAGTAGATTATATGTATCATAAACGTTTCTGTAAAGAATAAATAATGCTTCACTAAAAATGCTGAGTACAAGTCCACAGCACATTAATATTATATATTTACTTTGTAACTTCTTGTAGGTTCTTAAGTAGAAATATACAGCCATTGCCTGCAAAATCATTATTAAATATTCAAGAGATATCTTTAGCTTTACAAGTCCTACTCCTTCAATGAATATGGCCGGTAAATATTCAACCTTATATGTAACTATATAAAATAAAAACATAGCAATAAGTATACTAATTAACAAAATATGTTTTTCATTTATCCTTTTTACCTTTTTATAAAAATACACTACAGAGGTTATAAGAATTCCAGTAGACATAATCAACCTGCCAATAATCCAGTAGGTTGTAGCCGCAGCAATTGAGCTTTCCGTAAATGTATAAGGCATTCCTTCATAGGAAATCATATGAAGAAAATCTATACATCCCACTATAAAAAAAGTCATAGAAAGTATCAACAGTCTTATTCTTTTAGTATGTTTGTAGGCATGGTAACAGTTTATAAATATTATAAATGAAATTATAATTGTTATTAGCTCAGTTATAATATGTTTAGTTAAAAAGTTTACATTATGAAAGACGTAATATATCTGTTTCTCATATATTACTGAAATATAAAGTATAAAAAAAGATATTAATAGCGTTATTACAAGATACAAATAATCATTCTTTATGCGGTATCTTTTGTTTTCTTTTTCTAAAATCATGTAATCACCTTCAGCTATTATTTATATATGTCAAATTATTTATTCACAGCTACTCCCATAGCTATTATAATTCTACAAAAGGTAAAAGTTTCCTGCTTTTTTTACAAAAATCAACAAAAACATTGAAAATTTTTCTAATTACTAACGCAAAAATAGCTTCTTTGTGATAAAAGAAGCTATTTCATAATAAAAGAACCTATATATTCATACTTATCTGATACATCAAATTGGTGACATAAAGTATCTTTTTTTTCTATGCTCCAGTTTCCTCTAACCGCCAGTTCTTCACCTACTAGTTCAAAATATAGCATTATAATACCACAATCCAGTCGGTTATAGTTCAATTCATTTTTCCGCCTAAATACCTCTTTTTTAGCGAACACTATAACCTTATTGTCATTTATCAAAAACTTCCACGGCTGTTTATTTCCCCATGATGGGGCAAGTCGAGCATGATCTAGAATCTTAAGAAACTTTGATTCTATCTCTGTTTCCGCCTCTCTAATGCAACCCCACTTATTAAAATAAACAATTTCCTTCAAAGATTTTCTATAACTCCTGGAATCCTTTAAGTTTTTAATAAATTTGTCCATAATTGTTATCTTTTCATATCCTATAGGGGTAACTACTACAACCTCTGAATCTTCACCTTCTAAATTAAGCAACTTTTTAATTTTATCCCTACCAAAAAACAGCTCAATCCAGCATGTACCTAGACCAAGCTCATGGGCTTTTATCATTAGCTGCTCTACTCTATATCCTAGATTTTCAAGAAATCCACTTTTATTTTCCGTGATTACAGCTATATAATGTGGAGCATCAAAAACCTCACCGAAATACCCACCATATCCCTTTAACTCTTTAGCAAATTCATGACCATTAACAATAAGTTTAAATTTAAGATTGATATTTTCATCCAAGGGCTTTGAATTAATTCCTGCAAAAACAACTCTATCTAGTTTCTCAAGATTTACATCCTTATTTGAAAATCGCCTGACAGACTTTCTAGATTTTAAAAGGGAAATTGTATTCATACCTATCATTCCTCTAAAATATACTGAGTTTTAATTCTCTTGACAAATCCATAAGCAGCTTAACTCCTGCTATACTGTTGCCTTTTGCGTTTAAGGCCGGACCAATAACACCTATTCCCATTCTATTTGGAACTGCACTTATTATTCCACCACTGACACCGCTTTTTGAGGGCACCCCTACATTTATGGCAAACTCTCCTGATTCATCATACATTCCACAAGTGACCATAAAGGTTTTAACTATTTGCGTCAGGTATTTAGGTGCTATAACTTTACCGGTTTTCCTATCTATTCCTTGATTTGCCAAAAACATTCCTATATTTGCAATATCTTCACAGGTAACTTCTATAGAGCATTGTTTAAAATATAAATCCAAAGCTTCTTCCACATCGCCTTCAAGGATTCCCACATCCTTTAAAAAGTAAGCTATTGCACGGTTTCTATCTCCGGTTTTCTTCTCACTCAAATATACATCCATATTTATATTGAGCCTAGGATTATTTGATATTTTTCTAACCATATCCAAAATTCTCTCAAACTTTTCCTTGCTATCTTTGCCCTTAATTAGAGAAGTTACAGTTATTGCCCCTGCATTAATCATTGGATTGAGAGGTTTTGGGGGACTCAATGTCTCTAGTTTTCTCATAGAATTAAAGGGATCCCCAGTAGGTTCCTTACCTACTTTCTTAAACACGGTCTCCTCTCCATTATCCATTAAGGCTAAAAGCAGCACTATTGGCTTAGACATACTTTGCAAAGTAAATTTCAAATCATAGTCTCCTGCCCTATATATCTTCCCTCCCGTATCCACAATAACTATGCCTAGTTTATCGGGGTCCATTTTACCTAGTTCCGGTATATAATTGGCAACCTTACCATACTTCGTATAATGCCTATTTTGCTCAACCAACCTTTTTAGTAAAAGCTGCATGCAATTCATCTCCCAATTGTCTGTTATTTAAAATACTGTTACTATAACTTTCACTTTAAAGTAAAGATCTCCTATAGTCAATAGAAAATGAATTTATTCCACGAAACAACTTCCTCCTATAAATTCTTTAAGTATAGACGTTTGAAGAATATATTTGTCGTCCTCTATGGATTTAAAATAACTGAGAAACTTCAAAAGCCTCTTTGCTTCAATATATTCTGGTTCCTTTTCACTTATTTCCTTTAATAAAGGTTTAGCATATTTTTTTAAAACTGCCAGCTCATAAACCAAAGCTGAGTTAAACATTATATCTGCTTCCTCCTGGAAAGGAAATATATTTTTCTCCTCTCCCCTTCTTACTGACTTCCACAATCTTAAAGTAGTCAGTGCAGAATGTCCTCTATATTTACTGTCCCTTACTATTCTTCTAATGAGTCTTGTATCCGTTGTAGGTATTCTATTGTGATCATCTATATTTAATTGGGTCAGTGCACTTATATAGATTTTGAATTTTTTGTTTTGTGGAATGTCTTTTGTAAGCCTTTCGTTCAGTCCGTGTATACCTTCTATTATTATTGGCTGATCTTCTCTGATCTTAAGTATGTTACCCTGATATTCCCTGCGCCCCTCATGGAAATTAAACTTAGGAATTTCTACTTCTTCCCCTTGTATTAGTTTAGAAAGGTGATAATTAAACAACTCTAGATCTACTGCTTCAATAGATTCGAAATCATAATTTCCTTCTTCATCCTTAGGAGTCTTTTCTCTATCTACAAAATAATCATCAGTAGAAAGGGTAACTGGTCTTTGCCCGTTTACTCTTAGCTGAATTAACAATCTTTGAGCAAAGGTCGTCTTTCCCGAAGAAGATGGTCCTGCTATGAGTACAACTCTCTTTTTGCTTTCTGTAATCATATCTGCTATTTTTGCTACCTTCTTTTCATGTAGGGCCTCTGATATCCTTATAATCTCAGGATATTTATTTTGTTCAATCAACTCGTTGAGATTTGCAACATATCCTACATCCAGTATATTACCCCAAACTTCCGCTTCTCTAAAAATAGAAGCCAGCTTACTTTGTTGAAAAAATTCAGGAATTTTATTCGGTTCTTCCTTGGTTGGATATTGTATAATTACACCTGGAAGAAAAAATTTTAATCTGAATTTTTTAAGATAACCAGTGCTTGGAACCATATAGCCATAAAAATAATTTTTAAGCCAACCACAACTATAAATATTTATAAAATCTTTATTTCTATATTTCAGCAGCTTTTCCTTTGCTTCCATTCCGTACTTTTTAAATATTTCTCTTGCCTTCTCTTTTGCCACCTTTTCCTTAATAAAGGGAATATCTTCATCAATTATCTCCTTCATTCTCTCTTCAATATTTTCTACATCCTTTTCATTTATTGGTCTTTTATAACGTATTTCGCAGTAAAGGCCTTTACTTAAGGAATGCTCTACACTTACTTTGCAATCAGGAAGAAGTTCCATTGCAGCCCTTATAAACACAAATGAAAGTCCCCTCTGATAGATCCTCTGCCCATCTATAGTTGTTAAATCTATAAATTCAACTTTAGTATCTCTTTCTACTTGATAGTTTAACTCCTTTAATTTATTATTTACTTTGGCAGCTACTATTATTGCTTTATAGTCATCCTGCACTGTTTGACTTACTTTTTCAAGAGTAGTCCCTCTTTCTACTTTTATCGTTTTTCCATTTTTCAACGTAATATTTACCTTGCTGCCCATCTTATCTTTCCCCCATAATTTTTTATATATTATTTTCTCTCACATTATTAATATATACCAAATTCTCTTATATAAAAACTAAAAGTTCCTGTTTTCACAGGAACTTTAGCTTTTATTTATTTCATTGGTCGACTTGGGGTCGAAATACTGCTTAAAGCTTCTCCAGCTTCATTTACATATATATCTTGAGTTGCAAAGTCACCTATTGAAAGGATTCCTACAAGCTTTCCGTTTTCTACTACGGGAAGTCTTCTTATTTGATTTTCAGCCATAATCCTTGCCGCTTCATGAGGGTGGGTATCAGGAGCAACTGAAACTACATGCCCTGACATGACATCCTGAGCTTTTGTTTTATTACCTCCATCAGCAACATTTCTTAAAACTATATCTCTATCCGTAACTATCCCCACTACATTATTACTGTTATCACAAACAGGTATTGCACCAACATTCAAGTCTTTCATATTTTTTGCGATTTCTGTTACGCTACTGTTTATATTTGCTGCAGTTACATTCGTAGTCATTAAATCTCTTACTTTCATTTACATACCTCCTTATAAGTTTATCACTTATAGGATGTGCAGTTAATACCTAAAATAAACAAAAAATCAGAGAAAAATCTCTAATTTGATATTTGACAATTTTTTCAAGTCTAATCTACTGTTCCTATTTCATTAAATGGAAATAATCTTACTAATACCTTTCCTCTTATGTCGTCTACATCTACAAGCCCGACATCGGGACTTCTACTATCTAAACTGTTGGGTCTATTGTCGCCCATAACGAAAACCTTTCCTTCTGGCACAACTATATCTATATTACCACTAGTATAATTTCCATTTATATAATTTTCTTTCATCTCTTTTCCATTAACAAAAACTTTACCATCTTTTATTACCAATTTGTCCCCTTCAACAGCTATTACTCTTTTAATTAAATCCTTTTCATCACCATCAATTGCCTTTAAATGAGATTTAAAAACTACTATATCCCCTCTTTGAGGTTCATGAAGCATATAGGGTATTTTGTTGATTATTAAATAATTATTGGGTTCTAGAGTCGGATACATTGAATGCCCTTTTACCAAGGTAGGTCTAATAAATGCAGTAATAAAAAGGGCTATAATAACTGAAATAATAATAGTTTTTACCCATTCAAATATTTCTTTAGCCATTTATATCTTCCTTTCTAATTTCACAAATATATTCTACCATTAAATCATGTTAGGTACAATGCCAAAGTTTTCTCCCATATCACATTCATCTGGCTTATTTAACTCTTTTTTTATAATATCGTTTAGTTTGCTATATTTATATTCAAATAATTTAACGTCCAATAGATTTAAACAATGTTTAAAATCATCCAATACATGATAAGGATTTCCATAAACCTTTACTATATCTTCTCTGCTCACACCCTTAAATCCGTGCCCTACTATTGAGTTATTTCTAAGTTCTATAAGATTAGTCATTTTTTCAGAATTTAATATCTTTGCTATTTCAACGTATCTTTTTTCATCGCTTAAATATCTATTTATATAAGTCGTTATAGCATAAACCATATTTGAATTATATATTTTATATTTTTTTCTTAATATCTTTAGTATTCTTCTTTTAGACATAATATCAAGTAAAAACGAAAATTGGTTTTTATTTAAATGTTTTTTAATAAAAATATATTTGAATATGGCTTCTTTAAATCTATAAACTCTTCCCAAAAAATCTATATATTCTTCATTTACTATCTGAAATTTTATATTTTCAATAAGCTCTGAAAACATATCATTAGGTTCACCCCTAATGAGGCTTTCTAGATTTGAAACCAGCCCCTTTATTTCACTTTTGTTTTTTCTTACTTCTGACAATCTGTCCAAAATACTAAAGGCAGTTTCAAAATCAAAGTTAACTGCATATTTGCATGACTCTATTAATATAGCAGCGTCACTGTTTTCAAATCCCATCTCTTTAATTACCTGCAATGCTCCTCCATAGTCGTATCTATCTATTAACTTAGTCAATACATTATAAGACTCTACCAATCTCAGATCATTCCTTTCAGCAAATATAGGGTCTATATTATTATATTACGATATCAGCTGTTATGTCAGAACAAAAGCGTCTAGCGACGCTTTGTTAGTTCGTAGTTAGTAGTTCGTAGTTGGTAGCCCTGATTAGTTCTTAGTTCTTAGCTCTTAGCTCTTGGAAAATCCTAGTCGTTCTTTAGGGTCTTTCCTGTAGCCCGTCACCTGTCACCTTTTTGCCATGAGCGGTCAGCAGTTAGCTGTCAGCCTTTTTAACATTTAACTGGTAAAAATTTGCAATTTCTTGCATCACTTGAATTTACTTTGTTTTATACCTGCAATTTTTTTTTTAATGTTGGAGTTCCTTTACTATAAAAAAAGCTAATGCCTGTAATTTATTATATGTATTAGCTTAATTTGCCTATTATATCCTTTATTTCATCACTATCTTTTACAATAATCTTATCTCCAACAATCAGTTTGTATGCATGAAGTACTTGGGTCGTAACATTTTTTACCTTCTTGCCTCCGTATTTAGTATCTCCAACAATAGGGTGCCCAATTTTACTTAGAGAGGCTCTGATCTGATGAGTCCTTCCAGTAAGTATTTCCACCTCCAGAAGAGTATAGTTTTTTATATATTCTAAGGGTTTATATCTTGTGTGAATAAATCGTCCCTTACCATCGGAATTATCTTCCCTTATTTTTACAATGTTCTTCTGATGATCTTTATCTAGATATCCCTTGATTTCTCCTTTTCTCTTTACCCTTCCATGAACTATACATATATAATATTTCTTTATCTCCCTATTTCTCATCATTTTATTATATTTCTTCAGTGCATCATAGGTCTTGCAAAAAAGTATCAACCCACTTGTATTTCGATCCAGCCTGTTAACAGACGCAGGTTTAAAGGTTCTGGTTGCAAGATGATTTAAATATGTTTGCACCCTTGTAGTCAAAGTTTTTTTATACTCATTTTTGTTTGGATGGGTTAATAATCCCTTAGGTTTATTGACAACCAGTATTTCATCATCTTCATATACTATATCAAGATTTACATTTTTACTCAGAACCATTTCTTCTTCCTGCCTTAACTCTTCTAGAGCTTCATCTGATAAAAAAAACTGTATCTTGTCATTTAGTTTTAGATAGTAGTTTTCTTTCTTCTTTTTATTATTTACCTTGATTACTTTTTTCCTCAAAAGCTTAAATACATTACCTCTTGTAGATTTATTCAAATATTTTAGTAAAAATCTATCCAATCTCTGATTAGCTTCATTCTCTCCAACTATAATTTCTCTCACTTTATCACCACTTTCTCTTCTAAATCACTTGGGTTTCAATTACTAAATAATCACTATAGTATTTAAAACCGATATCCATATAAGCTTTTTTAGCTCCTTCATTATCTTTAGCTACTATTAGAGTTGGCATTTTATCTCTATCAAGTATTTTTGTACAAAGCTTAGAAACTACTGCCTTGGCATATCCCTTTCCTCGAGAGCTAGGGACCGTATATACCCCTCCAATTTGATTGATTCTGGATGTAGTAGTCTGTATGACTCCTTGAGCCACTATGCTGCCGTTCTCCAAGAGATATAAATATTCTTCCTCATTAGTCCTATCATATACCGTATTTTTCAATTCATTTATCGTCTTTGGATTTCTACCAAAAGCTTTTTCAACTTCAATCAGAAAGTCAATAGCTTTAAAAAACTCATAGTCCTTTGCATTGACAATGTCATTTTTTACAATAAATGGATTAAAATTCTCTTTTTCTAATATCATATAATGGCATTCTTCATATTTGCTACACTTAGCAGTCTTTTGCAGCATCATCCAAAGAGGGATCATTTTACTACTTACACCTAACATATACTTTGGCTTGTATTTTTTTATAGTTTTTAATAGTGCAATTTTTTTCAAGACTCCATCATCTTCATAATGACAAACAAAGCTTCCCATATTTGTAAATAAAAATATTCCCTTTATCTTGTCTTCCACAAAATACCCATAATAATCTCCACTTCTCCTATGAAAAGGATTATTTTCTATCCCATAATTTTCAAGATTCCCGATCAGAAAAGTACATTCCATATGATAGTTGTCCAGATATTCCCTTGCTATCTCTGTATCTCTGTCCTTTAGTAGTCTAAATTCAGTCATATTTTTCCTCCTAATGTTCCAAAGAAATGCCCAAGAATAAATATTCTAGGTAAATTTCTATATACCTTCAAAAAAATAAAACTTTTGTCTTATTGAAAATATATTTTGATTTATGGTATTCTTAAATTATTAGTCTTCCTAGAATTATTATGCCAATTTTTCATTAGAATCCTCTACAACCATGCAACCATAAAAAGGGGGCGTACATTGTGATAGAAAAATTTAAGAATTTCATTTATGACTGCAGTGATGTTTTACTTGCTTTATTTATAATAATTGTTATGACAGGTATTATTAGCTGGAAACTTTCAGGCATCATAACTGTTCCCCTTGATTATAAGTCTGCAGCAATAAATACAGTTGAAAAGGAAAAAGATGACACTACTTATGATGTCCATGATAAATTGCCTTCTGAGCAGAGCTATAGTAATGAAACTTATTCTCAACCCCCTGAACAATCTAAAGAAGAGATTATTCAAATAGTTCCTATAGAATCTAAGGATATAGTCGTTGAAATCCCTAAAGGAACTACCGGAGTTGGCATAGCCAAGATACTGAAGGATAAGGGTCTTATAGAGGCTGTAGGAGACTTCATAAACAGAGTAGAAGAGCTGGGACTTGCTCCAAAGCTTAGATTTGGGAAGTTCACTATAAAATCCAGTAGCTCCATCGATGAAATGATATACATAATTACCGGAATAAAAAAATAAGATGGTGGATATCCACCATCTTATTTTTTTATTTATCTCACCTGATTATAATACTCCCACTTCTAGAAGTGGGAGATAGAGTAAGGAAGTTAGATAAAGTTTCACAATGATTTAGTAGGAGATAAAAAACTCCTACTAAATTGTTCAACTTTTATCTAACAAATCCATTACCTTTTTAAGCCTTTCCTTTTGTTCTTCATTTAGCATTCCCTCAAGTTTTTTGATAGTTTTTTTATGCTTTTTTAGTTTCTTTTTTATTTCATCCATGTCTATCTTGTCTTTAAACTTTTCAATCTCCTCCAAAACCTCTTCTTCATTTTTATCTTTGTATTTCTCTTTGTACCCTTCAAAAATTTTTTTCATTTCCTCAACTTTCTCGTCATTATCCTTTATTTCATTCAATTTCTCCATTGCTTCTTTTAAATCTTCTTTATTAATTTTCATGCATTAATCCCTCCAAATATTTTTTTAAAATTTTTAAGTAGACCCTCCTATTATCAATAATAATATGCGTAACAAAAAAAATGTTGTTGCATAATATGAATTGTAATCATAAGTAAAGGAGGATCCTTATGAATGATGTAATTCCTTTGAAGATCAATCGAACTACCGAGGCAGAAGTTGTAAAAAATAATTTTTTCAGTAAATTATTTTCGAACCAAATGTCCCTGCTACCTATATTATTTATATTCATATACGGCAAAAAAGGTTCTAATTTTGATATATTTGACAATATATCAAGTTTGACAGAAAATTTTTCCGGCATCTTCTCCAAACTTAATCTTACTCCTGACAATATAGAAAAATCTTTAAAAACCATAAACTCCATAAAACCCTATGCAAATCCTAACTATAGTCAGCTTATCGGTACTTTTTCAACAATACTGGAAACTGCTTATAAATTTAGCATTCTTCAAAATCTTCAAAAAAATTTTTCCGAAACTCCTCCACAGGAATCTCTAGCTCGTGGACCTAAAAAAACTATTAGCGATAGAGATATCACTTTTAAAATGATTGAAGCCATAGAACCTTTATTGAAGGAAGATACAAGACAGAATATAGGTAAAATGAGAAACATGATGAAAACTTTGACCACTTTTATGGATATGAGTGATATGATAGGAGGAAAAAAATCAGAAGAAAAAAACGGTAATTTAGACCTTACAAGTATGCTAGGGATAATAGGCCCTCTTTTAGGTTCCGATAAATTTATAGATCTAGACAATATTGAAGGTATTTTAAAAATGGCGGAATTAATGTCTATCTTTAGTGAAGATGACTCCGATTCTGTTGAAGAAAACAAGAAAGACGATCTAGATTTAATGGATATAATAGACAATTTTACAAATAAAAAAAGAAATAATAAAAAAGATAATAAGGTTACCTTCGATGAGAATAAAATTATAGACGTAGAAGAATACGATGAGGATATTAATGATGAAGATGATAATAAAGATAAAAAGAAGAAAAAAAGGCAAAGGGGGAGCAAGAAAAACAACTTAATGAAAATAATAGAAAAACTTGCTAACAAAACCAGATCTCTTGATGAAGGTAAGGTTATCGACATAGAAAAATATGATGATGAAGATGATGATTATGACTACGAAGAGTCTGATAATCAGAGTAAATTGCAGAATGAAATCTATGAAAATGAAGAGCCTCAAGAGGAACACC
Source organism: Candidatus Petromonas tenebris (assembly GCA_014236755.1). GTDB lineage: Bacteria > Bacillota > Clostridia > Peptostreptococcales > Caminicellaceae > Petromonas > Petromonas tenebris. The sequence goes on along the minus strand of JACCKY010000017.1, from coordinate 26,398 downwards.
AAACTGACATAGAATGATTTGATAAAGAAAATAAAGAAGAGAATTAAGGAAGTAGTTTCCTTAGCTCTCTTCTTTTTCTTTTATAGTCATTATCTCTAATTTAGTTAGCTCTCTGTACTCTCCAGGTTTTAAACTTTCATCAAGCTTTAAGCTGCCCATAGCTATTCGCTTTAGATATAGTACTTCTTTATCAAGGGCTTTAAACATTCTTTTAACTTGATGAAATTTCCCCTCGTAAATTGTAAGTTCAACCTTTGAAATATCTCCACTCTCCAGTATATTAAGCTCTGAAGACAAGGTTTTATAACCGTCATCCAAGACTATCCCCTTCTTAAATTCCTCCACATCTTCATCTGTAACTTTTCCCTCTATATGAGCACAATAGGTTTTTGGTATATGATTTTTAGGCGAAAGCACTTCATGGGCCATCTTACCGTCATTTGTTATTATTAAAAGACCCTCGGTGTCTATATCAAGTCTTCCCATAGGAAATGGATTAAATACTAAATATTTTTCATCAAGCAGGTCTAGAACAGTCCTATGGACATTGTCATATGTTGCCGATATGACATTAGGGGGTTTATTCATCATGAGGTAAATGTATTCTCTATAATTTACCCTTTCGCCATTTATTTCAATTATACTTACATATGGATTAACATGTATGGAGCTCTTATTTACCACTTCCCCGTCAACCTTTACAAGTCCTGCTCTGACAATTTTTTTCAGTTCCTTCCTCGTACCATAACCCATATTACCAAGTATTCTATCCAATCTTAAGGTTTTCCCCATCAGTTTTCCTCCTAAGTATTATGTTTAAGGTTTCAACTTTTATTATACTTTATTCTATATTATTTTATCAAAACAAACGCAGGGCTTTATCTTTTCTTTAGTCTAATCCTTTTGCTTATCATAGCATAGGATAAAAATAGCATAAACAACATGATTAAGTTTATATTTGCTTTATGGTTGATCAGCACCAGAGATATTAATGCTACCAGCCCCCCACATATAGTTATTGGAATCCCTGTATAAAACCCGTCAAACTCAGTAATATTGTATCTTGCCAATCTGAAAGCACCAGCAAGAGCAAATAATAACGTTATTACAATTCCTAATAGACCGGAGTTTTCTAAGAAGATGTTCCAAATTAAAAGAGAAGGGGCTACCCCAAAAGAAATCAAATCACACAGGGAATCCAGCTCTTTCCCGAAGTCACTGACAACATCTAACTTTCTTGCAATATTGCCATCCATCCGATCAAGAAATACTGCCACTAGAATCAGTAAAGAAGCCTCTAAATACCTGTCAGAAAACATAAATATTATTGCCATAATGCCCATAACCAAATTAATACTTGTAAACAAATTAGGTATCTGCTCTTTATATTTCATTTGTAGTCACTCCTATTAACTTGTACACCCTGATTTTTACTGCCATGAAGAAATCAAATCACTTTTTATATATTTATTTGTTAAGATTTAAATGTATTCCATTATTTCCTAATTTCAAACAGAACTAAGATATTCAATAGGTTTTACTTAATTTTACCCTAAAATATGAGTTTTTTGTAGTTTTTTTTAGAGTATTATAATATAATACAGATGATAAAAACAATTGAAATTTAATTATAGGAGGTTTATTTATGGCACTAGTAACTTCTAAGGAAATGTTTAAAAAGGCCTATGAAGGTGGTTATGCTATAGGAGCATTTAACGTTAACAATATGGAAATCATCCAGGGCATAGTTGAAGCTGCTAAAGCAGAAAACGCACCACTGATCTTACAGGTATCTGCCGGAGCAAGAAAGTATGCTAAGCCCGCATATCTTAAAAAACTTGTTGAAGCCGCTATAGAAGATACAGGCCTTGACGTTGTTCTTCATCTTGACCATGGTGAAGACTTTGAAATATGTAAGCAGTGTATTGATGATGGTTTTACATCAGTAATGATTGATGGTTCTAAATTTCCCTTTGAGGAAAATATCGAACTTACTAAAAAAGTAGTAGACTATGCCCATGAACGAGGTGTAGTTGTTGAGGCAGAGCTAGGAAGACTCGCTGGTGTAGAAGATAATGTGAAGGTAAGTGAAAAAGATGCTATTTACACTGATCCTGATCAAGCTGTAGAATTCGTAGAAAGAACTGGGGTGGACTCTCTAGCAATAGCCATTGGTACAAGTCATGGTGCCTATAAATTCAAGGGTGAACCTAAGCTGGATTTTGAAAGACTTGAAAAAATAACTAATATGCTGCCAGATTTCCCATTAGTTCTTCATGGGGCCTCTACAGTAATTCCTGAATTTGTAGAAGCTTGCAATAAGTACGGCGGCAATATTCCAGGAGCCAAGGGTGTACCAGAGGACATGCTAAGAAGAGCTGCTAAGCTTGGCGTTTGTAAGATAAACATAGACACTGATTTAAGACTTGCAATGACTGCTGCCATAAGAAAGTTCCTAGCTGAAAACCCTGACGTATTTGACCCAAGAAAATACTTAGGTAAAGGTAGAACTGCCATTGAAGAGATGGTTACGCACAAAATTAAAAATGTTCTTGGATGCAGTAACAAAAGATAATATTATAATTATACATACTAAAAAATTTTTAAGCCAAGGATAAACCTTGGCTTATTCTATCTCAATGGTTTTCCAGCTTCCCTTCCCATACCTTATGGACATTAGCAAAGCCTCTACTGCAAATTGGAGAGCTGTAGCCATCCAGATATATACTACATTCAGTTTGAAAACAAATACAATAAGAAAAATCAAAGGCATTCTTATGCACATATTCGATATGGTAGATATATAAAAAGGACCCTTTGTGTCTCCAGCCCCTTTAAGAGCTCCTGACAGAACCATTGCAACAGCTATGGTTGGCTGCTCCAAAGCCCCTATCCTTATACTTTTAGCTGCCAAATCAATAACTTCTCTTTCATTTGTGAAAAAACTCATAATAACGTTAGGTATAAACAAAAAAGCCATACCAACCATTGACATTAATAAGACTCCATATTTTACTGATTTACTTGCACTTATCTGTGCCATTTCCGGGTCATTACTACCTAAATTTTGTCCTACCAAAGTGGTTGCAGCGATAGCAAAACCGTATCCCGGCATAAAAGATAGTGACTCTGCAGCTACTGCTATAGAATTAGCAGCAAAATTTATAGTCCCAAGCTGAGCTATCCAAAATGAAGACAACATCCTACTTCCCTCATTCATTAGATTTTCAAGTCCAGCCGGAACTCCTAATTTTATTAGGCTTTTTATAGTATCTACATCTACGTTAAATATATCTCTTATTTTTACCTTGAAACCTACCTTTCCTGCAAAAAGGTAGGATAGAGAAACTATAGTTCCTAGCATCAAAGCACCTGCAGTAGCTATAGCCGCCCCTGTGACACCTAGTCTGGGAAAACCAAACTTGCCAAAGATGAGTACATAGTCTCCTATGATATTAAAAATATCTGCTACAGCTGCTGCTATGAGAGGTGCAACCGTATTTCCTGCTCCTCTTAGGGCCGAATTACTTATAAAATAGGGAAGATTAAAGAATCCTCCTATAAGAACTATTCTGAGATAAGTACTGCCAAGCTCTATTACTTTCATGTCATCAACTATGAGCTTAAATATGTCTTCAGCAAAAAAAAAGCTCAGTCCACAAACTATAAGCCCAATTATAATACTAAATAAAAAGCCCTGAGAGGTCACGTAGGATGCTCTATCGTAGTTTTTTGCACCAACGTTTCTCGCCACTAGTGAGGTGACACCTACCCCAGCCATACCTCCTAAAATAAAAGTGGAACCAAACATGATTTGAGCTCCCAAATTTACTGCCGTAATTGATTCAGCATTAAGTCTACCTACCATGGCTGTATCAAGGGTCCAGACCAATGTATGAAGGGTCATTTCCAGTATAGCTGGCAAAGCAAGCTTAAATATTTTATTTCTTATTAACCGTTTATTCATAATACTCTCCCTAAAGTATTTAATTTTATTTATTATTTTTAAATTTCTATTCATCAAATTACCATAATTTTAACCTCCTCAAATCCATTATTAGGGGGCAATTAGATATCTAAAACCATATATATTATATACTATTTTTCTATATACTTTGAAAATTTTTTTAGACTTTTTCGATCATTTTGCTATCTGATAGCCTTTCAAGTTGAAGCTTTAAATATCCTTCAATGTTTCCTCTGAAGCGACTTTGAAGAGCTGTTTTTACCTCTAAATCTTTTCTATTAAAACAGCTCTTCTACGGAGCCTGAAGAGGATTATTGAAGGATATTTATAAGGAACTAGCGAGGCAAGTTAAGTTAAAGATAGAAGTAGCAACAAATACTTCAAAAACCCCCAGAAGAAAACCTCAAAACCCCTAAAGTAATATAAATTAAATTTTAAAGTTGGATATCTATAATTTCATGTAAAAAAATACACAATTTTTTCATATTGTTCATATCATGATATTGAGCATAAATTAAAAGGAGTGAGATATGTGAAGTATTATGGAAAAATGCCTATACATGGACCTTTAAAAATGGAAGACTTCGAATTGCCTAAAACTATCATTATCGATCAGCCCTATGTAGATAGATATCCTCTAGATGAGGCTTTAGAAAAGGGAACTCTCTTCCCAAATCTATATAGACCCTATAAACCCCATAAAAAAGAGTATAAAAAATAATATAAACGAGAGCTATCGGTATATGAAGAGGAGGTATAATAGTGAAAGAAAAAGAAATGTCTCGTGAAGATTTATTAAGGAAGATTCAAGAGCTGGAATTTGCAGTTATAGATTTAAACCTATACCTGGATACCCATCCGGAAAATCAAAGAGCTCTTATGGATTATAACATGTTTACTAGCGAGCTTATTAGATTGAAAAGAATGTATGAGATGAAGTATGGCCCGCTTACAAATTTCGGATATGCACCAAGTCAATATCCTTGGAGATGGATAGAGGATCCGTGGCCTTGGGAAATAGAGTATTAAAGGAGGTAAAAGTATGTGGATTTATGAAAAAAAATTAGAATATCCCGTTAGAGTAGACTCTTGCAATCCTACCTTAGCACAAATGATATTGGAACAATTTGGAGGACCAGATGGTGAATTGTCAGCGGGAATAAGATATTTAACCCAAAGATGGCATATGCCTACAAACCAAGCAAAAGGTATTCTAACAGATATAGGCACTGAAGAATTAGCTCATTGGGAAATAATTGGAACGATTGTATGGAAATTAGTTAAGGATGTACCAATAGAAAAGATTAAGGGAACGCCATTTGAGGCCCACTATGTTAATCATGGCAAAAGTCCTTTCCCCCATAATGCAGGTGGTTATGCATGGACTGCAACCTTCATACAATCTAAGCAAGATCCTATAGCAGATTTGCATGAGGACATGGCAGCCGAACAAAAAGCCAGAGCTACCTATGAACATCTTCTTAATGTTTCTGATGACCCAGGAGTAAATGATGCCTTAAGATTCCTTCGGGAAAGAGAAGTAGTGCACTACCAGAGATTCGGAGAAGTTTTAATGGGTGTTCAAGATTATATGAGCTCTAAACATTATTTCTAAAGTAAAAGCACTGTAAACCATGACTACCAAGTTTACAGTGCTTTTTTACTTTATCTTACACTTAAATTGTATTTTCTAAAAATATTAGATACTTTTTCAACTCTTTCCTTGGAAGGAGGTTGAGTATCCTTCAATTTGTACTCATACTTTAGCTCTTCCCACTTGTACTCTCCCATCTTATGAAAGGGAAGTATCTCTACTTTTTCTACGTTTCCTAGGTTCGACAAAAATTCTGCCAGCTTTGCTATACTGTCAAAATCGTCGGTTAAACCGGGTACCAGCACATACCTTACCCACATTGGTTTATTTATCTTAGAAAGGTATTTAGCAAACTCTATAGTAGGTTCAAGGGAGGCTCCCGTTATCTCTTTGTATTTGTGAACATCAAAGGACTTGATGTCTAGAAGCACAAGATCAGTAAGTTCAATAACCTCTTTAACTTTATTTAAACTAATGCAACCGGAGGTATCCAAAACCGTATGGATTCTCTCCCCCTTACATCTTTCAAAAAGTTCCTTTATAAACTGGGGCTGCATAAGAGGTTCACCACCACTAGCGGTAACACCTCCGCCGGAATATTTCATGTAAGATTTATATTTATTAATTTCCTTCATAAGCTCATCTACTGTAACGTTTTTCCCATCTTCCATTTTCCAAGTATCTGGATTATGACAGTATTGGCATCTCAAAGGACAACCTTGAGTAAATATTACGAAACGAATCCCGGGCCCGTCAAGTGTTCCGCAGGTTTCTACTGAATGAATTTTTCCTGTAGTTTTCATCGCAAACCCCACCACTTTCTTAAAATAGAATACACTATCTATTTTAACCCATAAATCAATCTCTATCAAAAGAAGTATCTACTAATTTTCACAAATTATTATTATTTTCTTATGTTCTATCTCTTATTTGTTAGAATCTCTCGTGGAATGTTCTCTTAATGACATCTAACTGTTGTTCTCTAGTAAGCTTGATAAAGTTTACAGCATAACCAGATACACGTATAGTCAACTGTGGATATTTTTCAGGATGATCCATGGCATCCATTAAGGTCTCCTTATCCAACACGTTTACATTTATATGGTGTCCGGTATCGTGGAAGTATCCATCTAGAATACCCACAAGATTATTTGCCCTTTCATCCTTATCTTTTCCAAGTACCTTCGGTACTATTGAGAAAGTATAAGAAATTCCATCTTCAGAATGTTCGTAGGGAAGCTTGGCAACAGAAGACATAGATGCAATAGCTCCTTTTTTATCTCTTCCGTGCATAGGATTAGCTCCTGGTGCAAAGGGCTCTCCTGCCTTTCTTCCATCAGGCGTACTACCTGTTTTCTTACCATACACTACATTTGACGTTATAGTAAGAATGGAAAGGGTCGGAATAGAATCCCTATATGTTTTATGTTTACGAAGCTTATTCATAAAACTTTTTACTAAATCAGATGCTATCTCGTCCACTCTCTCATCATTATTACCAAAAGCAGGATAATCTCCCTCAACCTCGTAATCTATTGCTAATCCTTCTTCATTTCTAATCACTTTAACCTTTGAATGTTTAATAGCTGATAGTGAGTCAGCAACAACTGAAAGTCCTGCAATACCACAAGCAGAAGTTCTTAGAACATCCTTATCGTGTAGTGCCATCTGAAGTTTTTCATAAGCGTATTTATCATGCATATAGTGAATTATGTTCAGAGTATTTATATATAGCTGTGCAAGCCAATCCATTACCTGATCAAATCTTTCTATAACCTCATCATATTCTAGGTATTCACTAGTTATTGGAGCAAACTTAGGTCCAACCTGCTCACCTGATTTTTCATCCTTACCACCATTGATTGCATATAAAAGTGCCTTTGCAAGGTTAGCGCGGGCTCCAAAGAACTGCATCTGCTTTCCTATCTTCATAGCAGATACACAGCAAGCTATACCATAGTCATCTCCGTACCATTGCCTCATGAGGTCATCATTCTCATACTGAATGGAGCTTGTGTCAATAGATACCTTCGCACAGTATTTCTTAAAGCTCTCAGGAAGTTTAGTAGACCATAATACAGTCAAGTTTGGTTCTGGTGCGGGTCCTAAGTTGTAAAGAGTATGCAAAATACGAAAACTATTTTTAGTAACTAGTGTTCTTCCATCTATTCCCATACCGCCAATAACTTCAGTTACCCACGTTGGATCTCCTGAAAACAGTTCATTATACTCCGGCGTTCTTAAGAAACGTACCATACGAAGCTTCATTACAAAATGGTCCATTAATTCCTGAGCCTCTTCTTCTGTCAATGTTCGGTTTTCCAAATCTCTTTCAATATATATATCTAGGAATGTAGAAACACGTCCTAATGACATAGCTGCACCATCCTGCTCTTTAATAGCCGCAAGATATGCAAAGTATGTCCATTGAACCGCTTCCTTTGCATTAACTGCAGGGCGTGATATGTCAAACCCATACATTTTAGCCATTTCTTTTAATTCTTTTAAAGCCTTAATCTGCTCAGTTATTTCTTCCCTTAATCTTACTATAGGGGACTCCATATAATCCATTTCAAGTTGTTTCTTTTCTTCCATTTTACCCTCTATCAATCTGTCAACTCCGTAAAGGGCTACCCTTCTATAGTCACCAATAATTCTTCCACGACCATAAGCATCTGGAAGTCCTGTTATAATTCCTGAGCTTCTCGCTTTTCTCATTTCATCGGTATATGCGTGAAATACACCATCATTGTGAGTCTTTCTATACTTTAAAAATATCTCTTCAGTTTGTTTATCCAGTTCATATCCATAGGCTTTTAAAGCTTTTTTAACCACTCTAAGGCCTCCAAAAGGCATAATTCCTCTCTTTAGCGGTTTATCCGTCTGAACCCCTACTATCTGCTCTAAGTCCTTGTCTATATATCCCGGTCCATGGGAAGTAATAGTTGAAACTACCTTAGTTTCAGCATCTAGAATACCTTTTTTTCTTTCTTCTTTCATAAGTTCCATTACTTTATTCCACAGCTTCTTTGTTCTCTCAGTGGCTGGAGCTAAAAAATTTTCATCACCTTCATAGGGTTTATAATTCCTTTGTATAAAATCTCTAACATCAATTTCTTTAGTCCATTTCCCCTCTTTGAAACCTTTCCATTCTTTCACAACTAACACATCCTTTCTCTAAATAGGATTTTGAAATATATAATAACCTTTATTTAAACCACCTATGCTTTAATATTTACCGATATGATATGCTGTATATTGTACACAGTATTCTTTATTTATATTATACTAATTCTGAGTAAACGAATCAAGTTTCTTTGAAAATTATAGAAACTTAAAAATATTCACTCTAAATTAACTCCTTGTGCTAGTTACTCTAACAGTATAGCTTTAAATATCCTTCAATGTTTCCTCTGAAGCGACTTTGAAGAGGTGTTTTACCTCTAAATCTTTTCTATTAAAACAGCTCTTCTACGGAGCCTGAAGAGAATTATTGAAGGATATCTATAAGGAACTAGCGAGGAAAGTTAAATTAAAATTTTCGTATTAGGTATTTTATCCGATGAATGACTGCTCTAATACTCTTACTTCTACAAGTGAGAGTATTAGAGCAGTTACAGTCCACGGATTAGCTAGGTTACAGTTCAGCTGGAGTCCTAAACTCTATCTGAACTAAGTTTCACTTAATATATTCTAGAAGTTTTAGGAACAAGTGTTAAATCCTTCGAATATTATATAATTGATAAATACTTTTAAGGAGGTTCTTTTAATGTATTATCCATATTGGCGTTATGCTCCTGCTGTTAACATGCCTAATCCCATGGATCCCATTAACAATTATTCTTATGAAGCTAAAAAAGAGAAATATTGCGATTATTTTGATATTGGAGATAAGGCACCAGATTTTACTTTGCCGGGAATAGTTAACCGAAAACCTGCAGACGTATCTTTATCGGATTTAAGAGGAAAATGGGTGGTCCTATTCTTCTACGGTTCTGATTTTACCTTCGTTTGACCTACAGAGCTCGCAGCAGTTGCTGAAAGGTATGATATGTTTAAGAAACTGAATACAGTTGTTTTAGGAATAAGCACAGATAGCATATATTCTCATAAAATTTTCGAAGAAACTTCTCCATCAGGTCAAAAAATAAACTTTCCACTTTTATCCGATAGAACACAAGAGGTTTCTAGAAAATACGGAGTATTAAATGAAAAGGAAGGATTTGCTTATAGGGCAGCCTTTATTATTGACCCCGAAAGTACTATCCAGGCTTTCTTGGTTAATCCCCAGCCTGTTGGAAGAAACATTGATGAGATTTTAAGAATTATAGCTGGTTTGCAGTATCATAGAAAAACGGGTCTCGGAGTACATGCCGTCTGGGAGCCTGGAGATCAAGGAATACCAACGGGATGGGAATATATAGGGAAGTATTAAATTTTTATAATAAGGGGCCTAGGCCCCTTATATTGCTTTCTGATTCTCTGCTTTTTCTCTATTGCTACTATATTTTTTTGAGAATTGACTTATGATACTAATCCAAATCCTCTAAATTATATCTATTTATTTTTTTGTATAACCCTGTTCTGCTAAGACCTAGGATTTTAGCCGCTTTGTTTTTATTTCCATTCGTTTTCTTAAGGCAATCTTTGATAATTTCTTTTTCAATATCTTCTACTATATTTTTTAAGGGTCTATTGTTCTTTAAATAACTTTTTGTTTTATTTTTTGTCAGTCTCTTTGGCAAGTGCTCGGGTTTAATCATCAAATCTACATCTAAAAGGTTTATTGCCCTTTCTATTACATTTTCCAATTCTCTGATATTTCCAGGCCAGTCATAACTCCTTAGGTACTCCAAAGCTTCTTTGGATATACCTTCTACATATATTCCAAGCCTTTTTGCCACTTTAATCCTAAGTGTATTGGCAAGGTCCTCTATATCCTCTTTTCTTTCCCTCAAAGGAGGCAGTTTAATAGTTATTACATTAAGTCTATAATATAGATCTTCTCTAAACTCGCCTCTATTAACAAGCTGTTCTAGTTTTTTATTTGTAGATGCTATTATCCTAACATCGATTTTTCTAGACACATTACCTCCGAGTCTTTCTACTTCTTTTTCCTGTATAACTCTGAGTATCTTAGCTTGCATATTGAGGGGCATATCACCTATCTCGTCTAGAAGTATAGTTCCTCCATTGGCTAATTCAAATTTACCTTTTTTACCGCCTCTTTTTGCTCCTGTAAAGGCTCCTTCTTCATATCCAAATAATTCAGATTCCAAGAGTTCTCCAGGTATTGCTGCACAATTTATTTTAATAAACGGTCCCAGTCTTCTATTGCTAACATTATGAATGGCATGGGCAAAAAGCTCCTTTCCAGTCCCACTTTCTCCAAGTATTAGAACATTGGAATCGGTCTTTGCTACTTTCGTAGCAATATCTTTTACTGATTTAATACTTTTGCTATTACCAACAATATCATCAAAGGAATATTTTGCTATACTTTCCCTATCAAGCTCTTTTTTATAATACTCCAATTCCTTTTCAAGACTTTTAACTTTTTTACTTCTTTTAACTTTTTTACTTAAGGATACAAAATCACTTATATCTTTAAATATCCCCTTACCGACTGCTCCAATTACTTTACCGTCCTTTTTAATGGGAATACGCATAACTATCATTCTATTACCTTTAATTTCCTGTATATCCCCAACTTCTCTTTCTCCTGTTTCTAGCACTATATGAAGTCTTGTGTTTTCAATAACCTCCGTTACATGCTTTCCTTCAGGATTGGGCTCATTCAAAAAATCTTTATATCCCTTACTTATCATCTTTATAATACCCTTTTCATCGGTAACTACTACCCACTCATTAACCGTGTCCATTATAGTGTTTAAAACATTAATATATCCTTCATCTTCATCTAATTTTCTACTCATTTTATTATATACAGTTATATCGTGAAAAAAAATTAATGCTCCTTTGGCTTTTCCATCTATCATTAGAGGAATTTTGTCAATAATAAAGTCTTTATCGTTTAAAGAAAAGGGTACGTTCTTTTCAGATTTACATGTCTTTATTACCTTTAAAACATCGTTTTTGTCCATTAAATAGCCAATATTTTTTCCTATGTCCTTTTCTACACATAAATTCAACAGTCTTTCTGCGGCTTTATTTATTAATATTATTTTACCTTTCTCATCAACACCTACTACTGCATCTCTTATATTTTCTAAGTCTAGCGACGCTTTGTTAGTTCGTAGTTAGTAGTTCGTAGTTGGTAGCCCTGATTAGCTCTTAGTTCTTAGCTCTTGGCTCTTGGCAAATCCTAGTCGTTCTTTAGGGTCTTTCTTGCAGCCCGTCACCTTTTTGCCATGAGCGGTCAGCAGTTAGCTGTTAGCCTTTTTAATATTTAACTGGTAAAAATTTGTAATTTCTTGCATGCCTTGAATTTACTTTGTTTTATACCTGCAATTTTTTTCAAAAAATGTTTGAGTTCCTTTACTATAAATAAAAACCCCCTGCTATTTAAAGCAAGAGGCTTTTATAGTTTTTTAATCTAATTTACTTTTCAACAATAATAGAAGTCCCTTGACCTCCACCTATACATAGTGTGGCTAGGCCAGTTTTAGCATCCCTTCTTATCATTTCATAAATAAGTGTTACTAAAATTCTGGCACCGGAGGCACCTATAGGATGTCCTAAAGCTATAGCACCACCGTTTACATTAACTTTATTCACATCAAGTCCCAAGTCCTTTACTACCGCTAATGATTGTGCCGCAAATGCTTCATTAGCCTCTATCAAATCCAAATCTTCAACAGTTAAACCAGCTCTTTCTAAAGCCTTTTTAGTAGCTGGAACTGGGCCATAGCCCATAATCTTTGGATCTAAAGCAGCTGAAGCATAGGATTTAATTGTTACAAGAGGTTTTAACCCAAGTTCTTCAGCTTTTTCCTTAGCCATAACTATAAGCATTGCTGCTCCATCATTTATTCCTGATGCATTTCCTGCAGTTACGGTACCGTCCTTTTTGAAGATAGGTCTCAATTTCTGAAGTTTTTCTATGGTCATCCCATGCTTTGGATACTCATCTTTATCTACTACAATTGGATCTCCCTTTCTTTGAGGGATTTCCACAGGTACTATTTCATCCTGAAACTTTCCTTCTTTTTGCGCCTTTTCTGCTTTCAGTTGACTCTCAAGTGCAAATTTATCTTGCTCTTCTCTTGACATGTTCCATTGCTCAGCTATATTCTCAGCAGTAATTCCCATATGATAGTTGTTAAATGCGTCCATCAACCCGTCGCTTATCATTGTATCTAAAATCTCTCCATGTCCCATTCTATGTCCCCATCTTGCTTTTGGTAGCAAATATGGCGCATTGCTCATGCTTTCAATTCCACCTGCTAAAACAACGTCTGCATCACCAAGCATTATAAATTGAGCAGCCATACTTACGGTTCTAAGACCTGAACCGCATAGTTTATTAATTGTAATAGCTGGTGTTGTCTCAGGAATACCAGCTCCTATGGCAACTTGTCTTGCAGGATTTTGCCCCAATCCAGCTGATAAAATATTGCCAATCAGTACCTCATCTATATCTTCAGGCTTTATTCCCGTCCTTTTGATAGCTTCTTTAGCTGCAACTACACCGAGGTCAACAGCCGATAATTTTGAAAGACTACCTCCAAAACTTCCTATAGGTGTTCTAGCAGCGCCTACAATAGCAACTTCTCTCATTCCAAACCTCCTCAATATTTCTTTCCATAACCCTTAGCTATTTTTTATAAAACCACGCCACCATCTACACTAAGAACTGCACCAGTTATGAATCTTGCTTCATCAGACGCTAGGAAAGCATAGGCATTTGCTATATCTTCCGGATATCCTAAACTTTTAATAGGTGATTTATTTTTCATCATTTCAAGTACTTTTTCAGGCATTTTTTCAGTCATGGGAGTAACTATAAACCCGGGGGCAACTGCATTAACTCTTATACCTTTTCCACCTAATTCCTTAGCCCAAGATTTAGTCATTCCTATAACTCCCCACTTAGTTGCAGCATAGTTAGTTTGACCGAAGTTACCATAAATACCTACTATTGAAGAAGCGTTCAATATAACTCCATGGCCCTGCTCCGTCATTACCTTAGCAGCAGCTTGGCCGCAGTTGAAAACACCTTTTAGATTTACAGCTATAACTTTATCCCACTGATCTTCAGTCATTTTTACAAGTTTAGCATCTGCTGTGATTCCAGCATTATTCACTATTATATCTAATTTTCCATATTTTTCTACAGTGTCTTCTATCATTTTATCAACTTGATCTCTAATCACAACATTTGCTACTATTCCAAAGGATTCTCCATCTTCTGCCTTAATTTCTTCTACAGTTTTGTTGACATCCTCTTCATTAATATCTGAAACTACAACCTTTGCTCCTTCCTTAGCAAATTTTTTAGCAGTTTCTGCACCAATACCTCTCCCTGCACCTGTAATAATTGCCACCTTATCCTTTAATCTCATATTAAATCCTCCTCTTTTTATTTCATATATAAATTAACCTCTTATGCTAGTTATTCTAACAGTATAGTTTTAAGATATCCTTCAATGTTTCCTCTGAAGCGACTTTGAAGAGCTGTTTTCACCTCTAATATTTTTTAATTAAAGCCGAGGTTTTTCACTTCACACACTCACAATTTATCTAGTAATCTTTAGTCCCATCTTGCCATTGTTAAATATTCTTTCATCCATAACTTTCAAATCTTCAGCTATATTAGGTCTGAATTCCATTTGAGCAATTATATCCTTTTCCAAATCAACTCCTGGAGCTATTTCAGTTAATGTAAGGCCTTTTTCCGTTAGTTCAAATACTGCTCTTTCTGTTACATAGATAACTGGCTGCCCTATTTCATATGCATATTCTCCAGAGAATGTGATTTGCTCTACTTCATTAATAAATTTCTTAAGCTTTCCTTCCTGCAGGATTTGAAGCTTACCATCCTTAATATCTACCTTCAATCCGCTAGCTGTAAAGGTACCACAATATACAACCTTTTTAGTATTTTGTGATATGTTTATAAATCCACCGCAACCTGCTATCTTAGGACCAAATTTACTTACATTTACATTTCCCTTTTTATCACATTGTGCAAGCCCTAGAAATGTAATGTCTAGTCCACCGCCATCATAAAAATCAAATTGGTATGGCTGGTCTATTATGGCATCCGGATTTGTGGCTGCTCCAAAGCTTAATCCACCTGCAGGAACGCCTCCAATTGTTCCTGCCTCTGTGGTAAGAATCAGACCATCTATTCCCTCTTCATTAGCTACCATTGAAACCCCTTCCGGCATACCTATACCTAGGTTAGTTACTGCATTTGGAACAAGCTCCATAGCTGCCCTTCTTGCTATTACCTTTCTAACATCTAATTCCATAGGACGAATAGCTCCCAGAGGCACTCGTATTTCCTGTGAATATGAGGGATTATATTGCTCAGCAAATGTTTGCATATGCTCTTCAGGTTTTGCCTCTACTATTGCGTCCACATATATACCTGGTATTTTAACCTGACTATAATCTAAGGAACCGTTAGCAACTACCTTTTCTACTTGAAGAATTACAATTCCTCCTGAATTTTTAGCTGCCTGGGCCATAGTTAACATTTCAAGACTTAAACATTCCTTTTGGAAAGTACAATTTCCATTTTCATCTGCATAAGTTCCTCTAATAATAGCAACATCTACTGGTATAGAGTGATAAAACATCCACTCTTCTCCTCTTAGATTTACAATTTCAACAATATCTTCCTTTGTTATATCGTTTATTTTTCCACCCTCTATCCTCGGGTCAGCAAAGGTTTTCAAACCCACTTTAGTTAAGATTCCAGGCTTATGACCTGCCGTTGCTCTAAATAGTTGAGATATTGCTCCTTGAGGCAGATTATATGCTTCGATTTTGTTTTCAAGGGCCAACTTCTGAAGTTTTGGAGCAAGACCCCAGTGACCACCTATTACCTTATTTACAAGACCTTCATATCCAAGATGGTTAAGCCCTCTATCATTTCCATCTCCCTGGCCTGCAGCATAAATCAGAGTCAAGTTCTTAGGCTTTCCTTCACATAAAAACTTTTCTTCTATTGCATGTGTAATTGCTTCCGGATGCATATTACCAACAAAACCACCGGTAGCTACAGTTGCTCCATCTTTTATTAGATTGACTGCTTCTTTTGCAGACATTATTTTAGTCATCTTTTATCACCTCATCTATCTGATATCTAATATAAAATTAGTATCTTTTAATAAATACCTGTTACAAGGTAGAATACTGAAACAGCAAAAGTGGCTATCAATGGTAGTAACATGGTGTTAACAGCTATATCTTTATAACTTTCCCTGTGAGTAAGCTGACAAACTGCTAGTAATGTAATTATTGCACCAGAGTGTGGGAAAGTGTCCAGCCCACCTGCTGCTATAATCATGATTCTGTGCAAGGCTTCCGGTGCAATTCCCATAGATATAAATTCCTTAGATAACACTTCAAGGGCTATAGCTGTCCCCCCTGAACAAGATCCAACTATACCTGCAAGTAATGTGGTTGAAATTCCAACTTTAAATACAGATGGTATTGCCATTCTAACTATACCCATCTTTACAGCCGTAAATGCTGCCAACGACTTAATAACTCCACCGTAACCAACTTCAGATGCTGTATTGAATATAGGTAAAAGTGCACCAACTGCTCCCTCAAATACTGTTTTGTTTGTATTAGGAATGAATTTTCTCATTGTAACTATTACAAAAATAACTGCAACAGCAAGTGCAATAATAACAGGCCAAGTACCATTTACTGCTCCTCCAATAGCCTCATATTTAGCTATAACTGAAGGCTGTTTGAAATACCAATTTTGTTAGTATAAAGTTAAATACAAATACAAGTATTATTGGTGTAGTGGCAAGACCTAAACTCGGTATATTTTCGTCTACTTCATGAAGATTTTCATTGGGATGATCTCCATATCCTTCACCCTTTACTGCTGCTTTTGCGACTTCTCTATTAAGATACCAAATTCCACCAAACAACATAATAATTGAAGCTATAATTCCTAAAATAGGAGCAGCATAAATATCAGTTCCAAAATAAACTGTTGGCATGGTATTAATATATTGTGGGGAACCTGGAAGTGCCGTCATGGTAAAAGTAAATGCGCCAAGGGCAATAGCTGCTGGTAACAATCTTTTAGGTTGATTTGCTCTTTTTAGTAGTGTTGCACCAATAGGATACATTACAAAAACAACAACGAATAATGAAACCCCACCATAAGTCAACAATGCTGTTGCAACTACTATCGCTGTTATAGCTCTTTTTTCACCAAATTTCCTAGCCACGTAATCAGCTATTGATGCTGCTGCACCTGTTACTCCCATAAGCTTACCAAATATTGCACCAGCTAAGAATACAGGTAGGTATTTTCCTACATATCCTACTGCTGCTGGCATAAATACATTTGACAACGCATATAAAGGTGGAAGCTCTCCTGCAATTAATACTGCAGCCATTGCTAATATGGGTGCAAGCACAAGCACCGTTACGCCTCTATAGGCAAAATACATAAGTGCTACCAACGTTAAAATAATAGAAATAACTCCTAACACTAATAAAACCTCCCTTTAATTCTTAATTTTTAAATGAAAATATAAGCTTTTAAAATGTAAAATCAATAGTAATAAATTTGATTGACTAGTTTTACAGCAATCACTGGCAAACGCTTTCATTAACTTCATAAAAAATTATCTTGTATTATACCAAATAGCTCATTTTTATACCATCAGTAATTCAACGGCCCTCCTTCCTTTAAATTTTTCTGTTCATGGATATATATGAGCAAGTACCATGCCAATTATTTACTAGAACCCTTAAATTAAGTTATTTAGCAATTCATTAATAAATTTTCAGAAAACTTAATGTTAAAATAAAAAAAGAACTGTTAAAAAAACTTTACAGTTCTTATAGAATCCAACCTAGATTTCCATTATAAAGCACGAAATTATACATATATATATAAGTGTTATTATTTTTTAATATGTAATTTTTTTATACATCTTTCAAATCATACTTTTCTAGTTTCTTATATAAATTTACTCTGCTTATACCAAGCATTTTAGCTGTTTTATTTTTGTTACCATTATTTTCTTGCAGATATTCCAGAATCACTTCCTTCTCTACTTCTTCAAGAATATTTTTCAATTTCCTATTACTCCTAATATGGAACTTTGTTGTGTTTTTCGTTATTCTTTTTGGTAGGTGTTCAGGTTTTATTAATAAATCTGAATCTAAAAGATTGATGGCCCTTTCTATTACATTTTCTAATTCCCTTATATTGCCTGGCCAATTGTAGTTAGCTAGATAATCAAGGGCTTCCTCTGTTATTCCTTCTACATATATGCCTAATCTCTTTGTCAATTTAGTTTTTATGGCAATTGCAAGTTCCTTTATATCTTCCCGTCTCTCCCTAAGGGGAGGAAGGCTGACAGTCATAACATTAAGCCTATAATAAAGATCTTGTCTAAACTTCTTATTCTTAACAAGTTCTTCTAAATCTTTATTGGTAGAGGCTATTATTCTCACATCTAAGTTTTGAACTATATTTCCCCCAACCCGCTCAAGTTCCTTTTCCTGGAGAACTCTTAAAAGCTTTGCCTGCATATTTAGGGGCATATCTCCTATTTCATCCAATAGTATAGTTCCTCCATTTGCCAGTTCAAACTTACCTTTTTTTCCGCCTTTTTTAGCTCCAGTAAAAGCCCCTTCTTCATAACCGAACAATTCTGACTCTAACAATTCACTTGGAATTGCAGCACAATTTATTTTTACAAAGGGACCGAGTCGTCTTTCACTGGCATTATGAATAGCATGAGCAAAAAGCTCTTTACCTGTACCGCTTTCACCTATAATGAGGACATTAGAATTTGTCCTAGCGGCCTTTTCAGCTATTTTTTTTACCTTCATGAGACTCTTACTATTACCTATTATATTTCTAAAAGAATATTTAGCTACTCTATTATTATCCAATTCCTTTTTATAGTACTCCAATTCTTGTTCCAGTTTATTGAGCTTTTTGCTCAAAGATAAAAAATCACTTATATCTTTAAACATAACTTTTCCAACAGCACCAATTACTTTACCATCCTTCTTGATAGGAACACGCATAGCTATCATTCTATTACCTTTGATTTCCTGGATATCGCCAATTAAAGCCTTTCCTGTTTTTGCTACTATATGCATTCTGGTGTTTTCTATAACCTCCGTTACATGCTTTCCTTCAGGATTTGGTACCTTCAAAAAGTCTTTATACGCCTTACTCATCATTGTAATTATCCCGTCTTTATCTACAACTACTACCCATTCGTTAACTGTATCCATTATGGTGTTCAAAATGTCAATATACCCTTCGTCTTCATCTAATCTTTTACTTATCTTACGATAATCTGTTATATCATTGAATAAAGCCAAGGCACCATAGATTTGCCCGTTAGTTTCTACAGGGACTCTGTTTACAATAAAATGCTTGCCGCTTATGATAAAATTTTCATCAATTCCTACATTTTCATTATTAATAACACTGATAAGTTTACTTTCAGAAACTACATCAGTAATCTTTTTTCCTATTACATCTTCATAGCTTATATTAAGCAGTTCCTTAGCACGTCTGTTTATTATGATTATTTTCCCATTTACATCTATCCCTATTACTGCATCCTGCATGTTTTCAAGAATAGAGGAAAAATAGATATCTAGAAGTTTCATCATTAACACCTCTGTATGGAACAGATTTTTTAGTAATTATAACACATATTTCACTTCCATCAAAGTTAATCCTTAGTCCAAAATAATAGCCTCTCTTTAGGTAAAAATCAAGAGAGGCTATTAATTAAATAATTTTAATATTAATCTATTATGGAAACTTTAAGTTACTTAATTAGCAAGCCTAGCTTATTTTTGGGCCTTTTCTTCTTTCACGCTAGACATTTTTAGCTCTTCAATTAATAATGGTACAACCTTATTAACATCTCCAACTATTCCAACATCAGCCACTTCAAAAATTGGTGCTCCTGGGTCTTTATTGATAGCTACTATAAATTCTGATTCCTCCATACCTGCAAGGTGTTGAATCGCACCTGAGATGCCACATGCAATATACAGGCCTGGCCTGACGGTTTTACCCGTTTGTCCAACCTGGTGGTCTCTATCTATCCAACCGGCATCAACTACTGCACGAGATGCCGATACTTGACCCTTAAGCAGGTCAGCTAATTCCTTTAACATCTTAAAGTTATCAGGCTGTCCAATTCCTCTACCTCCTGAAACTAAGACGTCGGCCTCTTCTATGTTTATTCTTTCTTTTTCTTCTTTAACTACTTCTAGTATTTCAACGTTTACATCTTTTTCAGATAATTCTACTTTAAATTCTTTTATATCCCCTATTCTGCTTTCATCTTTTTCACATATAGTCATAACTCCTGGTCTAACGGTAGACATCTGTGGTCTATGATCAGGGCAAACAATTGTGGCCATGATATTACCGCCAAAGGCAGGTCTTGTCATCAACAAGTTTTTATTTTCCTCATCTATATCTAGTGATGTACAGTCTGCTGTAAGACCCGTATAGATTCTAGCAGATACCCTCGGAGCTAAATCCCTACCTATAGCCGTTGCACCTATTAAAACTATTTCTGGCTTGTTAGCTGATATAACTTCACTAAGCACCTTTGTATAGGGCTCTGTCATATATACTTTTAGTAGCTCATCATCAGTATATAGCACTTCATCGGCTCCGTAATAGATCAGTTCGTTCAAATCATCTTTTATGTCATATCCCAAAACCACAGCCGTTACCTTCTCATTTAATTTATCTGCAAGTTCCCTAGCTTTTCCTAAAAGTTCAAGAGATACTTTTTGAATTTCTCCTTCTCTTTGCTCTACAAAAACATATACTCCTTTATACTCTGATATATTCAATTTTCTCCCTCCTTAATTCAAAGTCAAAGTTATATGATGTATTTTTCCTTAAGCTTTTCTACAATTATCTTTGCACCTTCTTGAGGAGTTACCTCAAACTTTTTGCCAGCTGCCTTTGCTCCCTTTGTAAAGGACTTTTTAACCTTTGTAGGAGAACCCTTTAGTCCTATATGCTCTTTGTTTACTTCTATATCATCTAATGTCCACTTTATTACTTCCTTTTCTCTATATGCATCCAGTACTCCGCTTACTGACATATATCTTGGTTTGTTCATTTCGCTTAAAGTCGTTATAAGGCAAGGCATTTTTACCTTTACTTTATGATATCCATCTTCAAATACTCTCTTTAGTATCAAACTGTCCCCGTCACGTTCAAGATCTTCCACATAGCTTACCTGGGGTAAGTTCAAATGCTCTGCTATTTGTGGACCAACCTGAGCCGTATCTCCGTCTATTGCCTGTCTTCCTGCTATAATAAGGTCATAATCTAGTTTTCTTATGGCTGCTGCCAGAGTACTTGAAGTTGCCCATGTGTCGGCACCAGCAAAAGCTCTATCGCTAAGAAGTATAGCTTCATCAGCTCCCATTGCCAGAGCCTCCTTTAAAGCTTTTTCAGCTTGGGGCGGTCCCATAGTAATTACCGTTACCTTCGCTCCTATTTCATCCTTTAATCTTAAAGCAGCCTCCAAACCGCTTTTATCATCGGGGTTTATTATACTTGGTACTCCCTCTCTTATCAATGTTCCAGTTTTTGGATCAAGTCTAACTTCTGTAGTATCTGGAACTTGTTTTATACATACTACTATCTTCATTGTTTAGACCTCCTTATTTTAATAAAGTTCCTGCTATAACCATTTTTTGAACTTCTGAAGTTCCTTCGTATATCTCTGTTATCTTAGCATCTCTCATCATTCTCTCTACCGGGTACTCCCTTGTATATCCATATCCACCATGAAGCTGTACCGCTTTAGTTGTAACCTCCATAGCAGTTTCTGATGCAAAGAGCTTGGCCATTGCCGCAAAACTGCTGTATCTTTCATTATTATCCTTTGCCCTTGCTGCTCTATATACCAAAAGTCTTGATGCATCTGTTTTTGTCTGCATATCTGCAAGGGTAAACTGAGTATTTTGGAATTTAGCTATTGGTCTTCCAAACTGTTTTCTTTCCTTTACGTATTTAACTGTCTCGTCTATTGCACCTTGCGCAATTCCTAAAGCCTGTGCAGCTATACCTATACGACCTCCGTCTAAAGTTTTCATAGCTATTTTAAAACCTTGACCAACTTTTCCTAATAAATTTTCCTTTGGAACTTTACAGTTTTCAAAAATAAGCTCACAGGTTGCTGAGCCCCTTATTCCCATCTTTGCTTCTTTCTTTCCTACACTAAATCCTTCAAAGTCTCTTTCAACTATAAAGGCTGATATTCCCTTTACCCCTTTACTCTTATCAGTCATCGCCATTATTATATATACGTCCGCATATCCTGCATTTGTTATAAATATCTTTGATCCATTAAGTACATAGTGATCTCCTTCCAGTACCGCCCTAGTCTGTTGAGCTGAAGCATCAGTTCCAGCATTTGGCTCTGTAAGGCCAAAGGCTCCTAACTTCTCGCCCTTAGCTAAAGGAATTAAATACTTTTGCTTTTGCTCTTCTGTGCCAAATTCATATATTGGTGCGGCACAAAGTGATGTATGGGCTGATACAATAACTCCTGTAGTTGCACAAACCTTTGATAGTTCTTCTACCGCCATAGCATAGGCAAGATTATCTCCGCCCTGGCCTCCATATTCTTTTGGAAATGGTATACCCATAAAACCATATCGTGCTAATTTCTTTACTGTTTCAACCGGAAATTTTTCTTCTTCATCAACCTCGGCTGCAAGAGGCTTTACTTCATTTTCAGCAAAATTTTTATAAAGCTCTTGTTTCACTATAAGTCTTCGTAACTTATCAAAAATATTATACCAATTATATTTTATCTTTACAAGAATTTTTCATTTTTTACGAGGAGGTAATTAATTATTTTAATAACGTATCCTTGAGACCTCTCGGTGTAAGCGTAACCACTTTCCTCCCATATATCCGCCACATTTACTATATAAACCCTCGAACCGTTTTGGGCTTTGTTTTGTTTAGCAAACTCACCCAGTTTATATAGCCTCGAATGTGATTCATATACCTCGGAACAGGATTTTGCCTCCGGCTTCCTTCAGATTCCACCTCACGGTGGACACCCTTGCCTTTGGCTAGTGGTTAGCACGGCCAGCCCCTTTTACCACCAAGTTGTCGCCCATGCTGGGCGAACCACTATAAAAGAGTCAAAGTTAAACTTTGACTCATCTACCCATTACCTTTTCCATCAACATCTCATAACTTCCTACTGCATCATATTTTACAGTATCATTACTTATTTTCTTAAAATGTTCTCTTGCACAATGTATTTTGGCATTTTCAATATCATCTGTCCGAATTTTTAAAGAATCAAGTGCTCCTTTAGTTTCTGCTATGAAATATATATGTCTTACCTTGCCTTCATTAAATACTATAGCCCAATCTGGGTTGTAGTTTCCTACAGGAGTTGGTATGAAGAATCCCTTTGGAAGTTTAGCATATACGCAGACTTCTTTACTGGCATCAAGCTCTTTAGCAAATTCCATCTCCAGTTTTGAATCAGTAACTACATAATCGTAAATATGTTTTTTAACATCTATAGTATCTTTCCCTAAAGTTCCTTTTAAATTATTACTCGTAAATATATTTTCATCAAAAACTTGATCTATAGGATTATACGTAATATGCTTTATTATCATAGTAGCTTTTTGTTCGTTAATTATTCTTGAGGCTTTTAATATAAATTCTTCTGGGTTTTTTCTAAATAGGTAGAAAGTATTTGGTTTTATCCCTTTTAGTATCTTCACTATAGCATTTCTAGTAAGCTTTGTCTCATCTACTAATTTGCCTATTAAATCATATTTTAACGTTGTCGTTATTTTTGAATAATCTTTACTCATTTCAGATTCTTTTACTACAAAGGATTCACCTTTTTCTAATTCTTCTTTAGAAGATATAGACTCCATCTCTCCAACTTTTATTTTATAGGCTAAATCCGATACTCTTAAGTCTTTGTCTAGAGCATTTATACAATTTCTAATTAGTTCATCTGTATCAAAATCTACATAATATGAAGTTTTCATATTTATCTTTTCCCACAATTCTTTGAATTCTTTTTTCTTAAAGTTTTCATTAGTCTTTAGTTCTTTAATATTTTCAGCTCTACTATTTTCAACAAGAGGAGTAACACCTTCTGTATAAATTTTTTCTACTAACTGTACAATACCTTCTTTAAAATCCTCAAATTCATCAGGTAATTTTATTTTACCTTTTTCTATATCTTTATAATATTTCTCAGTTAAATAATCATTATCATCAACATATTCATTTCTTATAAAAGAGCGATGAAGAGTATTCGCTAAAGTTTCATCTATAATCAATTCCTCGCCTCTAGCATTTTTAATTACATTATTTAAGAAGAATTCTGCATTAGCTTTCTGTGGTCTATCAGATAATGTCTCAGCGATTTCAGATTGAAGCCCCTTTGCAAAGGATTCATAGGATTCACTGGCTATAACTGTTAATACGTTTATATCATGAACATTTACCCCTGGAGTTTCAGCATCTATTCTATTTCCATTTTGGTCTACACAAAGTCTAAGTCCTCTACCTACTTCTTGTCTCTTTTTTATAACAGAATCGCTATGTTTTAATGTGCAAATTTGAAATACATTTGGATTGTCCCATCCTTCTCTTAATGCAGAATGAGAAAAGATAAATCTAACTGGTTCATCAAAGCTTAATAATCTCTCTTTATCCTTCATTATTAAATCATAGGCTGATTCATCTTCAGATAACTTTTCCTTTCCTTTAGCTTTAGGGTCAATCATCCTTCCCTTTTTATCTATAGAGAAATAACCGTTATGAGTATCTTTAACATCAATACTTTTCAAATACTCTACATATGGGTCATTAAATAAAGTTATATATTCATTGAGAATGTTCAAATATTCTTCTTCAAATATCTCTCCATATACTCCATTTTTCTCTTCTCCAAATTCATCATATTGTCTATATTTTGCAACTTCATCTATAAAAAATAAAGTCAATACTTTAATTCCTTTATCAAATAACGCTTTTTCTCTCTCAAAGTGAGATTTAATTGCTTCCCTTATTTGTATTCTTCTAATATTTATTTCACTTATATCTCCTTGAACATCTCCGGCATATAATGTAACACCATTGGTAAATGTTATAGTATTTTTATATCCATTTATTTCGGCTACTCTATATCCTTTGTATTGTTCCATATAATTAGAATGGGTGTATAAATCATAACCTTCGTCTACATTCCTAGGGACTCTTTTTATACCTGATTTTTGTTTTACTTCAAACTCAATTTTAGCCATTGGCTTATTCTTTTTGCTTAAATCTATACCTTCAAAATAAATATATCCATCGGTACCTGTTAAACCTTTTACAGATATTCCTTTTACTTTAATTTTCTTAACTAATTTTTTATTGTAGGCATCCAATGCATCTAATCTATATATTTTATTAAATTCTTCTTTATGTGTAGCTGAATATCTTAAAGTAAATAGTGGATTAAATAATCTCAACGCTTCTTTTGTCTTTTTACCTTCTACTGACTGGGGCTCATCTATTATGAGTATTGGATTAGTCTGGGCTATTACATCAATAGGTCGTCTTGAGGCAAAATCATCTAACTCCATATATATTCTTCTTGCATCTTTACCCCTTGCATTAAATGCTTGAGAGTTTATAATCATTACATTTATGCCTGAATCTGATGCAAACTGGTCAATTTTATGGAGTTGCTTAGAGTTATAAATAAAATATCTAATTTTAGTTCCATATATGTTCATAAAATGGTCTTCTGTTATTTGGAATGATTTGTACACCCCTTCTCTAATAGCAATAGATGGAACTACCACGATATATTTACTCCATCCATAGTGTTTATACAGTTCATACATGGTTCTTATATAAGTGTAGGTTTTTCCTGTTCCCGTTTCCATTTCTATGGTTAAATTGTATTTTCCCTCTAGTTTTTGTGATGGTTTTAATCCATTTCTTATTTGAACTCTTTTTACATTTTCAAGTATATCTTCTTCTGTTATTTCTATTGCTTTGTTTTTAAATCCTTCATCATATAAAACATGAACTTGTCCTTCTAATACGCTCTTTGCTCTGCCTTTATCTAATATAAATTTAGAGGATTCATTTTTTTGTCCTTTAAAACAGTCAACTACAGATTGAACAGCATCTAATTGGAATCTTTGCTCTTTAAATTTTATCTTCATCCAATCACCCCTTATAGAACCTTAATCTCTGTATTAGGAGATATACTTTTAAATATTTCCTCTAAATTTATTCTATCTGGGCAAGAGTTAAAGGAGTTATCTCTAAAGACTACCTTTAAAGGCTTAATTTTAGCAATTTCTTTTATTAATTCTTCATCTATATCTTCATCAAAACAAGTAACTAAAGAATCTTCAGCTACAAAATGAACTTCCTTTCCATTAATCATTTTAGTTTCGATTGGTAAAGATAACTCTAATCCGGCTTCTAGCATTACCTGAATAAGTAAATCTAATCCTGTCCTATCTTCCTTAATATTGGATTCAAATTTCTCTATTAAGTTCTGGTCTAATTCATCAGGTAAATAATATACATCCTTCATATTAGTAGTATCTACTTTAAATACCCTAAAACCATAGTCAATGTCTGCCCCAGTTTCTTC
>JACCKY010000071.1 GCA_014236755.1 Candidatus Petromonas tenebris | reverse complement strand
AATTCCATAGGGATATCAATATTTATTGGAATTACGCAGCAGATATTCCTTGAGCAGGAACAGGTTGCTGCCGAAAAGGCTCAGTTAATTTTGAAAATTGCGAATAAGACACTTCCCTATTTAAGAAAAGGATTTAATACTAAAACTGCACAATCAACAGCTCAGATCATTTACGATATGGCAGGACTTGAGGCTGTTGCAATAACTGATGAAGAAAAGATACTATGCCATGTTGGAGTAGGAAGCGACCATCATAAGACGGGAAGCATACCCATGACGGATTTAACCTATCAAGTAATAAAAGCTGGTGTTTATAAAGTTGCAAATAATAAGGACGATATAGGGTGTAGATGTGGTAAATGCAATCTTCATTCAGCTGTAATTGTACCATTGAAAGAGCGAGATAGAGTAATTGGAACTTTAAAGCTTTATAGAACTGAAAAACCTGGAGTTACAAATCTGGATATACAGCTTGCTCTAGGACTTGCTGAACTTTTTTCAACTCAAATTGAATTAAGTAAGATTGAGTACCAGAAAAAATTATTAGCTAAAGCTGAACTTAAGGTACTTCAAGCCCAAATCAATCCCCATTTTTTATTTAACTCTCTTAATACAATAGCTTCATTTATTAGAACTAAACCCGGTCAAGCCAGGGAGTTAATAATACATTTAGGAGATTATTTAAGACAAAATATGAAGGTTAATCAGGATGAAATAGATTTTTATCAAGAAATTTCTCATATAAAATCTTATTTAGCAATTGTTCATGCTAGATTTGGTGACAAAATAAAAATTCATTTTAATATTGATGAGGGATTACAAATAAAAATACCACCCCTGATTTTACAGCCTATAGTAGAAAATGCTGTAAAGCATGGACTTAAAAGCAACGGTGATATACTTGAAGTCAAAATTATTGCCAAGGACAGGGATAAATACGTTAGATTATCTGTTATTGATAATGGAGTTGGAATTGAACCAATGACTTTACAGCAATTACTACTAGATTGTGATAACGAGGAATCCATAGGTCTGAAGAATGTAAATAAAAGACTAAAATGCAAGTATGGTTCAGAATATGGTCTTGAAATTTTAAGTGAGTTAGGTGAGGGAACGGCTATAAATATAAAAATACCTAAGAAGGATACAAGACTGAGGGGGAAAATTGCATGAGATGTGTAGTGGTTGATGATGAAATGCCTGCTCGTGATGAGATAATATATCTGTTGGAGGAAATCGGAGGAGTTAAAATTCTAGGGGAGGCTTCAAATAGTGTGGAGGCCCTGGCTGCCATAAAAAAATATGAGCCCGATGTCATTTTTTTAGATATAAATATGAGTGGAATGGACGGCTTTGAGCTGGTATACGAGATTATGAAGCTTTACCATAGACCTTATATAGTATTTGTTACTGCATATGACCAGTATGCAATAAAAGCCTTTGAAGTCAATGCCATCGATTATATATTAAAGCCTATTGACAAAAAAAGACTTGAAAAAACTATAAAAAGGATTAATAATTTTTTAATTAGTAATGAAGCAAATAAAGATGCTGGAATAGAAGCTAAAAATAAGATAAATAAGTTTCTTAGAGATTTTAAGGATTCCAAAAAGGTTAAGAAGATATGTGTTTATAAAAATGGAAAGTATATACCTCTAAACCCTGAGGATATCCTTTTTGTAACAACAGTGGATAGAAATACTATAATAAGATCTAAAATCGGTGAATTTTGTACTAATTTAACTTTATCGGAGTTGGAAGAAAAATTGTCGGGCTATAATTTTTTTAGAAGTCATAGAAGTTATCTGATAAATTTAGATGAAGTTAAAGAAATATACAATTGGTTTAATGGAACCTTTCAAGTAGTTCTAAACCATGTAGATGATGTAAAGGTGTCTGTAAGTAGAAATAAAGCCAGTGAGTTTAAAGAAATTATGAATATATAATAAAATAAGCACCTTCTAAAGAGAAAGCCATAGTTCTTTCAAAATAATTAAAATATAACAGTAGATTTTGCACATAAAATTGCAATTATAGAGAAAAATAACTATAGGAAAATAAGGAGGTGCTTTTTATGAATATGAATACAAGAGATACCATAATGAAAAAACTTCTTGATGCCCAAGAAAATGTTCGAGATTACGAAATGTTTGCAAAGCAGGTACAAGATCAGGAAGTGGCAGATACATTTAAAAAGTTTGCTGAGGAAGTAGGCATGCAGGCAAGAAAATTACAGTCATTAATTGACAAATACGATAATGGTAGATAAAAGTTGAACAATTTAGTAGGAGTTTTATCTCCTACTAAATTATTGTGAAACTTTACCTAACTTCCTTACTCTATCTCCCACTTGTAAAAGTGGGAGCTCTATAATCAGTTGGGATAAAACAAAGTGTGGATTAATCCACACTTTACTTTTGTCTTAAAAGGTTATTGATATTTTCACAAAATATTAAGGTTTTTATGATAAAGTTTTCTATAATGATTTGAATAATAAAATTATTGATTTATAATAGAGTTGCAGGGATAAAAATAAATTAAGGAGTCAAATAAAAAATGTTTAATTAGGTGATTAAATATGGATAAATACAGACATATCAAACTAAAAAGAGATTCAAGAGAGCATATGTATATACAATTATTCAATGCTATCAGAGGGTTGATAGAAAAAAATGTCATAAAGTCAGATGATAAACTACCTCCTATAAGAAAACTAGCAGAGCTTTTAGATATAAATAATGTAACTGTTGTAAAGGCATATGATCTCCTTGAAAGTAAAGGCTATGTATATAAGAAGGTAGGTAGCGGTACGTTTGTTTCAGATAAAAGAATGGATAGTAACTTTATAGCTACCTATGAAGACGGAGAAGAAGAGATATATAAAAGCTTAAAACTGATGGATAGAGGTCAGATACAAATTAAAGACAATATGATTAACTTTGCAAGCGCTACTCCAACACCAGAATTGTTTCCAGTAGAGGATTTTAAAGATGTTTTAAACGAGGTTTTAGATAGAGATAAGGGATTGGCTTTTGGATATCAAGCTAGTAAGGGATACTATCCCCTAAGGGAATCCATAACTAAGTATCTTGAGGCGTACAATATTAATACTTCAGTTGAAAATATCCAAATTATTTCAGGAGCACAGCAAGGAATAGACGTGATATCAAAGGCGCTCTTGAATTACGGTGATACGGTTATAGTTGAGAGTCCAACCTATACTGGGGCAATAGCTACTTTTAAATCCAGAGGTGTTAGAATATATGAAGTCCCTACTAATGAAGAAGGAATAGATCTTGATGTTTTAGAAGACTATTTTAAAAAACACAATCCGAAGCTTATTTACACTATGCCTAATTTTCATAACCCTACAGGATATTCTTACAGTAGCCAAAAAAAGAAAAGATTTCTAGAGTTAGCATATAAATATAATGTTATTGTGATTGAAGATGATTATTTGAGCGATTTAAACTTCTATACTAAAGAAAATATGACATTGAAAAGTATGGACAATAATGAAAACGTTATTTATATAAAAAGCTTTTCTAAAATATTCATGCCTGGTTTGAGGCTGGGTTTTCTAATAGTACCTTTAAAATTAAATAATGATATATTAGCTGCAAAACATACATCTGATATATCTACTTCAGGACTTATTCAAAGGGCTTTTGACCTATACTTGAGAAAGGACATATGGAAAAAACATATTATTTACATGAAAAAGATTTATAAAGAAAGATTTGACACTATGATAGACAGCCTTGAAAAACTTATGCCTGAAGAAGTGCTTTGGGGCAATCCAAAAGGAGGAATAAACTTTTGGATAGGACTGCCCCATGGATTTTCAGCTAGTGAACTATATACGGAAAGTATTAATAAGAATGTTGTTTTTGTACCAGGAGGAGTTTTTTATCCTTCAGGAAAGGATAACAGATTTTTAAGGTTAAGTATAGCTGCAGTTTATCCTAAGGATATTGAAAAGGGTATAGAGATCTTAAGCGATACTATTAATAAATATATAAAAAAAGAAGATACTAATTATTTATCAAAAGAAAATTCTTACAAACCAATACTATAAAAAAAGCAGACAAGCTACTTTCGATAGTCAGCATGATTCCTACGGGTGACCGCAAGTGGCCTGATCACCATCATGGAAACGGCGGGGGAATACCCCCTGTACCCTCCATTTTTTATAGAAAAGAAAGTTTGAGTTCTTTTCCTAAGAACAAAGGCGTCTTCGACTCATTTGTTGGTTTGTAGTTGGTAGTTCGTAGTTGGTAGCCCTGATTAGCTCTTAGCTCTTGGCAAATCCTAGTCGTTCTTTAGGGTCTTTCTTGCGGCCCGTCACCTTTTTGCAATGAGCGGTCAGCAGTTAGCTGTTAGCCTTTTTAATATTTAACTGGTAAAAGTTTGTAATTTCTTGCATCCCTTGAATTTACTTTGTTTTATACCTGCAATTTTTCAAAAAAATGTTTGAGTTCCTTTCCTAATAAAAAAGCGTGCAAAAGATGCACACTTATACAGCCTTAATTTTAGATGACTTCTTGCTTTCAGTTTCTGGATTAGTTTCATTTTTCATTTTACACTTGCCATCGAAAACTCCCTTTTCTTCCACTACAAAGCTACCGACTTCTATATCTCCGTACAATTTTCCTGAAGAGGAAATTTTAAGTTGTTCTTCACAGACTACGTTGGCCTCTACTATTCCAGAAATTTCAACATTATTAGATTTTATATTGCCATTAATTCTTCCATCCTTACCAACTATAATATCGCCGGAAACCTCTATATTGCCATCAAACTTTCCGTCTATTCTTAACAGACCAGTAGTTTTGAATGTACCTTCAAAACTTGCGTTTTTTCCAATCAGAGTGTCAAAGCCATTTGGGGAAGAGTTACCTTTTTTCTTTAGCATTAATATTCCTCCTATGCATAAGATTATTTACTTTTTAAGATTTTTAAAGGATCGATTTTATTACCTTTGTAGTAAACTTCAAAGTGTAAGTGGGGCCCAGTACTTCTACCGGTGTTACCAAGTTCTGCAATTACTTGTCCTTTTTTAACCCGCTCTCCTACCGCAACAAGGTTTTTCCGATTATGAGCGTATACGCTTTTATATCCATAACCGTGGGAAATTATAATTACTCTACCATATCCTCCATTCCATCCGGAATAAGTTACTATACCGCTACCGGCAGCAACAATTTTAGTACCTGAATCATTGGCTATATCAAGACCATCGTGGAACTGTCTCTTTCCTGAGATGGGATGGATTCTATAGGCAAACTTAGAAGTTATCCTTCCAGAGACCGGCCATTTATCGGGTCTACATTCAAGGTATTTAAGTTGTTTTTCTAACTCTTTGATGAAATTATCATAATTATCTTTTTGTAGGTCTATCAGATTTGTAATTTCATCTACCGATTTATCATTAGTTAAATCGGAATAAAACCCACTACCGTCAATGTAAGAATTCGTCCGGTCAAAAGATCTAGATACCTTTAAAAGGTTATTTTCTTTTGCGACATTTTTTAGACCAACCATATTTCTAACTTTATTTTCAAGAGCATACAACTGAGACAATTTGTCCATTACCATCTTTGAAGTATTTTTCAGCTCTTCTATTTCAGCCTTTTGCTGGTCTGTTATAATATTTAGGTTATTAATTTCGTCATTTTTTATCTGTAGAGTCTCAACTAAGAGGGTATTTTCACTAAAAAGATAAAATGTAGCTGTAATAAAAAATATCGAGGCAGAAGTAATCAAAGTTAAAGAGGAGTAAATTAATAGCTTATTAAGCTTGAATTGCTTCGTATTTTTTCCATTGTGGGGGACAATAATAAAAGTAAATTTTTCTTTGTACAAGCATTTAAACTTCCTGAAAATTTTCATTGAAGTTCCTCCAGATAAAAAATATTAAATTTATATTACAAATTTAAGTTCTGCAATTTTAAAATCTAAATTGGTAATTAAGGATATTTTTAGCTATTAAGTTAGAATTATCCATATGCTAAGACATAAGTATTACGTGAAAATAATATAATTTCTTTAAAAAGCTTAGGAAGCGATTTTAAGAGATTTAAAAATATCTTTTAAAGGTATATTGGCTTTACAACATCTGTAAATGTAATAAATTAGCTCTTTAGCCGATAGGCTATGAAAGTAATTAATAGTATCTCCTATAGTTTTAATAGCTAAATTAGTTGATTTAAATCTAAATAATTCTAAAAAGTTGATAGCTAAGAATATAATCAAAAAATATCTTTCTATA
This sequence comes from Candidatus Petromonas tenebris, assembly GCA_014236755.1. Lineage (GTDB taxonomy): Bacteria > Bacillota > Clostridia > Peptostreptococcales > Caminicellaceae > Petromonas > Petromonas tenebris. The sequence goes on along the minus strand of JACCKY010000071.1, from coordinate 599 downwards.
GAAAGGATGCTACGAACTCTATATTTATCAAAACTCAAATTAGATTTTAGATACTTATAATTAGTTTCAATCTTCCATCTTACTGAATAGTATTCAATTATTTTATGTGTATCTAGTTCAATATCAGTGGATAAAAGATATACAGGCGACTCAAGATCTTCGCCATTAATTTCATAACAAATTAGTACGGTAGCATTCTCAAAAGACCCTACAGGTCCTTCATATCTATAAACTCTATAACTTTTACCTTTGACGGTAACGACATCTAAGGTATTAGGATCAATAGAGTTAGCAAGCTGAGAAAGCTTAGCTTTAAAACCAAAAGGATTAATTATCCTATTTGACTTCAAAGCACCGATGACATGAAACCCTTTTTTCAAACAAGATTCTATTAAAGGCGTACTAGTATACCAACTATCAATTAGGCAGTAAATAGAATCACAGTTGTCTGGAGCATTAAAATCATTAATAAAATCTTTAGCAATGTCAACTTTGCTTTTAAAAGGCTTATTAAGCTTTGTACAAACATCTTTACTATAATAAGGTTGAAATTGTAAAGGTATAGATAGGTCATTAAAAACAAAGTTAGAAGTAACCAC
>JACCKY010000016.1 GCA_014236755.1 Candidatus Petromonas tenebris | reverse complement strand
TGGATGGAGTTATCCACCCGGGAACCACAGGATCTCCAAGCAGAGCATGAACACTGTATAACAGCCCATTTATAATAACCATGGACCATGCTAGTTCAAAGGATACTCCCAAAACTTCCGTAAGTATTGGTATTGCTCCCAGACAGGTTGCACACATTAAGATGGCTTGAAAAGCTTCTGACCATTCCCATTTATAATGTATAAATGGAAACCTTACTTTAAAAATTCCTGCAGGAATATAAGGTTGTTCCCCACCGTTTTTTCTCATCATATTACAATCCCCCTAGTTTAAAATTGTTTAAATCTTTTTTTAGCCTCTTCATGGAGCATATCTCTAAAACTTGGATGCGCAATTCTAATCAATTCTCTAGCTCTCTCTCTTAATGTCTTTCCTTTCAGGTCTGCTATTCCATACTCAGTTACTACGTACCTCACATCATTTCTTGAGGTTGTTACGGCAGCACCTTCATCAAGTATCGGTACTATCCTTGAAATCTTTCCCTTCGACGCTACAGATGGCATGGCAATAATAGATTTGCCACCTTTAGATAAAGAAGCCCCCCTCACAAAATCCACCTGACCACCTGTACCACTAAACTGTTTATATCCTATAGTTTCTGCAGCTACCTGTCCCATCAAATCTATTTGTATTGCTGAATTGATTGATACCATTCTGTGATTTTGTGCAATAACAATAGGATTGTTCACATAGTCAACGGGACATACCATAACGCTTGGATTATTATCAACATAATCATACAATCTTCTAGTTCCCATTAGAAATGTCACGACAGACTTACCTCTATGCAGCGTTTTTGCCTTATTAGTAATATTTCCGTTCTCTATTAACCCCAATATACCATCGGAAAGCATCTCCGAATGAATTCCCAAATCATTCTTTTCCTTTAAAAAAGATAGTACAGCGTCAGGTATTGCACCTATGCCCAGTTGAAGGGTAGCTCCGTCCTCTATCAGGCTTGCACAATGCTCCCCTATTTTTCTTTCTACATTACCAATTTTAGGAGCTGCCAGTTCTATCAACGGCTCCGATGCCTCAACGATATAATCTATATCCCTTATGTGAATAAAACATTCTCCTAATGTTCTCGGCATATAATCATTTACTTGGGCTATAACGATTTTAGCATTTTCTGCCGCTCCCTTAGTATAGTCACAGGAAATTCCAAAGCTGCAATACCCATGGTCATCAGGTTTAGATACTTGGATAAGTGCCACGTCTACTGGTAAAATTTTATCTTTAAACAAACTAGGAATTTCAAAGAAAAAGCTAGGTGTATAATCTCCTCTGCCTTCTGCAACCGCTTCTCTAGTACTTCCACCTAAGAAAAGACCATTATGTCTAAAATGCTTTTCCATATCCGGCTCCATATACTTTCCCTCACCCATGGCTACCATATGCACTATCTCTACATCTTCATATAATTTATAATTATCCACCATAGCCCTAACCAGTGTTTGAGGCTCACCTGATGCATGACCAATCACAACCCGATCCCCTGATTTAATATTTTTCACAGCCTGGCTTGCATCACATAACTTCTCTTTATATTCCTCTCTCCAATCCATTATTCCCTTTACCCTCCTAAATACTTCTTGGCAAGTTCAAGCATTTCTTCTGATAACCCCGTCTCAACTACAATCGTGTCTATATCTTTAAACTTAGATTTCAAAGTCGCCTTTACAATGTTTTCAATAGTATAGAAGGAATGGGGACAGGTACAACACTGTCCCATTAACCTCAATCTTAGATGTTTTTCCTTTTCTTTAAAATCTAAGATAACGATATCTCCACCGTCTGCTTGTAATTTCGGCCTGATATACCGATTTAAAACCTTTTGTATGTCATTGTACATATTATCAGTCCTCTATATCCAATAGGTCTTTAACTAATTTCTTTTTCATGTCTAAGTTTGACTGTCTGCTAATCATAATACGCTGTGCTTGGGGAGAACCGGCTCCATGCATTGATTCAGTACGATATCCTACTGCTGCAGTACCTAGAGTCATGTTCTCAATCAGTCTTAGCACTTTCATTCTATTAATGGTAGGCACACCTTCTACGCCTTTTAAATACTTTTCAATATATTTACCGATTTCAGGACTCTTTAGATCCTGCTCCGAAGGCATAGTAACAAACAATCCACCTGCTATATCCTCAGCCAATCTGGCTATTTCATAAGGAAATCTGGTAACATTTTGTTTACATATATTGGCTAATAGCATATCTATTTCGTAGTTTCCTGCTTCAGTCGGATGTCCTTCACTAGAACATGCTATTCCTGTACAGTAAAGGGTTTCATTAAGATGTATCATTTCAATTATTTTATCTTTTATATGGGATGCTTTTGGAACGCCATTATATTCCGCTATCAATGCGGCTGCGCCTATCAATACATCTCCAACTCCTACTTTACATCCTCCATAGCTCTGTCTGTGATATCCGGCAAATCTTTCAACCAATATTCCTGAAAAATCGTATTCCCCACACATGAAAATTCGCTCATTTGGTACAAAAACATTGTCAAATATAACAAGGGCCTCATGACCACCAAACTTAGGATTTCCTCTATCTAAAGTTCCTTCTTCAAGTTTTCTAGTATCACAGGATTGTCTTCCATATATTATCTTAATACCTGAAGTATCAGTCGGTACTGCAAAGGATACCGCATAGTCCTTATCTTCCTTTTTCATAGCTATTGTAGGCATAACCAGTACCTCATGTGAATTTACTATACCGGTTTGATGAACTTTGGCACCTCTGACAACTATACCATCATCTCTTTTCTCTACGATGCGAAGAAAGAGATCCGGATCAGCCTGTTTTGAAGGAGGAAGGCCGCGATCTCCTTTAGGATCAGTCATTGCGCCATCAACAACTAAATCTTCAGTTTGCACGTACTTTAAATACTCTACGAATCGGTCAAAGTATTCTGTACCATATTTTTTATCCATATCATATGTAGTACTGTACACAGCATTGAAGGCATCCATACCTACGCATCTTTGGAAACAGGAAGCCGTTTTTTGACCTAAAAGTCTCTGCATCTTAACTTTTTTTACTAAGTCTTCTTCACTTTGATGTAAATGAGTAAAACGATTGATTTTTTCTCCCGTTAAATTGGAGGTAGCTGTCATCAGGTCTTCATATTGTGGATCTTGTGCTAATTCATAGGTCATTTTTACAGAATTTAAAGAAGGACGAATTATTGGATGATCTATAGGTTCTTCTACTCTCTCTCCAAACAAATAAACTTCCATTTTCATTTTTCTTAAGCTTTCTAAATATTCCTCTGGACTTTTTAAAGGCATATTCTTCACTCCTCTATTTATAGAATTATTTCATGGATATAATATTGCAAATAGCATGCCAACAACTCATTAAGGTGAATTTGCCACTTTTTTCACAGCTTTCTAAACAAAATCCCCACGTGTTTTGCAAACTTGCAAAACACGTGGGGATTGCTTATTGCATTTTTGCAAAGTTTTGCAAAAATGCAATACCATTAATTATTTCAATTTTCTTGTGACTGTTGCGGGATCCACATTTAAATATTCAGCTGCCTTTCGCCGTGATCCTTGCTTTTCAATTGCTCTAAGTATAAGTTTTTTTTGAAATTTTTCAGTTGCTTCCTTTAACCCCATTCCTTCGTATTCATTTTCAAGGATGTCAACGACTCTATTTTCTTTTCTATTAGTTATATATCCGGGTAGTGTAGACTCATCAATCTTGTTATCTTGAGATACGATTACAAGTCTCTCAACCAAATTTCTCAATTCCCTTACATTCCCCGGCCAGGAATATTCCATAAGGGAATCTAATGCTGACGTGGTAAAATATTTATTCATATTGTACTTGCTATTATACTCATTCAAAAAGTTAAGGCATAGAGGAATTATGTCATCTCTTCTCTCTCTAAGTGGTGGGATTACAATAGGAATTATATTAAGTCTGTAATATAAATCTTCTCTAAATAATCCTTTATTGACCATTTCTTTTAAGTCCTGATTACATGCAGCAATTATCCGAACATTTATAGGTATAGGTTCTTCTCCCCCAATACGTGTAACTACATTATCTTCAAGAACTTTTAAAAGTTTTACCTGCATATCTAGATTGAGTTCTGATATTTCATCTAGAAATAGGGTAGAATTGTTTGCAAGTTCAAACACTCCCATTTTCCCGCTTTTTAATGCACCCGTAAAAGAACCCCTCTCATACCCGAAAAGCTCCGACTCCATCAGATTCCTTGGAATCGCACCACAATTTACTTGTATAAATTTTTTATGTGCTCTTGGGCTATTTTTATGAATAAGCTTAGCAATTAGTCCCTTTCCAGCGCCAGTTTCTCCCATTAGTAAAACCGTTGTATTTACCTTTGCCACCTTTAATGCAGTCATAACCGTTTGCAGCATATTTCTATCCTTAACTATAATCTCTGGAACATCTATAATCTGATTCTTCATATTTTCGAGCTCAGATCTATACTTTTCATTCAAAGCTTCTGTCACAGATAATTTTTTTTGTAGCTCTACTAGGTCAGAAATATCCCTTACATTAGTAACTATAAACTCTCTTTTACCATTGCAGTCATATACAGGAGTACTGGTTATTAAAATTTCCTTTCCCGATACTAATCTTTGCCTTAAAGTAACTTGTTTACCTGTTTCAATAGCTGCTAGAGAACCGGATTTGCTGTAAAATCCCTCTTCAACCAGTTCTGTCATATTTTTCCCAATTACATCTTTTGCTCTGATTCCCGTTATACGTTCATATGCTTTATTTACTAAAATCGTTTTTGCATTTCCATCGGTAACGTATATACCATCATAGGATGAATCTATTATGGCTTCTAATCTCCTATTTAATTCTTTAAACTTGCCTATTTCCTCTACTATTGACTCATATTTGGAAACATCCTGAAAAATGGCAGTATACCCTTTTCTAGTCTGCTGCTCATAAATAGGTAAAATATCAAAGATAATGACTTTATTTTTAAATCGTATCTTATGAAAGGTTTCATCTGTGCTGCGCTTTATTTCATCAAGATTTTCTTTCGGAACATAATCATGAAAAAATTTGCCTACTAAACTATTTTTGTACTCTAAAATTTCCTGAGCTGTTTTGTTGGAAAAAGCAATCTTAAACTTATTATCGAATATAACAATGCCGTTAATAGAATTGTTTAAGATATACTCCATGACTTTTAAACCTATTTGCATTGTTATACCTCCATAGCTAGCACCTATCTGCGTTATAATATAAATATATATATCATTCTTTAATACTTCCATTATACCAGTTTTTCAAGAGATCTGGCAATTCAGATATAAAAGCAGAAGTTAAAATACATAACCTTTAAAGATAAGAAGATATAACAATCTTTGACTATTCATCATATTTTTATTACCCTTTAAATTTCTGTATTACTATATAACTTATGTAGTTTTAGCCCTAGCCCTATAATTAAATTTTTATGTGCATTCTTAATATCTAATTCCATAATACTTTCTATTTTCTTAAGCCTTTTATACAAGGTGTTTCTGTGGATATATAAATATTCCGCAGTCTTCAAAACATTATAGTTGTTCTCTATATAGCAACTCAATGTTCCTATGAGTTCGGTTCCATTATTCACATCATAATCCTTTAATTTTTTTATAGTATCCTCATATATTCTAATTATCTGGGGGTTGTTTAAAACCTCATTCAAAATATAATATATAATCAAATCATCAAATAATTGAATATTTTCTCCTTCAATTTTCGACCCTTTCTCAAGGCTAAATCTAGCTTCATCATAGGCAATTGACAATTTATCTAAGCTATCAAAGGTTTTACTTACACCTATTTTAAAACTGCAACCAGGAAATTTATACTCAAGCTCTTTCAGCAAATGTTGAAACCAAATTTTCCTATACATTTTTTCATTTAAATTATTAATACAAATAACACTATTATTATCATGAATTATATGGATTTCAACAGAATCTAACTTGCTTTTAATAAGGTCACGAATATTATTGAAATTAACTTCTAATTCATGCTTTGATTCTATTTCAATTATCCATATTACTCTTTTTAAATCATATGCAATATTATAGTAAGCGGCATCCCTCTTTAATTTCATCCTATTTGAAACCTCATTATCTATTATCGCCTTTAAAAAACTTTCTTTAGAATCGTATCTAAGGTAATCATGTGATTTTTCTAATATAATTCCAACTATTAAATAGGGGCACGACAACGAAGCTATCTTCAAATCAAGATTTTGATGATTATCTTTATTAATAATAATAAAAAGATAACCAATTACTTCTCCTTCAGTTTTCAAGGCTTTAACAAATACTTTGTAAGCATATTCTAAACATATAAAATCAACTGAAGTATCTATTGTGTTCTTTCTTTCATTTAAAAGAGTAATAATATTGGCTATTGGCAACACTTTCTGATTATTTAGTATACATTCTATTTTTTTGTTAGAAGAAAATACTACGAAAGGATTCTTTATATGTTTTTTCATTATATTAAAGATATCCTTTAAGCTATAATGATTGGAACTTAAACTAATTAATTCGTCATTAAATTTTTCAAGCCTAAAGTTTGTGAACTCACTTTCACCTAATATTTTACTAATAATTGGCCATGTCATATCGCTGTACCCTATGTGTATAGGTATTTCAAACAAGGGGAAGTTAAGCTCATTGGCCTTTTTGATGGCTTTTGCCGATATTTTTTTCAGGAATCTATCTGTTTTAATTCCCAGTCCAGCAGCTCCTTTTTCATTTAATGTTTCTATCCATGAAGTAAGATCACTGTTTTCTTTATATAGAAAATATGCCGTCGTTATTGCTAAATCTCCTTCTTTGGTCCAATAAACACCGTCAGGCACCTCCAAAATTTCTACATCCTTTACTTCTTTATTGAGTCCACCCTCTCCAGCCAATAGTTTAAATCCTTTAAAATCATTATTTAAGTTGAAAATATCTTTTACTTTCATAATTCCTCACCCAATGTGATTTTTACTTAAATCATACCATACAATCAAATGAAAAATAAAATTTTCTTTAAATTATCAAACCTCCAAATCGAAATTGGAGGTTTGATAATTATTATAGTGTACCTAGTTTTTTAGCTAGTTCAACCAGTTTTTCAGGATATACAACCTTACCCCTATCTAATATTTGCTTGCCATCTACCCATACCGATGAGTTTAGATTTATACCGTCACAGTGAGACGCTGCAGGAACGCCTCCTGGAATATCTGGAACCAATCTCGGTCCTATGTTGCCGATACCCCATTCAGTAGCTCCCCATACGCGTTCATCTTCAACGATATCTCCTGATAATCGGGCCCCTGGATTAAATCCATAGGAAATATGTGCTAACTGATACATATTTTCATCATCAAAGCTTTCCAGCCATTTTCTAAATTGTTCAGCCTGCATTCCACCTTCAATTTTAACTACTCTACCCTTTTCTATTGTTAATTTAACAGGCTCTTCCAAATGTCCGCATGGTGGAGTTAATGTTCCGTCAATAACCATAGTCCCATTGATTGTTTCTAACTTAGGAGTCCAACTAACTTGTCCTGGAAGCATTTCATATGTCCCTTTAGGTACAATTCCCGAATGGTTAATAAATTCTCTGTCAGGATGATTTTCAAATTCGAGATCAGTTCCGGCGGGAGTAGTTACTCTGATGTGTTTACCGCTACTCGTAATTTCAGTAACCAAATCTAAAAACTCCCTCAGCAACAGAATATCTACTCGACCTATTGTCCTAATCATCATATCGGGATTCATTCCAACAAGATTTATATATCTAATATCTTTATTGGATGCCATAGTCTTGTCAAAGGTAGTAGAATATAGTAACCATTGTTGATTTATTTCTATCCAAACATCACAGTTTGACAATGCCCCAACAAGACTGTCTTCCGGGAGCATCGAATCTGCTGCTTTACCTACACCCAAAGGAGTAGGCGTCCAGATTGTCATGGGTTTTGCCCCTGCAGCAAAAGCAGCTGCTGCGATTGTATTTGCTACTGCTTGATTTGAGCTTGTATCAGCAGTCACACAAACTATTTCTCCCTCCTGGACCCCTAATATTTCATTAATCAGTCTTTGAGCTGCATGAAATAACTCGAATTCGTACTGTACCATAATAAACCTCCCATTCTTATTTCTATTTCTTAAAATGTTAAGGCATAAGATACTAACCTAGTACCTTATGCCAACAAAAACTTTATTTTTTACCAAGTTTTAATGTTGAAGTAAAGAAGCTGTAAATAGCTGCTCCAGCAATCGCCCCTGCACCTAGAACGTATAGTGCACTCTGTCCTTCTTCTTTATATTTCTTTATAATGACATATCTTATAGTTAATCCCACAATTACTGTTATACCAGCTATTGGATAGTTGATTAGCAAACCTGTAGCAAATAATACTCCTAACTGTCTAGATGGCCCACCTAAAAATTGAACAATAGCTCCAGGAATAGCCCATATCAACAAACTCTTAGCTACCGCCATGCTTGCACCGGCTTCTATTGTGGCAACATAAACTCTATCAACGGGTGGGAAAAGGTCTTGAGCAAAGTAGAATTTATGAACAGCTGCAACAATTATAATAGCTACTACAAAACTGATAACCTCCGCTATATATTGCTGCTTTCTTCCGTATTTTTCAAATTCGGCATCTTTACCTCTACCTCTTAAAATCCAACCTGCTTTAAGATCATAAGCCATATCCGCAAATGCCGGACCTGTAGAAGCAGTAAATCCTACAAGTAATGCTAAAGCTAAGGGAGGAAATCCAATCAGCATACCTATTACCAAAAATATAAGAGCTGTTGCAAACGCTGGAAACCATCCTGAATGCATTGCGGATATACCCACGATTAATTCTGATGCGATTGCAGCAAAGGCAGCAAATATAACCCATAAAATCAGCATTCCAATTGACATTTCAGTAGCTATACCACCTATTATTGCAATGATCAATGCTATAGCTAAATAAACACCATATCCTCTACCCAACCCCTTTCTCATTTCCTTAATCGATCTTGTAAAACCTGCAGGTGTATCTCCGTTATTTTCTGAGTTTGAAGTAACGATTCTGATAATTTGTATTAAAGCTACTAAACCTGCACCAATCATTACTCCATGTGGTATATACATTCCGTTTATATCTAGTCCAAAATACTTAGGAACATATCCCCTTACTATTAAACCAATTCCAAAAGCTAATAGTGCAAATATATTACCTATCCATGTAACACCAAATACATCTGTTGGAATACCAAAATATTTCCCTATAACTCCACCAATCATTCCATATATTAGTAGTAATCCTTTTTTACCTTTTTCAGCAGCTGCCAAGATTGCTTCTGCTGCCGCTATTCCCGGAGGCCATGCAGCTTCTGCAGGAAATGCCTCAGTATCAAAACTGAAATAAAGTATCGTAGCATCTGTAACAACTGCTAATCCTACACCAATTAACATAGGTAGTACCAGTTCCGGTTTTCCCATAAGATATGGTATACCTATGGGCAGCAGCATTCCATTTGCAGCTGAAAATGTAGCTCCTGAGATTGCTGTCTGTACTAGATTCTGACTGTTTAAATCCTTAAAATTGTTAAAAAATTTGATAGGTATCCTGGCTATAAGTATTGCAATAAGTGCTCCGACAATGGAAGTATTAGTTGTAATACCTAATCTTGTAATAAGTTCCAGTCCCATTATTGCACCAAGTACAGCAACTACAATATTGAGTATAAGAATAGATGGCTGTAGTGCAGAAGGACCTTTTGAAGAAAAATTCTCACTTGATTTTGCCATGTATACTCCCCCTTTTTATTTTTTAGGAAATCTAAATATAAATATAGATAGACAACTCTAAGATTCAATTTATATTACTCTAGGGATTTTGAGGTTTCCTTCTGAGTGATTTTGAAACATTTGTTGCTACTTCTGTCTTCTTTTATTTAAAGAGGGTAAATCTTCACATGAACCAGAAGAATTCTCAAAATCCTAATAAATTTAACCTTGAGCTTTGTTATCTATATCAATCATCCAATCAGTTCATTAACTACTCTAGCAATCAAAGTCCTAGGTAATATAACCATTTTTCCTGATTCTTCCATAACAATTTTTTTCATACTCTGAGAATATCCCATACAGTCTAAAACTATATAGTCTATATCCTCGTCTTTAAATTTACTTGCAACCTCTCTAATTTTTTCTATATCCTTATAAGGTGAGGCCGCTTCAACCTTTAGATTTACTCCTACCTTACTCCACCATTCCTTCATCTGTTTTATTTGCTCTTTCTCAGGCACTATAGCACCTATTTTTTTACCATCTGATAAATTTGATACAGTCGAATGTAAGATTCTCTGAGGTATAAGTAAGGGTTTATTATGTTTAAACTTTAAAAACTTTCCTGTACATAGTATCAGTACAATATCTACTTCTTTTTCTAATTCATCAATACAGGTTTGCATTTCTTCCAAAATTTTCTGTTCGCTTAATATAACCTGCTTCCCATCTCTCATTCTTGATACGAGTATATTTTCATTTTCCTTTGGGCTAAACTTTTCTAGAACATCCTGATATGAATATTTATCCAGTACTCCCTTTTCACTTATCAAAATGTATTTACTTAATAAAGCTGCTATATCATCAGTAAGGTCTTTTCTTGGTGACTGCCCAATTGTTATGATTCCTAGCTTTGCTTTTTTTCTATCTTTTAGTTGTCTTTTCTTGTAGCTGCATCCCTCATGGCGCCCGCAGGATTCACAAAAGGCCTCACATTCTTGAAGAGAAATCATTTCCCCGGAAATTTTGTTTTCATTTGTTTTAATATTTTTTATTGTTTCTATTATTTTATTTATTTCTTCATCTTCTCCCCATATCTCTAAAGTAGTACTTCCCTTAGCTTCATATAGTCCTCCTGCACCAATTACTTGACAATTGACATCAGCTAGCAATTGTATGGCTTCAACCTCTGTTATCAACTCACCGTATATAGGAAACATTCCAACTCCCATTCCTGTAGAAAAAACTTTATCCTTTCTACTAGAATTTTTTATTACTTCGTTAATATTACCTGGTATAAGCTTTTCAAGGCCCGCTGCTATTATTACATTTACTCTCTCTGTATATATAAGTGCCATACTTTGCCCTACATTTCCTCCTCCAGGACTTCCTGCCATCATGGCAGCATTCCCAAAGACATCTATTGCATTGGCTCCAATGATCACCAAGTCATTTTCGGTTAAATTATTGAATTCTTCATTTAGGCTATTATCGATATTTCTTATTTTGTTTTTTTCTATTAGGATAGTATGAGGACAGTCTGAGTTTATAAGACTAGATACAGTACCTCTTTCTGAGATTCGACCGGATATTCTTAAAGGTATTCCGATAATCTTTTCACTTATTTTTGAAATTGTTGTGCCACCCTTTAGTATAACCTTTCCACTTTTTAAACTAGTTTTAAGCTTTTTATGCTCTAATATGGCTCTAGCAATCAACTCCTTTGATTCTTCCACTAAAAGGGTAACTTGTATCTTTTTCATTTTATTGCTCTCCTTTAGTTTGGAATCTCTTCATATCTCCATACAGCTTTAAAATTAATTCATATTCCTTTTCATCGTAAAATTTACATTTCTTTTCTCCAAAGTCTTTAGCTACTTCAACTACAAATCTTGCTGTCATTTCTACGTCTGTAAGATGGGTTGCTCCAGTAGCACAACCTGCAACCGGTACCTCAGTGGTTATAGCAACGCCTACTACAGGAGCCTTAGCAACAACGGCTGGTTGTAATATGCTATTTAAATGATAAAGTCCATTTCCGTAGGGCGTTATGTCCTGCTGAGATATGGGAAATACATAGGGCAATCTTCCGCTTGTCCTCATCATAATTTCAAGCAAATCATCGCTTACCTTTAGGATGTATCCTTCTTTCACAGTGCTGGAAATAGCAAATCCCCTGGTGTTTATAATTTTGTTGCCCTTTGTAGTGTCGATAGATAAAATAGCATCCATTTGGTCTGTTATTTCCATTTTGTTCATTGTTTCAATATCTACTGGTGAATCCATGAATCTAACGGGAAAATGTTCTCTAGTAGGAGCATTAGGACAAATATGAGTTGTAATTACTACATCTCCCTTTAGGGTGTCTCCATTTTTGTTCATATCTATCAGCTTTAATGCTGCAGATAATACTGTAAGGGCGCCGTCTCCATCTGATACAAATCCAACAACTTCTGGCCTTGCCCCAAGACCTCCAAGCCTTCCTATAATCCCCAAGGTTGGAGCATCTCCACCTATACTTTTACCTTCACTACCTTTGATTGTTACTTTTATAAAATCTGTACTTCCCTTATCGCCAGTTACAGTTTCAGTCACTACACTTTCTGCTCCTCTGCTTCTTAAAAACTCTTCTATTTGTTTACCACTTGCATTTGGACTATCTAATAACTCATACATCTCCATAACCTGTTTAAGCATTGTGCACCGTCTCCTCTCTAAAATGCATATTTTATAATCTCTTTCTCTAGAACCTCTTCAACCTTTTGAAAAAGTTTTTTATCAAACATTCCTTGACCAAGTTTTAATTTACCTCTGTCCACTTTTACAACTATAATTTCATCCTTCTCTTTTAGTTCAGCACTTGTTAGAACCCTTCCAGTTTTACTATCTAAAGTAACTATTAAGTCGGGAAAAGTAGCCAATCTTTCACCTTCATATTCCAATGTCATGTATTCGTTCCAGAAGGTAATTTCATAACCTCCATCTTGAGCTTCGACTGCTACAAATCCTACATCAAATCCTCCCTGGGTTCTGATTTCATATTTCTTTACTATTCCTCTTACTATTACTTCTAATGAAATCATTTCCGACAACTCTTTCAATACAGCTTCCATATCTTTTTTATGCTTGAGAAATACTTTTCCAATATCTATAGCTTGTTTAAGACCTCCTATAGCTGCATTGTTCTCTAGATATTCTGCCTTTACAGGATTTCTAAGGACAGTTACCAATCCACCTGCTTCAACTGCCGCATGTCTTACTACTGATGATGTTGCATTTAGACTTCCTTTCGCTATTACTTCTATCTCTTTTCCTAGATTTGGATTTCCTCCTATAGCTATTTGTATAGTCTTATATCCTTTTATTTGACTTAACCCCATACTTCCCATGGAAGCCGTTGGATGGGCCCTGCCGTTGCAAGGAGCATCTATTAGAGGTATACCGGCCATTGCAGATACTATCCATCCATTTGTAGTTGAATGTCCCCCATTTTCATTGGTAATTATTCCGCCTATTTCTCCATCAAGTAAATCCCTATACATTTCATATGCCTTCTTACACTGCTCAGCAGAAACAAACTTTTCTATCGCGGCCGGTGAACCTACTGCTGATGCCGTAATTACTATATCGTCTCTGTTTATATGATCATAGGAAACTAATGTTAATTCTCCTAATTTTAAAGCTTCTTCAGCAGCTCGCATTCCTTCCTTGGATGAACCGCCACCGCCCCCTCCAAGGAATAGTCCCCCTAATACAGCCGCCTCTGCAATTTCTTCAGTAATTTTAATATTGTAACTTTCCATAAATATCACCTACTAAAAAAAGTATTTATACTTACATATGCTGTTCATTACTAAAGCCTCTGAAAATACAGGATCAATGACAGGTATACCTATATTGTCATTTAAATATTTTGCTACTCCTATGGTGGATAATCCTGTACATGCTAAGATTATAGTATCAACACCTGCTTCTTCTAGTTTCTTTGCTGCCTCAATTACGGATTTTTTTCCTTCTTCCGTTAATAAGTCATTTGTATTGTTAACTTTTACAGGTTTAGCAGATTTCACCAGTTTATCGCCCAGTATTTTCTTTACAGCTTCCGGTGCCTCTTCTCTTATTCCCAATACCCCTATCTTATCTCCAAAGTTTAAACTATAACTTGCTACAGAATGTCCCGCTCCAACTATTGGTATATCAAGTTCCTGATTCAATACTTCCACAGCGGGATCGCCGGCACAGCTTACTATTATTCCGTCATACTGACTCTGTATCTGTTTTACTATATCGATAATCTTTTCAGTTGCAATTTCATGGCTGATGTCATCATATACACCATTGTATTGGTCAGGTATGCAATATGATTCTGTAATTAAGTTGGGAAAGTATTTTTCAATAAGTTTTCCATGTAAATTCAGTTTTTCTTCTTCTATAGTAACTACTCGTATTACTGCAATCTTGTGCTGTTCCATGGCTTCTCTCCTCCATCTTTTATTTTTTAATTATTTCAGAATTTTTTGTGTTGTTTGAATATTATCATATTTTCTTGTGTTCATGGGAATACTATATTGTTATATTAATATGCAAAGTGCACACTGAATTTTTGCATTAATAAAAGAGCATACCTTGTTGCATGCTCTTAATAGCAATATTTTATAAAATTTTTAACTATTCTTTTTAATTTAACCTCTTGTGCTAGATACTCTAACAGTATAGTTTTAAATATCCTTCAATGTTTCCTCTGAAGTGACTTTAAAGAGCTGTTTTTACCTCTAATCTTTTCTATTAAAACAGCTCTTCTATGAAGCCCGAAGAGGATTTTTGAAGGATATCTATAAGGACCTAGCGAGGCAAGTTAATTTAACTACTTGTCTGACAGTTTCCCTAACACTCTTATAGTTACTAAAGTTACTAGTCTCCTTGCGACTACCTAGACTGGACTTCCACCAGTAAGCAAATTATAGCTTTGCTAGGCACGCTCCTAAAAAAAATAGATGTAAATTTTAGAATAAAATTTACATCTATTAGAAACTTTATGTTTTGGAATTATTTTTTCTAATAAGCCTATTACATCTTCTTTACCTCGTATATATTCTTATCCTTTGTTTAATTATTTAATATACATGTCGATGATTTCTTGGTCAATATTATAGAATGACTGTAAATGTTTGCAGACTACAACTTTAATCTTTTCAAAGTCGCGATTATACAAAGCTTCAACAATGTCTTTATGGTTTTGAATCTGCGCAATACTGTCCTCAACACTCGTATACTTCGATATTTGAATAAGATGTATCAACAGATATAGCTTTTTCTGGTTCTGAATTAAAAATTTATTTCCGCCGATTTCTGCAATCTGAAGATGGAATTCTGAATCGAACGCTATACGCTCATAAATGTTCCCACTTTTGGCTCCGATTTCACACTTTTCCGCCAACTGGCGCAACAGGGCAAAATCGGCATTGGAGCCATGCATTATTGCTAACTGGCAGGAAAGTAAATCCTGAGATAAACGAACCACACCAATCTGTTTAACAGCCTCTTCATCATAATAAGCCACTTCTGAAAATCGTCTAGGATAAATGTTCACTAGTCCCTCATTAGCCAGCTTCCGTAACGCCTCTCGCACGGGCGTCCTGCTGCCATTAACAAAATTTGCAAGCTTTTCCTCTGGTATACGCTCGCCCGGCTTTATTTCAAGGTGCAGAATCATCCGTTTAATCTGTTCGTACACTTTTTTGCTCAAATTACTGCTACTATCATTTCTTTTTTTCATTTTATTCCCTCTTTGTTAATTTGTTCAGATATCTATTCTAATCTTATATTTTATACTATTTCTTATAAAAAATCAAACCAGAGGATTATTGTATTCTTGCTGACTTAAACGCTTATAGCTTTCCAGTCTGTCTTTTGCATCCTGTTCCGCTTTTTTAAACAGTTCCTTGGCAGTATCAGGATACTGTTTAAGTAGGGATGCAAAACGAACTTCACTTAAAAGGAATTCCTCAAAGCTAGCTGTTGGGTCCTTGGAGTCCAAAATAAATGGGTTTTTTCCTTCTTTTTTCAACAATGGATTATATCGATATAATGACCAGTACCCAGCTTCTACAGCACGTTTTGCCTGTCTCTGGGATTTTCCCATACCGCCTTTGATACCATGATTAACACATGGCGAATACGCAATAATCAAAGATGGACCTGGATAAGCTTCTGCTTCGAGAATCGCCTTCAACGTCTGTGCCTTGTTCGCACCCATGGCAATCTGCGCCACATAAACATAACCATAGCTCATTGCCATCATACCAAGGTCTTTTTTCTTCGTATATTTTCCTGAAGCTGCAAATTTAGCAATAGCTGCTGTCGGTGTTGATTTCGATGACTGTCCACCAGTGTTTGAGTACACTTCAGTATCGAAAACTATTACATTGATATCTTCTCCGGAAGCAAGTACATGGTCTAAACCACCATACCCAATATCATAAGCCCAGCCATCTCCACCAAAAATCCAGTTCGATTGCTTAACGAAATAATCACGACGCTCGTAAATTTCCGCAAGTTCTGGAATATCACGATATTGTTCCAGCAACTTAGCTAGTTTATCTGCTCTTTCGCGTGTTCCTTCTGATTTTTCAAATCCGTCAAGCCACTGGTTCATTGCCTCTTCAAGTTCTTTATCGACACCCTTTTTGAGTACAGCCCTTACTTTATCAGCAACTGCCTTACGAACAGTCTTTGCACCTAGATACATACCGAATCCATACTCTGCATTATCCTCAAATAGCGAGAATCCCCAGGCAGGACCATGTCCCAAACGATTCTTTGTATAAGGAATAGATGGTGCTGAACCACCCCAAACAGTAGCACAACCAGCAGCATTAGAAATTACCATTCTGTCTCCGAAAAGTTGAGTAATCAATTTTGCATAAGGCGTTTCTCCGCAGCCGGCACATGCACCTGAAAACTCAAATAGTGGTTGCAGGAATTGGCTGCCCTTAACTGTTGCCTTTTGTTCTTTTGTAAGTTGTATAGGTTCAACACTTTTTGCAAACTCCCATAATTTCTCAAACTCTTCACGTTTTGGTGCAAGAGGTTTCATCTCAAGTGCTTTTTCCTTAGTAGGACAAACGTCAACGCAATTACCACAACCTGTACAGTCCAAAGCAGAAAATCCCATGTAAAATTGTTTTCCTTTAAACCCATTGGCAGCTTTGGTAATGATACCTACAGGAGCTGCTTTCACCTGTTCATCTGTCAATAACATAGGTCTCAACACTGAGTGTGGACATACAAATGCGCACTGATTACACTGAATACATTTTTGAGCATCCCAGTAGGGAACCTCGATAGCGATACCACGTTTCTCATATTGTGTAACACCCGTTGGATAGGTTCCATCTTCAATTCCATTGAATGCACTCACCGGTAATAAATCTCCCTTTTGACTATTCATTGGAATCACAATTTTCTCAACGAAATCAGGCAAATCGGTCTTAACTTCTACTTTTTCGTCCTGCTCATCCTTCCAGCTATCTGGAATTGTAATTTTAGTAATGGAAGTTATGCCGGCATCAATCGCCTTCCAGTTCATATCAACAACGTCTTGTCCCTGTCTACCATAGTTCTTTTCCACTGCTTGTTTTAGATATTTTATTGCCTCATCTAAAGGCATAACCTTCGCTAATTTGAAAAATGCTGCCTGCATGATCATATTGATACGATTGCCGAGGCCTAAGCTTTTAGCAATTTCAACTGCATTAATAGTGTAAAATTCAACATTTTTTTCTGCCATCTGACGTTTCAGTGATGCAGGCAGTTCCTTTTCCAATTCTTCTGGACTCCAGACACAATTAAGCAGGAATATACCTCCCTCTTTAACACCATCAAGCAAATCGTACTTTTGTACATAGGCCTGATTATGGCAAGCGATAAAGTCTGCCATGTTAATCAGATAAGGTGCCATAATTGGAGCATCTCCAAATCGTAAATGAGAAACCGTTAAACCACCTGATTTTTTAGAATCATAAGCAAAGTATGCCTGTACATACTTGTCAGTATGGTCACCGATGATTTTTACAGCAGATTTATTTGCACTTACTGTACCATCTGAGCCAAGTCCCCAGAATTTACATGCTATCGTTCCCTTAGGTGTCGGATTAAATTTTTTCTCATATGCTGGAAGTGATTTATATGTAACGTCATCAACAATACCAACGGTAAATCCATCACGTGGCTCCTCTTGCTCAAGATTAGTAAATACTTCCATGACATTTGCAGGTGTAAAATCCTTAGAACCAAGACCGTAACGTCCTCCAACAATCAATGGAGCATCTTCTTTTCCAAAGAATGCATTTCTAACATCCAAATAAAGGGGTTCACCTTCAGCACCAGGTTCTTTGGTACGATCTAATACAGCAATACGTTTTACCGTTTTAGGTAATGCATTAAACATATGTTCTGCAAAGAATGGACGATAAAGATGAACTTCCAACAGACCATAATTTGCGCCTTGTGCGTTAAAGTATTCAATTGTTTCTCTGATTACATCACATCCAGATCCCATCGCGATAATAACCTTATCTGCTGTCGGAGACCCATAGTAGTTAAACAGCTTATAATCACGTCCTGTTAATTTATTTATTTCGTCCATATAGTGTTGGAATACTTCTGGCAACGGCTCATAGAATTTGTTGACTGCTTCACGAGTTTGGAAAAAGATATCCGGGTTTTGGGTTGTACCACGAAGTACTGGATGATCAGGGTTAAGAGAGCGTGCACGAAACTCATTCACAGCATCCATATCAACTAATTTTGCAAGTTCATCGTATTCAAGCAGCTCAATCTTTTGCATCTCGTGCGATGTTCTAAAACCATCAAAAAAGTGAAGTACAGGTATACGAGATTTAATCGCAACCAAATGTGCTACCGCTCCAAGATCCATGCATTGTTGTACACTGCTGGATGCCAATATAGCAAACCCTGTCTGACGTGTAGCCATAACATCTTGATGATCACCAAAGATGCTAAGGGCATTAGACGCTAACGAACGGGCACTAACATGAAATACGCCTGGAAGAAGTTCTCCTGCAATTTTATACATATTAGGTATCATTAATAATAAACCTTGTGATGCTGTATAAGTGGAGGCTAATGCGCCACCCTGAAGACAGCCATGTAATGCTCCTGCAGCACCTCCTTCTGACTGCATTTCTTTTACCACAACTGGCTGCCCGAAAATATTTTTTCTTCCTTGAGCAGACCATACATCAATTGATTCAGCCATCGGTGAAGATGGAGTAATAGGATAGATTACAGCTACTTCTGTAAATGCGTATGAAGCATACGCCGCTGCTGTGTTACCATCCATAGTTTGTTTTCTGCGCTTATTCATTTTACTATCATTCCTTTCCTTATGCATTATTAAAATTAATACACTTAGTATAAGTCATATAAAATTGTAATTGTATACCATTTAATAATATTGTATGCAATTAGTTGGATAATGTCAACTACTACTATAACCTTCACTAGGACTTTTTTTATTATAAAACTCCATAAAGTATTTAAAAAACTCAAGGTCTCAACAACAAACAATTTTTCCCGTTTTTATCAGATATGAATATTCCTCCAAAGCTCTCTTCTCCACTTCCATCAGCAACTAAAATATAAAGTTTCGTTATTTCGTCCAACCTCTTTAAAATCCCTTCTATTTTCCTATTTTGTGCCATATTTTTTTCTCGAATTATCTTTTCTAATAATATTGCATCGTCATAAGTTCCTGCAAAAGCAATACCCGGACCACCTGCTAAAGAAATCAAAAACAAACCTGGCATTACTTCTTCCATGTTACCTTTAGCAGATTCATGTTCTTCAAATGGGTTTCCTATAATCCCTCCTGTACTTTTCTGTACACCATGAATCCGTATGGAAGCTCCCACTATATTTATCCACTCAGGAGATAGGTGGGTAATCGCATTTGCCAAAATATAATCCACTAAAAATTCATCTTTTGACTGGCCAAGTTTAATTTTGCTAATTGCAGAATATGCTCGAATTGCTTCCTTTTTTTTTCCCTCAGGACAGATACCGCCGACTATTACGCTGTAACCGTCATTAGAAATCGTTTTCAACAAAAATGCTTCCCCATGAAACATATTTTTAGAATTTCTGTTTTCCATAAATTCACCTCAAAAGCTTTATTCCACTTGGTTATAAACGTAGTTTATTTAAATACCCATAACATTTCACTATTTTTTTCTGCAATACTATAAAGCAAGGTGCATATTTTCTACACCTTACTTTTTGCACCATATTGTGCCTTCACCGCTTCCATCATTTTCAAATTGATTTGTTTTAAATTTTTTTCATCTCGTTCATAAGCTTTCTTAAATGCTTCAATTGCCGCACGTGCTTCCTGGAATGGCCCAGGTACATTAATAACCATAGTATTTTTAATAGTACCGCACAAAAGCTTGCTCCACATGTGTCCATTTTTTCCATAAAGCTCAGAGGAATACTTTTCTTCTAACAGCAATTCTAAAGAGGAATGGGTAAAATCCTTTCCCAACGTGGTGCTATGTCTATGCCCCCCTCCAGAACCACCTATTAAAATAATTAAGTCTACATTTTCGTGAACATAGCGCTGTATGCAGTCCGTAATCAAGTTTTCTCTGTCAGCTACAGGTTCATTTCGGATAATATTACATCTACCGTTCATACTTAACAAAACCTGCATAATCATAGGACTATCCGTATCCAAAACAATCCCTGTCTTGATTTCATCACCTGTAGGGATAATAACAGCTTTATTTATCACAATTTTTGCCACCTTTCACCCATGCATCCATTTTCGATGTAGTCCGGTACTGAATTAATATCTACACTCTGAATCTTCTTAACAGAAGAAAGTTTTGTCAAATCGGAAACAGTAATTCCGTCTGCTAATGCAATAGCTTTAATTAAGCCACTCTTCTCCCTTAAAATATCTTCCTCTTCAACACCGTAAACATCCATTTCTAAAGAGTTACCTGTTACACCAATAATCCTGATTACACTTTTTAATTTGTCATTGATAATTTCTTCCAGTTGTTGAATGTTTAACCCTTTCACTTCTAATCCAGTAACTTTTACTACCGTTTTATCGACCTGTACTATAACTTTAGTATCGTCCTGCATCACAATCTCCCCATTTCTCTGTATTTGATACAATTTAACACTATTTGCCTTCGGTAAGCTTTTACATTGATCATATTCTAAAAAGTCATTTCAGTATCAATATAGATAGACAACTCTAAGATTTAATTTATATTTCTCTAGAGATTTTGAAGCATTTGTTGCTACTTCTGTCTTCTTTTATTTAAAGAGGGCAAATCTTCACATGAACCAGAAGAATTCTCAAAATCTTAATAAATTTAACCTTGAACTTTGTTATCTATAGTTTAAAGCACACCTTTATTTTTCATATAAAGTCCATTCTTTTTTATGTAATCAACTATTTTTTGGGGAAGCACTTCTTCAACATTTAATCCTTTAGAAATCCTGTTTCTTATTTCCGTAGAAGATATAGGCATAATAGGAATATCACAAATTCTTGTGATAGCTCCTTTACTCCTTAATAACTGTTCCATTTTTAATAACTGAGGGATTTCCTTTGTATTTCTAGGGGCAGTACACAATGTTGCAAGCCGAATAATTTTTTCAAATCCTACCCATTTTATTACAGATAGAAATGAATCGGAACCCATCATAAAATACAGACGGCTATTATTGTATTTACTAGAAATTTCATTTAGAGTGTCTACTGTGTAGCTTCTGCCTTCTCGCTTAAGTTCTATATCACAAACTTGAAAAAGACGGCTTTCTTCACAAGCAAGACGGCACATTTCATATCTGTGCTTCTCTTCTGTTATAGGAACCCCCACTTTATGTGGCGGCACGTTGGCAGGAATGATCAATATACGATCAAGCTCCAGCATATTTCCCATTTGCTTTGCCATATTCAAATGTCCATTATGAATGGGATTGAATGTACCTCCATAAATGCCTATCTTCTCCATATAATATTCCTTTCTTTTATTTTTCCTTCAATATTTGTAAAATTCTTTAATTCCATTACTACACTTTTCATTGCAATGACACTGAAACGAGAAACCATAATTTCTCGTTTCAGTGTTTATAATTTTACTATTTGTTAGATATTAAACATCAACGTACTTTACTTGCACAATATCAGATACATTATATTTACGAGGATTATCAATACCTGGAATGATTTCATCTGCTCTTGCAATAATTTCTTCTGGTGTTAATTCTTCTACTTCTTCATTCATCCATTCTTTTGTAAATCCAACACTTGCTAATTCTTTAAAGGAGGCTTCACTCATGTTATCGAAATCCGGCTTGATTTTCATATGTCTTGCTACGGAAAGAACCGCAGGGGAAGCACCAATATCCCTTCCTGGAATTACACCAGTTTGCAAAGCCTGGATGATATATTTTGCAAGAACTGACTTGTCGGCTGCGATACATGGAATATGGCTTTTAAGGAATTTCGCATATTCTCCAGAATTGTGTGCAGTTTCTCCACATTTGAACTGTCTATGAGGAACAATACGTCCATATTCTTCACCAACAACCATACCAATACCAACTGAAATAATCCAGCCCGTTCCACCAATTTCAACCTTACCATCTTTCATAATCTGAAGCTGTCCAGTGATAGGCAAAAGAATTTCTTCCATAGTAATATAGTGCATCATCTCAGTAGCAGAGTTATTGTTTCCTGCTCTTCCTGTCAGAACAGCATTGTGAATTGGAATTTTCTTTTTCTTAGGATCTGGCCCCATAATAAGTCTTCTATCGGGATAAGATTTCATCCACTGTTTTAAATGAGGTTCTTCCTTAATTAATTCTTCTGAGTAAGGGACCTCAACCATTTCAAGGTAGCCAAAATCTTTGTTGATTTTACCATAATCAGAAGCTGCCATACATGTCATAGATCCATCAATCATAACACCATCACTATTAGTTGTGGTAGCTGTCATGTCAAACATGTTAATACCGGCTGGTCCAGGAATAGTAGCTGCAACTTTTTCACATGCTTCACGCATAGAGATATTACAAGCTTTTACATCTGCATAATCAATAAATACGATTGATAATGGAACTAAAATTCCATCTAACATTCCTTCTGGAATAATTTTATATTTTAGTCTGCTCATTTTTATTCCACCTCTTTTAAATTTATATACTGATTAAGCCATTTTTTATGGAGTCCAAATAAAAACTAGTGATTTCCAATCGGCGGCCTTCTGTCATCAACATCTGGACAGTCATGCAACAAAATATCCTCTGTCGGATGAAGTATATTGATTGTTTCAAGGATTGCATGGGTAGGGTTTCCATTTTCATCAAATCCTCTTACAATTGCACTGTGCATTGATTCAGGAATACGAGGAATAATAGCAACTTCTACTTTATGCACATCTTCCATTTTAGCTAGCTCTTCTACCGCTTGCTCAATTCTCCCTGTCCTTAAAGACTGCATTTTTGCTGTTTTTAAATTTTCTAGACCAACAACTTTACATTCCTTACAAGTAGAACCTATTTTAGCCGCCGCTTCTTTCATCTTTCTAATGAAATCTGGTAGCTTAGTGTGCATTAATTTCATATAAAACACTCCTTATATAATTAATTTATTAGTCAATTTAAGACATATTCCCAGTAACTAAAATTACTACTTATAAGAAAAGAGTTTACTGGGAATTATATTAAGGATAGCATTGGCATATCCTTAAATGCTAATACCATATTACTAGTTGTCTTTAAATATATTTTAATAATGCAAGATATATAGTTTTACGTTCCCATTATTAATTTGAGAGGTCCCATAATAAGTGATGGGAATAAAATACAAAGTAACAAAATACTTATTTCCACTAGCAAAAACGGCAGAATTCCCTTAACTAATCGACCAAAATCAATTTTAGCAACACCGCATCCTACATATAAAACGGTTCCAACTGGTGGTGATATAAGACCTATACAAAGATTTAACGTCATAATAACTGCAAAGAAGTATGGATCGATGCCAGCTTGCTGTATAACAGGGAATAATACAGGTGCAAAAATAAGAATATTTGGTGTCAAATCCATAACCATACCAATTGCGAAAAGAAATGCATTTATTGTAAGTAACAATAGCATTGGCTTATCAATAAGTCCTCCCAATGCACCTGCCACTTGTGCAGGAACTTGTGCAGTTGTAATATAAAAACCTACAGCAGTGGCTGCAGCAACAATAAACATAACTGTTGCAGTACTTTTAGCTGCTGCAGAAAAAATATCACCAATTTGGTCAATATCCAATTCTTTATATACAAATCTACATACAATCAAAGCATATACTACTGCAAAAGCTCCAGCTTCTGTAGGTGTAAATATACCAAGTCTTATTCCTCCCACAATAAGTACGGGCATCATCAATGCTGGTAATGATTCTTTAAAAATCTTTCTTCTTTCCTCTTTTGTATACGTTATTGTATCGGTGTATCCATCAATTCTAACAACGAAAAACCATGCAATAAGCAATGCAATACCCAGTATAAGTCCAGGAATTATTCCAGCCATAAAAAGCCTAGTTATGGACAGATTTACGGATGTTCCCAAAACAATCATAGGTATACTTGGAGGTATGATAGGCGCTATTACTGCACCAGCACATATAAATCCAGCAGAACGTCCTAACTTATATCCTTTTGATTTCATAATCGGTATTAAAATCGCACCTAGTGCAGCAGCATCAGCAACAGCACTTCCTGACAGACCAGCAAATATAATGCTCGCTATAATGGCAGCATATCCCAATCCACCTCTCACTTTTCCTACCGACAAATTTGCAAATTCTACAATTCTAGCTGATAATCCTCCCTGAGACATTATTTCTCCAGCAAGCATAAAAAACGGAATAGCCATTAACGGGAAACTATTAGTTCCTGTAACCATAGCTTGTGCAATAGCCAAAGGATCAAACTGCCCCATTACAAGCATTAGAACAATAGCACATAAAACTAACACTATAGCAATAGGGATCCCAAAAGTCATGAAGCCAAACAAAGTACCTAGAAAAGCAGCCATTTCCATAATTCTTATTCTCCCTTCGTCTCTTCTTTTAAAGTATTGTATGTATCATAAATAATAATACCAATTGAACCAGCAACCATAACCACAATACCACTTGCAATTATACCAAAGTTTATTCCTGTTGCTACTGTTTTGTAAGTTGACGCAGATATCGTATATTTTATTCCGCCAATTAGAACAATAATCATAGCAATTAATGAAATTATCTGGGCAATAACATAAAAAATACGTTTGGTCTTCCCTTTTAATTGGTCGATAACAATTGTAACTGCAACATGCTGCTTATCTTTGAATGCAGCAATTACTCCCAAGAATGTTGTCCACATGAAAAAGAATCGCGAATACTCCTCTGATACTGGTAAACTTGTTTTAAAAATATATCGCATTATTGCATTTATAAATACCAGAATAACCATCATTGATAAAGATAAAACCATAAATCTAGTAAAAAACTTATTTAAGATACTCTTAAAACTATTTTTTTCTTCCTTATTTATTGCCCTCTGCAAACTGGCTTTTTCTTCCATAATCATAACCTCCCAATAATTGACCATTAATTTAAACATACAGCCATAAAAATTATTTTTATAATAATGAATTGAAGTCATTATTGTTTAGCATAAAGTTACCTTCTTTTACAGGTAACTTTATGCTAATAAATTACTTACTTATTGTACAGCATCAACCATTTCTGCCCATTCTTTGCTGCCTGGATATGTTTTATAGAAGAATTCACGAGCTGGACCTTTTGCCTCTCTTATCTTAGCCTTGAATTGTTCGTCTGGAACAATAATCTTTACGCCTTCTTTCTTTAGTAATTCCTTTGCTTCTTTTTCTGCCTCTATGGAAATATCAAATGTATAGTCAATTGCTTCTTTTGCAGACTCGGTTACTATTTTTTGATATTCATCTGGAAGGCTCTGGAAGAACTTTTCGTTTATATACCAACCGTGTACAGTGAATATATGATTTGACTCAAGTATATAATCCTGAACTTCATAAAACTTACTTGTAGATATTGTAGCATATGGATTTTCCTGTCCATCAACAACATTTTGTTCCAATGCACTAAACAATTCAGTTAATGGTAATGCAACAGGGTTTGTACCTAGTGCCTTAGCAAGTTCTATATAAAAGGGAATATTAGGAACTCGCAAGCGTTTTCCCTTCAAGTCATCGAAACTACTAACTTCTTTATTAAATGACATAACTCTAAAGCTTCTTGGTGCAAATCCAAGAGCACGTATTCCATTCTTTTCAATCATACCTTCAACAAGCTTGTCAGTATATTTTGGATCAGTGAGTACTTTTCTTGCATGATCCCAATCTCTAAAAAGGAAAGGCATTTCTGGTGCAGCAACTAGTGGTTGAAGTTGTGCCATTACGCTACCTGGT
Source organism: Candidatus Petromonas tenebris (assembly GCA_014236755.1). Lineage (GTDB taxonomy): Bacteria > Bacillota > Clostridia > Peptostreptococcales > Caminicellaceae > Petromonas > Petromonas tenebris. The sequence goes on along the minus strand of JACCKY010000016.1, from coordinate 48,884 downwards.
GAAGCCATCTGTATAGTTCCTTGCCTTAAAGTATCCAAATATGTTGATGCTGCTCCTAGCTGAGCATTCGGATAAAGTTCTACTTTAATATTACCGTCCGACTTGGTTTCTATAAGTTCCTTTAATTTTTTCAGCCCAAGAGTTTCAGGGTCACTATCTGATAAAATACTAGCGATTTTCATTTTGTAAACTTTTCCTGTATCTCCTTGTTTTGTATCAGCAGGAGTGCTTTTCCCACAACCAGTCACAATTAATAAAACCATAAATAGAGCCACCAAGCTGCTTAATAATTTTCTCTTTTTCATAAAAAATCCCCCTTAAATTTTTATATGTATACCGACGAAATCCCTAACGCTGATTTAGCATTATGTCCACCTAATCCTAGACATAAACTTGCTAATTTGTCAAGCAAAGTAATTATTGAAATTCTTCACATTAGGATCAATTATTTTTACACTTATCCCCTCCTTTTCTAACTTATTAACAAAAGCAATTACTTTATTTAAATAATACAGATTTGCAACTAAAGTTGCATCACTCCCTTCTCTTACTGTATTTAATTTTCTAAAAGGCATTATAAATTGAGAATTTTATGAAATTTATCCTTTTGTTGCATATACTACTTTATGCTTAATAAATAAAACCAGTTTCTTTTCCTATTGATTCTGATATCGTTTTCCCGATAGCCACAGGAAATTTCTTAATGGAAGTTTTTTGTTTTTTATCTCCCTGGAATTTTGTTTTTAGAATAGCATAAATATACAGCTTGAATTTTGTATACTGTTTGTTATTATTGTATACAATTCTTTAAATAATGTCAACCCTTTACGCAACATTTTTCCAATTTGTAGTTTGAGCATAGTAATCTAACCATGCTATACTAGGGCAAGAGTTGGATACTGAATTTTTGCATTAATAAAAGAGCATACCTTGTTGCATGCTCTTAATAGCAATATTTTATAAAATTTTTAACTATTCTTTTTTTCTAAAACCTCTATAAAATCCTTCATGTACTCAGGCAGATCAGGCGGCCTCCTACTCGATACTATATGACCATCTACTATACTAGGTACATCAAGCCATACAGCTCCTGCATTCTCCATATCATCCTTTATACCTGGTGTACTCGTAACTTTTTTACCCTTTAGTATCTTTGCAGATATCAGCACCCACCCTGCGTGGCATATCTGTCCTATAGGTTTTTCGTTCTCATCCATATATTTTACAATATCTATTACCTCTTTGAATCTTCTAAGCTTATCCGGCGCCCATCCTCCTGGAACTAAAAGCGCGTCATACTGTGACGGGTCAATTTCTGTAAAGGCAAAATCAGACTGGGCCGGAACTCCATATTTGCCTATATATTTTTTATTTCCTTCATCTCCTACAATATGCACTGTTGCTCCCTCTTCTCTAAGTCGCAGGACAGGGTACCACAGTTCCAGATCCTCAAAGTCATCATGAATAAGTGCTATGATTTTCTTACCCTTTAGTTTCATATCAACATCTCCCCACAAAATATCTTGTTTTTACAAAACTTTATTCTTTCAAATTCTCAATAAACTTCACCAGCGCATCTACTGCCTGTTTTGCATCCTCTCCTTCAGCAGAAACTGTAACCTCACTATTATATGTAATCCCTACCGATAACAATGAAATAATACTTTTAGGATTAACGATTTTGTCATTTACTTTAAGTGTTATGTCCGATTTATATTTAGAAGCTATCTGTACAAACTGAGAAGCTGGTCTGGCATGTAATCCAGTTTCATTTTTTACAACCACTTTTTTTGTAAACAATGCTATAACCCCCTCTGGCTATAAAGTTATGTGTATTACTCCTTTACCTTAATCATGCTTTTACTCTGCTCTGCAACTGATTTGACCTCTTCAAGACTACTGCCCATAGATGCCTGAACTACTGCACCGATACTACCCTCAACTATAGGTGCATCTGCTATGAGAACTTTATTTCTTAAATCTTCGTCTAACAATTCAAGAGCCACCTCAGTACTCATAACTGCACTACCCATATCTACAAGAACTAAAACACCATCTCCATTATCGGCCCTTTTGATAGCCTCCATTATCTTCATGGCATCCGTTCCTATTCTCCCATCACCAGTTCCCCCGGCAGCTTCTATTTTTATATTCTCCCGGCCCATTTGGCTGCATAGTTCCACCACTCCCTGGGCAATCTTTTCACTATGGGACACTACTACAATTCCTATCATATTTTTAATCCTCCTGTTGATTTAGTGTATTGGCTACTGTCCTTAAAATCAAATAACTTGAGGTTGCACCTGGATCTTGATGGCCTATACTTCTGTCACCAAGATAACTTGCTCTCCCTTTAGTGGCTTTTATGGTTTTAGTATATTCTACTCCTTCCTTGGCAGCGTCAGCAGCCTCAATAAAGGCCTCTGATAGATCATCACCCTTTTCTAAAGAACCTTTTAGAGCCTCATATGCAGGAATAAGGGCATCCAGCATAGTTTTTTCTCCCCTTTGAGCTTTTCCCCTCATAACTATGCCCTTTATTGCTTCATCGAACATTTTTATAATATCTTCATTATCCAGCTCCATTTTTCCATTTACAGCCATTGAAGCCTTTAAAAAAGCTGTTCCATAGAGAGGCCCTGAAGCCCCACCTACAGTTGATATAAGTGTCATCGCAACTGTTTTCAATATAGTTCCACAGTCTTTATCCTTTACCGTATCCAATTTTTCGGAAACAGTCTTAAAACCCTTATTCATATTGATACCGTGATCGGCATCACCTATAGCTGCATCTAAGTCAGTAAGCAATTCTTTGTTTTCTTTTATTGTATCAGCTACATTTTTTAAAATTTCCACTAGCAAATCTCTAGTTATCATTGAGATCTCCTCCCTAATTCATAGTACCACATACAGAATATTAATTTGGGATAGATATATCTATCCCAAATTCTATAGTTGTTTAAATGCTGGTGTATCTGCTTTGTAATCTAGTAGTTCCTTAAGTTCTTCATCAAGCTTTAGTATGGATACAGAAAATCCCGCCATTTCCAAAGAGGTCATGTAATTGCCTACAATTGTCTTATAGGTTTTTATACCCTTTTCCTTTAGTATTTTATCAACTTCATTGTTGGCTATATACAGTTCCATTAACGGAGTTCCCCCCAGGCCATTTACTAAAACAGCTACTTCATCCTTTTCTACCAGCTCTATGTCTTCAAAGATTTTATCTAGTAAATCCTTTGTTATTTCCGCTGCGGTTTTTACTTTTTCCCTATGGGTTCCCGGTTCTCCGTGGATACCAAGGCCTACTTCCATCTCATCTTCACCCAACTGAAAACCAGGCTTACCTACTGCAGGTACTGTACAGGGAGTGAGTGACATGCCCATGGTCCTGACATTGGCGATAACCTTTTCAGCAATTCTTTTAACTTCTTCAAGGTCCATTCCCTTTTCAGCAGCAGCTCCTGCAATCTTATGAACCAATACGGTTCCTGCTATTCCCCTTCTACCTGTAGTGTATGTACTATTTTCAACGGCTACGTCATCATTTATAATAACATCTGCTACTTTAATGCCTTCCGCCTCAGCCAACTCTCCAGCCATTTGAAAGTTCATTACATCTCCGGTATAGTTCTTAATCACCAGTAATACTCCCTCTCCTCCATCTACTGCCTTAATTGCTTCAAAAATCTGATCCGGAGTTGGAGATGTAAATACTTCACCAGCCACAGCTCCATCAAGCATACCTTCTCCTACAAATCCTCCATGGGATGGCTCATGGCCACTTCCACCACCACTTACTAAGGCCACTTTACCTTTCACCGGGCTATTTGCTCTCACTAGTACATTGAGTCCTTCAAGTCTTTTTACATATTGTGGATGGGCCTTTACTATACCTTCAAGCATTTCGTTTACAACATTTTCCGGATTGTTAATAATTTTTTTCATTTCAATAATTCCCCCTTTAGATATTTTAAGTTATCGTGCTAATAAACCTGCAGTCTGTAATTATGTATAGCAATAATTATACCAATCAAAATCAAGACAGCTGATCTTAAGGCTAAGATTTAAGCTGGGGTTGAAATATTCTTGCTTGAAAAGATTTTAAAAAGTTTATAACAGTTTTTTTAAACTGCTTCAAGTAACAGGGGCTGATAAAAATTATCAAGCAAAGATAATTTTTATCAGCCCCTATCTCTACTTCAGTCCATATTTTCTTGCTTTTAAAGCCACGGTTCTATGGGTGATTCCCAATACTTTTCCAGCTTTATTAAATGATTTATGTTTTTCTAAGGCCAATTTTATTATTTGTCTTTCGTAGTCCTCCAGAGTCATTAAATCTCCATTTACTAAGTTTATAAGTTCTTGACTCTTGGACGTATTTCTAGCTTTAATGTAGCTTGGTAAACAGTCTTCCGTCAAAGTATTACCTTCACTTAGAGCTATTGCTCTCTCAATGATATTTTCAAGTTCTCTGATATTACCGGGCCAATCATAATTAGTAAAGCATTGTAACATTTCCGGCGAAATAGTCTTTGTTTCCATTTCTTCACGCTTACAGATTTTTTCTATAAAATGTTCAGCCAATAGTGGTATATCTCCTTTTCGTTCTCTTAGAGGAGGAAGTGTAATAGGAATAACATTTAATCTATAATATAAATCCTCTCTAAAATCACCTTTTTTCACCATTTGTTCCAAATTTTTGTTTGTGGCTGCTATCACTCTTACATTGACCTTTATTGTCTGAGTTCCTCCTACTTTCTCAAATTCTCTTTCCTGTAGCACCCTCAAAAGCTTTACCTGCATTTCTTTGCTTAGATCGCCTATTTCATCTAAAAAGATGGTTCCCTTATTGGCCAGCTCAAACTTCCCGATTTTTTCCCTTATTGCACCGGTAAAGGCCCCTTTTACATGGCCAAACAGTTCACTTTCCAAAAGATTTTCTGGAATTGCCGCACAGTTTAATCTTACGAAGGTTTCATTTTTTCTCGTGCTAGCCCTGGCAATGGCTTTAGCTAATAGTTCTTTACCTGTTCCACTTTCGCCATAAATAAGTACCGTCGATGATGTCCTAGCTGCCTTTGATGCAATGTGCAAAACATCCTTAAGTATACCACTCTCACCAATAATAATTCGAAAAGCTTCATCAATATTTTGCTTTCGATCAAGCTCTTCCTTAAAATATTTAATTTTGGCTTCAGCTTCATTAAGCTTCTGAACCATTGTATAAAGTTGTGTTTCTTCCTTAGATATTGAAACTACGCCCTTAAATACGTCGTTGATAAAAATGGGAGAAGCATTTGAAATTATTTTTACCCCTTCCTCCTCTTTTACTATCACTCCAAGGTGCTTCTTACCGGTTTTAATAACCTTGGCAATAGCAGAATTTGGAAGAACATCTTCAATATACTTCCCCTGTATTTCAGACTTGTTTACATTCCAGATTTTTTCAAATTCAGGATTAACATAGGTAATAATTCCCTTTTCGTCCACCATACATATTCCATCACTTGCATATCTAAGAATATTACCGAATCTTTCCTTAATTTCCATTACTGACTCCAACCTACCGGAAAGCCTTTCTATTTCACTAATATCCTGAAAGACTGCCACAGCTCCTATAATGTTATTATCAACTATAATAGGAGCTCGGTTAGTGATAATCGTAGTATTTCCTAGTTTTTGCTTATCATGAACTGATTTTTTTCCTGTTTTTAAAACTTCATGAAGCTTAGACCCTTCTAATACTTCATTTGCCTTTTTTCCTATTATTTCATTACTTGTGATACCAGTAATCCTTTCAGCGGCTTTATTGAATAGAATTATTCTGTTATCTTCATTTACTACAACTACACCATTTGTTATATTTTCGATTAACTTTTCACTTGTTAAGGTGTTTTTATCTAGTACCTTGTCAATCTCATCTAAATCTATTGTTTCAACATCAATTTTACCCCTTAAACACTTTTCCATCTCATAAACTGCTAACCTTGAATTTTCATTCCCCTCACTGCTTATTAGCACCCTATCTCCCATTTTTATTCCAAGATTAGTTAAAGCCAACATGCTTGCTATGGGAATTTTGTTTTCTCTTTTGTTTTTTTGAATAAACAGATTAACTCCATATTTTTTGTTAATCTTTGCTGCATTAAAGGCTACTATGGCAGCAGCTCTAGTATGCAGCCCCTTATGGCTATTAATAATAATTTCTTTCTCAAAATGCATTCTCTATTCACCTTCCGCCCACTGAAATTTGCAGTTTATGAAATTATCTTAATTTAATACTAATTTTACTAGATTCAGAATTATTTTTCAAATCCCCTGCCACCTTAACAAAAAAAGAGCATACCTGTGCATGCTCTATCAAAATCGTTTCTATATAGCTTTATTAGTACATTTTTGACAATAATTTATATTATTTCAACTCTTCCATATTAATACCTTTTTTCTTAGCTATATATTTAGGTATTAATGAAATCAGGAATAATATCACTCCTGCCGCAGCAAACTTAACCAGCAATCCCGTTGAAAAACCATTTGTTACTATTTCACCGGCCATATATGCGTAAATAAAGGCTCCCGGCGCCATACAAATCAATGATACTATGAAGTATGTTCCTAGTTTTATTTTAGTTAATCCGTAAGCATAATTCTGAAAAGAAAATGGGAACACGGGAACTAAACGAGTCAGTATTAAAAAGCTAGTTCCATTCTTTTCAACTCCATCATCAATTTTTTTAAACATTTCGTTTTGGCCAATCTTGCTTTCAATCATGCCTCTAGCTACATATTTAGCAACAAGGAATGCTGCAGTAGCACCAAGGGTTGCCCCTATCAATGAAACAACTCCACCTATTATTGGACCAAAAGCGATTCCCGCTACTATGGTAAGCATTGATCCTGGCAGCATAAATACACATGATGCAATAAAGACCAATATAAAAACAAGATATCCCCACACTCCAAATGATTTCAAGAAGGCCTGCATCGCCTGGACATCTTTAAGCTTACTAACTACTCCAGTTTTCCAAGCTATAAAAAATCCTAGTCCAATTACTAATGCGGCAATTATCAGTTTTCCTATATCTGACTTTTTCTTTTGATCAGCTTGCTTTGCCTTTGCCATTAAAAGCACCTCCATTCTAAATGAGGGGGAGGGTCTATGGACCACCCATCATTCTTATTACCTATTATTTTATTTCTCCAGTTTCTAATGGTAAATCCTCATTATAACTCCACTCAATCCATGATCCATCATAGTTCTTAACGTTTTTATATCCCAACAGCTTACTTAATACAAATGTAGTATGGGCAGAACGTACACCGGATTGACAGTAAGGTATAATAGTTTTATCTGGGGTTATTCCCTTAGCTTCATATATTTCCTTAAGCTCTTTAGCAGTCTTGAAGGTTGTGTCCTCTCCTTCTCCTACGTAAATAGCTTCCTTATACTCAATCCATATACTTGAAGGAATTCTTCCCTTTCTATAGGCACCGCTTTTTAAATCTTTTCCAGTAGCTTCTCCTATTGAACGAGTATCTAATATTACTACATTTGGATCATCGATAGCTGCCTTTACGTCCTCAAGAGTTGCTAGCTTACTCAAATCAGGTTCACCTTCAAACTTATATGTTGTAGCCTTAACTTCCGGTTTTTTAGTTGTAGTATCGAATCCTGATGCCTTCCAACCATTAATTCCTCCGTCTATTAAAGCCATTTTCTTGTGTCCAACCATTTCTAACTGCCAGAAGAATCTAGCTGCATCATAGTCTCCCTTTGCATCGTAAAGTAAAACCATAGTATCATTGTCAATTCCTAAATCTCCTAATAATTTCACAAACTTCTCAATGCTTGCCCTCATACCGCCAAATGGATATTCACCTTTATCGGCACTGTAATCATCTCTCCAAATATTTATAGCCTTAGGTATATGTCCTAATAAGTATTCTGGAGCTTTTCTAATATCAATAACTACTACTTTTTCATCAGATTCAATAAGCTGCTTTGCATCCTTTGCACTCATGATCACACTAGGATCTGCGTATTCATCATACTTGCTTTGCTGCTTTTCAAGTTCCTTATCTGTCTTTACATCTGGTGAACTGCATGCTGCAAAAGAAAATACTAATACTAGAGATAAAATTACTAATAATAACTTCTTCATTAATTTGCTCCTCCCTCTTGTAAATTTTTTAACTAAATAGTTTTTATTTTAAGGGAAAGATTTTTCTTTCCCTTAAAAACGAATCTTATCCCAATACTTTGTTAATATTTTTCTTTGACTTGTATCTATTAGCCCAAGCTTTTATAGGACTTCCCGGAACTCCCGGAAATTCAGATTTTGAATTCCATGGTCCCCCAAATATCAAGTCTAGTATATGAACTGCTTTCTTGCCGCCCTTTACCATAGATTCTCTACAGGCAGCACAATATGCTACTACATAATCTGACTCCATCTCTGAAGTCCTTCTTTTCATTACCCTTAGTGCTAAGTCGGGATTTGCAGGAACAACCATACCTCCAAAGCCACAGCATCTGGTAGTTTCCCTGGTATGAGGGGGTTCTTCATATTTATAACCCAGTTCATTAATAATCCATCTTATTCCCTCATGGATTGTAGCTCTATTTCTTGTAGGACATGAATCATGTATTGCAAATACTATATCGCTATTCTTTCCTATTCCCACGGATTCTTCCGGCAATCCTATTTTAGGTAATAATTCCCATAATGATATAACTTTTTGATTAGGACTATTTTCCGTCATAGTTAAAAAACATGATTGACAAGCAACTATAATTTCATCGGCACCCAATTTATCAACCTCAGCCTGAAACTGATCGTATCTTTCATGAAATTTATCTAGCTGACCTAAGGCCTTAGTTGGTTTTCCGCAACATTTTAATATGGCTCCTGTTCCTGGAAGCTTCTTTTGAAGGTATTCCAGTGTCTTTTTTACCGCTTCAGGATTATATGAGGGCAAGCTACAGCCAGGTACAAATACTCTTTTTGTCTTTTTACTCATTTTAAGACCTCCCTTTTTCCTTAACATCTGCCTCGTTATAACCATATTTAGCCGGTTTGGCAGTGTTAAATAGCTTTGAGAAACCTAAGGCCTGATGCATCTCTATGGCCTTATGACCCTTAATAGGTGATTTACCACCGTTTGCTTTTATCATCTGTTTTCTTATATCCATAAATCTGTCTTTCATTTCAAATTCCTTAGGACATACTAGAGTACATTGGCTGCACATGTTACATGAATAAGGAATTATCGGGTCTATCTCACCAGTCTTAAGTATGCTTTCAAACAATTCCTTCGGGCATTCACAGTAATCATTCAGCATTTCACATTCCTTCATACAGAGTTTACATTCACACGCTAAACATCTTGATGCTTCTTTTACCGCTTGTTCCTCTGTAAATCCTAAGTCAACCTCATCAAAATTCTTAATTCTTTCTTCAGGTTTTACTTTAGACGTTTCTATTCTAGGAAGATCAACGACATCCTCCTTAAGCTCTGTTTCAAGCCAAGTCTCATAGGTACCCTCGTACTGTCTATCTGCAAACATATCCTGACCCTTTAAGTATCTATCAACTGAAATAGCAGCCTTTCTTCCTTCAGCCATTGCTTCTATCGCTATAACTGATCTACCACTTGCATCTCCTGCTATAAATACTTTTTCTATTTTTGTTTGTAAAGTGGTAGGATCTGCCTTAAATCTTCCACCTCTTACAGTCTCAAGCTTTCCTTCGGGAACAAAGGAGTTATCTACAGCCTGGCCTACGGCAAATATAACATTGTCTACCTCTAAAGTTTCCTTGATATTTTCATCATATTGTGGATTAAACTTGCCGTCCTTATCAAATACTGATGTACACTTTTTAATCTGGAATCCAGCTACTTTACCGTCTTTACCTATTATCTGCTCTGGTCCGAAACCATCGTGAAGGATTACTCCTTCTTCCTCAGCCTCTTCAATCTCCCAATCATGGGCAGGCATTTCTGGTTTTGACTCTAAACATACCAAATGTACTTCTTCGGCTCCAACTCTTCTGGCACTTCTAGCAACGTCTATAGCAACGTTACCTCCACCTATTACTGCTATTTTCTTTCCTATATCGTATTTTCTTGTAAGACTTACCTCTCTTAAGAAATTAACTGCATCTAAAACTCCATCAAGGTCATGACCAGGAATGGGAATTACAACCCCTTTATGAGCTCCTACCGCTATCACTACTGCGTCATGCTTATCTTTAATTTCGTCAAAGGAGATATCCTTCCCAACTTCAACTCCCATTTTAAATTCAACACCTATCTTATTGAGAAGGCTATATTCATGATCAATAATATGTCTTGGCAGTCTGTACTCAGGTATTCCAACTCTCATCATGCCTCCAACCACTGGAAGTCTTTCATATATGGTTACCTTGTACCCTTTTCTTCTTAGGTCAAGAGCTGCCTGTGCTCCTGCAGGTCCTGCTCCGATCACAGCTACTGTTTTGCCATTTTCAGGTTCAATTTTTAAGTCCCAATCCTTTTCATCGTCATAATGGTCTGCAGCAAACCTTTTCAGTGCAGCGATGGACATTGGCTGTCTAAACTCTTTTTCACGCTTACACTGTTCTTCACATGGATGTGCACAAATTCTCCCCAGTACTCTAGGTATAAAAAGCTTTTCCCTGATTACATTTACCGCTTCCTTATGTTTTCCATCTGCGATAAGATTTACATATCCTTTTACATCGGTATGCATCGGACATGTTGCTTCACAGTATGGAGGAGCATCTCCCATACAGTCATTCACTATTTCCTGCATCTTATCCAAAGCTTTCTTTGGATAGGTAACTTTATCCATATTTTTGCCCCCTTCTTTTTTTCTTTAAGCTTGATTATTATCAAACGACCTTTGTTAAAATCTTTACAATCCTTAGATTAATTATAATATAAATTCGTCTTATCATTTAATAAGCATTATTTATGATGTATAATAATAAATTATTATAGCTACTCATATTCTAAAGTAAAAGTAGTTTTATTTAATTTAAAAGATATATTATGATTTTTTATGGTATAATAGTTTCTATGAGAAAATACTATAAATCATAATAGGTGGTTATATGAATATTCAGTATCTAAAGGCGTTTTATGTAACTGTAAAAGCAAACAGTATATCGAAGGCTGCCAAAATACTCCATCTAACACAGCCCGGTCTCAGTATGCAAATTCAAGCTTTAGAAAAAGAACTCCAGGTAAACCTTCTTAATAGAAGTAATAAGGGAGTAGAGCTTACTGAAGCAGGAAAGGTCGTTTTCGATTATGCAACTACTATCCTATCTCTTCAAGATAATATTGAAAGAGATCTTGAAAATCTCAAAACCCATAAGAAACATTTATTGATAGGTTCATGCAAAGCGGTGGGAGAATATGCCCTGCCATGTAGTATATATGTTTATAAACAAAACAACAAAGACATTGATATCAACTTGGAAATAAGTAATACCAGTAAAGTTATTGAGAATCTGTTAAGCAAAACAGTAAATATAGGCATACTTCACGGAAGTGAAAAAAACAAGGAACTTAAAATCCAGAAAATTACCTCTGATAGACTTCTACTGGTTACATCACTACCCCTTGTCAAGGATAAAATATCTATCCAGGAACTTACGAAGCTTCCTTTGATATTTCGTGAAGAAGGCTCAGGTACAAAGAGGACTATTGTTGAATCCTTAAAACCCCATGGAGTTAAAATCGATGATTTAAATATCATCTATGAGCTTAACTCCATGGAAGCAATCAAGACCTCTGTTATATCCGGAAAAGGAATTTCTTTTATACCTGAGTTGACTATAAAAAGGGAATTAAAGGATGGTGTATTAAAGGAAATCGAAATTGAGGACTTAGAAATAATCAGTACTTTTTACATCGCACATAAAAAGGATTATAGTCTAAATCCCTATGAAACGGATTTTCTCAACTTTATCAAATCTTCTAAAAGAGGATTCTGTTAAAAAAAAGCAGCGAACGCTGCTTTTTTTCTCGCCAAGGAACTTAAACATTTTTTGTGATGAATTACAAACTTTTACCAGTTAAATATTAAAAAGGCTAAAGAAAGACCCTAAAGAACGACTAGGATTTGCCAAGAGCCAAGAGCTAAGAACTAAGAGCTAATCAGGGCTACCAACTACGAACTACTAACTACGAACTAACAAAGCGTCGTCAGACGCTTTGTTCTCGCCGCTACCAATATTCTTTCAGTAAATTATTCATAAAATCTACATCCAGATACTGCTCTATTTTTCTAAATGTATCCATATTTTTTATTTCTTTATCGGGCTTTTGATACTCAAGCCAAGCATAGGCACACCATGACAATGCCCTTAGCAGTAGGTAAGGGTCATACAAATGAACTCTTTCCCTTATATCCTTGTCTTCACCTCCAAGACCTTCTATATAGACTTTAAAAAATCTATCCTTTTCTTCTGGAGACAGTAGGTAATTTGCCTTCCATAGGGTGGTGGTAGGTGCTAGAAACTGGGTGAGATCCTGGCATGGATCACTTATTACGGGTTTTTCCCAGTCGATCAAATAACTTCTTTCCATCCCTATGATAAAGTTATGGGAATTTACTTCAGTATTGTTTATCACATGCCACCTATTTTCCAAAAAGTATTTTTCCCTGTCTTTATTTTTTTCTGCCCAATCTAAAAATTTTGCAAAGAACTTCTTTAATGCCTTGTCTACCTTAGGTGATTCCAAGTAGTCCTTTAGAAGTCTTTTACCTTCTTTTATCCTCTCGGTGCAGATATTTTCCTCAATAATAAAATCATTTTGAAATCTATCAATATCTATTGAGTGAATTCTTGAAAATATTCCTGCAGCCTTATCCATATCCTTATCGTATTCTAGAGGTCGTCCCTCTAAAAACTCCATAATTAAAATGCCATAGTTGAAAAACTCTTTGGTGTCATCTAAATAATAAACCTTAGGAGTCACCCCACTTATTTCAAGACTTTTTATGGCATTATATTCATATCTTATCTGATTGTCCAGCTCCAGCTGACTTCCAGTATTGACTCTGAAAACATATTTTCTTTTTCCGTCGTCAATAGTGTAATTAATGTTATATTCTCCTTGGGCTAAAAAATCTACTTTGAAGCCTTTGGATATATCCAAGTCCCTACCTACTTTTTTTGTCAATATATAGTCTTTAATCTTATCCTTTAATATATCTCTTAGCATACTTTCTCTCACTCCAGTAGTCATTTATAAATTTTATAGTATTATGGGGAAGGATTGTATCTTTAAATTCACCGCTATCTATCTTCTGTTTAAAGGCAAAAAGATCCTCCTTTGTGTCTATATCCCTGTGTTTATTAATCAGTGCAACCTCCAGTCCTAGATTATTTGCTATATCTACCGTACCTTCAAGCACCGATTTATTTCCCCATTTCAACTTACTGTCAAATAAATCTTTACAGGGACTTTTCATACCTATGAAATAATATCCTCCATCAAGGGTAGGCCCTAACACTACATCACTACATTCCAGTTTTTTAAAGGAACTTTCAATCTCTTTAGGTTGAATATCCGGTATATCGGAGCCCATGAGAGCCACCTTTTTATAGCCCTTATCAAAAATATAATTGAAGGCATTATACATTCTCTCCCCTAGGTCTTTTCCCTGCTGGGGAAAGCATTCTATATAATCAGGAACTAACCTTTTCATAAAATCAAATGAATTTTCGGGAGTATACGTTAAAAAAATTTGGATATCATCCTTTATAAATTTAAAAATATTGAATAAGTCCATAAGAAAGCATTTGTGAAGCTTTGCACACTCATCTCCCGAAAGAATTTCCATTAGACGTGTCTTGGTTCTCCCAGGAATTGGTACCCTTGTCATTAAAATAAGAGCCTTCATTATCTCACCTCCCTATATAATTCCTTCAGCTTCGAAGGAGGTACTCCCAGCATATACAAAATCTTTATTTTATGCATAAATAAAAGGGTCTTGAGTTGCCCCCACTCCTTAAATCTTCTTGCCGATGTTCCAATTTTAGTTTTCAGCATCTTCATCTTTCCGATTTTAGTTAGCTTTTTCGATAGCTCCCAGTCCTCCATCAGTTCTATGTCGGGGTATCCACCCAATTTGAAAAATATATCCTTTTTAACAAAGATACCCTGGTCGCCGAAATATAATCCCAAATACTTCGCCCTAAGGTTTGATGTTTTAGATACAAACCTCATAAATAAGGTATCATAATCATAAAAATACAGGGACATCCCTCCACCTATATATCCCTGGCTTATAGCCATCTCAATGTTTTTTAAGGAATCAATGTTTAGTATGGAATCAGAATGAACAAACCAGAGTATTTCCCCCTTTGCTTCTTCTGCTCCTCGATTCATCTGTTTAGCTCTGCCCTTTTTACTGTGGATAACTTTAGCATATTTTGATGCTATATCCACAGTTTGATCCTCACTTCCACCGTCCACTACTATGATTTCCTTATCTCCCTGTAAGGTGTCGACCTGTTCCAATAGACCTTTTATCTTTTTTTCTTCATTTAATACTGGAATTATAATGGATACCATTATTCTACTCCTCGTCTTTAAAAAATACTACCTTATTAAAATCTATCTTAATAAAGACCTTTTCATCCACATTAAACGTCTTTTGGGAGCTAAGTATACACTTCCACTCCATGTTACCCGTTTTAATAGTATAATAAACCCTCTCTCCTGCATATGTTTTTGACTTTATTATTCCCAGTATACCATTCTCGCCATCTCTAGCAGATATTTCTATTTCCTCAGGCCTTACCATAGCCTTAACCTTTGAAAATCCATTAAAATCGGTTTTAAATTTTCCTACATCACATATGAAAAATCTATCCTTTATTTCTCCCTTTATATAATTTTTCTCTCCAAAAAAGTCGGCAACTATAGTAGAAACAGGACGTTCGTATATCTCAGCAGGGCTTCCAAACTGTTTTATCTCCCCTCCAAGCATAATAGCAACTTGATCGGAGGTCATAAGGGCTTCTTCTTTGTCATGGGTGACCAATATAGTTGTTATCCCCAGTTTTTTTTGTATTTGGCATACGAATTCTCTCATAGTCTCCCTCAGTCTTGTATCCAAGTTGGAAAAGGGCTCATCCAGAAGCAACACTCTAGGCTCTATGGCCAGTGCCCTTGCTATGGCAACTCTCTGTCTTTGACCTCCCGAAAGCTCTCTTGGATATTTTTTCTCATGTCCATTTAGCTGAACTAGATCTATCATGTCTCTTACTCTTTTTATTCTCTTAGACTTTTTGACTTTAGCCATTTTCAGACCGAAGGCAACATTTTCCTCAACTGTCATATGGGGAAACAAAAGATAATCCTGAAAGACGATTACTACTCCCCTTCTTTCTACTGGTATATTTAATACAGAGTCTCCATTTATCAGTATATCTCCGCAGTCAGGCTCTATAAGTCCTGCTAAAATCTTCAAGGTTGTAGTTTTTCCGCATCCCGACGGACCTAGTAGAGAAACCATTTCTCCCTCTTTTACAAACAGATTTATGTCTTTTAAAACTTGTTTGCCTTCAAAGTGTTTAGATATGTTTTTTAGTTGGATTTGGGACATTTTGCATTCTCCTTAAATTAAAGGTAAAAATAATTTTCTCCCTTATAGTAGGATTTTACCATCTTTTCCATAACTAAGAGTACAGTCAATGTAGTCAATATAAATATGCTACTATAAACTGAAGCCATCATTCTATCTCCACTTTTAATAAAGGGAAACATCAACATTGAGAAGGTAACTATCTTTCCTCCGCCTATTAAAAAGGTTAAAAAATATTGGCTAAAGGAAACAATAAATACCATACTTCCTGCTGACAAAAGCCCTGGTGCAAGTAGGGGCAAGGTAATGTGTATAAAAGCTTGAAAGGGATTTGCTCCTAGAACCCTTGCCTGAATCTCCATTGATTCTCCCAGGATTTCAAAAACGTTCGTTAATATCCTGACTCCATATGGAATACAAGGGATAAGATGAACCAGTACAACTCCTACAAAAGTATTTGCAAGTCCCATTCTTATAAAAGCCACATGGATTCCCATTGCCACAACTACGGGAGGTACAATTATGGGAGCAAGGACTAGGATCTTAAACACTCTCTTTCCCTTGAAGTTATAAACTCCCAAGGCTTTTGCCGCTGGTATGCTTATAAGAAGTGTTATAACTGTAACCACAGTAGATAGCCATACGCTAAACATCAGTATCTTCAAAGACTTATTTGAAGGATTAAATATATACTTGAATCCTCTGATTCCAAAACTTTTTGGAAATAAATCGGGCCAAGGCCATATCTTAGAAAAGCTCCATATTGCTAAAATTATTAATGGCGCTATTAGAAAAAATATTAAAATATTCATAATGATTTTAAATATAAGATTTCTTTTTTCCATGTGATTACACCCGTATCCTTTAACTTTTATATTTTGATATTAGTTTAAAGGTCTTACTGTAAAGCCACACTAAGATCAATGAATAGAAGGTCAAAATCATATTTATAACCATAGTATAGGGTCTATGGGTTAGATCGGGATTAGTGTATTCAATATATGCCTTTACTGGTAGAGTCTTAGGACTTGTCGGTCCCAACAAATAAGGCACTTCAAAGGCTCCAAAGGAAAAGGCAAATATGATTATAAACGAAGAAGCAACCAATGGCATAATTAGAGGAAATATCACATTAGCTTTGGAGAAACCCCATAGGCAGTCCCGATGCAAGTATTCCTAAAATCACAGCCATTACCGGCAAAAGCATTACATAAGGCTTAATTTTTTTATACAATTTCTTATTCACCCTTAATATCTAAAATGCCCTCTTGTGTTAATTATCTTGCTACCGTATTCCAAGATGCCTAAGCTGACTATAAGGTTTCTGCTGAGGCAACTTTGAGGGGCTATTTTTTTCTCTTAATGTTTTAGTTGTAAAGGAAAGCCTCCCCTTACCAGAGTCTAAAGCAGATTCTTATAAGCTGCTACTATCAGAAACTAGCAAAGCCAATTAGAGTAAATACCTAAACAATACTTTTGAACCTATCCATGCTCCTATAAACATAAAGATACCAAAAACCCAACCATGTAAAGAAAAGGATGGTATTGCACTAAAGTATGAACCAATATTGCACCCAAAACTTAACCTGGTACCGTATCCCATCAATATACCACCTAATAATCCAAAAAATAACTGTCTTTTATTTTTTATTTTTTTCCACTTGAATTCCGAGGCAAGAAGTGCAGCTATTAAAGCTCCCATAATAACTGCCAGATTTATGACAGAATAATAATTATTCAAAAAAGTCTCTCCAGAGTCTAATCCGTTATTATAAACACTAAAGTAATACCACTTTCCAGGGTCCATACCAAAAAATTCTAGTATTGCAGCACCCCAGTACAAAAAACCCGACGTTATCTTCCACGGTTCTCCTGTAGAAGCAAATAATATTATATTTAATATTGCTAATAATGCTCCACCCATCAAGTAGGGCCAAGGTTTTTTAAAAAGCTTTTGATATATTTGCATACTTGCCTCCTTTATCTCATCTTTTCTATATATATTTCCCATTCTCCTTCACTTATTTCTACGTAGTCCACATTATGCCCCTGTTTTTTAGCCCAGTCTATAACATTGGTTATAGAGCAACTGTGATCAGTCTCCATTATCAAAATATCTCCTATTTCCATCTTCTTTAGCTCTTTCAGAGCCTTAAGCAAAGGGATAGGACATGTTTCGTACATACAGTCAATTCTTACTTCTTTCATTTAGTTCACCTCTGATTACATTGACATCATGCTATTCTTTTTATCGTACCAGTCAGCCAGTAAATAAAGTAATATTAATACAACTACTTGGATGATTGTTGCCATTGGAAGTCCAGTATAATTTGGAATATATACGGTGGAAGCCTGCGAAATAATAAATTTATCCCAAAATTCAAAATGTCTGGCTCCCATAAGCACTCCTACTATAAATCCTATCAAGACCACTATTTGTAGTAAAAATCCCTCTCCAATCCTCATAAGGGTACCACTTGCACATCCTCCTGAAACTACCATGCCTATTCCAAAGAGTATGGCTCCAAGAGCCGTATGGATTCCTACGGGGTGAATCTGTCCGGGAATATCATTCAAACTAATATTTTGTACTCCTTGGATAAAGTTATATTGAACAATTGCAAATCCAACAGTAGATATCATAAAAGCTACGACTACAGCCTTAAACAGGGAGGTACTGCCTACCATTATGGGATCTCTAAAGCTCGCCGTGAAGCAAAACCTAGACCTTTGAAGTACAAATCCCAGCAAAAGTCCTATTAGCCACAATATACTGTAGTTAACATTATGAATTAAGAAAAAAGCATATATTATTATTGCAACAATTATACAGAAAACGGCGTATTTAATCTGATTTTTTTTCCTTTTAAACTCTCTTTGTCGCCTCTTTTTTAGTTCCTCTATTCTACCTGAAGTCAATTTGTACACTCCTTTAAGGACGTTTCGATTAATGTTAAATATTAAACAAACCGTCAATTATATTATATCTTTATAATAGGTCTTATTAATATATAGGATAATTATGTTGGATAACTATATATTATATAACTTTATACTTTATATTTTATCAGCTTCTATGGTAAAATGAAAAGGATAAAAATAACAAAGGTAGGTAGATAAGTAATATGCATAAAGTAATTTTTGATTGTGATAATACTATGGGCGTAAAAAATAAAGATGTAGATGATGGGCTTACCCTATTATATTTATTAGGAAGAAGAGATATTGATCTTTTGGGAGTTACCACCACCTTTGGCAACAGCACCATTGACGTAGTACATAACAATACTTGTGAAATGTTTGATAAACTAGGTATTAAGAATATCCCTCTTTATAAGGGAGCCCCTTCAAAAATGGATAGGAAGAGTGCGGCTGCTGAGTATTTAGCTGAAATGGTTCAAAAATCCCCGGGAGAGATAACTCTCCTAGCAACAGGGTCTTTGACTAACCTTCTAGGAGCCTATGAACTAGATAATACTTTCTTTAGGAACCTAAATGAAATAGTACTGATGGGAGGTATAACGGAGCCTTTAATCATTAATGGTAAAAATCTGGATGAACTGAATTTTTCCTGCGATCCAGAGGCCTCCTACAAGGTTTTAAGCTCTGATAGTAAAGTTACCGTGTTAACAGGCCATATCTGTCTTCAGGCACTTTTCGGTGAAAATGAATATAAAAGACTAATGGAAAACAATTCCATGAAAATATATGAGTATATAAAAGAAAAGACCATTGATTGGTTTGAATTTGTAATGAAGGAGTTCGGTATAAAAGGATTTTACAACTGGGATATTGTTGCAGCAGTTTATATAACACATCCAGAGCTATTTGACGAAAACTTTAGAAAAGTTGTTTCAACTCCTGAAGATCTCAAAACAGGATATTTGAAAATAGATGATTCTGCATCTGACTATTATGCTGTAAATATTCCTACAAAAATTAAAGATGTAGATAAATTTAATGATATCATTTTTGATGCATGGGGAAATGTAAAACTGCCTAGATAGCTTATAAACTATCTAGGCAGTTTTATTATCATCAACTTATCAGAGGAAACATTGAAGGATATTTAAAACTATACTGTTAGATTAACTAGCACAAGAGGTTATTTTAATTATATCATTAGTTTCAGTTTAATTTATAACTTCAAGAATAATATTGTCAATGCTACAAAAAATAATAAAGAGAAAAACAATTAAGGAGGTCAAGTATGTCAGACCATTATATAAACTATAATATGGAATTGGAGACAGATGGAAACGCTAGACTTATGGATATAATAAAATCTGTTGGTAAAGACGAAGAGCTAATCATCACTATGGAAGGAAATGATGCTGAAAAATCCAAGCATATACTAAAGATATTAGAGAACAATGGGTTTGAAGTTCTGCCAAAGGGAGGACATGAAGATAATCAGTATCATTTAGTCGCACGTAAGAGAATGCATTAAAAAAGAAACAAGGCCAGGTTTTAAACCCTGGCCTCTCATATATGTCTTTATTTTTCTATGGGCTCACCACTTTGTGAATATTCAAGCCATGAACCATCATAGTTTCTTACGTTATCATAACCCAATAATTCAGTTAAAGCAAACATTGTATGGGCAGCCCTTACTGCACTCTTGCAGTGTGGTATAATTGCTTCTTTATCAGCAGTTATTCCTTTGCCCTTATAAAGTTCTTTAAGTTCTTCGACACTCTTATATGTTCCGTCTTCATTCAGTGCCTGAGTCCACTCAATCCAAACTGCTCCCGGAATGTGTCCGTCATTCCATTCCTTTTCTGAACGGGTGTCTAATACCACTAGACTTTCTCTATCATAGCTTTTCTTAACTAGTTCTAAATCTGCAATCAAATCTTTATTTGCTTCCTTTGCAGTATATGTTACTGCTTTAGGCTCAGCTGCCGCCATTTCAGTATCAAATCCTACTGCTTTCCAAGCTCCTAAGCCTCCGTTTAATAACCTTACATCTTCATGTCCATAAACCTTCATTACCCACCATAAACGTGCAGCCCATAGTTCATTGTCATCATCATAGATTACAATCGTATCTTCGTTAGAAATACCTGCTTGACCAAGGACCTTTTCTATCTGTTCCTTAGGTGCAATCATTCCCTTTACACCATCTATCTCTGTAGCTATATCCCCTCTAGCTATTTTTACAGCTCCAGGTATGTATCCACCAGGCAGCTTAGCGTCCCTAAAATAAACTACCTTTACTTGACCTTCCTCAATCATTTTTTTCAGCTGCTTAGGTGAAACTAAACTTTCCGGGTGGGCATATCCAGCAGAATCTTCATTTTCTTTAGCTGGTTGATCCTTGTCTTCTGCAGCTGGCTTATCCTGAGCTTCCTTTTGATCCGGTTCTTCAACAGGTTGCTCATTAGTAGTAATCGTACAAGCAACTGTTCCAAAAACAAGTGTAAAAATAAGTAGTGCTACCAACAACACTTTTGGTTTAAACATAAATAAACCCCCTGTTTTTTTATTTATTCTAGAATCTTTCTCCAGAATAAGCTACTGATACTTGGTAAATATTGTTGATTATTTCACTTTAATTATATTCCTTATGGAAGGCCTTTAACAACATGTATAAAAAAAATGCTACTTTAAATCTTAAGATTTAAAGTAGCATTTTTTCGTGGATTTTATCTCAATTGCATTTTTAAAGCCTTACAAATTTCATCGCCTACTAAAGAAGTTGTTCCCTTACCCCCTAAATCTGGTGTTAATTTTACTTTATTCTCTAAGGTTTTAATTATTGCATTCATTATATTGTCTCCTAAATCCTTATGCCCTAGGAAATCAAGCATCATCTTTGTTGTCCATATCATAGCAAGGGGATTTGCTATACCTTTTCCTGCCAGAAGAGGTGCTGAACCATGAACAGGTTCAAACATTGAAGGATATTTTCTTTCAGGATTAATGTTTGCACCTGCTGCAAAACCAAGACCACCCTGTAATGCAGCACCTAAATCTGTTAAAATATCTCCGAAAAGATTAGAGGTTACAATAACATCAAAGGTTTCAGGCTTTTGGATCATATACATTGCTGTTGCATCTACATGGAAGGACTCAGTAGCTATATCAGGATACTGTTTTGACTTTTGTTCAAATACTTTATCCCAAAATACCATACTATAGTTAAGGGCATTTGATTTTGTAACGCTAGTTACCTTGTTTAGCTTATTTCTTTCTCTGGCTAAATTAAAGGCATAATCCATTATTTTCTCAGTTATTTTTCTTGTAAACACACTTGTTTGAATAGCCACCTCATCTTCTGTGTTTTCCCTTTGTATTCCACCTATTCCTGCATATTCTCCCTCTGTATTTTCCCTGATAAAAACCATATCAATGTCTTCTGGTTTTTTATCCTTTAAGGGACAATCAATATTAGGTAAAAGTTTTACAGGTCTTAGATTAATATATTGATTAAAGCCCTGTCTTATTTTAAGTAAAAGGTCCCTTAGCGAAACATGATCAGGAACTCCAGGAAAACCAACTGCTCCTAATAATATAGCATCATATTGCTCAAGTCTTTTAAGCCCATCTTCATCCATCATTCTTCCATGCTTTGTGTAATACTCACAACCCCATTCATAATTATCAAACTTAAAGTTTATATCTCCCGTTAGATTAGATATAGTTTCAAGTACCTTAGTACTTTCTTGCATTACTTCGATTCCTACCCCGTCTCCAGGGATAACTGCAATTTTATAACTTTTCATTTTTCTCCTCCTATACTAAATTAACTTGTTGTGCCAGTTCCTTATAGATATCCTTCAATAATCCTCTTCAGGCTCCGTAGAAGAGCTGTTTTATATAGAAAAAATTTAGAGGTAAAAACAGCTTTTAGGAGTCACTTCAGAGGAAACATTGAAGGATATTTAAAGACATACTGTTAGAGTAACTAGCACAAGAGGTTAAATTATTTTCTACAAATGTTTGCCAGATGTCCTGTTAAATCAGCTTTTATTTTTTCTTTTATAAAGTCAGTAGTATCTATAAGTTTATTTAAATCTATTCCCGTTGAAATATCCATTCGTTCAAGCATATTAACGAGGTCTTCTGAAGCAATATTACCTGCTGCTCCCGGTGCGAAGGGACAGCCTCCGAGTCCTCCTGCTGCAGACTCAAAAGTTGAAATGCCTCTTTCGATGGCAACTAACACATTGGCAAGGCCCATCCCCCTTGTATCATGTAAATGAAGTCCAAAATCCCTATCTGGATACTTATCTTTAACAGCTTCAAGAGTTTCTCCTACTTGCTTTGGATTTGCCACACCTATTGTATCTGCAAGGAATATATAATCTACTCCAATCTTTAGCGCAGTACCTATCATTTTTAATACCTGACTTACAGGCACCTCTCCCAAGAATGGACAACCAAAAGCCGTAGCGATATCAAGTTTTAGAGTTAAATCTTTAAATCTATTTCTTATTTCTGCTAATCCTTCAAAGGATTCTTCAATTGTTCTTCTAACATTCTCTTTGTTGTGGGCTTCACTCGCTGATATAACATAGCTTATTTCTTTAATCCCTGATTCATAGGCTGCCTTTGCTCCGAAAAGATTCGGAACAAGGGCAGTAAAATCTACATTCGGATATTTTTCAATAACTGTTTGTGCTATTTCCTTAGCATCCTTCATCTGTGGTACTGCCTTTGGATGTACAAATGAAGTTACCTGTATTTTTTGGAATCCTGAGTTTACCAATCCATCAATTACCTTAAGCTTTGTCTCAGTTGGTATAAACTCATTTATATTTTGAAATCCATCCCTTGGACACACTTCAATGATATTTGCTTTATTAACTTGCACATCAATTCACTCCTTAAATAACATTCTTCTCTTTTAGTGCCTTTATTTCTTCATCGTCATAACCAAGATATTTCTTCAAGATATCATCATTATGTTCTCCTAGAAGTGGAGCTGGAGTTTTAACTGATGGCTTAGTTTTATATAATTTTATATGGGAACCTGTAATCTTCATGTTGCCTGCCTTTGGATGTTCTATTTCTACAAACATTTCTCTAGCACCTGCAATATGTGGGTCCTTTACAACTTGCTCAATATTATTAATTGGAGCACAAGGAATTCCTGCTCTTAGCATGATATCTATCAACTCATCTACATTCTTTGTTAAAGTCCATTTTTCAACTATTTCTTTTACCTCTTTATGCTTAGCAACCCTTTTCGGATTTTTATCGTATCTTTCATCGGTAGCTAATTCAGGGGTTCCCATTATACCACAAAGCTTATTCCAAAGTTTATCATTACCACATCCTATTACAAGACTTCCATCCTTAGCTCTAAATGAATCGTATGGATAAACGGATTCATATCTATTTCCTATCCTTTGAGGAATCTTACCATCTACCAGATATATCTGATTAATAATTTCAAGACTCGCTACAACAGAATCTACTAATGATACGTCAACCTTTTGACCTATTCCTGTTACATCCCTATATCTTAAGGCTGAAAGTACACCTATTGTTACTGAAAGACCTGCTAAAACATCACCCATAGCAGTACCTGTTCTTGTAGGTTCACCATCCGGCCAGCCTGTAGTACTCATAAGACCACCCATAGCCTGGCCAATGATATCATATCCTGCTCTATCCTTATATGGTCCATAATGTCCAAAACCTGATACACAACCGTAAACTAGTCCTGGGTTTACTTTTTTAAGGTCTTCATATCCAAGACCTAACTTTTCCATAGTTCCAGGTCTGTAGTTTTCCATGACTACATCGGCCTGTTTTACTAATTCTAAAAATATTTTTTTACCCTTTTCTGATTTCAAATTAAGGGTTATACCTTTTTTATTTCTGTTAAGATTTATATAGTAAGAGCTTTCACCATTTTTAAATGGTCCAAATTGTCTACTATCATCACCTCGACCTGGAATTTCTATTTTTATAACTTCAGCCCCCATATCGGCAAGCATCATAGTTGCAAAGGGGCCTGCCAACACCCTTGTCAAATCAAGTACTTTTATACCGTCTAGTGCTCCCTTTAATTTTGTAGTCATTTCTAACACTCCTATCTGTCTTTTTTATACTCTTTAAGAAAAGGCACAAGTCCCCCAGCATTAATTATTTTCATAATATGTTCAGGCATCTTAGAACATTTATAGGTTTCATTTTTAGTAATATTTTTAATTTCACCCTCAAGATAATTAACCTCAAGTTCATCTCTATCTTCAATTTTATGGGTTTCATTACACTCTAAAACTAAAATCCCAAGATTAATAGCATTTCGATAAAATATTCTTGCAAAGGATTTCGCAATGATTATATCCACACCTAAATGTTTTAAAGTAAGTGGTGCTGTTTCTCTGCTCGAGCCAGAACCAAAATTATTTTCTGCAACTAATATATCTCCCTTATTAAACTTTGTTGAAAACTCAGGGTCTATTGGACTCATTGCATATTTTGATGCTTCTGCTATACTTAGTTCCATATATGCAGGTGGTGAAATTATATCGGTATTTATATTGTCTCCATATTTCCATACGCTTCCTTTAATTATTTTATCTGACATATACTGAAGCCTCCCTTTATTATAAATATTTCCTTGGATCTACTATTTTACCTTCTATAGCTGCTGCTGCAACTGATACAGGAGAAGCTAAATATACTTTAGAATCCTTACTTCCCATTCTTCCAAGGAAGTTTCTATTAGTTGAAGATATACATACTTCTCCAGGAGCTAAAGCACCTGAATGAAGTCCTAAACACGCACCACAGCTTGCAGCAAGTATAGTAGCACCTGCTTCAGATAAAATTTGAAGTATCCCATCTTTAGCACACCTATCCCATACTTCCTTAGATGCAGGGGAAACTAAAAGACGTACTCCCTTAGCTATCTTTCTTTCCTTCAACACTTTTGATGCTTCAAGTAAATCGTTATATCTTCCACCTGTACAAGAGCCTATATATGCTTGGTGTATCTCTGTTCCTTCAACATTTTTAATCTCTGTTACATTATCTACTTCATGAGGACATGCAACTACAGGCTCTAATTCTTCTGCTTTAAAATAGAGTGTTTCACAGTACTCAGCATCTTCATCACTTTCATAAATCTCGTATCCTTCGGTTATTCCCCTTTGAGCCAAGTATTCCTTTGTTTTCTCATCAGTAGGAATTATCCCAGCTTTAGCTCCCATTTCTACAGCCATATTAGAGATTGCCATTCTTTCGTCCATTATCATATTTTCAATAGTACTTCCTACATTCTCAACTGCTTTATAGGTTGCACCTGCATGACCGATTTTTCCTATAGTTTTAAGAACAACATCCTTTGCCATTACTCCTTTTTGAAGATGGCCTTCCCAAACTACTCTAATAGTTTCAGGAACCTTTAACCATATTTCTCCTGTTACTAATACTCCTAACATTTCAGTAGAACCAATACCCGTTGCAAAGGCTCCCATAGCACCATACATGCAAGTATGCGAATCAGTGCCAAGTACTACCTTTCCTGGTAGAGCATGGCCATTTTCAACCATTATCTGATGGCATGGTCCAACGAACTCATAATAATTATCCACACCATATTCCTTAGCCCATTCCCTTGTAAACTTTACTATTTCTGCTTGCTTTGCATTAGCAGGAGGAGTATAGTGATCAGATATTACTACAACCTTATCCTTATCCCATACACCTGCATTTAGTTCTTTAAGCTTTTCTGCTATTTCAACTCTAGGACCCAATATATCGTCCATCATTGCTTTATCAACTTTTACCCATAAAATATCTCCTGCACTTGCCTTATCAACTCCAGCAGCATGGGCAAGAATTTTTTCCGAAATTGTCATTCCCATTTTATATTCCTCCTCTAACTTTAATTAAAATATTCTATATATACCAAGTCCAGCCATTACTGTTAAGAATAAAACCCCACCAACGGCAATAGCAAAGAACTCTACAAATAGTTTTTGTTGCTCTTCTTCTGATACGTGGGTATTAGCTACATAGGATGCAAGGGCCAAAGCACCACCTGTAGATACTGGACTAAGACCTGCTGTATGAGCAGTTATAGTAATGGCTGATATTAAATCCGTTGGATTAATACCTGAACCTAAATTCTCCATGATTCCCTTTACAGTAGGAATAAGTGTAGGCATAACGACTCCTGAAGTTGAGCTAAACCACGACATTATTCCAGCTGTAAGTCCCATTATTGGTGAAGCCGTTTTTTCATTCATGAACTTAGCTAAGAAAGCTGATAACATATTTATACCATCTAACTTAATTACTACATTCATCAAAACTCCAACACCTGTAACTAAAAGAAGTGTTCCCCATGGCACGTTTGCAATTGCTTCCTTCTCCTTTGCTACCTTAAGGAAGGATAAAACCCCTGCTACAAAGAATGCTGCAAGACCAACATTAACTTTAAAGAACATTACAGTAATAACCATTGCAAATATGCCTATAAGCGTGATAACTTGATCTTTATTAAATTTCGGCAGTTCGTTTAATTTAATTGGGGCTTCTGCCTTTATCTTATAACCCTTTAGAACAATGTAAAGTAGTGCTGCAAATAGTGTTTCTCCAAGTAGTGAGTTTAAAAAGTATGGAGTTGCTATTCCTGTAATTCCTTGTTCTGCAGCAAGAGTAATACCTATGATCCCTGTAGGAGCTATCGGTGAAATACCTCCTGCCATTGCTCCAAGAAGCCCCATTGGAGCAAGAAGTAATGGAGATACTTTCATTTCCGCAGCAAGTGCCATTGTGAAAACTGCCATAAGAGCCATTACTGGTATTGTCCCTGGTCCTATAGCTGAAAGAAAAGTAGCTAAAAGATATATAACAATAGGGATTAAATTTGTTCTTTTCCCAGCTAAAGCTACTACTTTCCTTGCAAATAACTCAAGGGTACCGTTTACCTGAGCCATACTGAATAAATAAGTAACCCCTAAAAGCATAACAAATAGTTTCCCACTAAAGCCTCCAACTATTGCCTTATCACCAATTCCACCTATACGGCCGATAACAAGTGCAAGCCCTATAGCAACAAGTCCTGTATTCATCTTCTTGAAAAAGCCTAAAGCTATAGCTATTAATAAAAATATTAATGATAATCCACCTAAATTCATTATTATTCCTCCTTTTCTTTTAATAGAGATATATAATTACTTATTAATAAATTATATACTTTCTCTTCTACCCTCCTTCATATATTTTTCGATTTCGCAATTATAATAAAGCAACAACCATGCCAACTACGTTTTTCAGCCTTTTATAAGAAATTATTCAAAAAAACAAAAGGAGTGTTCATCATTTAAACAGTAACATGAACACTCGTTCATTTTATTAACAAAGCATTAACCGTGTTTTAACTTTTTTAGTTTTTTCCATAGGGTCGTACGGCTTATATTTAATTTTTCAGATAATAAAGTAGCATTTTCACCATATTCTTGATAAAGTCTCGATATGATTTCTTGTTCCATCTCTCTTAAAGTTCCTTTCCTAATTATTAGCAAGTCACTATCTTCTATATTATTTACATTTTCTTTTTTACTGCCTCCAATAAAATCCCTATATATTTCTTCAATTGGAATATGTTCATGAAGAAGAGATATTCTTTCAACAAAATTTTCCAGTTCCCTAACATTTCCAGGCCAATAGTAATTTTTAAGTTTGCTTTTTATCTTGTCACTTATCTTTATAGGTTTTTTACAAAAAATATTTATAAAGTAATCAAACAGCTCTTCTATATCCTCTTTTCTATCCCTGAGAGGCACTGTGTTAAGCTTTAATACATTCAACCTATAGTAAAGATCTCTTCGAAAATCTCCTCTTTCCACTGCTTCAAAAAGGTCATTATTAGTTGCTGCTATTATTCTTACATCTACATGAATAACCTTATTAGAACCTACTCTCCAAACCTCTCTTTCCTGCAGTACCCTAAGTAAACTGGATTGTAGATTCATTGGCATAGAACCAATTTCATCTAAAAAAATCGTTCCTTTATGGGCAAGTTCAAACAGTCCCATTTTTCCACCCTTTTTAGCCCCTGTAAAGGCTCCTTCGTCATAGCCAAAGAGCTCACTTTCTAAAAGGTGTTCTGGAATTGCCGAACAGTTCACAGCCACAAATGGATAGTCCTTTCGCCTGCTTGCATTGTGAATACCTTGGGCTAAAATTTCTTTACCTGTTCCCGATTCTCCTGATATAAGTACGGTGGAATCGGATTTTGCATACATCTTAGCCTTAGAAAGCAGTGTTTTTACTTGTTTGCTGTCACCTATGTAATTATCAAAGGTATATTTAGCTACAAGTCCCTTTTTATATATTTCAGAACGTATTTTTATTTCATAATCCTGAATTTTACTTATATCCTGAAATGTAGCTACCGCTCCTTGTATTGACTCCTTAACCTTTATAGGTATTCTATTAGTTATTATAGTATTATTTTTTACCTTTTGTATTGCTCCAAGTTCTGGCTCACCGGTTTTAACAACATTAATAAGTCCTGTAGTAGGAATGAATTTATCTGCCCTATTACCGATTATGTCTTTTGCTTTAATGCCCATTATTTTTTCCGCTGCTGGATTAAAAAAAGTTACTATTCCATTGGGATCAGTAACGATTATTCCTTCATAGGAAAAATTAAGTATTTGGTTTAATCTTTCCGCTTGAAGCATTTGCTTTCTGGATAGAGTTATTATCTCTACTGCATTATTTATAACTTGTCTTACAGTTTCAGGAGAAGTCTTTAAAAGGATGCCTTTTACACCTAGCTTTTCTGCATATTCTTTAGTAGTTATCCCGCCAATTATTACCTCTGAACCTTTAGCGATTGCTTCTTCTACCATTTCTTCTACTTCAAAACTACTTCTGTACTCAGTCATATATAATAATTCAATATCAAAAACTTCTGATAAAAAGTTATCATTAAAGGGTATCTTCTCATGTATAATAAGTCCAACTTTTTTTGAAAATTTAACAGCTTCATGTACTGCATATAGGATATCAAAAGAAGACATATCGCAGTTTATTACAGGTATATTTACAACCTTTGAGATATTTGAATAAGTTGCCCCTCTGCTTATAAGAATTTCATATTTTTCACTTTCAAGTTTTCTAGCTATCTCCACTCCACTTTGAAATTTACCTGAAAATACATCTACTTTTACTTTCATTTCTTTTGATATTTTTTGTACCAATTTAGAAAGTTCATCATATGGAGCTATAAAAGCTATTTTCATTATAAATCCTCCTATCACTACTCTATTAATTCTATTATATAACAATCATAGGAACTAATATAACACATAATATCCCAACCCTTCCTTAGAGGGTATATTTATTGGATCTAAATATGGGTGAAATACCCTCAGGATAGTACATAATTTTATAATATGAAAGTATAAGGTTTTTAAAATAATTTTTAAAAAAAGAAGCTCCCTGATTTCAGGCAACTTCCTCTTTAGACTTTTATTTGCGGGCAACACCCGTTTCTCTAGCTGCTTTCTTTACGGCTTCAGCTACATTCTTTACTACTCTTTTATCAAATGCTTTCGGTAGAATATTATCTACAGTCAATTCTTCATCTGGAACAGTATTAGCTATTGCATAGGCTGCCGCTACTTTCATCTCTTCATTAATATCTGAAGCTCTAACATCCAATACTCCTCTGAACACTCCAGGAAAGGCTAAAACATTATTAACTTGATTATCAAAATCAGATCTGCCTGTTCCAACTATAAATGCTCCACCATCCTTTGCCTTATCAGGCATTATTTCTGGTACAGGATTTGCCATAGCAAATACTATAGGCTTATCTGTCATGCTAGCAATCATTTCCTTAGTAACTATATTAGGTGCTGAAACACCAATAAATACATCCTTATCTTTGATAACCTCTTCTAATGTTCCCGTCTCCCTATTTTTATTAGTAATTTTAGCCATCTCAAGCTGTGCCCAATTACCCCCATCATAATCTTCATGAATGGCACCTTTTCTCCCACAAAGGACTACATTCTTAACTCCTAAATTAAGAAGTAATTTTGTTGTGGCTATACCAGCAGAACCCGGGCCATTTACAACAACCTCTACTTCCTCAAAATTTTTTCTTGCAAGCTTTAAAGCATTTATTAATCCTGCAGCGACTACTATTGCTGTTCCATGTTGATCATCGTGAAACACCGGTATATTAAGTTCTTCCTTTAGTCTTTTTTCTATCTCAAAACACCTTGGAGCACCAATATCCTCTAAATTTATACCTCCAAATACTGGCTCTAAGAGTTTAACCGTCCTTACTATTTCATTTACATCCTTAGTATCTAAACAAATAGGAAAAGCATCTACATCGGCAAAACTTTTAAATAACACAGCCTTTCCTTCCATAACCGGAATAGAGGCATGAGCTCCAATATCTCCAAGTCCTAAAACAGCACTTCCATCACTCACCACTGCAACAAGATTTGATTTAAAAGTATATTCATAAACCGCATCTTTATCTTTGTAAATCTCTACACATGGCTGTGCAACACCTGGAGTATAGGCAGTTGCTAAATCGTCTCTATTTTCAACCTTTACTTTACTTATTACTGCTAGTTTTCCCTTATTTGCTTTATGCATTTTTAATGACAATTCTTTATAATCTACCATAGTTCGCCTCCAAATTTTAAGATTTGTTATAGATAGACAACTCTAAGATTCAATTTATATTACTCTAGGGATTTTGAGGTTTCCTTCTAGGTGATTTTGAAGCATTTGTTGCTACTTCTGTCTTCTTTTATTTAAAGAGGGCAAATCTTCACATGAACCAGAAGGATTCTCAAAATCCTAATAAATTTAACCTTGAACTTTGTTATCTATAGTATTCCTTATTTAGAAAAAAAATCCCTTAGGGAAAGGAACATATAATACCTTAGAAAAAACATAGTACAATAATCCTATTTCTCCTCCAGCTATTAAAAATGACATAATGAAATTTTTCAAACTCTTCTTTTCTCCTAATACCCATATTAATATTCCAAGGGCTAAAAAACTTGTAACTACAAAGCCTATTTTCTTAAATAACAACACCCAAGCAAGAGATATGGCCGCAACAAGTATCATCTTTGCCTTATCGTCTAATACAAACAATTCAGAATTAGCCCCATTAGTTCTCGATTTTATCAGCAGACCTATACCAGACAGAAATACTAAAATGATAATAGCCTTAGGAAAGATCTTAGCATAGGGAGTGAACTTATCCATCTTCGTCCAGAAGAATAATGCTGTAATTACCATAAATAATCCGCCGATTAAATCTGTATTTTTAGCTTTCATTAGTTAATCACAGCTCCCTTCTCTTTCTTCTTGCTCCATGCCCTAATAAAAGGCCAACTAGCAGAAAATATAGTAATTATGATTAGTATAATAGAAATTGGTCTAGTAAAGAAAATTAGTAATGATTGACCTGAAGCTTTACCCATTAGATATCCCTGTACAAATCCTTTCTCTGCAATAGGTCCTAAAATTAAGCCAAGCACTATGGGTCCTGGATGGAATCCTAATTCTTTTAAAATATATCCTATAAAACCACTAATCATCATAACAACAACATCCATTACATTGTTCCTAATGGCATAAGAGCCTAGTACTGTAAGGAATATTACAGAAGGTACAAGTATTCTATCTGGAATCTTGGTAACAATTTTATACATAGATTTTCCTGTAAACAATCCAATAAACAACATAAGAATTTGAGCTATCAATAGAGATATCATAAAGGAATATGTTATTTTGACATTGGCAGTAAATAGTTCTGGACCAGGTTTAAGTCCCTGTAGCATGAGAGCTCCATATAAAATTGCCGCGGGTGGCGATCCTGGAATACCTAAGGTAAGTAGTGGAACCATGGATCCTCCTACAGTGGCGTTATTAGATGACTCTGTTGCAACTAGACCGGCTGGATTTCCAGTACCAAAGGTTTCAGGCTCCTTTGAGGATCTTTGGGCTTCATTATAGGCCACTAAGTTAGCAATATTTCCTCCTGCACCCGGTAAAACACCAACAAAGGAACCAATTACAGAGGACTTAATGAAATTAATAGGCTTTTGGAAGGTATTCAAAAAAGCTTTCATCAATACGCCTGTTTGCTTGTCTACATTTACATCTTCAAGTTTTTGTTTATTTATATCTCCTGCCATTTTTAACATTTCAGGTATACAAAAGAATCCAATTAAAACTGATAAAACTTCTACTCCTCCCTGAAAAGAACTTATTCCCATGGTGAATCTAACGTCTCCACCTATGGGTGCAATTCCTATCATGCTTATTAAAAGTCCAAAAAAACCTCCTGCTAAACCCTTCAGTAAAGATTTAGATGCTAAACTTGCTATAATTGTGAGTCCAAAAATACTAACCCAGAAATATTCGGGGGGACCAAACTTAAGTGCAACCTTGGCTAAGGGTATTGATAGAAAAATTAAAGCTAAAACCCCAATTACTCCTCCGCCAGCAGACGCAAAGGTAGCCGTATATATAGCTTCTTCACCACGGCCCTGCTTGGTCATAGGAAATCCATCAAAGGTTGTTCCTATTGACGAAGGTGTTCCAGGTGTATTAACTAAAATAGCAGAGAAACACCCTCCAAAAATGGCTCCGCTATATATGGCTCCTAAGGTTGCAAGACCCGTTATAGGATCCATAGTAAATGTAAAGGGAACAATTAAAGCCACAGCCATTGTAGCAGAAAAGCCGGGAAGCGCACCTGCTATAATACCAGCTGATATTCCTACGGTCATCAAAAGTAAATTTTTAATAGATAAAACTGACATTAGTGCTTGAAAAATAATGTCCACTATTACACCCCCTAGAGATATACTTTTATCAAATACTGTGATCGAAAATCGATAATTAGCTTGGCACCCACTTAAAGCGGGCGCCAAATTTAGTTTTATTTAATTAAATCTAGTTCTTTGAGAATTTTTTCATAGTACTCAGCCTTCTCAGCTATTAACTTCTTTGCTTCTTCTGGTCCTATATTGAGTATTTCAAATCCTAAGTCTTCTAATTTTTTCTTGAATTCAGGCATTTCATTAACCTTTGCAGCTGCATCGGCCCAGACTTTAACTTTATCATCAGGCATTTCTGGTGGGCCAGCTATACCACGGAATGCACCTTCAACATAATCATAACCTAACTCTTTAAATGTTGGAACATCTGGCAATGCAGGAACTCTTTCCTCAGAAGCAACAGCTAATATTCTCATATCATCACTGTGCTTAATACCCATTGTAGTATAGGTCATTAAAGCTGTTACGTGTCCACCTAGTAGTTGCGGAACAGCTTCTCCAGAACCACTTGCTGGGATATATGTAGTTTGTATACCTGCTTCTTTGTTAAATTCTAAGGTCCCAAGATGGTTTGCGCTGTAGCTACCACTTCCGGCAATAGTAACGGCACCTGGATTTTCTTTGGCATAATTTACGAAGTCTTCTAGAGTCTTGATGTCACTATCCTTTTTTACTACTAATATATTAGGAGTAGATTGAAAAAGATATATAGGTTTAAGCTCTTCAGTTTTATAGCCTGCATCTTCTCTTACCATAGGCTGTAGAATAATATGGGGTAGATTGAAACCTGCAACAGTGTATCCATCAGGGTCAGTATTATTTACTAATTCCTGCCAGCCTACAGCTCCACCACCGCCTATTTTGTATTGAACTACCACATCAACGCCTAAAACTTCTTCTAGTGGTTTTTGCTGAGCTCTAGCAGTTATGTCTGACTCTCCACCGGGATTAAAGCAGACGATATAGTTTACTGGCTTTGAAGGAAACTTCTCAGTATCCTTTTTAGTTTCTTCCTTTGGACTATCATCTTTTGAAGCTTCTTTCTTTGCTTCTTCTTTTGCAGGTTCCTCTGTAGTCTGTGTTGAACAAGCTACCAAGCTAAAAACTAGTAATCCTATAACAAAGACACTTATCCAAAGTTTACTTGATTTTCTAAATACATTCATCCCTAACTTCCCCCTTTTTTTAATTTCTGCACTATGTTAAAATTATACTTTCAAAAACTTTGTTTACACCTCCTTTCCTTAAAATAGACCTTGTTTTATATGTTACAATTATTTTGCATCTTCCATTTGAGCAGTCATTTTCCTAAATAATGGCTTTATTCCACCACTACTTAGTATATCCATGATATATTCAGAAAGCTTTTCTCCTTGAATTGATTCACCGGATGTTTTATTATAAACCATACCCTCCTCTAAATTTACTTCTAGAAAGTCTCCTTCATTCACTTTGCTAGTTATTTCAGGACATACTAATACAGCTAGCCCCAAATTAATGGCATTTCTATAAAAAATTCGAGCAAATGATTCAGCTACTACTGCTCCTACTCCCGCATGAACTAATGCAATAGCAGCATGTTCTCTACTAGATCCACATCCAAAATTTTTACCCGCAACAACTATATCTCCTTTACTAACTTCCTTTGCAAAGTCAGGATTAGCTCCTTCTAAACAATGTGCCGCAATTTCCTCAGGCTCAACTAACTCTAAATAACGTCCAGGATATATTTGATCTGTATCTATGTTATTACCGAATATAAAGGCTTTACCCGAGATTTGTTGCATACTTATCTCCCCCCTCATCAATAAAGGTTCTTGGATCAATAATTCTGCCAGTTAAAGCAGCAGCTGCTACTGTCATTGGAGAAGCTATATAAACAGCTGCTTTCGTGCTACCCATTCTTCCAGGGAAGTTACGATTTGAAGCTGTTACACATACCTCCCCTGGAGCCAGTACTCCTTCATGTGCTCCTAGACAAGGTCCACACCCTGGGGTAGAAATAGTAGCACCTGCTTTAATTAAATCTTCTATGTAGCCAAGTTTATTAGCTTCCAATAAAACCTCATTGGAAGCAGGAATAACAACTAAACGGGTATTGGGATTTATCTTTTTACCCCTAAGCACCTCTACCGCTGCAGCTATATCCGCTACACGTCCTCCAGTACAAGTGCCAATAAAAGCTTGATTAACTTCTACTTCTGCTGGTATTTCTTCAATAGATATTACCTTATCTACACTATGTGGAACTGATACCTGAGGGGTTAAAGCATTTACATCAAATATATAGTTTTCAGCATATTTAAAATCAGAATCTGTTTCCAATATGTCAAATTCTCTATTAGTTCTAGCTTTAACATAATTAATTACCTTTTCATTAGGCTGCATATAAGCGGTCTTTGCACCCATCTCAACGGCCATATTACATATAACCATTCTTTCAGCCACATCCAGATTTTCTATATAACTTCCTGTAAATTCTATGGCCTTGTACACAGCTACATCGGCACCTAACTTGCCTAGAACATGTAAAATAACATCTTTGGCCATTACACCTGGCTGAAGCTCACCATTTATTTCAATTTTAATAATTTCCGGAACTCTAAACCAGATCTCTCCTGAAATCATGATTGTGGCCATATCTGTAGCGCCTACTCCAGTACCAAAGGCTCCAAAAGCTCCATGGGTAGTAGTATGGGAATCTGTGGCAACTAAAACCATTCCAGGCCAAACCACGCCAGCCTCTGGCATAACTTGATGACACACTCCGGTATTAATATCAAAATGATGGGTTAACTCTTGGTCCTGAACAAATTCTCTCATTTCTTTATGAATTTTAGCAGACTTTATTGTTGGTGCAGGAGCATAGTGATCAAATACAAAACAAAGTTTATTCTTATCCCATACTTTCTTACCACCCATCTCGTAGAAAGAGTAAATAGTTTGTAAGTATAAATCATTCACTTCAGCAAAATCAACCTTAGCTTTCACTATTTCTCCAGTAGATACTTGATCTTTTCCTGCAGCTCTGGCAAGAATTTTCTCAATAGCATGCATCTTTATTCCTCCTCTTCTACCACATATGGTAATGTAGAGTTAGCATATGGCATTACAAGTATTTTAGCATCTGAACCCATTTCATCTAAGGCTTTTTCTAAAGCCTCTTCTACAGATTTGGCTGGATCAAAGAAACATTTTTTTGCCAAATTATCTGGCATTTCAGAAACTAAATATGCCTTTTTCTTTTGTAATACCATACAGTAAACTACAGCCTTATGGGCTCCTAGAACAAATTCTTCTTGTATCCACTTTACAGGATCATCAGGTGATTTTGCCCTTATCATCCAGTCTTCAAAGGTAGCCTCTCCTAACATTTCATCACATTTGGCAAATAGGATTATTATGCCACCATCCTTTACAGCGTAGCTAGCATGTTCAAATCCCTTCTGAGCTTGATATAAATTTATATCTTTTGGATGTCCACCGGGACAGCAAAGTACAATATCAGCTTTTTGAGGTATAGGTCTCTTATACATCATATCTATATATTTAGCTCCTTCTCGATGTGCTTTTATGGGGTCTCCAGCAACGCACTTTACAATATCCTTATTGGAATCTAAAACTGCATTTACTAAAAATTTCATTCCGCCGATCTTGCCTGCCTCTTCAATATCTTCTCTCATTGGATTTCCATCAGCCTTACCGGGCATAGTTCCAGGTTGTATCATCATCACATGGTTTGCTTGTACTGATTCTTTACTACATACTCCAGGCATTAATGCCTTGTAACCACCGCTATAACCAGCTTTATAGTGGAATTCCAGATTACCGGTTCCAATAATGAAATCAGCTTTCGCTACTGGTTCAAATAACCATACAGGGGTACCTCTGGAGGTATCACCCATATAGACACAATTGTTTCTATCGTGGTCAATACATTTCACTCGATTATATACTTCTTCTCCTACTAATTTTTTCATTTCTTCCGCATTATGGGGACGATGGTAACCTAAACCAAAAACAATAGTGATTTTATCATCATCCACACCTGCAGCATTTAACTCTTCTAAAATAGGGGGAACTAATAAATAACTTGGTGATGGTCTAGTAATATCGCTACATAATATAACTACATTCTCCTTTCCCTTTGCTAATACCGATAAAGGCTCAGAAGCAATAGGTTCCCTCAAAGACCTCCTGACTTCTTCTAATTGATCAGAAGCCGCCGGCAAATCCTCTGGAGTTATAATATCCAATATATTTTTAGTAGGAATAGAAACTTTACGATAATCAGTTCCATATTTCAGTTTTATTTCAGTATATTCTGACATTTTTTTGCCTCCTTCTATATATTTCAACTAATATCTACAAACTTTGATTTTATATAATAATTCTGTAATCATAAAACAATTGTTATATTTATTCTTATTATCTATTATTTTCTTATATTCCTTTATTTTGAATAATTAAAGTTTTAACATGTTTTCAATGATTACTTCCCTTATCCTACGACAAACGTTTGTCTAAGTATTAGCATTCCTCCCCTCCATGCATTTGTTCTTTCTTCTTCTATGGAGTAGTCGACTCGACTCCTGATTCTCATTTTATTAAATTTAATTTGCAATAATTATGCCAATATCTGATTTTCCCATTTTACCTCACATCTACTTTCTTAAGAGGCAAATCAGAATAAAAAAAGAAAAAGAACTGTTACAATCAGTAACATTCGCATTACATATTGTAACAGTTCTAATTTTGATATTTTTTAAGTATCCTCCATAAATGGGTTCGACTTATTCCTAACCTATCTGCAGCCATAGTTTGATTTCCTTTACATTCAGATAATATTTTAAAAATATGTCTTCTTTTCACTTCTTCTAAGGTGTCCGGATTTCCTCCTTCATCAACCTCATGTTCTTTTATCATCTCTCGGACTTCTGCCGCTGTAATCATATCATGGGCTAACACTACAAGGCTTTCTATAACATTTTCCAGTTCTCTTATATTTCCGGGCCAATGGTATTTTTCTAATTCTTTCAATGCATTATTTGAAATTTTAATATTTTTGACATATTTATGTGAAAATCGATCTACAAAGTGCTCGCTAAGTAGTTTTATATCTTCTTTTCTCTCTGCTAAAGTGGGAATATGTAATTTTAATATATTTAAACGATAGTATAAATCTCTTCTAAAATTACCTTTTTGGACTTCAACCAAAAGATTTTTATTGGTAGCTGAAATTATCCGGACATCTATAGGAATTACTCTGTTTGAACCTATTGGTCTTACTTCTCTTTCCTGAACAACCCTTAACAATCTCGCCTGAAGCTCAGTTGATATTTCCCCAATTTCATCTAAAAATATGGTTCCTCCATGAGCTTGAACAAACAGTCCTGTTTTACCTTTCTTACTTGCCCCTGTAAAGGCTCCTTCCTCATATCCAAAGAGTTCACTTTCCAATAAATTTTTAGGTATAGCAGCACAATTTACAGCTACGAAAGGCCCTCTCTTTCTTTCACTCTCGGAATGAATACTTTGTGCAAACATTTCCTTTCCTGTACCACTTTCTCCAGTAATTAGTACAGTACTGTCTGTAGATGCATATTTAATTGCTTTTGCTTTAGCTTCTAATATTTTTTTACTCTTCCCTTTTATATGGAAAAAATTATATTTTGAAACGTATCCTTTATCTAAAAGTTTAGAGCGTATCCTTTGTTCATATTCTTGTATTTTAGTTATATCTTGAAAGGTGGCAACTGCTCCAACTACTTTATCTTTTACTACAATAGGAACTCTGTTGGCAAGAATTTGAATCTTTTCCATCTGAATAATTTGTCCTAACTCTGCTTTGTTTTTCTTCATTACCTTAATTAGCTTCGTATCTGGAATGAATTTCTTAATAGGTTTTCCAACAATATCTCGATCAGAAATTCCTAATATTTTTTCTGCAGCTGAATTGAAGGTAGTAATTATTCCCTGATTTCTACGGAAATTACCCCTTCATTAATATAGTGAAGTATAGCTTTAAATTGCTCAGTTTTCTCCTTTTCTTTTTGTCTTACTTCTACAAGTCTTCTAGCTGCTTTTATACTATCTTCTATTGTCTTAATACCTGTATTTAGTAAGATAGTAGGTATATTATATTTAGAGGCTAATTTCTCAGCTACCGTTCCTCCTAGTAATACGTCTATTTTTTTACCTGAATCAATTAATTCCCTTAAATATCTTTCCGCGTCTTGTTGGTTTTCTATATTATATGTACGTAAATCTATATCTAATATAGGACCTGCTTTCTCCACATCATGTATGATATTTTCGAAACCTAAAACAACTATATTTTTTCCTATTTTTTTAGCTTCTGATATTGCATCTAACATATCATAGGGTGAGACTGGGATTTCAATCACAGGCATGGTCGGAAGTAATTTTTCGATTTTTCGGGCTGTTCCTCCCCTAGAAATAATTACTTCTACTCCTTGTTTTTCTGACTTTTTAGCTATCCTAACCGCTTCATCCAACAAGCCCAACTGAACCTCTACGTCATCGTATCTTTTAGCTATATCTTTAGACAAACGCTCAATTTTTTTATGAGGAGCAATTATGAGAATTGGTTTCATTCTTCCCCCCCTTTAAATCTTTTTTAATAAGACCGTAATTCTAATTTATGTAGTTATATAAATCTTTAAAGCACATATTAAAATTGAATGTCTATATTATATCAGATTAAATTTGAATTGGAAAATTAGTTAAAAAAGAAATAAGTTATTCTGTTTTTTTAGACAAAAATAAAAACCCCCAAACATTATGTTTAGAGGTCTTATCCTTTATCCTATTAAAACGTTTTTTCTCTTTGAGTTATTTTAAATTCCGATCTAAGAGCTTTGACTAGCGATACCATTCCAAACAGCATGATGAAAGCAAATGGGAAAGCAGCTGCTATGGAAGCAGTTTGAAGCATTCCAAGGGCATTAACACTCGATAACATAAGTGCCGTTGCTAGAGCTGATTGAATTATACCCCATATAATCTTTCTCTTAGCAGTTGGATTTAAGTTACCATTAGATGACATCATACCAAGAACAAAGGTTGCTGAATCGGCAGATGTAACAAAGAAGGTAGTAAGTAATACAACAGTAACTATGGAGATGGTAAAGCCCATAGGATATTGATCCATAACTACAAAGTATGCAGTTGAAGTGGATTTAATAGCTTCTTTAGCTACTTCTAAGCCGGTATTTATACCCATTGTACTGAATATATGCCAAAGCTAATGCCAAGACACTGTAATTGGCCCATGGATGTAATCCCCAATGGAAGAAAGATTTCTTTATAGCAAAATCAGCAGCTGCTGCTGTTCCACCTTCCATTCCCAGTGGATTTACAAAGTGATTTAATGGCTCTGCAACTCCCCAGAATACCAGTCCTACACCCATACCGGCACTAAAAAGCATTGCAAACCATGAAATCAAACTGTACTCCGGCTCTGAATCATCGGGACCCAGTTTAATACTTCCATATTTACTAAATGCAATCCAAATTGAAAATACTACAAAGGTAAACATAGAGATAAGATAGAACCATCCAAAATTACCAACTAGAAAATTAAATGAATTATTTGCCGCTTTTTCAAAATTCCCCGGTGCAGCAAGTCCCCAAAGAACTATGGCAAATACAACTAATAACGATATGTGGGTCACCATTTACCTTAACCCTAGGCTCAATAGCTTCTTTTACAGGGCATAAACGAACTTCATCTCCCGGTTTTACTATTACTAGATCTGCCTCTGTAATATGCTCATCCTCACGTACTACTGCCAGTGCCTCTTCCTTATTAATAGTTAAAATTCCATTTTCATAGGCAGTTTTAGTACCGAAAACTATGTCTTTTACATGAAAATTTCCAATTTCTAATTTCATTTTTTGCACTCCCTTCTTTTAAGTTTTTTATTTTTGAAAAATAACCCCCATATCCTTCTAGGAAACATATTTACAAACGTTTTCCTAGGTGCCAAAAATAGGTTTGTTATTTTTCTGACTAGCAAAATTATATCATAATCGAGATTATATTATAAATGTATTTGTGTAATATTTCTGATTTTTTAATATCTTTGATAATTTAAAATAATAAAGGATAAGACAAGCATATCCTCATCTGTAAGAGAATGTATGGAATAGACTTAAAGCTTTGCTTTATAAGCCCACAACCCGTAAAGGTATTTGTACAGAGTAAGAAAATCACAATTTTTATTTTCTTAGTTTGTAGACAAATAATCCCTCCGGGAGAAATAATCCTGGAGGGATATTCTTTTTAGTAATATTTTAATAACTTTTTGAAAGGTTTTAAAATATATCAACTATACTTTTTCTTTTTCAAGAAACTCTATAAAGGTATTTGTCAAATTGTTAGTGTTTTTAATTTTCATAAAGAAGTTTCCATCCTTTACAACCTGTAGTCTCGCCTTTTTATCAGGGAAGTTAAAACCACTTCCATTAGTATAAAGAATTGGATTTTTACCTATAGGCCAGAATACTCCTGCATCAATTTCCTTATCTGCCTTAAAATATTCAGGTATGTTTAATGATATTTCATGGAGTATATCAGCAGGATCATTGTATTCCATATTTGTACTTAATGCGTTAGCCAATCCAGTAACAACCTGCCAGTTTTCCAGTCCTGTAATTGGAGAGATTGCCTGTCTTACCTGCTGTATTCTTCGTTCAGCACTCGTGAAGGTTCCCCTTGACTCTGCAAAGGTAGCTGCAGGTAAAACTACGTCGGCCATTTTTGCTGTTTTCGTTAAATGGGTATCCTGAACCATCAAAAAGTCAAGATTACTTAAATCCACATCCGATATATCTTCACCGAATACCAGGAGTCCTTTAATAGTTTTCTTGTTGATTCCATCGACAACTTCCAAAGAATCTTTATAAATACCCATATCTATAAGCCCTTGGCTGTTGCTGCCGGGTTTAAGCTGAATAATCCCACTACGGGCCCTCATTATATGACCCGATATTACGGCAATATTTGCAATTAGTTTTGCTGCATCGGAAGTAATGTTATTTTGATCAAATACAATCATAGCTCTCTTAGAGTTTCCATAAAGCATTGCTATTTCCTTTGCATCTTTGCTTATTTCAATATTTTCTATATCTTTTTTGAGTTCCTCAAATCCTGTAGTCTTTTCAGCATTAGGTTTGAATCCTTCATCTATTAAGGCCTTGATTATTTCCTTTAGAAACCTTAAATCATTCTTTGGAGTAATCTTTCTGTAAGCCCATTCATCAACTTGAGAGTCAAATGGATTTATAACAACTAATTTGGCTCCATTATCTACAGCTTTTTTAATCTTAAGTCCGACGATAGTATGATCTTTCATTACATCGGATCCCACTAAAATGATAGTATCAGTCGATATAAGCTCATCAAAGGTATTTGTCGAAGCATCGTATCCAAGGACCTCTTTTATTCCTCCGATTTGATTATTAAAGGAGCATATATTTTTTGTTTTCAATACCTCATGGCCAAACTTGGATATTAAATATATTTCTTCATTTGTATATCTGTCAGAAACAGCTATACCTAATGAACTGCTTCCATACAGAAGCCCCAAGCTTTGCGCCTTTTTAGCGGTATAAACAAGGGCCTCTTCCCAAGAAACCTCCTCAAGGTTACCTTCTTTACGGATTAAAGGCTTTGTAAGTCTTTCACCCTTTGTGCCTATATCGAATCCAAATCTTCCTTTTACACAGAGAAGCCCCCGGTCAACTTTACTTTCTTTATTTGGTAGGGAACGCATAAGAAGATCTCCCTTGGTATTGAGATTGATATTGCATCCTACACTACAGTGGGAACAAATAGTAGGAGTTACCTTTGTCTCTACGGGAACGGATTTATCTATGCTTAGCTTCTCTCCCAATGCTCCTGTAGGACATACGCTAATGCACTGCCCACAGGAGATACATCCTGTTTCTTTAAGAGGCATATCAAGGGCAGGCTTTACAATTGTATCAAACCCTCTATTCACAAGGCCTAAGGCTCCTACTCCCATTACTTCATCACAAACTCTCACACATAATCCACATAAAATACATTTATCAGGATTTCTATCGATAAATGGATGATTATCTTCTATTTGCCGTTTATGAACTTCTCCCGCAATTCTTTCAGGTTCTACCTCATACTCATTGGCATATTTAAATAGCTGACACTCAAAATAGTCATGGCATCCACACTCAAGGCATCTCATTGCTTCCTTCTTAGCATCTTCTTCATTGTATCCCCTTACCACTTCTTCAAAGTTATGCTTTCTTATTTTTGCAGGGAGATGGGGCATAGAAGGTCTATAGGTTTTTTCAATTTCTTTGAAATCTTCTTCTGTCAAATCGTGTCTTTCTACAAAATATGGTTTCTTGTAAGGGATAATCTTTCCCTCAAGATATCTGCATATAAC
This sequence comes from Candidatus Petromonas tenebris, assembly GCA_014236755.1. Lineage (GTDB taxonomy): Bacteria > Bacillota > Clostridia > Peptostreptococcales > Caminicellaceae > Petromonas > Petromonas tenebris. Next base: position 5,013 of record JACCKY010000016.1, on the reverse strand, counting down.
CTCTGCAGCTCTTTTAGCCTCTCCTATGGCTTCTATAGCTATGCCAGCGCCTTTATTTGTTGCATCGCCTCCTGCAAATACACCAGGAAGGTTCGTAAGGAAGGTATTTTCATCTGCATAAATCGTACCACGACTAGTACGTTCCAGTTCTTCAAAGCCTTCTATGTCTACTTTTTGACCTATGGAGCAAATTACTGAATCTACTTCAATAATCTCTTCCTCTCCTTCAATAGGAATAGGTCTTCTTCTACCGCTTTTATCGGGTTTTCCCGGTTTCATTTTCTGCAACCTTATCTTTGACACCTTTCCATTTTCACCTATTATTTCAATTGGAGTTACGAGAAATTTAAATTTAACGCCCTCTTCTTCCGCCTCTTTAACTTCTACCTCTTCTGCCGGCATTTCTACTTTAGTCCTGCGGTATAACGCATATACTTCCTTTGCTCCAAGTCTTATGGCAGTTCTGCAGGCATCCATTGCCGTATTTCCGCCTCCAACTACTGCTATTCTATCCCCAGTTCGTATGGGTTCATTTACAGCAAATTTAGTGAGAAATTCGATTCCACCGATTACTCCTTCCAGATCTTCTCCTGGGCAATTCAAGTTTGCACTTTTCCACGCTCCTATGGATATGTAGACGGCGTCAAACTCTTTTCTTATATGCTCCAGCTCTACGTCCTTTCCAATCCTTATGTTGGTGACCATTTTTACGCCCATATTTTCAATTATTTTTATTTCTTTATTTAATACTTCCTTCGGCAGTCGATATTGGGGAATACCATATCTAAGCATACCTCCCATCTCAGGCATAGCTTCATAAATCACCACCTTATGTCCTTCCTTAGCAAGGTAATAGGCGGCTGTAAGACCTCCAGGCCCTCCTCCTATAACTGCAACTCTTTTTCCAGTAGGAGACTTGATTTCAGGCATAAATACTTCTTCATCCTTTAAATCTATATCGGCTACAAAGCTCTTAAGCCATGCTATGGAAATAGGCTCCTCCACAAGCTGTCTTCTACATGCATCCTCACAAGGATGAGGACATACTCTACCTATGCTGGCTGGAAGAGGAAGCTGTTCCTTTATGAGTTTTAAAGCTTCCTTATATTGTCCATTTGCAATAAGACCAACGTATCCTTGGCAGTCAGTATTTCCTGGACATGCCAAAACACAGGGAGGTCTACAGTCTCCAACGTGATCTGACAGAAGAAATTCCAGTGCAATTTTTCTCGAACCCCTGACTCTTTCTGTGTTAGTCTGTATTATCATACCGTCACTGATTTCAGTAGCACAGGCCCTTAAAAGCTTAGGAATACCTTCTACTTCTACAACACATAATCCACAGGAACCATATATTTCTGTTCTTTCATCATAACAAAGGGTAGGTATGTAAATATCATTTTCCCTTGCTACTTCAAGTATAGTCTGTCCTTTATATCCTACAACTTCTTTTCCATTTATATTCAATCTAATTTTCGGCATAAAAATCTCCCCCCTTATCACTTTTACATAAGTTCTACTGCTTCAAATTTACAAACATCCTTGCACTTACCACATTTAATACATTTTTCCTGATCTATTTTATGGCTTTTCTTTATCTCGCCTTCAATTGCATTTACTGGACATTGCCTTCCACAAAGTCCACATCCAACACACTTTTCTTTTAAGATAGAATAGGTTAAAAGACTTATGCATTGCTTTGCAGGACATTTTTTATGATAAATATGACTTTCATATTCATCTCTAAAATATCTTATGGTACTTAGTACGGGATTAGGAGCCGTCTGTCCGAGACCACACAGGGAACCCTCTTTAATCTTTATGCCTAATTCCTCTAAAAGCTCTATGTCCCCGTCTTTACCCTGACCTTCACAAATACGGGTAAGTATTTCCAGCATCCTTTTCGTTCCAATTCTGCAGTGTATGCATTTACCACAGGACTCCTTCCGGGTAAACTCAAGGAAGAAACGAGCCATATCTACCATACATGTACCTTCGTCCATTACTACCATTCCACCGGACCCCATAATAGCACCAGTTTTAGTTATAGATTCATAGTCAACGGGCGTATCTATAAGCTGAGCAGGAATACATCCTCCTGATGGTCCTCCCATCTGAACTGCTTTAAATTTCCTATCGTTTATGATTCCTCCCCCTATATCGAAAATAATTTCTTTTAGAGGAATTCCCATAGGAACTTCAACTAAGCCGCCTTTTTTGATTTTTCCCGTAAGGGCAAAGACCTTTGTCCCCTTGCTCTTTTCAGTACCCATAGCAGAAAAGACTTCTCCACTCTTTTCCAATATCCATGGAATGTTGGCCAAGGTTTCCACATTATTTATGTTAGTAGGCCTACCCCAGTAACCTTTTTGAGCAGGAAAAGGAGGTTTGAGTCTAGGCATTCCCCTTTCTCCTTCAAGAGAAGCAATAAGGGCCGTTTCTTCTCCACATACAAAAGCACCGGCTCCGGCCTTGATTCTTAGATCAAAATCAAAGCCTTCTTCACCAAATATATTTGTCCCTAAAAATCCCTTTTCTCTGGCCTGCTTTATGGCCTTTTTCAGTCGCAAAATTGCCAGTGGGTATTCTGCCCTAACATATATGATTCCTTCCTTTGCTCCTATGGCAAAACCTCCTATAAGCATACCTTCAATAAGACTGTGGGGGTCTCCCTCCAATATACTCCTATCCATAAAAGCGCCCGGGTCTCCTTCATCAGCATTGCATACAATATACTTTATACTATCTGAAGATTTTCTGGCTGCTTCCCATTTAAACCAAGTTGGAAAACCTGCTCCACCTCTGCCTCTAAGACCAGATTTTTTTACTTCCTCTATTACTTCATCAGGACTCATTTCCTTTACACATTTCTCAATAGCCTTATATCCACCTTTTTGTATATATTCATCAATATTTTCAGGGTTAATTAAACCGCAATTTCTCAATGCAACTCTTTTTTGCTTTTTTAAAATACTTAAGTCATCTGCCACGATTGAATACTCATTTATCGCTTGATTTTTTAAAATATGTTTTTCAATAATCTCTTTAGCCATTTCCGGTGTTACATTAACATAGGTTGTTTTTAATCCTTCTTCATCTATTACGTCAACGATAGGCTCCAGAAAACACATTCCTATGCAGCCAGTAAGCTCTACATCTACCTGTAATCCTCTTTCTCCTATTTCCTTTTCTATTTCACTATATACTTTATTGGCTCCAGCTGCTATTCCGCAGCTACCCTGCCCTATGACTATCTTCATATTTACACCACCTTTTGCTCTTTTTCTTTCATTTCCCTTACGATTTTCCTTGCTTTTTCTGGTGTAAGTTTTCCGTAGGTTTCGTCATTGATCATCATGACCGGTGACAAACTACAGCACCCAAGACATGCAACATTGTTTAATGTGAACAAATTATCCTCTGTTGTCTCTCCCTCTTTAATGTTCAATTCATCAGAAAGTGCTTCTTCAATAGCCTTAGAACCATTTACATGGCAAGCCGTTCCCTGGCACAGCATGATCATATATTTTCCTACAGGCTTCAGTCTAAACTGTGTATAAAAGGTTGCCACTCCATGAACCTTTGCAGGCTTGATTTTCATTTTGTCGGCAATGTAATTTAAAACTTCCATTGGAAGATATGAATAAATTTCTTGTACCTCCTGCAATACACTTATCAAGCTGCCTGATATATCCCTATACTTTTCCAGTATAAGATCTAACTTTTTAAAATCAATATTCTCCATACCTAACTTTGATTTGTTACTATGTTCCCCTTTACAACAATTCAATATATTCACTCCCCTCACAAATTTTTATTTATAAGTTAACGAAATTTTTTAGTAGGCATTGTTCATTGTTTATAATTTTCTGAATGTTTTTCTTGTAAAAAATTTTGGCATCTATACCCGCCCATATTAATTAAGGAGGTTCTATGCCAAAGTCATCATATATATCATATAAACTTATTTAGGACGCATATTTATTATAACATTTTTAAGTTGTTTTGTAAACGCGTTTATTATATAATCACGATTATTTATTCATGGCTTATAAAGTTATTTTTATAACAATAAAAGGAGCAGCGACTAATTTTCTATGCCACTTGCTCCTCTGTCATCTACCTGAAAGTTTCTTCCAACAATTATAAAATTATTGGAATTGCCCCTTCGGTGCCTTTTAGACCAGGCTTTCCAGAGTACTGTCAGAGTATGGTCCTTTTGCCTGAGAAATTCATTATAACCAGCTAAGTTATAACTTATACCTTCGGCGGTCAAACAACTTGACTCTCTCCCAAACTCTTCATTCAGTAATTTTATTATTGATTTTAAGCTTACAAACAAATATTTTGTATACATTATACTCTATTTATTAATTTTTTGCAATACTTTTTTATAAATATTCATTTTCTATTGCCATCCAAGTTTCAAATTTAAATTTATTACTTTTAGGGATTTTGAGGTTTCCTCCTGAGTGATTTTGAAGCATTTGTTGCTACTATTATTTTTTTTTAAAGAGGGCAAATCTTCACATGAACCAGAAGGATTTTCAAAGTCCCCATAAATTAAACCTTGGGCTGTGTTATCTATAATATAAACTTAAACTACCAGCTACTAGCTAAAAGCTAGTAGCCTTTGATTGTCTTAATAAAATGGGAGATGAATTCATCACCCATTTATTTTACAAATTAATTTAACTTCCTTGTGCTAGTTACTCTAACAGTATAGCTTTAAATATCCTTCAATGTTTCCTCTGAAGCGACTTTCAAGAGCTGTTTTTACCTCTATATCTTTTCTATTAAAACAGCTCTTCTACGGAGCCTGAAGAGGATTATTGAAGGATATCCATAAAGAACTAGCGAGGCGAGTTAAGTTATTATAATTAGTTTCATAAACAAACTTTAAAATGGCTTATCTATTTTTATTCATTAAAAGCATTTTCAATATATTTTTCAGCTTGAACAGCTGCTATCGCTCCATCAGCTGTAGCTGTAACAACCTGACGCAATGATTTT
>JACCKY010000070.1 GCA_014236755.1 Candidatus Petromonas tenebris | reverse complement strand
AACCAGCCTATCATGCAGGTGCCAAGACCTTCTTCTGTCGCCTGAAGACAAAAATGCTCAGCAGCTATACCTATATCAATTAGATAATAGGGTATATTTTTAACCATTCCTCCAAATTTGGCAGCTAAGTTTCGATTTTCAGAAACCACCACTACCAAAACAGGAGCAGAAAGTGCAAACCTATTAAAGGATACCACCTTACTGAAGGTCGCCTTGGCTACCTTTTCACGAAGTTCGGGCTTATCAACAACTATAAACTTCCAAGGCTGCGAATTACAGGCGGAAGGTGACAATCTTGCAGCCTCAAGGCAGCGTTCGATTTTTTCCCTTTCCACCCTTTTTTCTAAGTATTTTCTTACACTTTGACGATTTGTAACTAACTCTAAAAAATTCATAATAAACCTCCTTAATAATAATAAACAATAAAGTTTTAAAATACGTAATAAAAATCATTCTGTATTAATATAGTTTTGATATAGACACAGGTTTATTTTAAAAATATTTTTTTAAAATATTTATTTTTAAATAGCAAATAAACCTTTACATTGTTTAATTATATTTCCGAATAATGGGGTGATGTAATGGAACAAAGCTACATAATATTATTGTTTATCCTTATCTTAGGTCTATACCTAAAAAACGATTCTCTTGCAATTGCAAGTTCAGTTCTCATTTTATTAAAGCTTTTAAAGATGGATATCCTCTTACCTAAACTAGAGGCAAATGGGCTTAAAATAGGTCTTATGTTCTTGACAATAGGCTTTTTAAGCCCATTAGCCCAGGGTAAATATTCCATAGAAGATGTCGTGGTATCCTTAAAATCTCCTATTGGGGTATCTTCTATAATAAGTGGAGCATTAGTTATATTATTTACCCAAAAAGGATATAATCTACTTACGTCAGAGCCAGCGGTTGTGATACCAATTATATTTGGATCAATTGTGGGACTAATTATATTTAATGGCGTCCCAGTAGGACCTTTAGTTGCATCGGGAATGGCGTTAGTTATATATAATCTATATAAATTTGTACTGAAAATTTTTTCGTGATTATCTTCTCGATATGTATTTAATAATTTTTTATAGATAACAAAGTTCAAGGTTAAATTTATTAGGATTTTGAGAATTCTTCTGGCTCATGTGAAGATTTGTTGCTTTATAAATAAAAGATAGAAGTAGCAACAAATACTTCAAAATCGCTCAGAAGGAAACCTCAAAATGCCTAGCGTAATATAAATTCAATCCTAAATCTGTTTATCTATAAGATAAATTTAAAATAAAAGCTTCTTTTAATGATTGATTTTGATTTCTATTAATATTATAATAAAAATACGAGTCGAGTAAATTTTTTTTTGAATCAACTGACTGACCAGTCAGTACAAATTGTAAATTAGGAGGGTACAATAATAATGAAGAAAGTCATTCCACTAATTTTAATAATGATTTTAGCAATAGGTGCTTTAAGTGGTTGTGCTAAAAAAGGAGAAGAACCAACAGTAAATGCGGAAAATAAGGAGGATGCAGTGCCAGTAGAGATTATAAATCCTTCCCAGAGAAATGTTGCCATCTCCCATACACTTTCTGGTAAGCTAAGTGCAATCCAGGATGTGATGATTATGCCGGAACTTTCATATCCCGCTAAGGTAACTAGTGTAAATGTAGTGCTGGGAGATAGGGTATCAAGGGGACAGGTGCTTTTTGTTCTCGATGATGAAAATATAAGGAAGCAGATTGAACAGGCCGAAGCAGCCTATAATGTTGCAAATAAAAATTTGGAAAGCACAAGAGAAAAGATAGAAAACGCAAAGGTTAATTTTGATAGAATAGAAAGACTTTATAAGGAAGGTGCTGTATCAAAGCAGCAATATGAACAGGCTAAGCTTAGTGCTTCCAATACTTCAATTGAAGCACTGGAGGCACAGGTAAATCAGGCAAAAATAGTTCTTGAACAGGCACGTTCAGAACTAGAAAAAACCATAGTAAAGTCTCCAATTAACGGATATGCTGCAGATGTCAACGTTCAAGAAAATGAATTTGCTTCAAGCAGTCAACCGGCTATGAGAATAGTTAATACAGATAAATTAAAAGTAAACGTTGGTGTTTCTGAACAAATAATTAATAAGATATACAAGGATCAGAAAGTTGATGTTAAGGTTAAAGTAGCTACAGACCAAATATTAAAGGGAACAGTTAAAGCTGTAAGCCCTGTACCTGATCAAAGAACCCAAATTTATCCTGTTGAAATTGAGATAGACAATGCAGATAATCTCATAAAGCCAGGGATGTTTGCAGAAATACTTTTTGACATTGAAAAACGAGACAATGTTTTGGCAATACCAAGCGGAGCAGTACAAGAAGATAACGGTAAAAAATATGTATATGTAGTTGAAAATGGTATAGTTAAAAAACGAGATATTGAGATTGGCCTTGATAATGGAAATTATGTAGAAATCAAAAGTGGATTAAAGGAAAAGGATAAAGTAGTAGTAAAAGGCCAAAATTATGTTGAAGATGGTGAAAAAGTTAAAGTTGTAAGGGGTGACAAATAATGAAGCTTTCATCCATATCGGTTAAAAGACCCGTTACAACCTTGATGATGGTATTTATCATTCTTACCCTAGGTTTTGTAGCTTTTACCAAACTGCAGGTTGACCTTTATCCAGAGATAGAGGTTCCCGTGGCTATTGTAGTAACAGAATATGAAGGTGTAGGACCTCAGGAGATAGAGACTCTCATTTCAAAACCATTAGAACAGAGCTTAAGTACAGTAAGTAATATAGAGAGAGTTCGATCAGTTTCATATGAAGGCGGCTCGACGGTAATTGTTGAATTTAATTTTGGAACAGATATGGATTTTGCAGCCCTTGAAATGAGGGAAAAGGTAGATCAAGTAAAAGGATTTCTGCCCGATGACATAAGCGATCCTATAGTAATGAAGATAGACCCTAATGCATTTCCCATAATGCAATTAGCTTTTACAAATGGAGAAGACTTAACCCAGCTTCAAACTTTGATAGAAGATAAAATACAAAATCGTATAGAAAGAATAGAAGGAGTTGCCTCTGCTGATATATCCGGAGGTTATGAAGATGAAATTAGAATAAAAGTTTTCCAAGAGAAGCTAAATGGATATGGGTTATCCCTTGAGCAAATAGCAAATATGCTAAGAAGAGAAAACTTAAATCTTCCCGGAGGAGAAGTTTATAAAGGAGATAAAGAGCTTCTTGTTAGGACGACAGGAGAATTCAAAAGTATAGAGGAAATAAAGGATCTACCCATAGTATTATCATCAGGTGGAATAGTCTATTTAAGAGACTTGGCTGATATACAGCTAACTAAGAAAGATGTATCTGCTATTAACAGGATGAATGGTAGATCGTCAATTAGTATGTCCGTGCAAAAAGAATCAAATGCAAATACAGTATTAGTAGCTCAACAGGTAAAAAAAGAAATAGAAAAAATCAAGAAAGAATTCCCGAATTTAAACATTAAAACAATTCTAGACACATCTAAATTTATTGAGGATTCTATTAACAATACTGCTAAGAATGCAGTAGCAGGTGGGATTTTGGCAGTTGTAATACTTTATCTGTTCTTAAGGAATATAAGAAGTACATTTATTATTGCAACAGCTATCCCAATTTCTATCATAGCCACCTTTACAATATTATATTTTTCAGGAATTACCATAAACCTAATGACTTTAGGAGGACTTGCATTAGGTATAGGTATGCTTGTTGATAATGCCATAGTTGTTCTTGAAAATATATACAGATTTAGAGAACAAGGGCATTCTAGAGAAGAAGCAGCAAAAAAAGGTGCTGATGAGGTAGGAATGGCCGTTTTAGCCTCTACATTAACTACTATTGCAGTATTTTTACCAATAGTTTTTACTGAAGGCCTTGCCTCAATGCTATTTAAGGAATTAGCTCTTACGGTTACATTTTCATTGCTGGCATCCTTATTTATATCCCTAACACTTGTACCTATGTTGTCTTCTAAAATATTAAAAGTAGAGAAAAAGCATAGTAAAAGAAAGTTTGGAATTTTGACTAAGGTTTTTGACATTTTTGAAAGCTTCTTTGAAAGATTAGAGGGACGGTATAAAAAGATATTGAACTTTTCCATAGGTCACAGGAAAACAACTATTTTTATTGCTATTGCTATTTTTGTGACTTCGATAGCTACTATACCTTTTGTTGGTAAAGAATTTTTTCCAGCTATGGATGAAGGCTTAATAAGAATAGAAGCAAAGCTACCGACGGGATCAAGTTTATCACAAACAAATGAGATAACAAGTAAAATTGAAGAAAAAATAAAAGATATTGATGAAATAGACATATTAAGTGCTTCCGTTGGAGGAGCAAGTAGCTTCAGCTTTGCAAGCTCTTCTAAAGAGAATATAGCAAATCTTGATGTAATTTTGCTCGATCTAGAGAAAAGAGAGAGATCATCGAAGGAAGTAGCAGATGAGATAAGAAGGTTAACTCAAGATATATCAGGGGTTGAAATAGAAGTAACTGCTTCATCTGGCGGTATGGGAGGGGGAGAAAACTCACCTATATCTATAGAAATCAAAGGCGATGAGCTAGATGAATTAAAGAAAATATCTGATGACTTTGTTAAAATAGTTTCTGATGTTGAAGGAACAAGAGAAGTAAAATCAAGCTATGAAGAAGGAAAACCTGAAGTTAGAATTAAACTTAAAAGAAAGATTGCCTCTAACTTTGGTCTAACTGCAGGGCAGGTGGCTTCAGCAGTAAGGGCTTCTATATCCGGAACTACAGCTACAAAGTATAAATATAATGGAACTGAAATAGATGTAAAAATAGTTGGAGATGACCAAATAAAGCAAAGTTTATATAATTTAGAAAACCTACTGATCCCAACGCCATTGGGAACCAGTGTTCCCTTAGGACAAATAGCTTCTTTAGAAGTGGCAAAGGGACCAAGTACAATCAATAGAGCGGACCAGGTGAGAACCGTTACCATAACTAGTCAAATTTCAGGAAGAGATTTGGGAACTATTTCGAAGGAGATAAATCAAAAGCTAAGTGAGTATCAACTGCCATCGGGTTATGAGTATAAGTTTGGCGGAGAAAGGGAAGACATGATAGAATCCTTTAGAAACCTAGCTCTAGCTCTGTTACTTGCTATACTTTTGGTTTATATGATTCTTGCATCCCAATTTGAATCATTGTTAAACCCTTTCATTATAATGTTTACAGTACCTTTAGCTATCGCAGGGGGAAGTTTGGGATTATTTATAACTGGAAGAACTCTAAGTGTACCTTCAATAATAGGCGGAATCATGCTGGCGGGTATAGTTGTAAACAACGCTATAGTACTGGTGGATTATATCAACACCCTTAGAAATAGAGGAATGGACAGAGATGATGCCATATTAAAAGCAGGACCTGTCAGACTTAGACCAATACTTATGACCACTTTAACTACTGTGTTAGGTTTGCTGCCCCTAGCCCTAGGTATTGGAGAAGGAGCAGAGGCACAGGCACCACTAGCTACAGTAGTAATTTTCGGGCTATTGTTATCGACACTTCTAACACTGGTATTTATACCTGTAGTGTATATAGTATTTGACAATTTAGCAAATAAAGTAAAACAAAAGTTTAGGAAAAAGGATTCTAAAGTAATACAAAATTAAATCATCTGCAAATTTGGGGGTTACTTAAGTGTACAATCAGAATGACAAAAAAACAGATATTCTTTTGTCTGCAGTTAAAGTTTTTGGAAGGGACGGCTTTCACAAGGCAAAGGTGAGTGATATAGCAGCTGAGGCTAATATAGGAAAAGGAACTATATATGAGTATTTCAGCAGTAAAAAAAGCTTGTTTGAAGAAATGATACAATTTTGTATAGATGAATATTTTAATGAAGCTAACAAGTTTATAGAAAAAAGAATAAACCCAATAGAGAAGCTCAAAAAATATATACTAATTGAAAAGAAAATGATAATTAAATATGGTGATTTAGCTAACATATTTGTCCAAGAGGCCGATAAAATCGGTAAAGAGGTTAAAAATATAGTTTTAAGCTCTAGAAATAAAAAAATATTTCAAATACAAAAGATAATAGATGAAGGAATAGAAAATGGGATATTTAAAAAAGTAGACAGCCGTGCAGCAGCACTAACGTTTATTGGGGCTACCCACCAAATCCTTATTGACAGTTTGGTTTTTGGTTACTATAAAGATGAAGAATTAAGGATAGATACACTTATGGATTTGTTTTTAAATGGAATAAAATAAGATTAGATTCTTTAAATTATAATTACAATAAATAAAGGGAATGATTCGCTTGTAAAGAATCATTCCCTTTAATATTTTTAATTTAATGAATCGTGGTTTGCAATCTTATGATATTCATTTAATATTTTATCAAGTTTTTGGCTAATATTTATTATTTCTGGAGAAAGAAGATCTTTCTTTTGCTCAATCAGTTCATGCATTTTATTTCTTAAGATTTGTATTTTCATTTCATACAATTGAAGCATAATGTACACTCTTTCCTTTGTAATTTAATAATCCATAATCCATTTAGATTATGATGAAAATATTACACACAAAAAATATTATACTATTTTTTATAGCTTTATGCCAGTATTTATTCAAAAAAATTTACTTTAATATGGAATAAATTTCAATTTGACAAATTTAAAAAAAGGTGATATCATATCTTTCGTCGCGAAAAACAAAAAATGACAGATGGCCAACGGGGTGTAGCGCAGTTTGGTAGCGCATCTGGTTTGGGACCAGAGGGTCGCGGGTTCAAATCCTGCCACCCCGACCATAATTCTTTGCCCAGATAGCTCAGTCGGTAGAGCAGGGGACTGAAAATCCCCGTGTCGGTGGTTCGATTCCGCCTCTGGGCACCACCCAATAAAATCAAAAAAAGTGTTGACATAGTATTGTGATTGTTATATAATAAATTTTGTTGTTGTGAAATAAAGAAATAAAAAGTCTTTACAGTTACAAATGATTATATTCAATCAAAAAATCTATGAAACATTAAAAATGGTCTTTGAAAACTGAACAGTGTAAGGGAAAAAACCAGCTTGTAGTTGGTAGCATGTAGTTCGTGGTATTTAGGGTCTTGACCCTATAGTAATGCTGAGCATGAGCTACGAACAAAGAGCTACGAACTACGAACTGACCACAGATTAAACTTCGAAGATTTTTATTTAAGAGTTTGATCCTGGCTCAGGATGAACGCTGGCGGCGTGCCTAACACATGCAAGTCGAGCG
>JACCKY010000015.1 GCA_014236755.1 Candidatus Petromonas tenebris | reverse complement strand
TTTGAAAATATTTACTATTTCCGAGGCAATAGTAAAAATACAACAAATTATAACAATAATCCTTAAAATTCATCAGCAGAATAACAGATAATAGAGAACTTCAATATCAAAGGAAGGATAGAATATTAATCTATGTCCCAAATATAAGATAAGAAACTCAATTAAAAAGCAACTATAAAAAGTCGTCTAAATTAAGAAGAGGCAGGCATTCTATGGAATACCTGCTCCAACTATTGACAAAGAACCTTTTTTAGAAGGGAGTAAATCCTTGGGTAAACCAATTTTGCTGTATTAAATTCTGATATTCTTTATAGAAAATTTCACGATGATTATGTTCCCATTTAGCTAGTTCTTTTAATACTTTTTGTGCTTCTAAATCATTTTTAAAATATTCTATGGCGTTTTCATAGAACTTAGCAAAATCATTTTCCAGCATATAAGCCATTCTGATTAATGGAAGATCTGCCATGGCTTCTTCCAGGTTAATATTAGAAGCGACGCAAAATTTTCAAACAACTGTTTTATATCAGGATTTTTCACTTTGTCTTTAAAGCTTTTATAAAACTCTTGTCCCTTAAGCTCCATATCCATTGCATATTTAACTATTTTCAATGCACCACTCACAAAATTCTCCCTTAAAAATTTTTATGAGATAAGTTTGAAAATTCTTGATCAAGGCCTGACCAAATATTTAACCTTCTAAAAGCTCATCTCCAGGTTCCCATTCAAGGGGGCATAATCCTCCAGTTTGAAGGGCACGTAGAACTCTTAAAACTTCAGAAGCACTTCTACCTACATTTAAGTCATGAACTACCTGATATTTTATTATACCATCGGGATCTATTATGAAAAGTCCTCTAGTAGCTATCCCTTCATCTTCTATATAAACACCATAGTCTTTGGAGACTTGATGGGTAATATCCGATGCAAGTGGAAAGTTCAGTTTTTCTAGACCAAATTCACTTCTTGGGGTATTCATCCAAGCTTTATGTGAATAAATACTGTCTGTACTTACACCTAGGACATCGGCATTGAGTTTTTTGAATTCCTCATATTTATCACTGAACCCAGTGATTTCTGTAGGTCAAACGAAAGTAAAATCTAACGGATAAAAGAATAATACTAACCATTTGCCTTTATAATCCTTTAAACTTACTTTGCCAAAGTTTTCAGCATCACCTAAAGCTGTCTTCATTTCAAAATCAGGAGCCTTTGCTCCTACAAGTCTATCAACCATATGTAATCCTCCTTTGGTATAATTTTTTTAGGCTATTATTTTTATTCCCAATAAAGGTCAATTTTAAACGAAAGAATTTTATATTTTTAATCAATATTAAAGGAAATTTATTATTAATTTGGAATAATAAAAAGGGGTATAAAATTAAAATATCCATGTGATCATATTTTATAATAAAAATAAGAACTACTATTTTATTAGTATATACTATTTTGAAAGGAGAGGATTTTTATTAGTAGAAAATATTATTCCAAACATAAAAATACAGGTTATATTAAGGCTATGATTAAATTTATCAAACGGATTAAAGTTCTACCCAATTACTTATTAGATAAAAATGTTGGTTTTCTTAAAAAAACGTTAATAATATCTATGCTTCTTTATGTCTTTTTACCCTTTGATATATTGCCTGATCCAGTTCTTGGGTTTGGGTTCATTGATGATGCAGTACTTGCAGTTTATATTATTTCAAAAGTATCCGATGAGTTGGATAAATATATTTTGGCAAAAGAAGGAGAAAATATTGATAGGAATAAAACTATAGAAAATGTTGAATATGAAGTAAAAGATGATTTAAATCATGAGGAACATTAATTTGCCATCACAAATCAGCGAATATTTTTAGAATTTTAGCTTGAATTGTACAGGTTTTATGTTATACTAACTATAGTAATTTTAAAGGCAGGTGTTAAAATTGATAAATGATATTAAAGAAGTTTTATTTACTGAAGATAAAATAGCAAAAAAAGTCCAGGAATTGGGAAAGCTTATTAGTGAAGACTATAAAGGAGAAGATCTGTTTATAATAGGGGTACTAAAGGGCGCCAACGTATTCCTAAGTGATTTAATAAGAAAAATCACAGTACCAGTTACTATAGATTTTATGGCTGTCTCTAGTTATGGATCATACACAGAAAGTTCAGGTGTTGTAAAAATAATAAAGGATTTGGACTTCAGTATAGAAAATAAAAATATTTTGATAGTAGAAGACATAATAGATACGGGATTAACCTTAAAATATTTGCGTGAAAATCTAATAACCAGAGGTCCTAAGAGTATAAAGATATGCTCTTTGCTTGATAAGCCTGAGAGAAGAAAGGCTGATATCAAGATAGATTATATTGGGTTTGAGATACCAGACGAATTTATAGTTGGTTATGGAATTGATTATGCTGAAAAATACAGAAATCTACCTTTCATAGCAACGTTAAAGCAGGAGGTATATGAATAAAATTTACTATCTAATTTCATAGATTTTAGTATAAAATTTTCCAAAACTCCAATACTAATATTGTAAAAAATATTATGAGGAGTGATATTATGGCTCAAGTCCCAAATTTTGAGGAGATTAAACAAAAATTTATAAATGCTGGATTAGAAGAAAAAATAAGAATATATACTACTACTCAAGGATTAACTGTAGAACAGTTTAAAGAATTATTAAGACATTTTCCACTACAGCATCTTGATAAATTAGAAAAAGCGATGGCATAAAAAAGGCCCCACATTTGCGGGGCTTATTTTTATTCTACTGTAATCTCCTTTGAATTTTCCCAAAGGCCATGGATATTGCAGTAACTTAGTGCATATAGAGTTCCTGATTTGCTCAACTTTACAGTAGTAGCTACTACAGGTTCATCAAATATATCACTTTCACCATGGGCTGTAAATTTAAAGTTACCTATTTCAACCGGGAACTTAGCACCTTCGGGATGGAAAAAGACTTTAAACCATGATATATGATGTTCAAGAGTATTTGGATGTTTAATTTCATCCCCAATAGATATTTTGAGTTCAAAGGCTTCTCCAGCTTTAACTTTTTCAGGTGAATGGATAACAGGTACATGCTTTTCTCCTTTCCAATCACCAGTTTGTAAAAATTGACCTAATGTTTTCATAGAATAACCTCCTAATATTTTTGATTGAGTTTTTAACAATTATCCTTTATATATATATCCAACAGTTTATAAATAAAAACAAAAAATTAATTTTTTTCCTATTACATCTTATTTTTAAAGTTTGTCTTGTATAATTAATAATAATCTTTGTAAATCATTCATACTTTATGTACTGATTGGAATTTATTTTGAGTTATAGTAAAATATAAATAATGAGAAAATTAAACACTATATGGAGGTTTAGACTTGAAGGTTTTAGCTATACTAGGTAGTCCTAGAGTTAACAAAAATACAGATATACTTCTTAACGAAGTGATTAAAGGTATAAGAAAATGCACCAATGATATAACAAAGTATGAGCTGAAAAAGATTAGGATCAATCCATGTATTGCCTGTTATAAATGTGGAGATACTGGAAAGTGTACACTTGACGACGACATGCAGAAGCTATACAAAGAATTTGATAATTCTGATGTAATTATTGTAGCTTCACCACTATATTTCAATTCAGTTAGTAGTCTTACTAAAATAATGATTGATAGGTGCCAGGCATTTTGGTCCAGTAAATATATTTTGAATAATTCTTCTATAGACAGGTGTAAAGAGCGTAAGGGGATTTTTATTTGTACTGCAGGTGCAAAACAGAATGATGACGGTTTTGTAGGTGCTTTAGTTGTAATGGACTTATTTTTCAGGTCTATAAATGCTGATTATTATAAAAACCTGCTGGTAGATAATACAGATAAAATCTTCGTACAAGAAAGAAAAGATGTTTTAAGAAAGGCCTATGAAATAGGTGAATCTTTATGTAATATATGAAAGGAGGAATTTTTAATGGCCATAGTAGAGGTAACTATAGTACCCCTTGGGACAAAGAGTACAAGTTTAAGTAAATACGTTGCAGATTGTCATAAGGTTTTGCAAAGCGAAAAAAAAATTAAGTATCAATTAACTCCAATGGGGACCATAATAGAAGGAGACTTGGATGTCATTTTGCAGGCAATAAGAAAGATGCATGAAGTGCCCTTTAAGAAGGGAGCTTTTAGAGTTTCAACTACTATTAGAATAGATGATCGTAGAGATAAGGTTTCCACGATGAAAGATAAAGTTGATTCAGTTATTAATAAATTTTAAAAGTTTTATAGATAACAAAGTTCGAGGTTAAATTTATTAGGATTTTGAGAATCCTTCTGGATCATGTGAAGATTTGTTGCTTTATTTTAATTTAAGATAAAGGTAACAACAAATACTTCAAAATCGCTCAGAAGGAAACCTCAAAATCCCTAGAGTACTATAAATTGAATCTTAAAGTTGTTCATCACTTAATATTAAATTTTCAATTAAAATGCATTTGACAAGTAGAGAAAATTATATAATAATAAATCTGTATAATGTATACATATTTTAAAACTAAAAAGGAGGAAAAAATATGAGTGAATTATTAATTCCAGTTGGATTATCTAACCGACATTTACATTTAAGCAAGGAACACATAGATACATTATTCGGAGAAGGTTATGAATTGACAAAGTATAAGGACCTTTCTCAACCGGGACAGTATGCGGCTAATGAAAAGGTTGACATTGTCGGACCAAAAGGTACTTTAAAAGGGGTAAGAGTATTAGGTCCTGCTAGGAGTAAAACTCAGGTAGAAATTTCTGTAACTGACGGATTCTTATTAGGTGTAAAGCCACCTGTAAAAGATTCAGGTGATTTAGTAGGCAGTCCTGGAGCAAAAATTGTTGGACCTAAAGGGGAAGTAGAACTTGAAGAAGGTATAATTGCTGCAGCAAGGCATATTCATATGCATACAAGTGATGCTGAAAAATTTGGAGTGAAAGACAAGGATATTGTTAAGATAAAAGTTGGAGGTAAAAGAGGTCTAATTTTCGAAAACGTTTTAGTAAGGGTAAATCCTAACTATGCTTTAGAAATGCACGTTGACATAGATGAAGGTAATGCAGCTGGATTAAAAAATGGTGACAAAGTAGAAATTATTAAATAGCAGGTGAAAATATGGATATTGCAAAGTTTATAGACCATACAATACTTAAACCTGAAACAAGAAAGGAAGATGTAATAAAGGTTTGTAATGAGGCGAAGGAATGTGGTTTCTATTCCGTTTGTGTAAACCCTTATTACGTGCCTCTAGCAAAAAAAGAACTGGAAGGTTCAGATGTGAAGATTACATCAGTTGTTGGTTTTCCTTTGGGAGCCACAACTAAAGAAGTGAAAGCCTTTGAAGCTAAGAAAGCCGTTAAAAGCGGAGCAGATGAAATAGATATGGTAATAAATATTGCAGCACTTAAAAATAGAGAATACGATATAGTCAAAGAAGATATCAAAGCAGTTGTAGATGCTATAAAAGATAAAGCTATTCTAAAAGTAATAATTGAAACCTGTCTTCTAACTGAAGAAGAAAAGATAAAAGCCTGTCAGATCTCAAAGGAAGCAGGAGCCCACTTTGTAAAAACTTCGACGGGTTTTAGTACAGGAGGAGCTACAGTACATGACATAAAATTAATGAGAGATACTGTAGGTACCGATATGGGAGTGAAGGCTTCTGGTGGGATAAGAGATAGGGACAAAGCACTTCAGATGATAGAAGCTGGGGCAAACCGTATAGGTGCAAGTTCATCCATTGCAATTGTAACGGGTAAAGGTAGTAACGACTCAGGATATTAATGTAAAAGACAGCGTTCCAGAAGGACGCTGTCTTTTTATGATGTGTGCCGGGCATGCGTAGCGACTAGGTGGTGAAAGTCCACTGTGGGGGCCCGCCGTGCCAACCACTAGCCAAGGGCAAGGGTGTTCATCGTGAGGTGGAATCTGAAGGAAGTCGGATGCAAAATCCCGGTCCGAGGTATACGAACCACATTTGAGGCTGTATAAACTGGGTGAGTTTGCATCACAAAACAAAGCCCAAAACGGTCCGAAGGTTTATGCAGTAAATGTGGCGGATATATGGGAGGAAAGTGGTTACGCTTATCCCGAGAGGTCTCAAGGGTACGTCATTAAGATGAACTTCGAGATGACAAGCTATACAGTGATGTATAGCTAAGCCTTGAGAAGTCAGCAGAGGTCATAGTACCTGTCTAAACCTAGGATAGACATATATTAATAAAGGTAAGGTAAGAATAAGACCCCATGAGAAAAGCATTAAAAGACTAAAGAATAAAATAAGAAAAATCGCAAATAGAAACGTAGGTACAAGCATGGAATGGAGGATTAAAAGGCTTAACCTCCTTGCAGTCGGTTGGGTAAACTATTTTAAAATAGCTGATATGAAAGGTAAACTTAGAGAAATAGACGAATGGACTAGAAGAAGGCTTAGAGCTTGTATAAGGAAACAATGGAAGAAAGTTAAAACTAAATTTGTCAATCTTAGGAAACTTGGCATTCCAAAATACAAAGCTTGGCAATATGCTAATACCCGTAAGGGTTATTGGCGTATATCTAAGAGTCCAATACTGAAAAAAGGCGTCTGACGACGTTTTGTTAGCTCTTAGTTCTTAGCTCTTGGCTCTTAGCAAATCCTGGTCGTTCTTTAGGGTCTTTCCTGTAGCCCATCACCTGTCACCTATTTGCGACGGGCGGTTAGCCGTTAGCTGTTAGTCTTTTTAATATTTAACTGGTAAAAGTTTGTAATTTCTTGTATCCCTTGAAATTACTTTGTTTTATACGTGCAATTTTTTCAAAAAATGTTTGAGTTCCTATGCAAAAATAAAACCTTGACTAATCAGTATTGGATTAATCAAGGCCTTAAAACATTCTCTATGCAGTATAGTAAATTGAACTTATCTTAATGAACCGCCAAGTATCGAACGGTATGCTTGCTGGTTTGAGAGGACGGTAATTAAAATAATTAATTACCTCCTACTCGATTTTACAAGAAAATTATATTTTAGATTTTAAAGATATACCTTTTATACATTAAACCTAAATAAAATAACATCTCCATCCTTAACAACATAATCCTTACCTTCAAGTCTTACAAGTCCCTTTTCCTTGGCAGAAGACATGCTTCCTGCAGCCACAAGCTCATCGTAGGATATAACTTCGGCCCTAATAAATCCTTTTTCAATATCAGAATGGATTTTCCCTGCAGCCTGAGGAGCCTTTGTTCCTTCTTTTATAGTCCAAGCCCGTACTTCCTTAGGGCCTGCAGTTAAAAAGCTTATTAGGCCTAAGAGAGAATATCCAGCTTTAATTAACTTTTCAAGTCCCGTTTCTTCTAATCCCAGTTCCTGTAGAAACCCTTCCTTTTCTACATCATCTAGTTCAGCAATTTCAGATTCGATTTTAGCAGACACCACGACTACCTTTGCATTTTCAGATTGGGCAAAATTCCTAACCTTTTCAACGTATTCGTTGTTTCCACCGTTTTCGATCAATTCATCCTCTGATACGTTGGCAACATAAATAATTGGTTTGTAAGATAAAAGGTTTAAGCTTTTTACAAAATCCTCTTCTTGCTTTGAAAAGTTTAAAACCCTAGCAGACTTACCTTCTTCAAGAGTAACCTTTAAAGTACTTAAAATATCAAGCTCTCCTTGTAAGGACTTATCCCCTTTTAGAAGCTTTTGAGTTTTTTCAATTCTTCTCTGTATTAATTCTAAATCTGAAAATATAAGCTCTAAATTAATAGTTTCTACATCTCTGATAGGATCTACACTGCCTTCAACATGAACCACGTTGCTATCATCGAAGCATCTAACAACGTGTATGATTGCAGCAACCTCTCTTATATGAGATAGAAATTTATTTCCAAGACCTTCTCCTTTACTGGCGCCCTTTACAAGTCCTGCTATATCATAAAATTCAATTGATGTGGGAACAACCCTTTCTGAATTATACATTTTTTCAAGAACTTCTAACCTATCATCGGGAACGGCTACAACTCCAACATTTGGTTCAATAGTACAAAAAGGATAATTTGCAGACTGTGCTCCTGCCTTTGTTATAGCATTAAACAAAGTACTTTTTCCGACATTAGGTAATCCAACAATTCCTAATTTCATTAAAATTTCTTCCTTTCAATTATATATTTGCAAAAATTACATTCAAATAAAATTATAAAACATATAAAAACGTAAAGCAATATATAAGGATTGGTTTTCCTCAAAGAAATAACATATTTTAGATATTTTGAAATAATATTTAATAAATGAAGGAGGTGTTACCGATCAGGAATAAATTTGGGCTCTTTTTAAGATCTATTCTTTTCGGATTAGTATTGATATGTTTCTTAGCTTTTAAGGGTAATATAGAAAGAATTGCTATAATTTTTATCACTCTGATTTTCATTAGTTTTTTAACTGATAAAAAGTTTAGCAATATCTATTTTACCGTTTTTTTAGGTGGAATAATACTTGGGTATACGTTAGGCAATCTAATTCTATATTATTATACAAACAACTTTGATACCCCTTACAACAGTGGTTATCAGATCAACAAACATAAGGATCCAAAGGTTGCAGTAATGATAGTTGGAGAAGGGGAATCTCCTACTTATGATTTTTCAGTGGTTTTAAAAAATATATACAATAATGGAAACTGGATAAAAAAAATATTGGCTCCTATTGAAGCTTTCAAATATAAACTTGCCTATGAAAAGGCAGGAAAAAGTATATATAATGATTTATGCAAGGAAATTTCAAACAAGTTGCAAATACTTTTAGGACCTGAATATGATATTCACTCA
Organism: Candidatus Petromonas tenebris; assembly: GCA_014236755.1. Lineage (GTDB taxonomy): Bacteria > Bacillota > Clostridia > Peptostreptococcales > Caminicellaceae > Petromonas > Petromonas tenebris. The sequence continues at coordinate 113,268 of JACCKY010000015.1, read as the reverse complement.
AGCTTTTTACATGTCACTCCAAATATTTATAATGAATTAGCTGCATTAGGCAAACGATATGACAAAATAATACTTGCACCTTTACTTCTTAATCAATCTAAGGAGTATATCAACATGGAAGAGAAAATAAGTGAAATTGCTCTAGGTACTCAAAGTCAAATAGAAATTATCCCTCTTTTATGGCAAAGTGAAAAGCTTGCAAGGCAAATGGTAATGAAAATTGCCAAACAAACTAAAATAGAAGCTAGAGGTTTAACAGGAGTCATTGTTCTTAGATCTGATAAAAAAATTAATTTACATCAAGAAAATGGATTTATCACCAGATTTATCAAGAATATGAAAAAACATGGTTATGATGTTAATAAGGTTTTGACTGTGGATTTTATTGATTCCAAATCAATCAAGATAGGAGTTCATAAGTTGCAGGAACGTGGGATAAATAAAGTCATAGTTGTTAGTATGTCCAGTTTAATAGATAACGTTAGTAGGCAATGGAAAATCGATAACATTGTAAAAGATATATCCAGTAAAGAACAAATAAAAATCATTTATATAAATGGGTGGGGCATAGGTGAGAATTTACTAAATGAGTTAGAGATTAATATCCGATTGAGCAAATTAAAAGATTTTAAATAATTTTTTGATTTATTATGATCTATTGGGTAAAATACTAGTATATAGAAGTTAATAGGCAAAGATTCATCTCACCTGATTATAATACTCCCACTTTAGGAAGTGGGAGACAGAGCAGGGAAGTTAGATAAAGTTTTACAATATTTTAGTAAAAGATAAAAAAACTCCTGCTAAATTGTTCAACTTTTATTTAAAGTCTCATAATGTATTTTCTACATTATTTTTTATCATAATAACAATAACTAAATGCGAAAAGGAGGATGCATTTTGCTTACAAGATTCAATCCAATAGAGCTCAATAGATCCATAAGATTCCATACCATAAAATCAGACAAGTTTAAAACTAATCTTATAGGAATATATATACAAAGACCTCTGATAAAAAAGGAAGCAACTAAAAATGCCTTATTATCAATGGTTTTGCATAAGGCTACAAAACAATATCCTACTTTTATGGAAATAAATAAAAAACTGGAAGATTTATATGGTGCGGTAATGGTTAGTGATGTAGCAAAAAAAGGAGAAAGACACATAATTAAATTTAAAATGCAGTTGCCAAATAAAAAATATATTGAAAACAAAAATATTTTGAAGGAAGGGCTAGAGATTTTAAATGAAATAATAAATAATCCAGCCATAAAAGACGGAGGTTTTATTAGAGAAATTTTTCAGCAGGAAAAAGAAAATCTTAGAGATAAAATTAATGGCAGAATAAATGACAAGATGAAATACGCAGTTGATAGATGCGTTGAAGAAATGTATAAAGATGAAAACTTCAGTATATATGAATACGGCAATATTGATGATCTTAATGAGATAACTGAAACAAGTTTATTAGACTATTACAAAAAGTTTATAGAAAGTTCGCCAATAGATATTTTTTTGATAGGTGATGTAGATGAACAACGTGCAAAAGAACTTATTAATCAAACAATTCATTTTCCAAGAGGAAGTATTATAGATATTCCTAGAGAAAATATAACAAAAGACGTGAATGCAATAAAGGAAGTAGAAGATAATCTAAATGTAAATCAAGGCAAGTTGACATTGGGATATAGAACGAACATTCCCTATGAAAGCAATCTCTATGAAGCTTCAGTTTTATTTTCAAATATTTTAGGTGGTGGTCCCAACTCTAAGCTATTTAAAAATGTTAGAGAAAAAGAAAGCTTATGCTATTATATATTTTCAAAAATTGAAAAGTTTAAGTCACTTATGCTGATTAGCAGTGGTATAGAGTTTCAAAACTATAAAAAGACAAAAGATATTATTATAAGTGAAGTTGAGGACTTGAAAAAAGGAAAATTTACTGAAGACGACATAGAAATTGCTAAAAAATCAATAGTTAATTCCATAAAATCCTTAACAGATGCACCAAATATGCTAATAGATTTTTATTATGCTCATACTATAAGTGGAGTAACCGATGACATTGATCAAATTATTGAGAAGATAAAATCTGTGACAAAAGAATCCATAGTGGAAGCTGGAGAGAAATTCAAATTAGATACAATATACTTTCTCAATAGTGAAAAGGAGGGAAGGTAATGGCCATTAAAGAAATCTATAGCGATATTTTAAATGAGAAAATCCATATAAAAAAGTTAGATAATGGTTTAGAAATATTTGTTATGCCTAAAAGGGGTTACACGAAGAAATTCGCAATATTTGGAACTCACTATGGCTCTGTAGATAACAAGTTTAGATTATCCGGTCAAAATGAAATAATCGAAGTTCCTGAAGGTATCGCTCACTTTTTAGAACATAAGCTATTTGAAAGTGAAGAAGGCGGCGTGTTCAATAGGTTTTCAAAGCTAGGATCTAGCGTTAACGCCTACACAAATTTTAATTCTACCTGCTATTTATTTTCATGTACCGATAAATTTTATGAAAATCTTAGCATACTCATAGATTTTGTACAGTCTCCCTACTTAACCGATGAGAATGTGCAAAAAGAAAAGGGAATAATTGAACAAGAGATAAGAATGTACCAGGATAATCCTAACTGGAAGGTATTTTTTAATTCTCTCAAAAGTCTTTATAATGAACACCCTGTCAAAATAGATATTGCAGGTACAGTTGACAGCATCTATGAAATAACTAAGGAAGACTTATACACCTGTTACAATACATTTTATGTTCCAAATAATATGATGGTTTTCGTAGTTGGAGATGTAGATATAGATGAGACCTTTTCGGTTGTAGAAAATAATCTAAAGGAAAGCTTTAAAAAACTTCCAGGTAATGTAGAGAGGATTATACCTAATGAATCACCTGATATCAAGAATAAGAAAGTGGAAGAAAAACTTGCAGTTTCAATGCCCCTCTTTAATATAGCCTTTAAAGATACAAACATTGATTTAAAAGGCAAAGAGCTGCTAAAAAAGGATATACAAACTAAAATCATTTTGGATATGATATTTGGAAGGAGTTCTAAACTTTATAAAAGACTATATGATAACGGTCTCATCAACGAAAATTTTGAACGGGAGTATACTTTTGATACTAGCTATGGGCACTCCATGATAGGAGGAGAATCTAAAAATCCTGAAAAAGTTTATGAAATGGTTTGCAGTGAAATAGAAGAGTTAAAAAATAAAGGGTTAGATAGAGAAGACTTTGATAGGATTAAGAAAAAATTTATAGGACAGCACATAAGTTCATACAACTCAGTAGAGTTCATTGCAAATACTTTTACTTCCTACTATTTTAAGGGAATAAATCTTTTTGACTATATAGTAGAACTAAAAAAGTTAGACATTGATAGTATTTCTAAACGATTTTATGAGCATTTTGATATTAACAAAAGTGTATTATCTATAATAAATCCTCTCTAATTGACTTAGGCTTTTCAGATGTATATAATTGTATTTAGGTTGTCTTGTAGTGACAGCCTAAATATTTTTATTTTAGGGAGTGAGAAATTTGAATCCTGTAGCCTTTGAAATATTTGGAATATCTGTACGATGGTATGGTATATTAATTTCTTTAGGAATGCTAATAGGCACTATTTTAGCAATTAGAGAAGCTAAAAGAGTTGGAATTGATGAAAATAAAATCATAGATTTAATTTTATTTATTATTCCAGCTGCAATAATTGGAGCTAGGCTATATTATGTAATTTTCAACTGGAGTTATTATAGTGGCGATATATTAAAGATGATAAATATTAGAGAAGGCGGTCTTGCCATACATGGTGGAGTGATTGGTGGAACGCTTGTAGGCTATTTGTTTGCAAAACATAATAAACTAAACTTTTGGAAATTAGCAGATATTATTGCCCCAAGTCTTATACTAGGTCAGTCTATAGGAAGATGGGGAAACTACATTAATCAAGAGGCTTATGGGACTCCAACAAATTTACCTTGGGCCATTAATGTAAATGGGGTTAATGTACATCCTACCTTTTTATATGAATCATTATGGGATTTTGGAGTTTTTATTCTACTGCTGTCATATAGAAAAAAGAAAAAATTCAATGGGGAAGTATTTTTTCTATATTTAGTACTTTATTCAATTGGAAGATTTTTTGTAGAGGGACTGAGAATAGATAGCTTGATGCTTGGACCTTTTAGAGTAGCTCAATTGCTAAGCTTAATTCTAGTAATTATCTTTAGCTGGTTAATCTATAAAAAGCGTAAACAATATACAGAATGATTTTTTGTAATAAATTTTTGAAAAGATATCAGTTGACAAATTGCGGCATATATATTATCATTTCTTTACATCAATAATAAAAAATGGTAAATATTTCGAACTTGGGGTGGTAATATGTCGCAAAATGACGTTTTGAAAAATGAACTTCAGCTGCTGCAAAATAAGTTTAAATTAATTGTTGATGATTGCGGTAGTTTGTTGGATATCTTCAAACTTAGCAATAGGATAGATGAAATCATCAAAGAACATCTGAATAAAGAAAAAGAGATTTTACATTAAATATTTTAACGATATACCTAATTACCTCAAATTTTTTTGAGGTAATTTTTATTTTTTGAAAAATAGGACTAAATTACTATAAAAAAAATTATTTTTTAAGCAGGAATACATGTTTCCCTATAGAATAATGTATTAGTGGGTAAAAGTGGGTTATAGTGGGTGGAAATCCCCTATAATGGAGTGGGTACCATGTTTATCGGAGAATATCTTCATACAATTGATAAAAAAGGTAGAATAAATATTCCTTCAAAGTTTAGAGATAAATTGGGGGAAAGGTTCTTTATAACAAAGGGACTGGACAACTGTCTTTTTGTTTTTCCCGAAAGTGAATGGACTTCCTTTGAAAACAAATTAAAGGGATTACCTTTAACAAATAAAAATGCTAGAGCTTTTGTAAGATTGTTTTTTTCAGGAGCCACCGAGTGTAGTCTTGATAAACAGGGTCGGGTAACTCTTCCACAAACTTTAAGGGAGTACAGTAATCTCGAAAAAGAAGTTGCCATAATAGGTGTATCCACCAGAATAGAGATATGGAGCAAAAATAATTGGGATAATTATAATGATTCTGCAAATATTAGTTATGATGAGATAGCTGAAAAAATGGCAGAGTTAGGAATATAGAAGGAAGGTAATAAAATGGATTTTAATCATATAACAGTTTTACTTAATGAAACTATAGAAAATCTAAAAATAAAACCCAATGGAATATATGTAGACGGAACATTAGGAGGAGGCGGTCATTCGGAACTAATATGTTCAAAACTAACCGAGCATGGGTTGCTTATAGGAATAGATCAAGATAAAGCAGCACTAGAAGCCTCAAAAGAGAGATTGAAAAAATTCTCTACGAACATTAAATTTGTTCATGACAACTTTTCAAATATCAAAAACATTATTTTAAATCTTGGTCTGGATAAAATTGACGGCATAGTTCTCGATTTGGGAGTTTCTTCATATCAGTTAGATAATGAGGACCGTGGTTTTTCATATATGCATGACGCAGAGCTGGACATGAGAATGAATAAGAATCAAGATTTTTCAGCAAAAGATATTGTAAATAAGTATACTCAGAAGGAGTTGGAAAAAATCATTAGAGTATATGGGGAAGAAAGATGGGCTTCCCGCATTGCTGAGTTTATAGTAAAAGAAAGACAAGATAAAGAAATTGAAACAACTGGGGAACTTGTAGAGATTATAAAGAAAGCAATACCTGCCGCTGCAAGAAGAAATGGTCCCCATCCGGCAAAAAGAACATTTCAGGCAATTAGGATTGAGGTGAATAATGAATTAGATATATTGGAAAGTACAATAAAGGATATTACAGAGAGTTTAAAAATCGGAGGAAGGGTATGTATTATAACCTTTCACTCTTTAGAAGACAGGATAGTAAAAAACACATTTAAAGAACTAAGCACAGGCTGCATATGCCCTCCGGAGTTCCCCGTTTGCACTTGTAATAATAAACGTAAGGTAAAAATAATAACTAGAAAGCCTATTTATCCTTCCAATAAGGAAATAAAAAACAACCCTAGGGCAAGAAGTGCAAAGCTTAGAGTAGCTGAAAGGATTTAATGTTCTAAAAAATAAAGGGGGGGAATAAATTGTTAGTAGCAAGAAAAAAGCATTATTATGATACTAATGAAATAAATAGAGTATATGAAGACAATTATCGGAATACAAATAAAAAAAATACCGTTAGAAAGAATAGAAAGAGTAATCATAGACTTGCAATTAGTGTGATAATATGTGTAATGATGATATCCGGCTCTCTAATCTTTCTATTATCAAGATACACTGCCATAACAGAAACTAAATACAGGATCATTACACTAAATAAACAAGCCGATGAACTTGAAAGTCAGCTGCAAGACCTAAATGCACAACTAGATAGCTTAACAAGATCCGATATTATTGAAAAAAAAGCCATTGAAAAATTAGATATGCAATATCCTAAATATGAACAAATGGTTTTTTTGAATCTTGAAAACGACTATGACTTGGAATTATCAAATGCTGAAGACAATCTTTCTCCAGAAAAACAGATTCCGGATAAAAATATGTACTATTATTTAAAATCATCCCTACAGAAAATGTACTCATTATTAGATTAAAATAGTTTAAGGAGGATGGAATTTGTCTAATCCAAGTATTGTAAACAAAAAGAGATTAGTTATTGCTCTGTTTGTCATATGTATGGTATTTTTGGGATTAATAATCAGGTTAGGTTGGATACAAATTGTTAATAGTGAAAAATACAGAATGTACGCTATAAGGCAACAAACTAGAGATGTTCCGATTCCTGCCAAAAGAGGTGTTATCTACGATCGAAACGGAAAGGAATTAGCCGTCAGTATAAGCACTTTTACAGTATGGGCAGCTCCGCCTGAAATAGATTCTAAAGAAGTTACCGCTAAAACTCTCGCTGATATACTTGAAATAGACGAGAAGAAAGTTTTAGATAAAATAAATACTAAAGCAGGATTGGTAAAAATTGAAAAATGGATAGATAAGGAAAAGGCAGATGCAATTAGGCAAGCTAAATTGTCAGGAATAAGGATAGCTGAGGACAATAGGAGATTCTATCCCTATGGAAACTTTGCATCTTATATATTAGGACATTGCACTGATGATAACAGAGGCTTAGTTGGAGTAGAACTTGAATATGATAAAGTTTTAAGTGGACTTCCTGGCAGATGGATTAAAAACACCGATGCTGCCGGGAGGCAACTACCCTATGGCATTGAAAAATATTATAAACCAGAAAATGGTTTGAATGTAGTACTTACTATTGATGAAGTTATCCAGCATTTTGCTGAAAAAGCTGTTGAAAATGCATTAGCAAAAACAAAATCAAAACGGGTAATGGCTATTGTAATGGAGCCAAAAACAGGGGACATATTGGCTATGGCAGTTAAGCCTGATTATGACCCTAACACACCTCGAATCCCTTTAAATGAGTCAGATAAATCAAACTATGAAACCCTTGATATAAATGAAAAGCAAAAACTTTGGAATAAAATGTGGAGAAATCCTATTGTAAGTGATACATATGAACCGGGATCAACATTTAAATTAATCACTTCGGCTGCCGGTTTGGAAGAAGGCGTTGTTGAACCTAACAGTCACTTTTACAGTCCTGGTTATGCAATAGTAGCTGGTCAGAAAATCAGGTGTTGGAGATCTTATAGACCCCACGGGCATCAAACTTTTACAGAAGGTGTCCAAAACTCATGTAACCCTGTATTTATTGAAGTGGCACAAAGACTAGGTGTAGACACTTTTTATAAATATCTTGAAGCCTTTGGATTTACACAAGAGACAGGTATAGATTTACCTGGAGAAAGCAACTCCATAGTTCAAGCTAAGTCAAATGTCGGTCCCGTAGAACTAGCTACAATGTCCTTTGGCCACGGCATTTCAGTAACTCCTATACAGCTCATAACTGCTATTTCTTCTATTGCGAATGATGGTAAGTTGATGCAGCCTAGAATAGTAAAAGAATTAACTGATGACTCAGGAAATGTTATACATAGATATGAACCAAAATTTATAAGGCAAGTTTTATCTGAAAAAACATCTAAAGAGTTAAGGTTGATCATGGAATCCGTTGTTACCGACGGCTCAGGTAAAAAAGCCTATATCCCGGGTTATAGAGTAGGCGGCAAGACCGGGACTGCTGATAAAATTATTGATGGTAGATATGCAAAGGGTGCAGTTTATTCATCCTTTACTGCCATCGCTCCTGTAAATGACCCTAAGATTGCTGTGCTAGTTATTTGTGACGAACCACAGGGAATACATTATGGAAGTCTAACTGCTGCTCCAGTTGCTGAAGAAATAATTCAAAATACTTTGCGATATATGGAAGTTGAACCTCAATATACGGAAGAAGAAAAAGAGAAATTTCAAAGGGAAGAAATTACAGTTCCAGAGGTAAGGAGTTTAACTCTATCAGAGGCATCTAAAATTTTATCTGAAAATAATCTTGAATTTAATACCGAACCTATAAATGTAGAAAATGGAAATTCAGTAGTTGTTGATCAGTTTCCTAAGCCAGGAGCTAAAGTTGTAGAGAAATCCATTGTAATATTATACGTGAAAGAGCGGCAACAGTAAGATGAATTATATTTGTAAAACATCGCTTTAATATATGTTATAATGAAATTGATTTATTAATATGAGGGCAATTTAAATTAAAGTGATACAAACTTTAGTTTAAATTGCCTTTTAGTAAGTTTAATGTTAAAAATCTATGTATTCAGGGAGAGATGGATATGAAGTTGGGCGACTTATTAAATAATGTTGATATACAGCAGTATTTTGGAAGTAAAGATGTTAATATAGAAGGTATAGCCTATGATTCAAGAAAGATTAAAAAAAATTATTTATTTGTATGTATTCAGGGATTAAGGACCGATGGACATAATTATATAGCGGATGCTATAAATAACGGAGCTAAGGCAATAATTATAGATAAAATCATTAACGGACTTAGTGAGCTTATAGATGAGAAAAATATCACAGTTATTAAGGTGAAGCAAAGTAGATCTGCACTGTCAAAAATATCTTCAAATTTTTTTGGAAATCCAAGTGAAAAAATTAAAGTTATAGGAGTTACAGGGACAAATGGAAAGACTTCCATTACTTATTTATTAAGCAGTATTTTAGAAGCCAATAATAACAAATGTGCTCTAATCGGTACAATACAAAATAAGATATCTGGAAGAGTTTATAATACTAACCAGACAACTCCCGAATCTCTAGAGCTTCAAGGCTTGTTTAGTGAAATGGTTAAGGAAAAGGTCGATATATGCTCTATGGAGGTTTCTTCCCACTCCTTAGACCTAAAAAGGGTAGAAGACATATGTTTTAATATCGGAATTTTTACTAATTTAACTCCAGATCACCTTGATTATCATATAGATATGGAAAATTATAAAAATGCCAAGCTAAAGCTGTTTTATAAGACCTCCGACGCTAATATAATTAATATTGATGATGCATATGGTGCTGAGATTTACAGTGAAATAAAAAATCTTAATACACCTGTTATAACCTATGGTTTATCGAAAAAATGTGATATATATGCTGAAAAAATAGAAATGCATGATAATTTTTCAATTTTTAATCTGGTTACTCCTAAGTATTCAGGAAAAATTAGATTAAATATACCAGGTTTATTTTCCATATATAACATATTGGCTGTCATTTCTGCCTGCTATTCAATGGGATATAATTATGATGAAATAGTCAAGGGAATATCATTAATAAAACCAGTTCAGGGCAGATTTGAACCTGTTGAAAATAAAAAAGGGATTAATGTAATTGTAGATTATGCCCATACTCCTGATGCATTAAAAAATGTACTAAGTACAATAAAACAGTTTGCAAAAGGTAAAATCATTGTAGTATTTGGCTGTGGAGGCGACAGGGATAAAACTAAAAGACCTTTAATGGGTAAAATAGCCTATGAACTTTCTGATTTCTGTATCATTACAAATGATAATCCACGCTCCGAAGATCCAAATAGCATAATTAATGATATTTTGAAGGGAATTGAAGCCCAAAATGGTAAATATGAAATTATTCTGGATAGAAGGGAAGCTATAAAAACAGCAATTAAGAAAGCTAACAGAAATGATGTAGTTCTAATAGCAGGGAAGGGCCATGAAACTTATCAAGTAATAAAGGATAAGGTTTTTGATTTTGACGATAAAAAGGTAGCTATGGAATTTTTAGAGGAGGATATCTGTGATAGAGATTAATGTAAAAAATATTATAACTGCAACAAAGGGAAAACTTCTTTTTGGCGATGAAACCACTGAAGTTAAGGACATATCAATCGACTCAAGAAAAGTTGACAAGGGATACATGTTCATACCTATTATAGGCGAAAGGTTTGACGGACACTCATTTATTGAAGATGCTTTTAATAAAGGAGCATCCGTCGCTTTAACATCTAAAAGTATTGATAATATTGAAAAATATTCTGACAAAACAATTATAAAGGTTGATGATACTCTAAAGGCTCTACAAGATATTGCAAAGTACTTTTTATTAAAGCTAAATCTTCCTGTAGTGGCCGTAACAGGAAGCACAGGAAAAACGACTACAAAGGAATTAATTTATAATGTCTTATCTCAAAAATATAGGGTTTTAAAAAATGAAGGGAATTTTAATAATCACATCGGTTTGCCCTTAACTTTATTAAATTTAAATAACAACCATGAAATTGTTGTTTTAGAGATGGGAATGAGTGGTAGGGGAGAAATCGATCTTCTTTCAAAAATTGCTACTCCTCAAACCGGAGTCATTACAAATATAGGCGTATCCCATATTGAAAAATTAGGTTCACAGGAAGAAATTTTTAATGCTAAAATGGAATTAACTAACTACATGGATGAAAATTCTGTGCTCATTATTAACGGTGACGATAAGTTTTTGAAAACCCTCAAAAATAGAAAAACAAAATATGGAAAAGTTTTTGCCGGACTGAATAAGAATAATAATATCTATGCCACCGATACAAGCAATAGTAATGAATATGGTATTGCATTTACTCTCCATTTAAATAATAACACCTACAATTTCGATTTGAAAATTCCAGGCAGACACAATATTTATAACGCCCTTTTGGCAATTTGTGTCGGACTGCATTATAACGTATCTATGAATGATATAATAAAAGGTATAAATAGTTATACAGGAAATAATATGAGATTGAACATTATAAATCTAAAAGATATAAAAATAGTCAATGACTGTTATAATGCAAGCCCGGATTCTATGAAAGCAGCTTTAGAAGTTTTAAGACAGGTTGACTGTAAAAGAAAAATATCTGTATTGGGAGATATGTTTGAAATGGGAAATTTCTCTGAAAATGCCCATATAAGTGTTGGACATTCAGTTTATGAGTATAATGTGGACATATTAATTACAGTTGGAGATAAGGCCAGAAATATTGCAAAAGGAGCTGTTCAAAGAGGTTTTAAAGAAAAAGACGTTTTTATTACGGAGAATAATAGTCAGGCCATTGAAATTTTAAAAAAGATAATGAAAGCTGGAGATACTATACTAGTAAAGGGATCAAGAGGTATGCATATGGAGGAAATTGTGGAGTTTTTACTAGAGAGGAGCTAACTTATGATTCAATATAAACAACTGATAATCACAGTTGCAATTTCATTTTTTATTACATTAATTTTGGGACCAATTATTATACCGATACTTCAAAAACTGAAAGCCGGACAAAGCATCCGTGATGAGGGACCCGAATCCCACTATTCTAAAGCAGGCACTCCAACTATAGGTGGTATAATAATGATAGCTGCCATACTGATTACAACACTGACTTCAGGCAGATTGAATAGAGATTTATATATAATTTTGTTTTCCACCCTTGGTTTTGGATTAATAGGTTTTATTGATGATTTTATAAAAGTAGTATTAAAACGTAATCTTGGTCTTAAAGCATACCAAAAACTTATTGGGCAAATAATAATTGCGATTGGAATAGCAATATACCAGTCAAGAATATCGATATTTGAAACCCAGGTATTAATTCCTTTTTTAAATAGCTATATTGATTTAGGTGTGTTGTATATACCCTTTATAGTTTTCGTTGTTGTGGCAACGACTAATAGTGTAAACTTGACTGACGGCCTCGATGGTTTAGCAGCAGGAGTTACTTTAATTGTATCCTCTTTTTTCAGTCTTGTTGCATTAAATTGGGGTTACCCCAGTATAGCAGTATTTTCTGGTGCTTTAACCGGTGCATGTTTAGGCTTTCTGAGGTTTAATGCCCATCCTGCAAAGGTATTTATGGGTGATACAGGATCTATGGCATTAGGAGGAGCCATTGCGTCTATTGCAATTTTAATGAATTTAACATTATTTATTCCAATTGTAGGAGGTATTTACTTTGCTGAAGCACTGTCTGTTATTTTACAGGTAATATTCTTTAAATTAACAGGTAAAAGAATTTTTAAGATGAGCCCTCTTCATCATCACTTTGAGCTTAAAGGATGGAAAGAAACCAAAGTAGTGATTGTATTCTGGAGCGTAACCTTATTATTATGCATTGTAGGGCTATATGCCCTTAAATAAAAAAGGCGGTGTTAAAATGCTTTTAAAAAATAAGAATGTTCTTGTTGTAGGTATGGCAAGATCAGGGGTTTCTACAGTAAAAACCTTATCAAAGTTAGGTGCTAATATAACTATAAATGATATAAAAAATAAAGATTCTTTAAAAGATATTTTAGATGAGATCGGTCATTTATGCAGTGAATGTATTTTAGGAACACATCCCCAGGATCTAAATCAATTTGATTTAATTGTTCTCAGTCCAGGAGTCCCTACGGATTTGGAATTTATTAAAAAAGCAAAATCCGTTAATATACCATTAATTGGAGAGCTTGAGTTAGCATATAAATTAAGTAAGGGAAATTTTATAGCAATAACAGGAACAAATGGAAAAACAACAACTACTGCTCTTACTGGCATGATATTTAAAAATGCTAATATTGAAACATTTATTGTTGGCAATATAGGTACAGCAGCTATATCTAGAGCACTCCAAACTACAGACAAATCTATATTAGTAACCGAGGTAAGTAGTTTTCAATTAGAAACTATTGTAGATTTCAAACCCAAAATTTCTGCTATTTTAAATATTACTCCAGATCATTTAAATAGACATAAAACTATGAAAAATTATATTAATTCAAAGGCTAATATTTTTAAAAATCAGAAAGAAAATGATATTTTAGTACTAAATTATGATAATAACATAACTAAAGATATCGCTAAAAGAGCAGTATGTAAAGTATTATTTTTTAGTCGAGAAGAAAGGCTTCGAGAAGGGATTTTTGTAAAGAATGATAGTATTATTGCAAAAACCTGTGATGTAGAAGAAGAAATTTGCCATGTAAAGGATATTTATATCCCTGGAAAACATAATTTAGAAAATGCTCTAGCAGCTACTGCCATAGCATATAGCTTTGGAATAGATAAGAGACATATAAAGAACACCCTCAGAACTTTCAAAGGAGTAGAACATCGCATAGAATTTGTTGATGAAATTAATAGCGTCAAATTCTATAATGATTCCAAAGGAACTAATCCCGATGCTTCTATCAAAGCGATAGAAGCAATTAAAGCTCCCATAATATTAATTGCTGGAGGTATGGATAAAGGAAGTAACTTTGATGAATTCATTAATGCCTTCAATGGAAAAGTAAAGGCATTGGTTCTTCTAGGTGAGACTGCAGAAAAGATCAAAATGACAGCTGAAGAAAAAAGCTTTAAAAATATATTTATTGTTTCAAATATGGAGCAGGCCGTTATTAAGTCCTTTGAAATCTCAGATGCTTTTGACAATATATTATTATCACCAGCCTGTGCAAGCTGGGACATGTATGAAAACTTTGAACATAGGGGAAAACACTTTAAAGAATGTGTATATAAGTTAAGGAGGTCATAACATGACCCGCAATAATTCCTACGACTTTACTTTAATGATTTGCGTATTACTCTTAGTTGTTATAGGAATAATAATGGTTTTTAGTTCAAGTTTTTATTATTCCTATAACAATTTTAATAAAGACAGTTTTTATTTTTTGAAGAGAAATTTAATGTGGGCCTTAATTGGATTAGGTGCCATGCTGTTTACAATGCATTTTAATTACTTAAAATATAAAAAATTGGCCTTTCCGGCTTTTTTAACAAGTATTTTTCTTTTGATTCTTGTTCTGACCCCCTTAGGAATATCAATTAATGGAGCTAAAAGATGGCTCGGGGTTGGAAGTATAACCTTTATGCCCGGTGAAATATCTAAAATATGTGCTATATTATTTGTAGCAAACAGCTTATCTAAGAAAGCAACTGATATTAAAAATTTTTTTAGAGGAATTTTTCCTTATTTAATGATTATAGCATTATATTTTGGATTGATAATTTTACAGCCAAATTTAAGTACAGCAGGTACTATTGCTCTTATAATTATGGCAATGCTTTTCGTAGCGGGTATGAAATGGTTTCACCTGTTCTTTTTAGGTTTTAGCGGAATAGGGCTTTTGATAGTTATGGTAATTTTAGAACCCTATAGAATGAAAAGAATAACAGGTTTTTTAGATCCCTTTAAGGATCCACAAGGAACGGGATATCAAGTTATTCAGTCACTGCTTGCTTTAGGTTCAGGAGGACTTTTTGGAGTTGGGTTAGGACGAAGTATTCAAAACAAATTATACATACCTGAACCTCAAAATGATTTTATTTTTGCTACTATTGGAGAAGAACTAGGATTTGTGGGTTGTATAACTGTCATGCTTTTATTTTTATTTCTTATTTGGAGGGGTATAAGAATAGCCATCCATGCACCTGATTTATTTGGATGCTTGCTGGCAACGGGAATAACTTCAATGATAGCTATACAAGTCATGATCAATATTGCAGTAGCTACATCATCTATGCCAGTTACTGGCGTTCCACTACCCTTTATCAGTTTTGGCGGTAATTCCTTAGTAATATTTATGGCAGCTACTGGAATTCTACTTAATATATCAAGGGTTTCAACTTTAGATAGGAGATGAGAAAGATGAAGGTTTTGCTAACAGGAGGAGGAACAGGTGGCCACATTTATCCGGCAATAGCAATTGGCGAAGAGCTTAGAAATAATTATAACGATATTGAAATTTTATTTGTAGGTACTCAAAAAGGATTAGAAAGTGAATTGGTTCCAAAGGCAGGATTTGATTTTAAAACAATAACTGTCAGCAGTTTTAAAAGGAAGCTTTCATTTGATAACATTACAACTTTAAAAAATTTGTTTATTGGTTTAAATGAAGCTAAAAGAATTATAAAAGAATTTAAACCTGATTTAGTTGTTGGTACAGGAGGATACGTGTGTGGTCCCATGGTATTAATGGCTGCACTTAAAAATATAAAAACTGTAATCCATGAACAAAATGTTGTACCGGGAGTAACTAATAAAATTTTAAGCAGGTTTGTTGATAAAATCTTTGTAAGCTACGAAGCTTCAAAAAACCATTTTCCTAACCAGAATAAAATAGTTCTTACAGGTAACCCAGTAAGAGGTGAATTTTCAAATATAAATACTTTGGAATGTAAAAGAAAAATGAAAGTTAAAGAAGATTCATTAACTATATTATCCTTTGGCGGTAGTCGTGGAGCAGAAAAAATTAATAAAACCATGATTGAGTTGGTAAAAACTTTTAATGATATTAAAGACATAACTTTAATACACATAACTGGAAAATCTCATTATGAACATGCAATAGATTCCTTAAGAAAATCAGATATTAAATTAAGTTCAAATATTAGAATTCTACCATATGTGCATAATATGCCTACTGTAATGGGTGCATCAGATTTAGTTATTTCTAGAGCAGGTGCCATTACTCTAGCTGAAATTACAACAGTTGGTATACCATCTATTTTAGTGCCATCGCCTAATGTTGTAAACAATCACCAAGAGTATAATGCAAGAGTACTTGAAAAACATGGTGCAGCTATAGTTTTGTTGGAAAAAGATCTTAACTCAAAAAACCTTTTAGAGTTAATTTTAAAGTTGAAAAATGATAAAAGTAAACTAAGACAAATGGCAAATTCCAGTCTGGAACTGACGATGAAAATGGCTGCAGATAACATATTAAAGAGCATTATGAGCTTATGTCCTTAGAAATATGAATTTTACCTATAACTGTAACACCTCCGAAAACTATGCATAATATAGTTATATATATCTGCTTTACTGAAACACTTTCGGAGGTGAAATTAGTGTCAAAGTACATTATTAATGGAGGAAATAAATTAGGTGGAAAATTAAATATAAATGGAGCTAAAAATGCTGTATTGCCAATTTTAGCTGCTTCAGTTATAAATGGAAAAGAAAATGTTATTATAGGTTATCCAAATCTTAGAGATGTAAATACGATGGTAAAAATTCTTCGTTCTATAGGCTGTAAGGTCCAAAAAACCCCAGAGTCTATAGTGATAAATTCAGAAAACGTAAATTCTTTTGAAGTATCAGAAAACCTGGTTAGAGAAATGAGATCTTCAATCTTTCTAATGGGCCCAATGCTTGGACGTTGTGGAAAAATAAAAATAAGTTATCCAGGTGGTTGTGAAATAGGACCTAGACCAATTGACCTGCACCTAAAGGGGCTAAGAGAAATGGGCGTGAAAATTTCTGAAGCTCATGGATTTTTAGAATGTACTGTAGAGAAACTAAAGGGTTCCGAAATCCATTTAGACTATCCAAGTGTAGGCGCAACCGAAAACATTATGTTGGCAGCAGTATTAGCTGAAGGAACAACTGTAATAAGAAATGCAGCTAAAGAGCCTGAAATAGTTGATCTTCAAGACTTTCTAACCGGA
This sequence comes from Candidatus Petromonas tenebris, assembly GCA_014236755.1. GTDB lineage: Bacteria > Bacillota > Clostridia > Peptostreptococcales > Caminicellaceae > Petromonas > Petromonas tenebris. The sequence continues at coordinate 96,303 of JACCKY010000015.1, read as the reverse complement.
ATGGGTGCTAAAATCCAAGGTGCTGGAACAAGTGTTATACAGATAGATGGAGTCAAAAATTTGACTGGAGTAGAACACAAAATTATACCAGATAGAATAGTTGCAGGAACAATACTTGCTTCTGCAGCAATAACAAAAAGTGAAATTATAATTGAAAATGTTATAGCTGATCATCTTGTATCAGTTTTAGCAAAGTTAAAAGAAGTTGGATGTATTGTGTTGGAGAAGAATAGTGCAATTAAAATTATTCCACCTTCTGTATTAAAGTCGGTGGACATTATAAGGACATTACCTTATCCGGGGTTTCCTACTGACATGCAGGCTCAATTTGTATCATTGCTTAGTATTGCTAAAGGAACAAGTATAATTACGGAAACTGTTTTTGAGAACAGATTTAAACATATAGAAGAGCTGATACGGATGGGAGCAAGAATAAAGGTGGACGGTAGAGTAGCAGTTATCAAAGGAGTTCCAAAATTGACAGGAGCAAAAGTAACGGCTAAAGATTTAAGAGGAGGAGCGGCCTTAGTAATTGCAGGTTTAGCTGCTGAAGGAAGGACAATTGTAGAAAATATAGTGCATATCGAAAGAGGATATGATAATTTAGATATAATGCTTCAAAATTTAGGAGCAGATATAAGAAAGATCGATTAAGTAGCGGCTTATAGCTGCTATTTAAACTGTTCTCAGTAGGACAAGTTGTCATGGGGGGAAAAATGTTAAAATCTAAAACCAAGGTTGATGGCAAAGTGAAATATGGTAAACTTAATATATATATATGTATTTTTTTTCTTTTGCTAGCCCTAATATTTATTATTATTTTTAAAACCAATTATTTTTTGATAAATGATATAATTGTAAAAAATAATTATGAACTTACTGATGAGAAAGTAATTGGTTATTCTGGAATTCAGGTAAAGGAAAATATCTTTCAATTAAAGCTATCAAGGGCAGAGGAAAACCTAAAGAAACATCCCTATATAAAAGAAGTTACCATAAGACGCAAACTGCCTAATAAAATTATTATTGAAATTGAGGAAAGAAAAAAGTTAGCTTCTATATTGTATATGGGTATATATTTTGAAATAGATGAGGATGGAGTTGTACTAGAGACCTATTCAAATCCTCCGGATGTATATATAATTGAAGGATTTGAGTTTGAAAGCTTCATAGAAGGCGACAAACTTAAAGTGAAGAATACTAATGATTTTAAAAAGGCCCTTGATATTTGTAAATTTATTAATAGGTCTTCTACAGATATTAGACCAAGCATATTCTATAATAATGGAAAATTTGATTTATATTTTAATAATGGGATTAAAGTCAAACTCGGTAAAGGTGATAACCTTGCAAAAAAAATAAAAATTCTTTTAAACATAATTGATGATTTAAAAAGCAAAAATATTAATTCAGGTTTAATTGATCTAAGTCATAACGGATATCCAATTTTTCGTCCCTTTGGTGAATAGGAGGTTTTTCAGTGATAAAGCTTAAAGATAATTTTTTTATTGGGATAATGTGTGTTATACTAGGAATAGTTTTAGCACTACAATTTAAAGTAGTGCAGGGAAGTTATTTAGATGGGCTGATACCAAGCCAAAGAGCTTTGGAATTAGAAAGCGAATTGAAAAATATTAAAGAGGAAAAGAAAAATTTGCTTAATGAACTAAGTGCATATGAAAAAAAATTAAAAGAAATAGAAGAAGCAGCTTCTAAGGAAAACGTGTTAATAAAAAATTTAAATAAAGAGCTAGAAAAATATAAAATGATCGCTGGATTCAAAAATGTAAAAGGACCCGGTATACAAATTATTGTAGACGACCCTCCTAAAGAACCAGGTTTTGAGTCTGAGGGGAGTATCATAGTGTATCGATATGATCTATTATTAGGCATAATAAACGTTTTAAATGCAGCTGGAGCAGAAGCTGTATCCATTAATAACCAAAGAATAATATCTACAACAGAAATATATTATGCTAATAATACAGTGAAAATTAATTCTGTTCCTACAGCTCCTCCATTTGTAATTACAGCTATAGGGAATCCTGATACATTGGAATCTTCTTTAAATTTTAGGTTTGGCATTGTGTGGGAAATGAGAGAAAATTATAATTTGCAGGTTAACATAAAAAAGATAGATGAAGTGACTATTGGCAGATATAATGATATAGTGAAATTTAGGTATGCAAAGCCCGTAGACGAAAATTAGTACATGGAGTGGTACTATGGCAAAATTTTTTTCTAAATTAAATATTTTACTTTTAACAATTATACTGGGAATTGCAATTTCATTTCAGATAAAAAATCTGAATCCCAAGTATAAATACGTACCTCTCAAAGTGATTTATGACTATAAAAAAGTTATTCAAAAAGAGAAAGCTGAAATTAACAACTTACGGCCACTTATTGAATCGTACAAAGAGAAGATTCAAGCATACGAAACCGCAAAGGATAAAGATGGTGATATTACTAGTCTTTTAAAAAATGAAATTAGTCAGTTTAAAACCATTTCTGGTTTTACTGATGTTCAAGGACCGGGAATCATCCTAATTATCGATGATGGTAGTAGAAAATTATATGAAGGTGAAGATCCAAATAATATAATCGTTCATAATATTGATATTCTTAATATTATAAACGATCTTAAAGTAGCTGGAGCAGAGGCTATCTCAATCAATGGCCAAAGAGTATTATCTAATAGTGAAATAGATTGTAACGGCCCTACAATAAAAATTAATGGTCAACTTTTTGCTCAACCCTTTATAGTAAAAGCAATTGGAGAACCAAAGCATCTTGAAGCAGCAATAAAAGCCCCTGGTACCTATGGCAATCTATTAAAGGAAGTGGGTCTTTTTATCGAGGTTAATACTAGCATAAACATAAGAATTCCAAAGTATTCTGAGGATTTAACTTTTGATTTTTTACAAGTAAAAGAAGGTGATTAGATTGATTATTGGCATTTTAGGTATTATAATTGGGGTGTTGATAGGTTTTTATATTCCTGTAACTTTCCCAACCTCATATTCCTTATACCTGTCTGTATCTATATTAGCTGCTATAGATTCTGTTTTTGGAGCTATCAAAGCTAGTATGGAAGGATATTTTAATTCAACAATATTCGTTACAGGCTTTTTAGGAAATGCAGTAATTGCTGGACTACTTGCTTATATTGGAGATAAGATGGGAGTTCCTCTGTATTATGCTGCAATATTTGCATTTGGCTCAAGACTTTTCCAGAATTTTGCTATTATTAGAAGACAACTTATAGAAAAGTTTAGTAAAAAATAAAATATTTATTTAAAAAGAAGGATATTAAAATATTTTGTTGAAATAGTACTTATATTTATAAAAATGGATAGGAAATTAAATTATATACTGGATTACTAAATTTACAAGTAATTGCTTAGTCATCGTCATAAAGGAGGTTATGATGTGTTAGAGTTTGATATCGATGTAGAACAATTTGCACAGATTAAGGTTATTGGTGTTGGTGGCGGTGGAAATAACGCTGTCAATCGAATGATAGATTCCAATCTCAAAGGTGTTCAATTTATTGCAGTTAACACAGATAAACAGGCTCTATTTACTTCTAAGGCCGAGTATAAAATACAAATTGGTGAAAAATTAACAAGAGGTCTAGGGGCAGGAGCTAATCCAGAAATTGGAGAAAAGGCCGCTGAAGAAAGCAGAGATGACATTTATCAGGCACTTCAAGGTGCTGACATGGTCTTTATAACTGCCGGAATGGGAGGAGGAACTGGTACCGGTGCTGCCCCAATAGTTGCAGAAGTTGCTAAGGATATGGGTATACTTACTGTAGGCGTTGTAACTAAGCCTTTCTGTTTTGAAGGAAAACGAAGAATGATGCACGCTGAAAAAGGAATTGAAGAATTAAAAACTAGAGTAGATACATTGGTAACAATACCTAATGACAGACTTCTTCAAGTTGTTGAAAAGAAAACATCTATTATGGATGCTTTTAAAATAGCTGATGATGTCTTAAGACAAGGCGTTCAAGGTATATCTGATTTAATTGCGATTCCCGGATTAGTAAATTTAGATTTTGCAGATGTTAAAACTATCATGTTCGAACAAGGCTTAGCTCATATGGGTATAGGTAAGGCAAATGGTGAAAGCAGAGCTACAGAAGCGGCAAAGCTGGCTATACAAAGTCCATTACTTGAAACTTCAATCAATGGAGCAAAGGGAGTTTTATTAAATATAACTGGTGGCTCTAATCTTGGTCTATTCGAAGTAAATGAAGCGGCTGAAATTGTGTCCCAGGCTGCTGACCCCGATGCTAATATAATTTTTGGTGCAGTTATAGATGAAAATTTAAAAGATGAGATTAGGATCACTGTAATAGCTACAGGTTTTGAAAGTGCAAAAAATAATGATTTACATACTAATAACTTAGACGATAATAAAACTGAAAGCCGTAATAAAGATAATGAATTACTTGATATACCAACTTTTTTGAGACGTCAAAGATAGTCAATTTTAAAATTTAATAAAATATTGTTCTAAAAAGACCATTTCTACAATGGTCTTTTCGTTTTTTGTCGATTAATTGTTCCTTTTTTTATAATAAAAATTGCCTTTCGACTTCACAAAATGACATATTTTTGATAAAAAACCTAATATAATAGGCATATAACATAAATAAACTGAATATGTATAGTATGTGAAGCTGTCTCCTTTCATATAGGGGGGAATAAAATGTTTGAAATCTATGCAGAATATCTATTTTTAGAAAACTTCTTAATGAACTTTTTAATTTTGCAGATTACTAGCTATTTTGGCAAATACCAGGGAAGCATAATAAAGCGTTTTATAGGGGCTGGGGTCGGTGCACTATATTCATTTATTATTTTCTTTCCATCTTTACATTTTTTCCTTACTTTTTCCATGAAAATATTAATATCAATGTTAATAATAATTGTTACATTTACACCTCATAAGTTTAAAGACTTTTTTAAGTATCTCAGTATTTTTTATTTAGTGTCCTTTATTTTTGGCGGAGCTGCATTTGCACTATTTTATTTTACAAACTTTAATGCAATTATGAGCAATGGAATATTTTACACCAATAGCATTAGTATCAAAGTATTAATTTACTCTACTGCTTTTGCATATATACTGATTTTACTATGTATAAAATTTGTTAAATATAAAATATTAAAGGAAAAATTATACAAAGAAATCATTATAGAATTTGATAAAAAGAGAAAGGAAATAAATGCATTAATTGATACAGGTAATTCTCTTGAGGATCCTATAAGCAAATTTCCAGTAATAGTTGTAGAATATAATGCTATTGAAGATATATTACCTGAGAATATAAAGGATATTTTTCAAAACGATGATCCTAACAAACTAGAAAGAATAGTCTCGACACTTAAAGATACAAATTGGATAAGCAGATTTAGAATGATACCCTTTACTTCTTTGGGAAAAGAAAATGGTATGCTTATTGGTTTTAAACCAGATAGTGTTGAAGTCATTAATAATGGTGATAAATTGAATATTAATAAAATTATTATTGCAATATCAACTGGCAAATTGTCTCAAAATGGAGATTATAAGGCTTTGATTAATCCAGACATATTAGTTTAAATAGGGGGTTTTTTAATGAGTATACTTGACAAGTACAAACTAAAAATCAAACTTCTTCTAGCCAAGTTATTGAAAAAAATAAATATTTATACTGAGGATACAATTTATTATATTGGAGGTAACGAAGCTTTGCCCCCGCCACTTAGCTCTGAAGAAGAAATTTTATTCGTAGAAAAGCTCCAGGAAGGAGATGAATCTGTACGTAGTATTTTGATAGAGCGAAACTTAAGATTAGTAGTTTATATCGCAAGAAAATTTGAAAATACAGGTATTGGAGTAGAGGACCTAATTTCGATTGGAACCATAGGTTTGATAAAAGCAGTAAATACCTTTGATCCTAATAAAAAAATTAAATTAGCAACCTATGCGTCAAGATGCATTGAAAACGAAATATTGATGTTTTTACGTAGGAATAGTAAAGTGAAGAGTGAAATATCTATTGATGAACCTCTTAACATAGATTGGGATGGCAATGAATTATTATTGTCTGATATCTTAGGGACTGAAAATGATTTGATTTATAAGAATTTAGAAGAAGAAATTGATAAGGAACTTTTAAAAACAGCATTAAAAAAATTATCAAAAAGAGAAAAGAAAATAATGGATTTAAGATTTGGACTGTCAAATGGCGAGGAAAAAACTCAAAAAGAAGTAGCAGATATGCTTGGAATATCACAATCTTATATATCAAGGCTGGAAAAGAGAATTATTTTCAGGTTAAAAAAAGAAATAAACAGAATGATTTAAAGGTGGGATTATGACTCTCACCTTTTTTATTTTTTAACCTTCATATTTTTCCAGAGTATTAAATTAAATCTTTTAGGCAATAATTTTGTATGAAAGGGGGAATTTATTGACAGGGAGGACAACAGAAAATGTACAACAACAAGGTAGAAATCTGTGGTGTAAACACTTCAAAGCTTCCGGTACTTACAAATAAAGAAATGAGAGAATTATTTCCAAAGATACATAATGGAGATATGAAAGCTCGAGAAAAGTTTATTCAAGGTAACTTAAGATTAGTATTAAGCGTTATACAGCGTTTTAACAATAGAGGAGAATATGTGGATGATTTATTTCAAGTGGGGTGTATAGGATTAATCAAAGCTATAGATAATTTTGATTTAAGTCAAAATGTAAAATTTTCGACATATGCCGTTCCCATGATTATCGGAGAAATTAGAAGATATTTAAGAGACAACAATGCTATAAGAGTCAGTAGGTCTCTTAGAGATAAAGCCTATAAGGCACTGCAAGTTAGAGATCAGCTAATAAGCAAAAATTCTAAGGAACCTACAATCACTGAAATTTCAAAAGAACTAAACATATCTAAGGAAGATGTAGTTTTTGCTTTAGATGCCATCCAAGATCCTATTTCTTTATTTGAACCAATATATCAAGATAGTGGGGATGCTATATATGTTATGGATCAAGTGAGTGATGAAAAAAGCGTAGATGAAACTTGGCTTGAGGAAATTGCCCTTCGAGAAGGTCTTAGAAAATTGAATGATAGAGAAAAATTAATTTTAACTTTGAGGTTTTTTAAATGTAAAACTCAAATGGAGGTTGCAGAAGAAATAGGTATTTCCCAAGCACAGGTTTCAAGGCTAGAAAAAACTGCATTAAAACACATGAGAAAATATATAAAAGACTCCATATAGGGGTCTTTTATATATTATAAAAAATAAAGAATAATATGCATTTTTTATAATATTAATTTAATATAGGATTATACGAATTTTTATTTAATAAGAGGTGAACTTATGGTATCTATAATGGAGCTTAGAATGAAAGAAGTAATCAATCTTGCAGATGGAAAGAGAATTGGCTTTATAAATGACCTAGAAATCAACTTGGAAAAAGGACGAATTGAAGCCATAATAGTCCCAAAGGAAGGCAAATTCTTAAAGCTATTTAATAAGGACAATGATTATACCATTCCCTGGAAAAAAATTGTTAAAATAGGTCAAGATGTAATCTTGGTAGATCTAAGAACAGATTTAAAAGATAATGTTAAATTTGATAATGAAGATTATTACAATACCTCTAATACTATTTTCAATAGTAAAACAGATAAGGAAGATGACAGATAAAAGCCTTTATAATAGACTAAACCCTAAATATATTATATAATTTTAGTAAATTGAATTAGGGGGGTTAGGTCTTATGAATTGTCCATTTTGCAGCCACTATGAAACAAAAGTTGTAGATTCAAGACCAACAGATGAAGGGCAAGCGATTAGAAGAAGACGTGAGTGCATAAAATGTAAAAAAAGGTTTACTACTTACGAAAAGGTAGAGGAAATACCACTTATTGTTGTCAAGAAAGATGGAAACAGGGAATCATTTAATAGAAATAAAATCTTAAATGGGATCATCAGAGCCTGTGAAAAACGTCCAATCTCAATGCAGGTAATCGAAGCAACCGCCGATAATATTGAAAAGCAGTTACAAAATAGTCTTGAAAAGGAAATCTCATCAAAATATATAGGCGAACTAGTAATGAATGCATTAAAAGAACTTGATGAAGTAGCATATGTAAGATTTGCATCTGTCTATAGACAATTTAAAGATATAAATACCTTTATGGAAGAACTAAAAAAATTATTGAATGAAAAAGAGGATTAAGCTATATAAAAGTTGAACAATTTGGCAGTAGTTTTTTATCTCCTGCTAAATTAACTTTTTATGCTAGTTTCTTATAGATATCCTTCAATAATCCTCTTCAGACTCCATAGAAGAGCTGTTTTAATAGAAAAGATTTAGAGGTAAAAACATCTCTTCAAAGTCGCTTCAGAGGAAACATTGAAGGATATTTAAAGCTATACTGTTAGAGTGACTAGCACAAGAGGTTAAATTATTGTGAAACTTTATCTAATTTCCTTACTCTATTTCATACTTTTAGAAGTGTGAGTATTATAATCGAGTGAGATAATATTGTTTAGCTTTGCAGGTGCTTTATATGAAACAGTGGAATTTTGTTATGAAAAAAAATAGAGATGTGTTATATTTCACCATTCCTGTTTTCGATGAAACGGGACTAGTTAAAAGCTGCTTTACATCTAGGATTGGTGGAGTAAGTCAAAATCCCTATAACTATTTAAATCTTGGTACGAACACAGAAGATTCTAAAGAGAACATAAGGAAGAATTATAAAATAATTTGCAATGCTTTAGAAATAGATGTTAACAATATAGTTATTTCTCATCAGGTTCATAAGGATAATATTTTAATAGTAAATGAATCCCATAAAAATAGTGATATATTTGAAAGCGACATTAAGGAAATAGATGGCCTTATAACCGATAAGCCAGGTATAGCCTTAGTTACTCTATATGCCGATTGTGTTCCAATATTTATATTAGATAAAAGAAAAAAGATCATTGCCCTTGCCCATGCTGGCTGGAAAGGTACTGTGAAAAAAATAGGAAAAAAGGTAATTAATCGCATGGTATCTATTTATAAAACTGATCCAAAGGATTGTATAGTTGGAATTGGACCTTCGATAGGAGAATGCTGTTATGAAGTTGATGATTTTGTGATTAGTCAATTTCACGACAGTTATGACGAAATAAAATCTTTTATACTCACCAAAGGTAATGGTAAATATATGCTTAATCTATGGGAGGCTAATAAAAAATCCTTATTGGAAGCTGGTGTTTCTAAATCCAATATAACAATAAGTAATATTTGCACAAAATGTAATAATGATATATTTTACTCTTATAGAGGTGAAAATGGAAAAACTGGCAGAATGGCAGCAATAGCGCAATTATATTAAAAGGTCGATAATTATCGTCCTTTTTTATTTTCCTGTTTTAGCTAATACAGTTTAAAGCGAAAAAAACTCTCACTAAATTGCCCATCTTTTATTAAAAATCCTTAATTGTGAAATAATAATAAAATGAAAAGCTTCTTCAGACAAGTAGGACTTTATAAGGAGGAATAATATGGAAAATTATCTGGTTTCAATTGTTGTTTCGATAGTTACTGGAGTTCTTGCAAGAGCATATATGATGAAAATTGACCATAGACAATACCCAAGTTATCCTCAGGGATTTTTATCTCATATTACTTTAGGTGTCATAGCTGCTTCGTTGGGAGCTGTGGCAGTACCTGCCTTAGCCACTAAAGAATTTGGAGCAGTTACGTTTTTAGCATTAGCAGCACAGCAATTTAGAGATGTGCGCAATATGGAAAGACAAAGTCTGGACAATATAGAACCTACAGAATTGGTTCCTAGGGGCACTGCGTACATTGAAGACATAGCCAAAGCCTTTGAAGCTAGAAATTATATGGTCATGATTACTTCATTGCTAACAAGCATATCTATGAATATTTTAAAGTATTTTAAATTAAATTCTCAATTACAGATAACTGCAGGATTAATTGTAGGATTCACAACCATGATGATCCTTAAAGGCTTTCTAACAAGGCAGCTCATCGAAGAAATAGCGGAAGTAAGACCTGGAAAAATTGAGTTTGACGGTCCATTATTGAAGGTAAACGGTGTAATTATAATGAATATAGGACTAAAAGCTTCGAGAAAAATATATGAAGAAAGAGGAATTGCTGTAGAAATTGTTCCTAATGATATGAATGCAAGTGCTACACTATCTAATATAGGGCAACGACAAGCTATTCAACATCAAGCAGCTACACAGTTAGGTATAAGAAAAGACATTGATGAGCCGGATTTTACTCCTTTAGTAAGAAGAAATCCTCATAATGGAAACTTAGTTATGGCACTAATAGCGATGCATCCGGATCAAGACTTGTTAATAGAAGTTATTAACAAGACTCCTGTTTTAGAAACATGTAGAAGAAAGCCTAGGGAGGCAAATATAAAACCATCATAAGTGTGAAAGGAGATATAGCATGGATATAGGCATTAAGGAAAACATATTAGCAATAATAACTTTAAACAAGAATGTATCTTCTGCAACAGCTCCAATATTTTATGTTGATACTAAAGAGGAACAGGAAGAGACCGCACTATTGATTGCTAAAATAACTTTGGGAATGGTCCATGACCTGAGAAATGGAATATATGTTGTAGTCAAACATTAATAATACTTGACTATTTTAGAGCTTTTATTATAATATAACAAGACAAGAACATTGAAAAATTTAATTTAATTCGCAAAAATCTCTAAAAGCAGGTGTATTAATGTCAAAAAAAATGTATAAGAACATTATTTCAAAAGTAAAAGAAAATAGCATAGCTGATGAATTAGGAATTGAACCTGGGGATGTATTAGTCAGTATAAATGGGAAAATTATAAATGATGTAATAGACTATCTTTTCCAAGTAGCAGATGACTACATAGAAGTTGAGATAGAAAAAAAAGACGGCGAAATATGGTTGTTAGAAATTGATAAGGATTATAATGAAGACTTAGGTATTGCTTTCAATAACCCAATTTTAGATAAGGCTAAGCATTGTCAAAACAAGTGCATATTTTGTTTTGTAGATCAGCTTCCCCAAAATATGAGGAAAACCCTTTATTTTAAGGACGATGATTCTAGACTCTCGTTTCTACAAGGTAACTTTGTTACCCTTACAAATTTATCGGACGAAGATATTGATCGCATTATAAAATATAATATTAGTCCAATTAATGTATCTATTCATACTACTGATCCGGATCTTAGAATTAAAATGTTAAATAATAAAAATGCTGGAAATGTTTTAAAACGATTAAAACAATTAACAGACAATCGGATAACAGTTAATGGCCAAATTGTTCTTTGTCCTAATATTAACGATGGAGATAACCTTGATAAGACTATTAAAGATATATATCCTATGTATCCTAATCTACACAGCATAGCCATAGTTCCTGTAGGTGTTACAAAATACAGAAAAAATCTATATTATATTGACACCTTTAGTAAGGAAAAAGCTCTTGAAGTAATAAGACAGATAGAAAGATGGCAAAGTTTTTTAAAACAGAAAATAGGTACAAATTTTGTATATCTATCTGATGAATTTTATATACTTGCCGATGAGAAATTACCTGATTATAAATCCTATGAAGATTTCCCACAACTGGAAAACGGTGTTGGTTTGATGAGGAAATTTGAACAGGAATTTTTCGCTCGTTTAAAAAGTCTACCAAATAATCTTACAATTAATAAAAGTATAGGAATAGTAACGGGAACATCAGCAAAACCTTTTTTAAATAAATTGGCACAAAAATTAACAGAGAAAATAGATAAACTTAAGATTAATGTTTATTCTATAAAAAATAAATTCTTTGGTGAAACAATAACTGTATCAGGGTTGATTACAGGTCAGGATATAATCGAGCAGCTAAAGCATAAAAATCTTGAAGAAGAAATACTCATTCCTAAGAGTATGTTGAAGGCTGAAGAAGACATTTTTTTAGATGATATTACTTTAAAAGATATAGAAAAGTCTTTAAATACCAAAGTTACAACCTGTGAAGTAAATGGACAAACATTTATAGACACGATTATTAAATAATATTCAATGGAGGAGTAATTATGGCTAAACCTATTGTTGCAGTAGTTGGAAGGCCCAATGTAGGAAAATCAACTTTTTTTAATAGAATTGCTGGAAAGAGAATATCAATCGTAGAAGATAAGCCTGGAGTTACTAGGGATAGAATTTATGCAGACGTAGAGTGGCTAAATCATAAATTTACCCTAATTGATACTGGGGGAATTGAGCCAGATTCAAAAGACATAATCATTTCTCAGATGAAAACCCAGGCGCAGATTGCCATAGATACGGCCAATGTAATAGTTTTTATGGTAGATGGAAAAGAAGGAATAACCACGGCTGATGAAGAAATAGCCAATATGCTCAGAAGAACAAATAAACCAATAGTTTTTGTAGTTAATAAAATCGATACCAACAAACTTCCCGATACCTTCTATGATTTCTACTCCTTAGGATTAGGTGAGCCAATACCGATATCCTCAGTAAATGCGTTGAATTTAGGTGACTTACTAGATATAATAGTATCCAAATTTCCGGAGGATATTGATGACCAATACGAAGAAGATGTAATAAAAGTAGCGGTAATTGGGAAGCCCAATGTGGGCAAATCTTCTCTAATAAATACTATTCTAGGAGAAGAAAGGGTTATCGTAAGCGATATAGCTGGAACTACAAGGGATGCTATAGATACCCCTTTTGAATATCAGGATGATAAATATATCTTCATAGATACAGCTGGAATTAGAAGAAAAAGCAAAGTATATGAAAACATTGAAAAATACAGTGTTCTAAGAGCGTTTACAGCAATTGAAAGAAGTGATGTTTGTCTTCTGGTTATCGATGCCACCATAGGCGTTACTGAACAGGATAAAAAAATTGCAGGATATGCCCATGAAGCGGGAAAGGCTACAATAATAGTTATTAATAAATGGGATTTAATTGACAAAAATGATTACACTTTTAATGAGTATACAAAAAAAGTAAGGAATCAATTATCTTTTATGCTATATGCTCCCATACTCTTTGTATCAGCAAAAACCAAGCAAAGAGTGTCTAAAATATTGGAATATGTTAAATATGTATCTAATCAGCATTCAATGAGGATTTCAACTGGTTCTCTTAATGACATAATCAGTGAAGCAGTATTATTAAATCAACCTCCCTCTGATAAAGGAAAGAGACTTAAAATATATTACGGCACTCAGGTAGCAGTTAAACCTCCGAAGTTTGTTTTATTTATTAACGATAAAGAACTAGCTCATTTTTCATACATTAGATATATAGAAAATCAAATAAGACAAAGCTTTAAATTTGAAGGAACACCAATTATTATTGAATGTAAAGAAAAAAAATAGATCAATAATCCTCTTCAGGCTCCGTAGAAGAGCTGTTTTAATAGAAAAGATTTAGAGGTAAAAACAGCTCTTCAAAGTCGCTTCAGAGGAAACATTGAAGGATATTTAAAGCTATACTGTCAGAGTAACTAGCATAAGAGGTTAATTTAGTTAAAGCTTAACATCTATATAGGAAAGTAGGTTGAGATATGGATAGGAAAAAAATAGCTGTGTTAGGTGCAGGAAGTTGGGGTACCGCCCTCTCTATTGTGTTATCTCAAAAAAATTATATTGTGAATTTATGGTCCCGTAGATCCGAACATGCTGAAAGCTTGGAAAAATGCAGAGAAAACTCCAAATATCTTCCTGGAGTCAATTTGCCTAAAAATATATTTATCTACTCTAATATCATTGACTGTATAAAAGAATGTGATTTAATAGTTTTAGCAGTTGCATCCCAGGGAATTAGAGAAACTCTTGAAAAAATTAGCGATCATGTAAATAAAGATCAGATAATCGTAAACGTTTCAAAGGGACTAGAAAATAAGACTCTTTTACGAATATCTGAGATCGTACATAGTTTTTTACCAAAAAATAAATATGTGGTCCTTTCAGGACCTTCCCATGCTGAAGAAGTTTCAAGGGGAATTCCCACTACTATTGTTTCAGCATCAAAGTGTAGAGAGGCTGCAGAACTTGTACAAGACGTATTCATAACGCCTAACCTTAGAGTTTATACAAACCCTGATGTGGTTGGAGTTGAAATAGGGGGATCTCTTAAAAATGTTATAGCCCTAGGAGCTGGAATAAGCGATGGTCTTGGTTTTGGAGATAATGCAAAGGCGGCACTTATGACAAGAGGCATAAGAGAAATTGCAAGACTAGGCTTAGCAATGGGAGCATATGCTAGCACTTTTTCAGGTTTAACGGGCATTGGAGATCTGATAGTGACATGCACAAGTATGCACAGCAGAAATCGCAGATGTGGTATCCTCCTAGGAGAGGGAAAATCCTTGGATGAAGCCGTATCTGCTATAGGGATGGTTGTAGAGGGAGTTTACACTACTAAGGCTGCCTATGACCTGTCGAAAAAATATGGTGTAGAAATGCCAATTACGACTGAAATACATAATATTCTCTATCAAGGATACTCTGCTAAAGAGTCCGTATATAATTTGATGTTAAGAAGTAAAACCCATGAAATTGAAGAAGTGATTGAAAAAGATATTAAAGGCTGGTAAGTATCTTCTTTTTTATTTTAAACCTATTATAACCCACCAAAGTACAAATGATGGATTATAATAGGTTTTTTTATAGTTTAACAAACTAAGAATAGTCATATTTTATAAATAGAAACATATATTTATAGTGTTAATAATTGTGAGAATAAAAAGTGTACAAATTTTTGATAAGGAGGGAAAGTATGGAGGGATTCGATATATATAGAGATATATCAGAAAGAACTCAAGGGGACATCTACATAGGAGTAGTAGGGCCAGTAAGAACAGGTAAATCTACATTCATCAAAAGATTTATGGATCTGCTGGTTGTTCCCAACATAGATAATGTATACATCAAAGAGAGAACAAAGGACGAACTTCCTCAAAGCGGTACGGGAAAAACAATTATGACAACAGAACCCAAGTTTGTACCTAACGAAGCTATAGAAATTTCACTTAAAGATAATGCAAAGTTTAAAGTTAGAATGATCGATTGTGTGGGTTACTTAGTAAAAGGAGCATTAGGACATGAAGAAAATGGAACACCAAGAATGGTAATGACTCCCTGGTTCGAAAACGAAATCCCTTTTGAAGAAGCAGCTGAAATTGGGACGCAAAAGGTGATAACAGATCATTCAACTATTGGAATCATAATTACTACAGATGGAAGCATTACCGATATTTCACGGGTAAATTATATTAATGCGGAAGATAGAGTTGTAAAAGAATTAAAAGAGATCAATAAACCTTTTGTAATGATATTAAACTCAGTGCATCCTGATTCACAGGATACTTTAAAATTAAAAAAGGATTTAGAAGATAAATATAATGTTCCTGTGATATGTCTTAACTGTGCAAAAATGGAAATTGAAGACATAAACAATGTATTGGAAAACATATTGTTCGAATTTCCTGTTAAAGAAATTAGTATTAATTTGCCAAAATGGATAGAGGGACTAGAAATTAATCATTGGCTTAAAAATCAAATACTACATACTGTGAAAGAGGCTTTGGAAGGAACTAGGAAAATTAAAGACATTGAAATCCTTACATCTAAATTTGACGGATTAGAAACTATTACAGGAGCCAAGATTGATGACATTAACTTAGGACTAGGAACCGCAAGTTTAAAAATGGATACCAAAGAAGGTTTATTCTATGACATTCTAGAAGAGTTTACAGGATATAAGATTGAAGGAGACCATCAATTACTTAGTTTAATGAAATCTTTTGCAAGAGCTAAAAAAGAATTTGATAGGGTAGAAGAAGCATTAAATATAGCAAAAACTCAGGGCTATGGAGTTGTTCCACCTGTGTTGGAAGAGCTCGAACTAGATGAACCGCAAATATATAAACAGGGCAGTAGATTCGGTGTTAAGTTAAGGGCAAATGCACCTTCACTACATTTAATTAGAGCTGACATTACTACAGAAGTTTCACCATTAGTGGGAACTGAAAAGCAGAGTGAAGACCTTTTAAACTATCTACTAAATGAGTTTGAATCAGATCCTAAACAAATATGGCATACAAATATGTTTGGAAAGTCCTTACATGACCTAGTAAAGGAACAGCTTCAAAGCAAGCTATTTATGATGCCAGAGGACGTAAGAAATAAACTTCAAAGAACATTACAAAAAATTATTAATGAAGGTAGCGGAAATTTAATTTGTATAATTCTTTAGATGTATAGGCTGTAGATAAGTGCACGTATTCCCTCTACAGCCTGACAACTAATATTTTATTATTTATTTTACTATTTTAAAAAAATTACTTGATTATTATTTATTTTTATGTATAATATTTAATGTAAGGAAAACAGCTGGGTGTGGCGCAGTTTGGTAGCGCACTAGAATGGGGTTCTAGAGGTCGGAGGTTCAAATCCTCTCACCCAGACCATTAAAACTATGACAAAAGTCATAGCTTTTTTTTATTATATAAGAGAATTTCTTTATTATAGCGTTAATTTTAATTATATTGGGTGATAACATGCATTTTTTAAATTATTTACTTGAATTTTTGATAATGTTGTTTATTGTTTCTATTTTGGGTTATTTATTTTCGGTCTTAAAAGAAAAAATAGACTTATATAATAATAGAGTTACAATTAGTAGTAAAAAAGTGTCTCAAAATTTTTTGGATGAAATAGATTTAAAGGCATTTAAACTTGGAAATATTAAGCTAACTATTGGCGACCGAATAAAAATATATTTGAAGGATAAAGACCCTGTTAAAGGAGTCGTCTTAGGAGCTAAAAAATATGATAATTCCCTCGTTATACTAACTCTTGAAGACAAAATTCTTGAACTCAATGTAACCAGTATAAAGAAATTAAAAATTATAAGTAGATATGGCAAACTATTTTAGGCTACTTAGTGTAGTCTTTATCATTTTTTTGCTTGGTAATGGTAATTTGTTCTAAATAATCTATTATTTTCTACACATTTCTTGTATTTGTGACTTTTTTACTAGATAAATTTATAAAATATCTGGAGGAATTATAATAGTTTTGAAGAATAGAAATAAGTAGTATTGTTTAAAAAGGTGATATAATGAATAGGAAACGCAGCAAAAAAAGAACTAGTACAATAAAAATTTTATTTTTCACAATTATAATCTTTTATTTAGTATATAAAGCAATATCAGGTCTATTTATGAATGATCCTATAACTGAAATCGTAAACTATGGAGAGTTAGTTTCTGAAAAAGAATATGAATGTGTAATTATCAGAAATGAAGAAGTTATAAATTCTCCTCAAGAGGGTAGTATAAAATACTTTGTTGAAGAGGGAGAAAAAGTAGAAAAAGGATATAATATATTAGAAATATATACTTCTGAGGTAAATGAAGAAGATAGAGAAAAACTAATGCAATTAAACAAAAGAATAGACAATATCCAATCAAATAAAGATGATTTATTTCTTATTGATATCGAAAAAATAAATAAGAAAATAGAAACAATTGTTAATGAGATAAAAAAAAATAGACTTGAGGGAAATTTCCATAGAATAGAAGAACTAAAAAGGGAACTGGAAGATAAAATTGAAAAGAAAAGAATAATAAACGGCGATAAAAGTTTTTCAGGGTTTAATTTACAAAGTTTAAAAGCTGAAAAAAATAAACTTGAAAATAAAATAAAAAATTCAATTACTGAAATTAAAAGTCCTAAATCGGGAATAATCAGTTATAACATCGATGGTTTTGAAGACATACTTACTCCTGAAAATATTTCTAAAATAAAATATGATTACATTGAGTCAATGGAAATCAAACTAAATAATCTAAAACTAGATAAAGTAATTTACGATCAGCCGCTATTTAAAATTATTGATAATACATATTGGTATATAGTTGTTATTACAGATTTACAAGATTCTTTTAAAAAAGGACAAAAAGTTTTTATAGATATGTATGACACCAGAATTAGTGGAGTTGTTCAGGATGTTTTTAACAATGGAAATAAAAAAATGGTAATAATAAAAACAAATCAATATGCTAAAGACTTTTACAAAGTAAGAAAAGGAATTTTTAACATCGTTAAGGAACACTATACTGGTCTAAAAATTCATAGAGATTCTATTGTACAAAAAAATGGAAAAATTGGTGTATATATACTTGATGTTAATAACAAGGCATATTTTAAGCCAATAAAAATCAAAGGTTATAATGATGACTTTGCTATTGTGCACAATAATTTTTTCTACGAAAAAAAAGGAGACGAAAGTATTAGAGTAGGAACTTTAGAATTATATGATGAAATATTAAGAAATGCAGCCAAATATGAAGAGGGGCAAATTATATACTAAAAAAGATAAGGAGGTATATGATGTCATATATTCAAGAAAATATTAATGAAGTAAGAGATAATATATATAACATATGTAAAAAAATGAATAGAAATCCTGAAGATATAAAGATAATAGCTGTAACTAAAACAGTTGACATCGACAGAATATCCACAGCGATTGACTTTGGGATAGATGCAATTGGTGAAAATAGAGTACAGGAGATAAGAAAAAAATATAATAAAATAGATAAAAAAGTTGAGTGGCATATGATTGGACATCTTCAAACTAATAAGGTTAAATATATAATAGACAAAGTAAGTTTAATTCACTCCCTAGATAGTTTAAGACTGGCCAAGGAAATAGATAAACGGGCAAAAAATATTGATAAAACTATGAATGTTTTGGTACAAATAAATATAGGAAATGAAGATAGTAAATATGGCATAGATCTAGATGATGTTCATAATTTTATAGAGAAGCTCGAATCTTTTAAAAATTTAAAAGTACAAGGATTAATGGCTATTGCTCCGTATGTAAAAAATCCAGAAGCTGTAAGACCTCATTTTAAAAAGATGAAAAAAATATTTGATGATTTGAAAGGCAAAGATATTGAAAACTTAGAGATGAAATATTTATCAATGGGAATGACCAATGATTATTTGGTTGCAATTGAAGAGGGAGCAAACATAGTTAGAATTGGAACAGGAATTTTTGGCAAAAGAAATTATAACAAATAGTTTCAGTATTTTAAAAACTATTATTTTTTAGGAGGAGGCTTTATGTCAAGTAAATTAATAGATAAAGTTAAGTTTTTCATGGGATTAGATGATTATGAAGAAGAAATACATGATGAATCTGTAGAGGATGAATTACCTACAACCTCTTTTATGTCAAGTAGTAGTAAGAAAAACAAAATAGTTAATATACATACTAGTACTCAGATGAAAGTAGTAATTTATGAACCAAAAAACTTTGAAGAAGCACCTGAAATAGTGGATAATATAAAAAATAGAAAACCAGTAATAATAAATCTAGAAAACCTAGAGCAAGACTTAGCAAAAAAAATATTTGACTTTCTTAATGGTGCCGTTTATGCTTTAGACGGGCAAATTCAAAAAGTATCAAAGGGAATCTTTATTTTAGCTCCAAATAATATAGACATTTCTGGAAACTTTAAAGAAGAATTAACTAATAAAGGGATTTTTCCTTGGCAGAAGTAAAATTATTTCTGTACAACCTGTTTGGAAGGTGATTTTATGTGGGTAATAGAAAACTCAATAGCAAAATTTATCGAGGTAATCAACTTTCTTATAATAGCAAGAGTATTGTTTTCATGGATTAGCCGAGACATTTCAAATCCAATTTTTAGAATTCTATATCAGTTGACTGAACCTATTTTAGCACCTTTTAGGTCTTTGCTCAGTAAATTGGGTGTTGGAGGAATGATAGACTTTTCACCTATACTTGCTATTTTAGCCTTAGATGTAATTGGAAATATAATAATAAACTTATTGTAGAAAGAGTGGTATTTTGCACAGAGAAGATGTCGTATTAGGATTTCCATTAAATGATAGTCAAAAAATTGACATTTTCAATCTTTTGGATAAAGCTAACATTACTTCCAAAAAGAAAATAATTAGATTTTCAAACTTTTTAGACCCATATTTAGTGTCTATAGCTAAAAGAGTTCTAGAGCCCTATCATGATATAAATTATAAAGCTCTAGGGGGGTATGAAGGTGCTGAACGGCAAATAATTATATTGTATCCTGATTATTTTAATAAAGATCAAATAGATATTCCTTTAAGAGTCTTAAATATTAAAGATTTACCTAATGGTATAACCTTAAACCATAGGGAAATATTGGGTTCTATTTTAGGATTAGGCTTAAAAAGAGACAAAGTTGGCGATATTATAATAAATGAGAATATTACACAAATTATAGTTCTTGAAGAAATTGCTGATTTCCTCGATTTAAATCTTAGTAGAATAGGTAAATATAGAGTCAAAACCTCCATTACAGATATTGATAATGTCCTACCTAAAAAGGATAATTTTAAGATGATCAAAGCGAATATAAAATCTTTAAGGTTAGATTCTATATGCGCTGCTGGTTTCAATGAATCCAGAACTAAGTCAGCTTCGAATATAAAAAGCGGAAAAGTCAAAGTTAATTATATGCCTATTGATTCCGTGTCATATATGGTAAATGAAGGGGATCTAATATCATACATGGGTAAAGGAAGAATATTTTTTCAAGAAATTCTAGGAAAAACAAAAAAAGATAGATATAATGTTTTAATAAAAAAATCTATTTAACTTTGGGGGTGAGGCTATGATAACACCATTAGACATACAAAATAAAGAATTTTCTAAGTCCTTTAGAGGATACAATGAATCAGAGGTTGATGAGTTTTTAGATAAGATTATTGAAAGTTATGAAAAGCTTACTAGCGAAAATATAGAATTGAAAGATAAAAACAAACTATTAAGTGAACAGCTAGACAAATATAACAGTTTGGAAAAGACCTTAAAGGATACTTTAGTTGTTGCACAGAGTACAGCTGAAGAAGTTGCAATGAATGCAAATAAAAAGGCAGAAATAATCATAAAAGAAGCAGAAGATAAGGCAAAAAAAATAATAGAAAAAGCCAATAATGAAGTTATAGAGATAAATAAAGAGTATGAAGAGGTTAGAAAAGAATTTGAAATATTTAAGACAAGATTTAAGACTTTATTAGAAGCTCAACTAGACTCAATAAACAATTCCTTTACTGTTGAAAAGCTAAAAAAATAAATGCTTTTAGTAAATGGTGAACTATGCTTTGTGTAGGGTTAGCAGACATGCTCTAATGAGTATGTCTTTTATATTGAATTTGATTTTATACAAAGTACTAAATTAACTTGCCTCACTAGTTCCTTCTAAATACCCTTCAATAATCTTCTTCAGGCTCCGTAGAAGAGTTGTTTTAATACGAAAATATTTTCAGATGTAAAAAAACAGCTTTTTAAAGTTGCTTCAAAGGAAACATTGAAGGATATTTATAGCTATGTTATTAGATTAACTGACACAAAAAGTTAATTTAGTTTAAAAGTATTAATGAACTCAAATCTAAATATATAAGGAGGAATTTTTATGAAAATAGGAATTATAGGTGCGATGGATGAAGAAATAGAAATACTTAAAAATGTCATGGAAATTGACGAAATAGTTAGTGAAGCAAACATGAACTTCTATATAGGAAGGTTAGAAAGTAAAAATATAGTATTGGTAAGATGTGGAATAGGTAAAGTTAATGCCGCCATCTGCACACAGATTTTAATAAGCAGATTTAATGTCACTCACATTATAAATACAGGAGTTGCTGGTGCAATACATGAAAAACTTGACGTTGGAGATATAGTAATATCTTCAGATGTTATAGAACATGATTTTGATGCTACTGATTTTGGATATAAACTTGGAGAAATTCCTAGGCTTGATACATATATCTTTAAAGCTGACAAAACTTTAATTGATATTGCATACAAGGCCAGCAAAAGTGAAAATAGCAAGCACAAAACTTTCATAGGTAGGATTCTATCTGGAGATGTTTTTGTAGCTAGTCATGAAAAAAAGAACTATCTCTGGGAAAATTTTAAAGGTTATTGTACGGAAATGGAGGGAGCTGCAATTGGACATACTTGTTATTTAAATACAACGCCATTTGTAATTATAAGGTCTATATCTGATAAGGCAGATAATAGTGCCCACGTAAATTTTTCGGAATTTTTACATGAAGCTGCAAAAAATTCAAGTGGTATAGTTAGAAGCATTTTAAATCACATTTAAATCAAAATTTTAAAAGCTATAGCAGCAAATGTTGCTATAGTTTTTTTATTGAATAAACAGTTCCAGTTCCAACTTTAAAATAGAAGTAAAAAGAATATTCATTCCAACAAGAATTTTGAGAAAACAAAGTTTAAGATATCAAATTTACAAGTCACTTACTTACATAATTACAAGATAACTTTTTTTAACTTTTAATGTTTTTATATTTTGAAAAAAAAAAGGGTAAAATAATATTGATTATTTCTATTTTTTTTAGGATGTGTTTCTACATGATGGATAAAAAAATTAAAACTCTAGAAAATAAATTAGATTCATTATCCATGACTTTAGAAAAAATAAAAATATCAGAATATACAGAGATAATAAACAATCCCAAAAGACTACTATTTGTTAACTTTATAGGTGGATTGGCTAGAGGATTAGGTATGGCTATAGGCTTTACTTTACTGGCTGCAGTTGTAGTTTATTTAATAAGGCAAATGGTTGACCTGCCACTAATAGGCAAATATATAGCTGAGTTATTAAATATAATAGAAAATTATAGATAGGAGGATGTTGGTTGGATAGCAATAAATTACAGTATTTTAAACAAAAACTTTTGGAAGAAAAACTGGAAACACTCCATACACTAGACGTGGAAAAGCAAAATGGTGCCCATGAATTATTTCAAGATTACTATAATGAGCTTTCCGTTTATGATAACCACCCTGCTGATATGGGCAGCGAATTATATGAAATGGAAATGAGGTTAAATCTGGAAGATAAAGAAAGAAAACATCTTATAGATATAGAAAATGCTTTAAAGAAAATTGAAGATGGCACCTATGGGTTTTGTGAAGCCTGTGGTAAACCTATTGAACTAGATAGGTTGGAAATCGTTCCCCAATCAGAGCTATGTATAAAATGCAATAATAAAAATATTCCTTTAGATGAAAAGATGAAAACCCGCCCAATAGAAGAGGACGCTTTAAGTACTCCTTATAGCAGAACTTTTAAGGATGAATCTGATTATACAGGTTTTGACGGCGAAGATTCGTGGCAAGCTGTAGCTAGATATAATAAGACCAATATCAAGAATATGTCTCTGGATTGGTATGATAATAATATGTATGATGAAAAAATTTCTGGAAAAGTTGAAGATGTGGATGATATAAGTGATGATTATTATGAAAGACAGATTATTGATAAGGAAAGAGAATAAGAAATAGAAGCAAGGTTAAACTTTGCTTCTATTTCTTATTAGCTTCAGACTTAAAATATTTTGAGAATCAAATTCCAGATTTTTATGTTATAATCAATTATAACTCGGTTATATAATTTAGAAATATTATGGTTATTCTGGAAAAGAGCAATTATAATACAGGATAATATGCAAATAATGAAGGAGTAGATATTTTGAAGGAAATAAAAATTACTGTAGAAGATATAGAAGAACCTACTAGAATAGACCTATATCTATCTAGAGAATTAAATGACATCTCTAGATCCTATATTCAAAAATTAATTAAAAAAGGAAATGTAAAAGTTAATAACTCCGTAATAGATTCAAAAAAACTTAAAATTGACGAGGAAGATGAGATAGAAATAATTATTCCCGAACCGGAAAAGCTTAAGCTAAAACCCCAAAACATACCTATAGAAATACTTTATGAAGATGAAGATGTTTTAGTAGTAAATAAGCCCCAGGGAATGGTTGTTCATCCTGCACCAGGTCACTATTCAGGTACTTTAGTAAATGCTTTGCTTTATCACTGCAAAAACCTATCTTCTATTAACGGTATAATAAGACCGGGTATCGTACATAGAATAGATAAAGACACTTCGGGAGTTTTAATGATAGCGAAAAATAACAAATCCCATAATTTTCTGGCAGACCAATTGAGAGATCATACTGTAAAAAGGATCTATATGGCCCTTGTACACGGAAATATAAAGGAAGAATCTGGAACTGTCGATGCTCCTATCGGAAGACATCCCGTAAACCGACTTAAAAGAGCAGTTATAGAAAACAACAGTAAAAAGGCAGTTACTCATTTTAAGGTTGTAGAAAGATATTCAAACTATACTTTGGTAGAGCTTCAGCTTGAAACCGGACGTACACATCAAATCAGAGTCCATATGTCTTATATTGGGTATCCATTAGTCGGTGACCCACTTTATGGAATAAAAAGAGAAAAATTCAACTTAAACGGTCAGGCACTTCATGCGAAAATTTTAGGATTCGTTCATCCTTCTACTTTCAAATTTATGGAGTTTGACACGCCGCTTCCCGAGTATTTTCAGGGTTTACTGAGAAAAATTCAGAGTAACTCTTGATTCAGATAATTTTTTAATTATACTAAGTATTATGAATAATTAATTTTTAGGGGTGAAAATATGAAATACAAGGCAAAAATACTCAATGAAAAAGCTATAAACAGGTCTATAACAAGGCTGTCCCATGAGATTATTGAAAAAAACAAAGGAGTACAAGACGTGGTACTGATAGGAATCTACACCCGGGGAGTTCCTCTAGCAAAAAGGATAGCATCTAAAATTAAACAAATTGAAAATATAGAGGTTCCAGTAGGTTCCCTTGATATTACCCTTTATAGAGATGATTTAACGTCAATAGACTCTTATCCTGTTGTGAAAAACCCAAACATAACATTTGATGTTAATAATAAAACTGTAGTACTTGTTGATGATGTTATTTTTACAGGAAGAACTGTAAGAGCTGCTTTGGATGCTATAGTAGACATTGGCAGACCTAAAAATATTCAGTTAGCGGTTTTAATAGATAGAGGGCATAGGGAATTTCCAATTAGACCGGATTACGTTGGAAAAAATGTTCCAACTTCAAAAAAAGAAGTAATTAAGGTTCATGTTGATGAAGTTGACAATGATAATGAAGTAGTAATTTACGAAAAAGAATAGACAAAGCGACATTTGTCGCTTTGTCGGTTTTAGTAAAATTTTGATACTGAATGTTTATTAATTTTGTGTTTTAAGTTCCTTGATTTTCATTTCATTAGGAGTAACAAATACAGTCTTAAAATTATCATAAATAACCATACCTGGTTTAGCACCTGAAGGCTTTTTTACATTTTTTACGTAGGTATAGTCTACTGGAACATTGCTTGAATGTCTTCCTTTGCTATGATATGCAGCGATTTCAGCAGCTTCAAATATAGTAGAATCAGGAACTTTTTTTCCTTCAGTTTGAATTATAATGTGTGAGCCGGGAATATCTTTAGTATGCAGCCAAATATCATTTTTAGAAGAAATCTTTAAAGTTAGGCGATCGTTTTGTTTGTTGTTTTTTCCTGCTTGAATCACAAAACCATCACTTGAGTAATATTTATGGGGCTTTGATTCCTGAGACTGAAGTTTATTTTTGTTTTTTTGTTTCTTTTTAACAATATTTTGTTCAATCAGTTCCTGTTTAATATCTTCAACATTACTAAGGTCATCTGTATTTTCGAGACTGATTAAAACATTTTCTAAGTAATTTATTTCTTCATTAGTTTCTTTGATTTGTACAGTTATTTTTTTAAAAGCATTTTTAAATTTATTGTATTTTTTGAAGTACTTTTGACTATTTTCTGAAGGACTAAGCCTTATATCCAAAGGTATATTTATAAGGTGCAAATCAGGTTCATAGTAATTTTCAACTTCGATCTTCTTCATCCCTTTAGTAATTCTATGCATATTAGCTAAAATTAATTCCCCATATAATTTATACTTATCTGCATTTTTTGCCGTTAGTAGCTCCTCTTTCTGTTTTTGAATTTTTTTATGGAGCCTATCTAATCTCCTAGTAATAATTTTTTTAAGGTCCATTGATTTTTGTTTAATACGTTCATATTTATCCTTCTCATAATAAAATTCATCAATAACACTACTTATAGAATTTCTATATACCTTTGTAAAATTTTCATTATTATATATGTCTAGATTGCAGGAAGAGAAGTCCACCAGTATATTGCTTTTTAAATCCATCACTATATTTGGTTCGAACTTATTTTGTTGTATTTTACTGCTAAGCTGAACAAATGTGTTCCAGATATTATTAAAATCTTTTGGAGTCAGGGTAGAAACAAGTGTGTTAGCAACAATATTGTTTTTATAGCATACATCTTTGGCTATTATTGGACTTATTCCCTGGAAAGATCTATATAATGCCTTATATATCGGAGTGTTTTGGGGAACTTTACCAATATGGTTCAAATACGTTTTGTAATCAGTTTCAAAAATATTTATTTTTCCTTGAGTTGGTGGGTATTCATATTTTAATCCAGGCAAAATTTGTCTTTGTCTACTGATATTTATGGGAATTCTTTTGATACTGTCTATAATTGTATAGGTGTCTTGGTCCACAAGTATAATATTACTGTGTTTTCCCATAATCTCGACTATCAGTTCCTTTACGCTAAGGTTACCTAATTCATCATAATTTTCTATAGATATAATAAGGATTCTTTCAAAATCGACCTGTTTTACATCTATAATTTTTCCTCCCTGTATATGTTTTCTAAGTAACATACAGAACATAGGAGGGTTTAAAGGATTATCTTTTTGGAGATTGGTCAAACAAACATGTGGGTAATTACTATTAACTGAGATTAGTAGCTTTTTATCTTTATGAAGATTTCTAAATTTCATCACTATTTCATCAGATTCAGGTTGATAAATTTTTTCTATCCTATTATTCATTAACAAGGTTTTTAATTCCAAAACCAGTGAATTGATTACTAAGCCATCAAAAGGCATATTATCCCTCCATATTAAATTTAAAATTCTTTGTAAAGTATAACACTAAATTTAAAAAAATAAAAGATAGTGTATAATATAGATGTGTACCTTTAAGTAAGATTTTGTTTCCCATAATTATGAAAAAGGATTAATTAGTATTTTTAATCAGTTAACCATACATATAGTCTAATTAAAAATCTTAATAATATTTATATGAGTAGTATAATTTAATTCTAAAAAATTAGGAGGTCAAAATGATTAAATTTAGTAAAATGCATGGGGCCGGGAACGATTTTGTTATTGTTACTGCCGAAAATGTGAAGGGCCTTGATTATTCGATCCTGGCTAAAAAAATGTGCGACAGACATTTTGGAATAGGAGCAGATGGTTTAATGATAGTTGAAAACTCAGCTACAAGTGATATACAGATGATTTATTACAACTCCGACGGTTCAAGAGCGGAGATGTGCGGTAATGGAATAAGATGTTTTTCTAAATTTGTATATAATAAAAAAATAGTAACTAAAAAAGATTTTACTGTTGAAACTTTAGCGGGAGAAAAGAAAATCAAACTGTATTCAACCAATAATAACGTACAAAATATAGTGGTAGACATGGGTAAGCCATCATTAAACACAAAAGATATTCCTGTTAAATCTGATAAAGAAACCTTCATAAATCAAAAAATAATAGTTAAAGATCAAGAAATTAATGTATCTAGCATACTTATGGGAGTTCCCCATACAGTTATTTTTGTAGATAATTTAGAAAAATATCCAGTTAATCGAATAGGTCCTATAATTGAAAATTATGAAATATTTACTCAAAAAACAAACGTGAATTTTGTTGAGATTGTAGAAAGAAACTTCATAAAGGTAGATACCTGGGAAAGAGGAGCTGGAAAAACCCTAGCCTGCGGCACAGGAGTTTGCGCATCTGTATATATATCTAAGTTATTAAAATATGTAGATGATAAGGTCTTCGTACAGGTTCCAGGAGGAAAATTAAACATTTTTATAGACAAGGATGACAATATTTTTATGGAAGGGTCTGCAGAATTTATTTGCGATGGTAAATATTATTTAAAAGATGACTTAAAAATTGAGTGAATTAATGGTATAATATAAATTCATTGGACAATAGCAAATAGATATAGCTTTTTGTAAAGGGAAGGAATGGTTTTATGGTTAGCAGTATGACGGGGTATGGTCGTGGAGAAACTAAAAGTGATTCTACAAATTTTGTCGTGGAGATGAAGTCTGTAAATCATAGGTACAATGATATAATTATTAGAATGCCAAAAAAATTATCAGTCCTGGAAGAAAGAATTAGAAAACTAATCAAATCATCAATTAAAAGAGGCAGAATAGAAACTTATATTTCAATAGTAGAATCTGGTGAAACTGATATAAAAATAGCTCCAAATGTTGATTTGGTGAAGCAATATTACGCGTCTTTAAAAGAGATTAAAAATGAAATAGGATTGAAGGATGAGATTACACTGTCTCAATTAACAAGCTTTCCCGATGTTTTTAAAGTTGAAAATGAAGAACAAGATGAAGAACTTATTTGGCAGTCCCTTAAACCAGCCATAAATGATGCCTTGAGTTCACTGATACATATGCGTAAAATTGAAGGTAGCAAACTAGCTGAAGATATAAAAAACAGGGGTAAAAAAATTTATGATATAGTTAAAAGTATTGAATCCCGAGCTCCTCAAATAGTAAAAGAATATAGGGATAAACTCATGGATAGAGTAAAAGAATTAACTGATGGGACAGTTGAAATAGATGAAAACAGGATAGCAGTCGAAGTATCAATTTATGCCGATAGAAGCAATATAACAGAAGAACTGGTTCGTTTATGTAGTCATTTGGAACAGCTCAACGCTATTTTAGACGAATCCGGTGCTATTGGTAGAAAAATTGATTTCCTAATTCAAGAAATGAATAGGGAAATTAATACAATTGGCTCAAAATCTTCGGATATTGAGATTTCAAGTGCAGTGATAGAAGTAAAAAGTGAACTGGAAAAAATAAGAGAGCAAGTTCAAAATATTGAGTAGCAGGAGGATTAAAATGGAATTTAGGCTTGCTAATATTGGTTTTGGTAATGTTGTATCTACAAATAGGATAATCGCCATAGTTAAACCGGAATCTGCTCCAATCAAAAGAATTATTCAGGAAGCCAGGGAGCAGGGGAAACTTATAGATGCAACCTATGGCAGAAAAACACGTGCAGTATTGATATGTGACAGCGACCATTTAATATTATCTGCTGTTCAGCCTGAGACTATGGCCCAAAGATTTAACAACGTTAAAGAATCATCATATAACAACCAAAATAACGACTAAAGGAGAATTTAAATGCAGAAACAAGGAATCTTATTAGTTGTTTGTGGTCCTTCCGGAGTTGGAAAAGGTACTGTCTGTAAAGAACTTTTAAAACATAAACCTGAAATAAAATTGTCCATATCAGCTACTACCAGAGAAAAACGTAAGGGAGAAGTAGACGGAGTTAATTATTATTTTTTAAAAAGAGAAGTTTTTGAGGATATGATATCTAAAGATGGTTTTTTAGAATATGCAGAGGTTTATGACAATTTGTATGGTACTCCGAAAAAATATGTTTTAGAACAAATAAATAAGGGAAATGATGTATTACTAGAAATAGACATACAAGGAGCTAAACAAATAAAACAAAAATACCCAGACGGCACATTCATATTTCTATTGCCTCCAAGCATGAAAGAACTTAGAAAAAGAATTATAAATAGAGGAACAGATTCCAAAGAAAGCATAAAAAAAAGACTAAAGTGCGCCTATGAAGAGATTGATTTTATAAAGGACTATGATTATTATATAATAAATGATAAACTAGATAATGCAGTAAATAAACTTATATCAATCATAGAAGCTGAAAAATGCCGTGTCGATGACAATATATATGAATTAATCAAAAAATACAAGGAGGAAGTATAATGCTCAAACCATCTATTAATGATTTATTAAAAAAAGTTGATAGTAGATATACTTTAGTAGTTGCGACTGCAAAAAGGGCAAGGCAATTAATTGATGGCGAAACTAAGCTTACTGATATTAGATCAAATAAGCCCGTAACAGTGGCAACTTATGAAATTTATGAAGATAAGGTTGAATATAAAAGAATTGATTCTGATAAATAAATTACTCAGAGGTGTGGTATGTTAAAAGGTAAAAACATAGTGATCGGTGTAACTGGTGGCATAGCAGTATATAAAACTTTAGATTTAGTTAGCAGACTAAAAAAGCTTAATGTAAATATAAATATAATTATGACCAGTTCAGCCCAGGAATTTGTAAAACCCCTATCATTTCAATCTCTTTCACAAAATTATGTTGTTACAGATATGTTTAAGGAACCAAAAACGTGGGATGTAGAGCATATATCTTTAGCCCAGAAAGCAGATTTATTTGTTATTGCACCAGCTACCGCCAATATTATTGGAAAAATCGCAAATGGTATAGCAGATGATATGCTGTCAACTACAGTAATGGCTACAAGGGCACCTGTGCTTATAGCACCTGCAATGAATACAAATATGTATGAAAATCCTATAGTTCAAAATAATATTGAAAGATTAAAGCAATTAGGCTACTATTTTATAGATCCAGCATCAGGAAGGTTGGCTTGCGGCGATTATGGCAGAGGGAAATTGGCTGCACCGGAAGATATAGTAAATGAAATTGTAAAAATACTAAAGACCTGCTCAAAATCAAAAGATCTTTTAGGTAAAAAAGTAATTGTTACTGCTGGTCCAACCCAAGAACCCATTGACCCGGTAAGATATATAACCAACCATTCTTCTGGCAAAATGGGTTATTCCCTTGCAGAAGCTGCAAGGAAAAGGGGAGCAGAGGTAATCTTAATATCTGGGCCTACCAATCTTAAAAAGCCCTATGATATTAAAACCGTTGATATTGTAACGGCTAACGATATGTACGAGGCCATTTTAAATCACTTTGATGATGCGGATATTATAATCAAAGCTGCTGCAGTTTCAGATTATAGGCCATCAAATATATCAAATCAGAAAATTAAAAAAAGCAATTTTGATCTCGACATAAAGCTTACGAGAAATCCCGACATACTATACGAATTGGGAAAAAAGAAAAAAAATAAAATTCTAGTTGGTTTTGCCGCCGAAACTAACGATTTAATGAATAATGCAATTAAAAAGGTCAATAAGAAAAACCTTGACTTTATAGTAGCAAATGATCTAAGCCAGCAAGGTGCAGGCTTTAAAGAGGAAACGAACATTGTAACCATCATAGATAAAAAAGGAAAAATTGAGAAGTTTGATAAAATGAAAAAAGATGAAGTTGCAGATATAATACTTGATAAAATTGTTGACTTATTAAATCAGGAGTAGGGGACCCTACTCCTTTATAATTACTATTTCGGAGGCTTTAAAATGGAATATCAAAACTATTGCGAAATTGCAGTTAACACAAGGACAAGGTATACCGACAAACTATATACTTACCATATCCCTAACAATTTACTTGGCAAAATCAAGGTTGGATCTAAAGTTATAGTTCCTTTTGGCGTCGGCAATAAGCTTTTAGAAGGCTTTACCTTACGACTCATATCAAACACTAATCTAAAAAAGGTAAAGGATATCAAATGTTTAGTTGAAGAAGATATATGCCTAACCGAAAAGCAAATTGAACTATGTAAATGGATGAGGGATACTTATCTTTGTACATATTATGAAGCTATAAATTGCTTAATTCCAACAGGTACTACTCTAAAAAAGAAAAAATTATATAGTTTAAAGAATGAAAATTTCAAAGAAAATAGTTCCTTTGAAAATCTTTCAGAAAGACAAATAGAAATTTTAAATTTATTAAAAGAAAAAAAAGAATTTAGCCATAATAAACTGATCAAAACATTAAATTTTGACTGCAAAAATGATATAAAACATTTAGTAAGTAAAAATTTTATTAGTATAAAAGAGCAGTTTTATAATGATGTAACTATAAAATACAAAAAGGTCGTAAGATTAAATTTTAACAAATCTGATTTCAATAATGTTATTTCTAATATTTCCAACAAAGCCTATAAGCAAATTGAAATTTTAAAATATTTACTAAATGTCGGTGAAATAGAATTAAAAGAGCTTTTATCGGAATTAAATACCTATAGGTCTGTAGTTAATAGCTTAGTCAAAAAAGGATTAGTAGTCATTGAAGATAAAAAAGACTTTAGAAGCCCTATTGATGTTCGAAACTTAAAAAAAGAAAAGCCTAACCCCCTTAATAATGAACAAAAAAGTGTCTATGAAAACATACTTTCTACTTTAGTCCGTGAAAAATACAAACCTTTTCTAATACATGGTGTTACTGGTAGCGGGAAAACAGAAATATATATGCAACTTGTTGATCATGTTTTAAAAATGAAAAAACAAGCAATTATTCTAGTTCCTGAAATATCTTTAACTCCTCAAATTGCAAGTAAATTTGTAAGAAGATTTAAAGAAAATGTTGCTATCTTACACAGTAAGCTGTCCCTTGGGGAACGATTTGATCAGTGGAAAAAAATAAAGAATAATGAAATACCTATAGTTATAGGAGCTAGATCCGCAGTTTTTGCACCCTGCGATAACCTGGGTTTAATAATTATAGATGAGGAACATGAATCCTCCTATAAATCCGAAATAAGCCCTAAATATCACACTGTTGAAATAGCTAAATATAGATGCAAGGAAGATAATGCAGTTTTAGTATTAGGAACAGCGACACCCTCTGTTGAAAGCTATTATAAGTCAATAAAGGGTGAATATGAGCTTTTGGAGTTGAAAAAACGATTTAATAAGAATTCCATGCCCAAAATAGACATAGTAGATATGAGAAGAGAACTTGCAGAGGGCAACAAAAGTATCTTTAGTCGAAAATTATATGATTCCATAAAGGAAAATCTATCAAATAGAAAACAAACTATTTTATTTCTAAACCGCAGAGGACATTCTACATTTATATCCTGCAGAAGCTGCGGATACGTTTTAAAATGTCCAAACTGCGATATTTCTCTTACATACCACCAAAAAAATAATTTGGCTAAATGTCATTATTGTGGTTTTAAGAGTTCTGTACCCAAAATTTGTCCCGATTGTACAAGTAAATATATTAAATATTTTGGCTCTGGAACTGAAAAAGTGGAAGAATACGTGAAAAAACTTTTCCCATCAGCTAAAACTCAAAGGCTTGATGTTGATACCACTTCTAGAAAAGGACATCTTGAAAAAATAATAAAAGCCTTTGAAAATAGAGAGGCAGATATACTAATCGGAACACAGATGGTAACGAAGGGGTTAGATTTCCCTTACGTAACCCTTGTTGGTGTACTATCAGCGGATATAACCCTAAATCTACCCGATTATCGTGCAAACGAAAGGACTTTTCAACTTTTGACTCAAGTTGCCGGTAGAGCAGGAAGACATGAGTTCAAGGGAAAGGTTATTATACAAACCTATAGTCCTGATAATTTTGCAATTACATCTTCTCAAAATCATGACTATTTAAATTTTTTTAATAATGAGCTCAGTTTAAGAAAGGAATTTTTATATCCACCTTTCTATGAGCTTACTAATATTATTATATATGGAGAAGAAGAAAAAGCAGTAATAAATTCAGCAAACAGTTTATTTGCCAAACTAAAACAAGCTGTAGATAAAGAAAAAAACAATGCAATTCTATTAGGGCCAAATCCTGCTATCTTTAATAAAATAAAGGGAAACTATAGATGGCAAATAGTAATTAAGTATCAAGGTGTTGACCGTAAAAATATAAAGGGTATAATTAATTATATATGTAATATAAATCGTGATAAAATAATAGAAAGCAATGTCAATCTAAGTATTGATATTAACCCATATAATATATTTTAATTGTTAATTTAGGAGGAGTTTTATGGCTATAAGAAATATTAGAAAAGGTAATGATCCAATTTTAAGAAAGACTTCCAAGACCGTAGAAATAATTGATGATAAAATAATTAAACTAATAGATGATATGGTTGAAACAATGTATAATGCTGATGGAGTTGGCTTGGCTGCTCCCCAAGTAGGAATTTTAAAGAGAATTATTGTAATAGATGTAGGCGACGGTATCATTGAACTTATCAATCCAGAAATCCTTGAACAAAGTGGAAAACAAATTGATGTAGAGGGTTGTTTAAGCATACCACAGGTCACAGGCAAGGTGCAAAGGCCTAAAAAGGTTAAAGTTAAAGGAACCGACAGAAACGGCAAAGAGTTAATTATAGAAGGTGAGGGTTTATTGGCCAGGGCATTGTACCATGAAATAGATCATCTTAATGGAATACTTTTTACAGATAAAATTATTGAGGAGTAGGTGTTAGTGTATGAGAATCTTATTTATGGGAACACCAGATTTTGCCGTCCCATGTTTAGAAGCAATTAACAATTCAAAACATGAAATCTTAGCTGTAGTAACACAGCCAGATAGACCAAAGGGAAGGGGAAAAAAAGTATCTCCCCCTCCTGTTAAGATTAAAGCTCAGGAGTCTGGTCTAAATATTTTGCAACCTAAAAAAGTAAAGGATAAAAATTTTATTAGAACTTTACAGAATATGGATTTAGACTGTATAGTAGTAGTTGCATACGGTCAAATCCTGCCTAAAGAAATATTAAATATCCCTGTCAAAGGTTGTATAAATGTACATGCTTCGTTACTACCAAGGTATAGAGGAGCAGCTCCTATTAACTGGGCTATCATCAGAGGTGAATCTAAAACAGGAATAACTACAATGTATATGGATGAGGGACTGGATACAGGAGACATGATACTTAAAAAAGAAGTTATAATAGAAAAAAATATGACGGCTGGCGAGCTCCATGACAGACTTGCAGTTGTAGGCGCTGAGGTTTTGATGGAAACATTGAGATTAATTGAACTTAATGAAGCCCCCAGAGTACCCCAAAATGATTCAGAAAGCAGTTATGCAAGCATGCTAGATAAAAAAATGGGGCTGATTGACTGGAGTAAAAGCGCAGTGGAGGTATTTAATCTAATTAGAGGTTTAAATCCTTGGCCCGTTGCTTATACTAAATACAAAAGTAAAAGCTTAAAAGTATGGAAGGCTAGGATTTCAAATGAGAAAGGTACCAATAAATTCGGAGAAATATTAAAAGTATCAAAAGAAGGAATACTTGTTTCAACAGGCTGCGGCACTCTTCTTATTGAAGAAATCCAGTTTCCGAACAGCAGACGAATGTCTGTTGATGAATATATAAGAGGAAATATTTTAGAAAAGGGGATAGTATTAGGCGAATAATATGGAAAATATTAATATTAATAGGGATAAACGTTTATTTTTGTGCCTTATGCTCATAATTGTCATTGCAATCAGTATGATAACCTTTACTTTATTTTTTATTATACGAAATAGTGGAATAAACCTTTATAAAATCATAATAAAGACAATAATCTTGTTAACTATAATAATAATTGTATTTTTGTTATTTCTATCATATTTACTAGCAAGACTTATAAATAATAAAAAGGTACCGAATATTTTTATAACTTTTCTAGAGAGGTCAGTTAAACTGATCTATCCAGTAATGATTTTTCTTTCTAGTTTGGTTAATATTGATAAAGATTCTATAAGAAGGGTCTTTTCACAGATAAATAACAAAATAGTAATTTTAAAGGAACCTAAATTAAACCCTGAAGATATACTTGTGATAGCTCCCCACTGTCTACAAAAATCCTTTTGCAAACATAAAATCACAGGAAATATTGACAACTGTCATAAATGTGGAGCCTGTGACATAAGTGATTTGATAGATGTGTGTAATAAATACAATGTAAAACTTGAAATAGTAACTGGAGGTACTCTAGCTCGAAGACTAATTAAGGACTATAAACCTAGGGGAATAATAGCGATAGCATGTGAACGGGACCTATCTAGTGGAATCTTAGATGTAAAAAAGGTACCGGTTATTGCCATAACAAATGAAAGGCCTGAGGGGCCATGTAAAAACACTTGTGTAAATACTAGGAATGTGGAAGACTCTATTAAACTTTTCATGAGGAGGTTATAAAAATGATGCTATTTGATTCAATTGGTTTTGTATTATTAATACCGGCCATAATATTCGCCTTTTATGCTCAAGGTAAAGTAAAATCAACCTTCAATAAATATTTGAAAGTTAGAAATTTATATGGATATACGGGTAGTCAAGTTGCTCGTGCTATATTAGATAGAAATGGTTTAAACGATGTTACTGTAGAACATATAAGTGGTTACCTTACAGACCACTATGATCCCAGAAAGAAAGTTCTAAGACTCTCAAGTAATGTATATAACAGTGCTTCTATAGCTGCTATAAGTGTTGCAGCCCACGAGGCAGGTCATGCTATACAACATGCCAAAGGATATACGCCTTTAACTATAAGAAATCAAATTGCTCCTATAGCATCCTTTGGTTCTAGAATAGTTTGGGTTTTGGTATTTGCCGGCTTTATATTTGGAAGTATAAATCTGATCGACATAGGTATATTATTTTACCTTGCTGCCGTCATGTTTCATGTTATCACTCTTCCGGTAGAATTTAATGCTAGTACAAGGGCTTTGGAACAGTTAACCGCTAATGGTTTTATAACTTCGGAAGAAATAAAGGCTTCTAAGTCCGTTTTAAATGCAGCTGCCCTAACATATGTAGCAGCTACAGCAGTTTCTATAGCACAATTATTAAGACTATTAATTCTTAGAAATAGTAGAGATTAATTAAAAATATACTTAACTTATGAGTATTTTGGAGGCTCAACATGAAAAAAAATAATCCTAGAAAAGTTGCTCTAGAAATACTAATTGACATTGAAACCAATAGGGCCTATTCAAACATTACAATTAACAAGCTTGTGAAAGAACTTGATATTGACCAAATAGATCGTCGTTTTATCACGCAACTGGTATATGGAGTTTTAGAAAACAAGTTGTACCTGGATTATATAATAAAACAGTTTTCTAAAACAAAGTTTAATAAAATCAACATTTATATACTGAATATTTTAAGATTAGGTCTATATCAGATTGTTTTTCTAAGTAAAATTCCCAATTCTGCTGCCGTAAACGAATCTGTAAAACTAGCAAAAGTAGTAAATCGTAGGCTCTCAGGCTTTGTAAATGGCATATTAAGAAGCTATATTAGAAATAAAGATAATGTGAAACTGCCTGATTTTGATAAAGATCCGATAAAATTTTTATCAATAAAATATTCCCATCCTGAATGGTTGGTAAAAATATGGCTAAAAAAATTTGGTCCTGAATTTACCGAGGAGCTTCTAAAAGTAAATAATGAAGCTCCCAACCTTACAATAAGAACAAATACATTAAAAATCTCAAGAAGTCACTTGATTGATTTGTTAACAGGAGAAGGGGCTAGATGTAGGGAAGGGATGTATACACCTGAAGCAGTTATTATTGAAAATCTTACAAACAACTTAAATAGTTTAGATTCATTTAATAATGGATTATTCCAAGTTCAGGATGAAAGCTCCATGTTGGTGGGTCACATTTTAGATCCAAAGGAAGGGGATTTTGTTATAGACGTTTGTAGTGCACCGGGAGGTAAATCTACGCATATCGCCCAATTAATGAATAATGAGGGTAAAATACTTTCTAGAGATATACATGATCATAAATTAAACCTCATTAGGGAAAATGCAAGTAGATTAGGTATATCTATAATCGAAACGGAAAATTTCGATGCCTTAAAGCTTGATGACAAACTGATAAATAGGGCCGATAAAGTTTTGGTTGACGCACCCTGTTCAGGATTTGGTATAATAAGAAGGAAGCCCGAAATTAAATATTTTAAATGTTCTAAAGATATTAACAACCTTGCTGTCATGCAGCTTAAAATCTTAAATAATAGCTCAAAATATGTGAAGATTGGGGGCAGCCTGGTCTACTGTACCTGCACGATTCAGGATGATGAAAATATAGGTATTATACATAAGTTTTTAGAAAATAATAGCAATTTTATCTTATTGGACGTTAATTCTTATCTTCCCAACAATATAAAATCTCATGAAAAATTTTTGCAGCTATATCCGCATTTAGATAGGGTTGATGGATTTTTTATTTGTAAGCTGAAAAGAATAAAGCAGTAAGGCCAGTTTTAAACTGGCTAAACTTATGATAAAATTCATATTTGTTAGTACGATTTTGAGGTGATTGAATGGAATGGGCAGCAAAAACACATATTGGTAAAATTAGGGATAATAATGAAGATTCATTCTATATTGATGAAAAAAATAATTGTATGTTTATTGTTGCTGACGGCATGGGAGGCCATAATGCAGGTGAAGTGGCAAGCAAAATGGCTATTGATGTGGTAAGCAAATTTATTGAGGATGAATGGAATAATACTGAGATATTAAATGACTTTGAAATATATAGTCTCATAAGAAAAGCTATTGAAAAGGCCAACAACAAAATATATGAACGCTCTCTTTTTAATGAAGATTGTGACGGAATGGGTACAACTATTACTATAGCTATAATTCTTAATAATAAAATATATTTAGGCCATATAGGAGATAGCAGAGCTTATATACTACGTAATAATGAACTTATGCAGTTAACAGAAGATCATACATTAGTAAGTGAGCTTTTAAAAAATGGAAGCATTACAGAAATTGAGGCTAAAAATCACCCTAAAAAAAATATTATTACGAAGGCTCTAGGTACAAATTTGAATGCAGAACCTGATATATCGAGCAAAGAAATATATGATGAAGATATAATTATACTTTGCACTGATGGTTTAACAAATATTATTGACAATGATGAGATTAAAAAAAGCTTTATAGAACATTCAAATTTACAAAATGCCTGTGATTATTTAGTAGACTTAGCTAACAATAGAGGCGGATACGATAATATTACAATAATAGCTATCAGATACAGGTGTAGTTAATAAGGGAGTTGAAAAGCATGATTGGGAAAATACTTGGAGACAGATACGAAATTATTGAAAAAATAGGTGGAGGCGGCATGGCACTCGTTTATAAGGCCAAGTGTCGTCTATTAAATAGATATGTTGCTGTTAAAATACTACGACCTGAGTTTACTTCAGATGAGGATTTCATTAATAAGTTTGAAAAAGAATCTCAAGCAGCAGCTAGTCTCTCCCATCCAAATATAGTAAACATATATGACGTAGGTACTGATAATGATATATACTATATTGTTATGGAATATGTAAAGGGAAAAACTTTGAAAAGTTACATAAGGGAAAAGAGATTTTTAGCAAATCAGGAAACAATAGGCATATCAAAACAAATTGCTTTAGCACTACACCATGCCCATAATAATCATATCATTCACAGGGATATAAAACCACACAATATACTCATCACAGAAGATGGACGAATAAAAGTGACTGATTTTGGAATAGCTAGAGCCATAACTTCATCTACAATTACAAATACTGGGAATGTTATAGGTTCTGTTCATTATTTTTCACCTGAACAAGCAAGGGGAGGCTTTGTAGATGAAAAATCCGATATTTATTCCCTAGGTGTAACAATGTATGAAATGATAACAGGAAAAGTCCCTTTTTCTGGAGATACTCCAATTTCAGTAGCTTTAAAGCATCTTAAGGAAGAAATTGTACCACCTTCACTAATTAATAAAGAAGTTAGTCAAGCTTTAGAAAGTATTATTTTGAAGGCTATGCAAAAAGATAAAAGTAAAAGATATGACAATGCAATTGATTTATATAAAGATTTAGAGAAGGCGTTAAATAATCCTTCAAATAAAATTGTCACCTTTGATGATGATGAATCCCCTACAAGGGTAATGCCTTCAATTAATGATATAGACTCAGATACCACTGAGCACAAATCTAGCACCAAAAAGTCCCGCAAGTTACCTTTATTTATCGGTGTAGTTTCTGCCTTTGTTTTATCAATTCTATTGGTTTCAGGAATTTTCTACAATATGTTCAAAGATAAATTTTTAATAAAGGAGCTGGAAGTTCCTGATGTAAAGAATTTATCCTATGAAGCTGCTAAGCAGAAATTAGAAAGTTTAGGTTTTATGAGTATAGAAAAATCAAAGGAGCAGTATAGTAAAGTTGTCGAAGAAGGACATATTCTCAGCCAGGATCCAGAAGCAGGAGAAATAGTGAAAGAAACCTATACTGTAAGATTAACATTAAGTAAGGGTCCTAAAAAAGTAAAGGTTCCGAATTTAATTCACAAGGAATTGGATGAGGCCAAATTAATTTTAGAAAATAATAACCTTAAACTAGGAAATATTACCTACAAATATGATGATTTGCCAATAGGTATTATACTAGAACAGTCACCGAATTCAGACACCGAGATAGCAGAAGACTCAGAAATCAATCTTATTGTCAGTGAAGGTCGAAAAATTCAAACTGTAATTATGCCTAACTTAATAGGAAAAAATATTGATAGTGCAAAAGAAACAATTAAAGCTTTGGGTTTAATAATTAAAGAAATTGACCGTAAGTATGATCCGAATGTTGAAAAAAATAGTATAATATCCCAAAGCATTAAACCTGGTACAGAAGTAAAAGAAAATTCAGTAGTAAGTCTCGTTGTTAGTGAAGGTCCGGAAAACCCCCTGGAACCTCTCGAGAAAAATCA
Source organism: Candidatus Petromonas tenebris (assembly GCA_014236755.1). Taxonomy (GTDB): domain Bacteria; phylum Bacillota; class Clostridia; order Peptostreptococcales; family Caminicellaceae; genus Petromonas; species Petromonas tenebris. The sequence goes on along the minus strand of JACCKY010000015.1, from coordinate 55,625 downwards.
TTTACCTCCTGAAGATGAACAAGATATAGTAGAAAGAACCCTCATAATACCTCTTACTTTTGAAAAGGATGAAGAATTAGTTAAAATTGTTAAAATTCAAAATGGTGTATCTACTACGGTATATGAGGGAATTCATAAGAAGAGCGAAGAAAACTTAAAAGTTACTGTCTCAGGCAAAGGCAAAGTAAAGTTAGACATTTACTTTGGTAGTGAGTTGGAATATACAAAAGAAGAGGTATTTAAATAAGGGAGGAATCAGATGTCACAAAAAGGCATAATTGTTAAGGGGATAGGAGGATTTTACTACGTTAAACATAATGGTAATGTTTATGAATGTCGAGCGCGGGGGAGATTCAGAAATAAAAATATAACTCCTTTAGTTGGTGACTATGTTCTATTTTCTATAAATGCCAGTACTAACGAAGGGGTTATTGAAGATATTATAGATAGACAAGTTGAACTCATAAGACCCCCTGTTGCCAATGTAGAACAGGCTATAATCGTGTTTGCAGCCACAAATCCTGAGCCAAATTTTCAGCTTCTAGATAAACTGCTTATTATGGGAGAATATCATAATTTAAATCTTAGCATATGCATCAATAAGATTGATCTTGATATACAAAACATTAGTAGAGATATTATTGAAACATATAAAAATACAGGTTATAAAGTTATTTTTACAAGTGTAAAAAAACAAATTGGAATGGATGAAATCCGTAGTGTATTGAAGGACAAAATAACGGTTTTTGCAGGTCCATCTGGAGTAGGCAAGTCTAGTATTTTAAACGAAGTTCAAACTGGTCTACAGCTTAAAACGGGAGATATAAGCTCAAAAATCAAGAGGGGAAAACATACTACAAGACATACTGAACTGTTAAAACTTGATTTTGGTGGATGGGTAGTAGATACACCAGGCTTTACTTCCTTAGACATAGGCTATATTAAAGCTGATGAATTAAGCTATTTTTTCCCTGAGTTTCGCAATTTCATGTATGAATGTAAATTTTCAAATTGTATCCACGTTAATGAACCGAAATGCAAGGTGAAAGAAGCAGTAGAAAACGGACATATAAATATTAATCGTTACAATAATTATGTATATTTTATAAACCAGATTTTAGAAAATAAAGATAGGAGGTACTAATTATGATTAAAATTGCACCCTCCATACTCTCAGCTGATTTTGGAAATTTATTGGATAATGTTAAAACTGTTGAAAAAGCTGGGGTTGATTTGTTGCACATAGATATAATGGATGGTTATTTTGTTCCCAATATAACAATTGGTCCACCGGTATTAGAGAGTTTAAAAGGGAAAACTAGCCTACCCTTTGATGTACATCTAATGATAACCAATCCTGATAAATATATAGAAAACTTTGTAAATGCTGGAGCAAACATATTAACTGTACATGTTGAAGCATGTACCCATTTACATAGAACTATACAAAATATCAAGTCCCATGGAATCAAGGCAGCCGTTTCATTAAATCCGGCTACACCTTTATGTACTATTGAAGAAATATTGGATGAATTAGATATGGTACTGCTTATGTCCGTTAATCCAGGATTTGGAGGACAAAAGTTTATAAGAAATACTTTGAATAAGATAAAAAGACTTAAAGATATGATTTTAGATAGACAATTAAATATCGATATCGAAGTAGACGGTGGAATAAAGTTAGATAATGTTGAAAAAGTTGTGGAAGCTGGTGCTAATGTTATAGTAGCTGGTTCCGCTATATTTAAGAGTGATAATATTTCGGAAACTGTAAATAGTTTTAGAGACAAGACAAGTAAGGTTTCGGTGAAGAAATAATGAAATGCTTAATTGTATCAAACGGTAACATAGAGAATTATAATTTTTATAAAAAAATTATAATTGAAGCAGATTTAATTATTTGTGCTGATGGTGGTGCAAAGCATCTAGTTAATATGGGTGCTATACCCCATATAGTAATAGGAGATTTAGATTCAATAGATGAAAAGAACAGGAAATTATTTGTTTCTAAAAAGGTGAAATTCCTTAAATTTCCCGTCGATAAGGATGCTACAGATACAGAGCTAGCAACTGATTTTGCACTGTCTAAAAATCCTTCAGAAATTATTTATATTGGTACAATAGGAAGTAGAATGGATCATACTTTGGCCAATATAGCATTGTTAAAAAAACTTTTAGAAAAAGGCGTTTTTGCAAGGATAATTAATGAAAATAATGAAATATATCTAATTGATAAGGAAATTGAGTTATATGGCAATAATGGTGACTTTATATCCATATTACCCTTAACTGAAAAAGTTACGGGAATAACTTTAAAAGGCCTTAAATTTCCTCTTCATAATGCTGAGATCAGGCTCGGTTCATCCCTAGGAATCAGCAATAGCTTTGTTGACAAAAAAGCCACTATAAAAATTCAAAGTGGCCAACTTTTAGTTATAAAGGCAAGAGATTGAGACTTTCTAATTGAAAAACCTACGCTAAGTAGGTTTTTTTTGTGTCATAAAAAAGGATATAAGAATACTATATATTAATAAGCCTAGGGAGTGAGTTTTATGAAACGAAGAGGGCTGTTAATCAGAAAAATTTTAGGAGTAATACTTGGATTAACAGGTACAATAATTGTTATAGAATTTGTTCCATTAAAAATATGGTATACAATATTATTTTGTCTTCTAGTCGTATTTTTAATAATTCTCTTTCGGTATCTATCTTACTAAAAAAGGAGAGGTGAATATGGGTATACATAGAAGAAGATTTGCAGGATGTGAAAAATTACTGTGCCTACTCCTAGCGTCCATAGGAGTAATTACAATTTTAGTTATTGTACTGCCCTATAATGTTTGGATGATTTTACTGGGTATCTTGCTTATATTTACAGGATATAAGCTTTTTATATAAACAAAAAGTAAAAAAAGCCTACTTAGAATTGTAGGCCTTTTACAAATCAAGTTATATTGCTCTTTCTACTTTACCTGAACGCAAACATCTTGTACAAACAGTAATTCTCTTTGGTGAACCATCAACCATGGCCTTAACTCTTTTTATGTTTGGAGTCCAGGTTCTTCTAGTACGACGAACTGAGTGACTTACTTTATTTCCTGATAGTTTGCCCTTTCCACAAATATCACATTTTTTCGCCATATATTACACCTCCTCGAGTGTTAATCATCCATTTAAAAACATATCTATTTTATCATAATATAGTTATTCTATGCAACATTAATAATCAATTATTCCTCATTTTACTTAATCTTTTCTTTTATTAAACAATTGAATATATATAAACATTGCTATAGAATAATAATATATATTATAATAGTATTCCTCAAATCATGAAGGAGGTTTTTATATGACTGCAAAAATAGAAAATTCTATGGGCTCAGTATATATTAGTAATGATGTTATCTCAACTATAGCTGGAGCTTCAGCAATCGAATGCTATGGCCTTGTCGGAATGGCTTCTAAATCTGCAGCAGACGGCATAGTTAGGTTACTAAAAAAAGAAAACCTGGATAAAGGAGTAAAAATCCACATTGAAGATAATTCTGTAATAATTGACCTGTATATAATTGTTCAGTTTGGAACTAAAATTTCAGTAGTAGCAAATAACATAATAGAAAAAGTAAAATATAATGTGGAGAATCAAACAGGAATGACAGTAAAAAAAGTAAATATCAATATTGAAGGAGTAAGAGTACAAAGCTAAAGGAGGGTACAATCTTGAAAATCAAACACATAGATGGTGAAATATTAAAAAAAATGTTTATCCAAGGAGCTTCAATACTAAATAAAAATAGAGAGGTTGTGGATTCTCTTAATGTTTTTCCGGTTCCTGACGGAGATACGGGAACTAACATGTCATTAACCATGGATTCAGCAATAAATGAAATATCAAAAGTACAGGGCAAGACAGTTCACAGCATTGCTAAAGCCGCTGCAAATGGTTCTTTGATGGGAGCAAGGGGTAATTCAGGTGTAATACTATCTCAAATACTAAGGGGCTTTGAAAAGGGTTGTCAGGGTAAAGAAATACTTACCATAAAAGACTTTGCAAATGCCCTTAAAAATGCTTCAGATACTGCTTATAGAGCAGTTATGAAACCAATAGAGGGCACAATTCTCACAATAATTAAGGAAACTGGCAAAAAAGCTTACGAACTAGCAAATAAAAATATTGATTTTAGTGATTTTTTTTATGGAATAATCAGACATGCTGAAGCTAGTCTTGAGAGAACACCGGAATTGCTAGATGTTTTAAAACAAGCTGGTGTAGTTGATGCTGGTGGAAAGGGTTTAATTTTCATTTTAAAAGGGTTTTATGAAGTTATTTCAGGAAAAGAAGATATAGATATTGAATCTGATTTAAATAATTTAAAGATACATGATGATACACCCCATGGTCGAGATATCAAATTCAGTTACTGTACTGAATTTATCGTACAGGGAAAATCTTTAAATCCTGACAACCTAAAAGAAAAAATTAAGAATTTAGGCGACAGTCTGCTGGTTGTTGGTGATGAAGATTTAGTTAAAGTCCATATACATACCAATAATCCCGGTAAAATAATTGAATATGGTTTAGATTTAGGTGAACTCATAAATATAAAAATTGACAATATGAAACATCAACATAGAAATAAAGTTTTTGATGAAAAAGTCCATAATAAATCCGAAGCAAAAAAATATGGTCTGATTGCTGTTGCCATGGGAGAAGGGCTTTTAAATATTTTAAATGATTTAAATGTTGACAAGGTAATAACCGGGGGACAAACTATGAACCCTAGTACTGAAGATCTTTTAAAGGCCGTTAATGAAATTAATGCTGAAAATATTTTTATATTTCCAAATAACAGTAATATAGTGCTAGCTGCAAATCAAGCTAAGGAATTAAGCAAAAAAAATGTAATTGTAATTCCTACTAAAACAATTCCACAGGGGATTACGTCTATCATTGAATTCGATCCTTCGGCAAGTATAGAAGAAAACACTGATAGAATGAGCAAAGCTATTGAATCAGTAAAAACTATTCAGATTACGTACTCTGTTCGGGATTCTAATTTTAATGGTCTTACAATTAAGAAGGGAGATATACTAGGAATTTTGGATGGAAAAATTTCAACTGTAGGAAATAGCGTTAATTCGGTTGCCTTAGAAGCTGTAAATCAAGTATTAAATAATGATTACGAAATTCTGACCATTTACTATGGAGAAGAAATAGATGAAGAAGAAGCCAAGTCACTTGCTACAAAAATTCAAGAAAAATATCCTGATTTAGATGTAGAAATATATTTTGGCGGTCAGCCGTTATACTATTATATATTTTCAGTTGAGTAGTTTTAACAGCATGTAGTAATAAATCGTTAACTAATAATTATTCTTTGATCATTTAATAACCTGAGGTGTTAAAATGATACGATTAGATGATCCGATTTCGAGCCTAAAAGGTGTCGGTGCAAAGAAAACATCAAAGTTCAATAAATTGGGATTATATACAGTTGCCGATCTTCTTTATTATTTCCCAACTACCTATGAAAATAGGAAAAATTTAAAGACCTTAAATAAAGTTAGACATAATGAAAAAGCTACAATTATTGGAAAAGTATGTGGTAAAATTCAAGAAATAACAACAAAAAATAAAAGAATTTTAAAACTTCCCATACAGGATAATACGGGTATAGGTTATGTCATATTTTATAATTCTTCATATTTAAAAAAAATCTTTAAGAATAATGAAAAATACTATTTTTATGGGAATATTAATATAATAAATGGAGAAGTTCAAATCAATCATCCTAAATTTAGAAACATTCAGAAAGAAAGTATAGAGGATTTTTGCTCTTTAACTCCTAAATATCCTCTAATCAATGGATTATCTCAAAATGAAATAATTACTTTACAAAAAAAACTTATTTCAGAGTATAGAATAACTATAAAGGAATATTTACCTTCATATATTTTAGAAAAAAACAAAATATGTGATATTAATTATGCAATTAAAAATATACATTTCCCATCTTCATCCCGCTCATTAAAAGTAGCAAAATATAGACTTGTATTTGAAGAATTGTTTTTTTTGCAATTTGGACTATTAATGATAAAAAAAAATAATACTGAATCAAATAATGGTATAAAATTTGATATGTTTCCTCAAGTTCAGGACTTGATTGACATGCTGCCCTTTAAACTGACCAATGCCCAAGTTAATGCATTAAATGACATTATTAAAGATATGACAAGTCCAAAGGGGATGAATAGACTTATACAAGGGGATGTAGGTTCTGGTAAAACTATCATTGCTTTGTTAGCAATGTATTTATCATGCTTAAATGGATATCAAAGTACTTTAATGGCACCTACGGAGATCTTAGCCGAACAACATTTCAAGACCTTTGAAAATATCTTAAAACCCCTTGGTATCAAGGTTGGTGTTTTAACTAAAAGTGTAAAAGATAGAAGTAAAATTCTTGAATATATCAAGCGTGGTAAGTTAGATATCATAATAGGAACCCATGCATTAATCCAAGATAAAGTTGTTTTTAAAAACCTAGGGCTAGTGGTAACAGATGAACAACATAGATTTGGAGTCAGGCAAAGAAGCTTTTTAAAGCAAAAAGGATATAATCCTGATGTATTAGTAATGACAGCAACTCCAATACCTAGAACTTTATCTCTTATATTATACGGAGACCTGGACATATCGATAATTGATGAACTCCCACCTGGAAGAAAGCATGTTAAAACTTACCACATATCACCGAAGGAAACTGAAAAGTTATATAATTTTATAAAAAAGGAAATTACTAAAGGTAGACAAGCTTATATAGTTTGTCCTCTAGTTGAAGACTCTGACAAAATAGATGCACAATCTGCAATTGATCTATATGAAAATCTTAAAGACAATTATTTCAACTCAAACAAGTTAGGTTTGGTACACGGTAAAATGAACTCTGAAGACAAAGAAACTATCATGAAAAAGTTTAAATCCGGTGAAATTGAAATTTTAATAACTACTACAGTGATAGAAGTTGGAGTCAACGTACCTAATGCCTCAATAATGGTAATTCAAAATGCCGAAAGGTTTGGCCTAGCACAACTCCATCAACTTCGAGGTAGGGTAGGTCGAAGCAGCCTACAATCATACTGTTTTTTAATAAGTGAAAGCAATAGTAAAGTTACTATAGAGCGAATGAAAACCATGGAAAATACAAACAATGGATTTATAATCGCAGAAAAAGATCTGAAACTTAGAGGACCGGGAGATTTTTTCGGTACGAAGCAACACGGCTTGCCAGAACTTAAGATAGCTGACTTGTTTAAACATGTAAATATACTTAAGAAGTCTCAGGAAGAAGCACTGTATATTGTGAAAAACTTTAATAAATTAAATTCAAATGATAAAGAAGCTTTAAAACTAAAAACAGAAAATCTATTTGGTAATATATACAATGATTTCACTATTTAAAGCTAAGTAAATATTACCTCCTGTCAAGCTACTAGTTAACAAAACATGCAAAAATTACTAAGAGTAAATAATTATCATTGTGGAAAAATTAATACTACAGGAGGTGATAAACAATGGCTAACAACAATACAGGAAGAAATAGACAGCTTGTACCAGAAGCTAAACAAGCACTTAATCAAATGAAATTTGAAATTGCCAACGAGCTTGGATTATCAAACTATCAAACAGTTGATAAAGGTAATTTAACTGCTAGACAGAACGGTTATGTCGGTGGATATATGACTAAAAGATTAGTGGAAATGGCTGAAAGACAAATGTCAGGTAAATAATTATAATATAAAAAGAAGAGGTAGTGGCTTGCTGTTACCTCTTCTTTTTTTGCCTAACAAATAATTTATATATATTTTATTTTGTTTGTTTGTATTTTACATTTATGCTAAAATATATTTATTGAAAGGAGCGAAGCCTATGAGAGTAATAGGTGGACAGGCTAAAGGTGTTAAACTCAAAAGTCTAAAAGGTTTAAAAACCAGACCCACTAGTGATAGAGTGAAAGAATCACTCTTTAATATTTTAGCCCCCTATATACCAAACTCTAAAGTCTTAGACTTGTTTTCAGGCACAGGAAATTTAGGAATTGAAGCTGTAAGTAGAGGGGCATCATGTGCATATTTAATAGAGAAAAATAAAAAGTGCTATAATATCATTAAAGAAAATATAAGTAAAACTAAATTAAATGATAAAATTGAAGTTTTTATACAAGATGTTTTTTTATCTATTAAGAACTTTGGGAAAAACAAGGAAAAATTTGATATAATATTTATGGATCCCCCATACTTAAAAGGATTTGTGATTCCTTGTATAGAGGAAATACATAATAATAAACTATTGAATCTAGAGGGCTTAATAGTTGTAGAACATGACATTAACGACAATTTACCACCTAAAATTGGACGTTTAATAAAATTTAAAGAAAGAAGATATGGAAATACAATTATTTCTTTTTACAGCGAGGAGGATTAAAATGATAACTGCAGTTTATCCCGGTAGTTTTGACCCTATAACAAATGGTCATTTAGATATAATAAAGAGGTCTGCAAAAACCTTTGACAAGCTAATTGTAGCAGTATTAAACAATCCAAATAAAACTCCTATGTTTGATCTGGAGGAAAGAGTAGATTTAATAAGACAAAGTATATCTGACCTAAATAATGTGGAAATAGATTGTTTTTCTGGACTCTTGATAGATTATATGCAAAATAAAAATGTAAATGTTATTATTAAAGGATTAAGAACAATTTCAGATTTTGAATATGAATTTCAAATGGCTTTGATGAATAGAAAATTAAATAAAGAAATTGAAACTTTATTTATGATGACAAATAGTGATTACTCTTATTTGAGTTCAAGTCTAGTAAAAGAGGCATTTAGATTTGGAGGAAACATAGAAAATCTGGTTCCAGATATTGTAATACAAAAGATGAAAGAAAAATTATAAAATATTGAATATAGAGGGGTGACTTACTATGAGTGTGTTAAGTCTATTAGATGCCCTAGAGGACATAATTGAAAATAGTTCAGTTATACCTTTTTCAGGCAAAGTTTTACTTGATAAGGATGAAATAACTGAATTGATTAAAGAAATTAGAATTCAACTTCCTGATGAAGTAAAACAAGCTCAATGGATTAAAGAAGAAAGAAATAAAATATTAGTAGATGCACAGCAGGAAGCTGAAAAAATCATTGAAGATGCCAAAAATCATATAGAAAAATTAGCTGAGGAAGATGAAATAATTAAATTAGCACAAAAAAAATCTGAAGAAATAATATCTCAATCTCAAAGACAAGCTGCAGAGATAAGAGTTGGATCAATACAATATGCAGATGAAATACTGGAAAACTTAGAAAAAAATATTTCAGATATTTTAAGAACGCTCCAAACAAATAGAGAAGAATTAAAAAGTATTAATAGCTAGTTTTCCGTTGGATTATAGAAATTATCATACCAGCTAGTACTAAAGACGATATAATCACTAGAAACATCTTTGCTGAAAATAATAGCTTATTCATCCATGAATATTTTATTATCTTCTGTACATCTTGAGAAAAGGTTTGTGTAATACTAGCAACAGTTTCATAGCCCATAATACTTAATATTACAAACATATATATTCCTGAAATTATTGAATGAATAAATTTAGAAAAAATATATATTTTCAGGTTTATATCTGTATCATTTGTTAGACTAAGTACCTGTGCATGGATTGATAAACCGCTCCATGAAATTATCATAGTAGACAACACTATCTGCATAGTAGGGGCTAAGCTTATTGACTCCGATGCGATTTTGCATCCCATGGTGATTTCAATAATCCCTGTTGCTAATACTTTTATTAGGTCCTTTGTAACAAGTGTACTATTAGTGATATTTCCTATAGCAAAATATAAATAATCAAAGACCCCCGCCAAGGAAAGTTCCTTAATTATTACGGAAAATACAACGATAAAACCACCTATAAGTATAATTGTAGATATTGATTCTTTTACTGAGTCACTTAGGAGCTTTCCAAAAGTCCTTCCATCCAGTTCTTTCGCTTCAAGCATTTCCTTAAAGGCTTTTTTTATGACATTGCTTCTTACTTTATCCATATTATAGTATGAAACATGATTTCCCTCATAAAATCTAAATATAAACCCTACTGTTATTGCCCCAAGGTAATGGGCTAGGGCTATATATGGTCCAATGACTTCATTATGCAACATCCCTATAGCCACTGCTCCGATCATAAATAGAGGCCCGGAGGTACTGCAAAAAGCAATCATTCTTTGAGCCTCTATTTTATTTATTGTGTTATCTCTTCTAAGGCTTGAAGTCAGTTTTGCACCCATAGGATATCCTGAAGTAATGCTCATTGCAAAAACAAAGGAGGCTTCACCTGGAACTCTAAATATTGGTCTAATGACTGGTTCAATCAGTACTCCGATAAATTTAACAACTCCTAAACCTATTAATAACTCCGCACCTATAAAAAAGGGTAACAGTGAAGGAAGTACTGTACTAAACCATATATGTATACCCTTCTGGCTGGCCTCAATAATATCCCTGGGAAAAAGTATTATATAAAAAACCATTATTGTAGTTACCAATATTAACAAAAGTGTTTTTGCTTTTCTTAATATATTTTTATTCTTTTTACTAAAATACAGTATAAATATAATAAGCAATAATATTGGCATGAAAATCAACTCTAAGTCCTCCCTAAATCATATATATCATATATATATTGGGAGATTGTATTTTTATTACTTACATTAATTTAACTTCTTTTGCCAGTTAATCTAATATCATAGATTTAAATATCCTTCAATGTTTCCTCTGAAGCCTCTTTGAAGAGCTGTTTTTATCTCTTAAATGTTTTGTTTTAAAACAACTCTTCTATGGAGCCTGAAGATGATTATTGAAGGATATTTATAAGGAACTAGTAAGGCTAGTTAGTATATATTTATGTAAGGGTTTTTAGTGTAATCATAACCTCCTTTTCTTAAACTTGCTTTTTTAAACAAAAGACTATAAATATTCGTAGATATAATATCAAAATAAAGCATCTTTTCAGCATATATATTTTGGGGTTTATAGTTTTTTAGATTTGTTATTATGGGAAGTTTGCTATTTATTTTTATCTTATTTAAAAGCTCAGTTCCCTTTTTAGAAAAGCCAAGTATCCTTATATATTGAGGTTCAAACCTTTCTTTAAACATTATCATATCTTTTTTTGTAATTCCAATGAGAGTTTTAATAAGTATTCTCTGAATCCTTGTCAAGGTATATCTTTTGGTCTTTAAGTAGTCAATCAGCTCATCATAGTTACTTACAATGTTTGCCCCCTTTTTTATTCTATTTTCAAACCCTTCATTTATGTCATGTATGGCTTTGAGTTCCTCTTTAGAAATTGTTCGCAGTTTATATAGTATGATTTGCTCAAGGTCTTTGGCAAAAATAGGACCCATTCCATTTTTTATAGAATGATTTAAAATTTTAAAGCTGTTATCGGGTAATACACTTTTAAGTGTCATGAAATCTAACATATCCATTTTCAACAGTTCTCTAATTGCTGTTGCACTACATATATCACTATTTATTTCTGTAGAATTATACGGTGCCTTTATCCTTTTAATAGTAACTGGTTCAATTTTACTACCTATTTGTTTTAAAGCTTTGAGATATTCAATCCCGAGTATATTATTGGGTGATTTTAAAATATCTTCATATACTTCATTGTCGTCAAAGCTTCTCAACAATGCTTTTTGTCTTGCCAGTGGAAATGTTATACCTAAAGATAAATATTTTTTTAAAGTTTTTTTAAATTGCAAAGATTCATTGGTTAACAATTTGGCTATATCATTTAATGGTTTTATATTTCCATGTTCACTTCCAAAACACACATAGTCTACAATCTTTAAAGAATCTAAAAGTCCAATACTTCCCTTTGCAAAAAATTCAGCACTGCTACATGAAAATACTGTTGGTAATTCTACTACAAGATCAATTCCCTCATCTATAGCAATCTGAGCTCTAAGCCATTTATCTATTATTGATGGTTCTCCTCGCTGGAGAAAATGGCCACTCATTACAGCTACAGTATGGGTCGCTCCAGTAATTTTCTTAGATTTTAAAAGATGATATTTATGTCCGTTATGAAAGGGGTTATATTCTGTGATTAATCCTAATACCTTCATAGTTACCTCCAAGATTGTTAAGAACAATATTTAATACTATAGATAACAAAGTACAAAGCTTAACTTATTAGGATTTTGAGAATCCTTCTGGCTCATGTTAAGATTTGCCTTTTTATTTAATTTAAAGATTCGCTCAGAAAGAAACCTCAAAATTCCTAAAGTAACCTCTTGTGCTATTTACTCTAACAGTATAGCTTTAAATATCCTTCAATGTTTCCTCTGAAGCGACTTTGAAGAGCTGTTTTTACATCTAAATCTTTTCTATTAAAACAGCTCTTCTACGGAGCCTGAAGAGGATTATTGAAGGATATCTATAAGAAACTAGCGAGGCAAGTTAAAGTAATGTAAATTAAATTTTAAGTTGGATGTCTATATTATAAACTAAAAAAAAAGATAAAATTAAGAAAAAAACAAATTTTAACTTGAAAAATTTCTCTGTTATTTTATAATTATTATGATTGGAGGTATAAAAGTTTTAGCTAAGGGTTTAGTTGAGAGAATCGGCATTGAAGGATCAAGACTTAAGCATGAAGTAGCTAATAAAGATGAAGTAGTAATTGAAAAACCTATGGAGGACCATAGGGATGCTTTGAAACTAGTTCTAGATGCTCTAGTTGACGAAAAACATGGGGCTATCAAAGATATGAAGGAAATTAATGCAGTCGGCCACAGAGTTGTTCATGGTGGTGAAAAATTCAGTAACTCTGTAGTAATTGATGAAGAAGTAATAAAAGCAATGGAAGACTGTATAGATTTAGCACCTTTACATAATCCCCCAAACTTAATAGGCATCAGAGCTTGTCAGGAACTAATGCCAGATGTTCAAATGGTAGGAGTATTTGATACAGCCTTCCACCAAACTATGCCAAAATCTTCTTATATCTATCCTTTACCATATGAGCTATATGAAAAATATGGTATTAGAAAATATGGCCCAAAGAACTGCGGCTATGTTAGGAAAAGATTTAAGTGAATTAAAAATTATAACTTGCCATCTAGGTAACGGTGCAAGTATAACAGCTGTACAAAATGGAAAGTCTGTAGATACAAGTATGGGCTTCACTCCACTTGAAGGACTTGCAATGGGTACTAGATGTGGTGACATAGATCCTGCTATAGTAACTTTCATAATGGAAAAAGAAAATCTTGATCTAGATGGTGTAAACAACCTACTTAATAAAAAATAGGAATATCTGGTGTAAGCAGTGACTTTAGGGATATTGAAAAAGCTGCTGAAGAAGGAAATGAAAGAGCTCAACTTGCACTTGATAAATTTAATATTCGAGTAAGAAAATACATTGCTGCTTATGCTGCTGTTATGGGTGGAGTAGACGCTATTGTTTTCACGGCAGGTCTTGGAGAAAATTCAATATCTAATAGAGAAGCTATCTGCGAAAATTTAGAATTTATGGGAGTAAAAATAGATAAAGATAAAAATAATACTAGAGGAAAAGAAACGATAGTAAGTACAGACGACTCAAAGGTAAAAGTGTTAGTTATTCCTACAAACGAAGAATTAATGATTGCTAGAGATACAGTATCATTATTATAGACTCAATAAGTAGGAATTATCCTACCTATTTACTTTTATTTCTTAATCTCTAAATATAACTTAATTTTAGGAAATATATTTTATCAAGTACTTTTGCTTGACAAATATCATTTGGGTTTGTATAATAAATCTGTCCGCGCTATGAGGTGAATTTATGAAAATTAACTTGTCCCAACTTGTTGCTGGAAAAATAGATTTAGTTGAAGTTCATTTTAGCTACACCATTGATGACGAAAATATTTTAAAACAATACGATATTGTTGAAGCAACACCTTTTCATTTTTCAGGTAAGATCTATAAAAAAAATGAAGAATTTTATATTGATGCAGATTTTTCAGGTGTAGTAACCTTTAGATGTAATAGATGTTTAAATGATTTCAAACAGACTATTGATGGGAAGTTATTCTCCAACATATTGATTAGTGATAACTTCAACGAACAGGAAGATGAAAAAAATTTATATCTAAAGGAAGATATTCTAGACCTATCAACTATTATTGAGGAAACCATAACATTGTCATTGCCTATGAAAGTAGTTTGTAGCAAAGAATGTAAGGGCTTGTGTGCAAGTTGTGGTGCAAACCTAAATGAAACAAAATGTAATTGTAACCAAGAAAAAATTGATCCTAGATTAGAAAAACTAAAAATTTTTTTCAATAAGGACAAGGAGGTGTAACAATGGCAGTACCAAAACGCAAAACTTCAAAAGCTAGAAGAGATAAGAGAAGAGCATCAAATATAAAAATGACAGCTCCTAATGTAGTAGATTGTCCTCAATGTCATGAACCTAAATTACCACATAGAGTTTGCAAGTCATGCGGTTACTATGGTGATAAGGAAGTTCTAAAAGTTGATTAATATTGTCTAAAGCCCTGCTATATATAAAATAGGGCATAATTCCAAAGTATGGCTAATAGCAAAGAAATGGCAGATATCTGCCATTTTTTTTTCAATTTAACAAAATTGCTTGCATTAAAACTTTACTTCGCTTATACTTAATATTAGAACCTGGTACTAACTTCAACTACAAAAGAGGTGGAATTATGTCTACCAAAAAATTAAGCAAAAAAGAAAGACAAGAAAAATTTCTCAAGATAATTGAGCAAGATCCGTTTATAACTGATGAAGAATTAAGTGAACTTTTTAATGTTAGTGTTCAAACCATTAGGCTTGATAGGTTAGCTCTAAATATACCTGAATTAAGAGAAAGAGTAAAAGAAGTCGCAAAAGCAAATTATAAAAAAGTAAGAACTATTGGTGAAACAGAAATAGTTGGAGAACTTATAGATCTCGAGCTTAACAAAAGAGGTATATCCATATTAGAAACCGATTCTATCATGGTTTTTAAAAAAACAAAAATTGTTAGAGGCCATTACATATTTGCTATGGCTGAATCATTGGCCATGGCAGTAATAGATGCAGATGTAGCTTTGACAGGCGTAGCGAATATTAAATATAGAGTTCCTGTACTAGCTGGACAAAAACTTGTGGCAAAAGCTGAAGTAACCAAAATTAGAGGGAATAAATATTTTGTTCATGTGAAAATAGCGGTAAAAGACGAACAGGTATTTAGAGGAAAGTTTATTTTAGTTTCAATTTAACTATTATGGGGGTAATATAATGATAATCGCTATTGATGTAATGGGGGGAGATAATGCTCCCGATTCAGTACTTAAAGGTGTTGGGAAGGCTTTAAATGAAACTAAATCGAAACTCCTTTTGGTGGGTAATGAAGAGATAATAAAAAAAGATATAAGTAAGTATTGTAACAAATTGGATAGAATTGATATTAGACATACTAGTGAAACAATAGACAATGATGACAAACCGGTTCAAGCTGTCCGTAGGAAAAAGGATTCTTCAATGGTAGTAGCTTTGGAAATGTTAAGAAAAAAAGAAGTCAGTGCAGTTATCTCTGCAGGAAATACCGGAGCACTTCTAACAGGCAGCTTATTAAAAGTCGGTAGAATTAAAGGGATTGACAGACCGGCTTTAGCTCCAATCTATCCAACAAAACGGGGTTTTTCTCTATTAATTGATGCGGGGGCAAATGTTGACTGCAAACCAAGAAATCTTCTAGAATTCGCTATTATGGGCTCTATCTATTTAGAAAATGTACTAAATGTAAACAAACCTAAAGTTGGCATAGTAAATATAGGAACGGAAGAGGGAAAAGGAAATAAATTAGTTTCTGAAGCTTATGAAATTTTAAAGGAGTCTAATTTGAACTTTGTGGGCAATATAGAAGCTAGAGATATACCTAGCGGAATTGTTGATGTAATAGTATGTGATGGTTTTGTGGGCAATGTGATCTTAAAGCTTACTGAAGGAGTCGCTATGGGTATATCTACTATGCTTAAGGAACAGTTAGTAAAAAACTTTGTCAGAAAAATAGCAGCATTGACTTTAAAAAATGGATTAAAAGATTTTAAATCCAAGCTAGATTATACTGAATACGGAGGAGCACCTCTGTTAGGAGTTAAGGGGGCAGTAATAAAGGCTCATGGTAGCTCAGATGCAAAAGCAATAAAAAATGCAATAAAGTATGGAGAAGTTTTCGCTCGAAATAATGTAATTGAAAGTATTGAGAAAGAAATTGTAAGAATAGGAGCTGATAGTATTGAGTGATAGTTTAAGAAGTGTAGGCATTTTAGGCACAGGTAGCTGTCTTCCTGATAAGGAAGTAACAAATTATGACTTAGAAAAAATAGTTGATACATCTCATGAATGGATAGTATCAAGAACTGGTATTCACAAAAGACGTATAGTTGATGATGCCACTGCTACATCGGATTTATCTACAGAGGCTGCTAAAAAGGCTCTTGAAAAAGCAAATATTAAACCGGAAGAATTGGATTTAATAATAGTTGCAACTGTAACACCAGATATGTCTTTTCCTTCAACTGCATGTATAGTACAAAGCAACCTGGGAGCTACAAATGCAGCTGCCTTTGATTTAGAAGCAGCCTGCTCAGGTTTCTTGTATGGCATATCTATTGGACAGCAGTTTATTGCAACAGGAATGTATAAACATGTGTTAGTAATAGGTGCAGAAACTTTATCTAAAATTTTAAACTGGAATGATAGAAACACCTGTGTATTATTTGGTGATGGTGCTGGTGCTGTAGTTCTGGGTCCTACTGAAAAAGATAAAGGGATTTTATCTACCTACTTAGGAGCAGATGGTGAAGGTGGGAAGTTCTTGACTCTTCCTGCCGGAGGATCAAGAATGCCGGCTTCAGTTCAAACTGTTGAGGAAAATCTTCACTATGTAAAAATGGATGGGAGTGAAGTCTTTAAGTTTGCAGTGAGAATTATGGGAAATGCAGCTAAAAAAGCCCTTGACATGTGTAAATTAGATGTTGCAGATATAGATTATCTAGTACCCCATCAGGCAAACATTAGAATAATATCTTCAGCAGCTAAGCGCTTAAAGCTTCCAATGGATAAAGTATATGTGAACCTAGATGTATATGGTAACATGTCAGCTGCATCTATACCCGTTGCTTTAGATGAAGCCGTTAGCAAAGGTGAAATTAAAAAGGATGACATAGTAGTATTAGTAGGTTTCGGCGGAGGCCTAACCTGGGGATCGTGTGTAATTAAATGGTAAGATAGGAGGATTAGGTAATGGCTAAAATAGCTTTCGTTTTTCCAGGACAGGGAGCACAATATGTCGGAATGGGAAAAGAACTTGTTGAGAACTTTGAAGTAGCAGATAAGATATTTAAAAAGGCATCTATTTCCCTTGGATATGATATGAAGAAACTTTGTTTTGAAGGTCCAGAGGAGGAACTCAGAAAAACCGAAAATACACAACCTGCTATTTTAACAGCAAGTATTGCAGCCTATGAAGTATTAAAAAAGCATGGAATAAAACCTGAACTAGTTGCTGGATTGAGTTTAGGTGAATATTCTGCCTTAGTAGCTGCAAATGTAATATCATTTGAAGAAGCTGTAAGAGTAGTTAAGGCCCGAGGAAAATACATGCAGGAAGAGGTACCATTAGGTGTTGGAACAATGGCTGCCTTTATTGGACTAGATAGAGAAAAAGTAATAGAAGCCTGCAATAGGGCTTCAGAAGTTGGTATAGTAGAACCAGCTAACTTTAATTCTCCAGTTCAGATAGTTATATCCGGTGAAGTAAAAGCCGTTGAAAAGGCCGTTGAAATTGGGAAAGAGTTAGGAGCTAGAAAGGCAAAGGTTTTAAACGTATCAGCACCTTTTCACTCTAGTATGTTAAAGGGTGCAGGTGAGAAATTGTCTAAAGAGCTTAATAAGTTAGAACTACATAACTTTGAAACCCCGGTTATTGCAAACGTTACTGCCGACTACTATGGTTCTGTATCTCTCGTTAAAGAACTTCTTATAAAACAAGTGAGCAGTCCTGTATTATGGGAAGATTCAATTAAAAAAATGATAGATGAAGGTGTTGAAACCTTTGTTGAAGTAGGGCCAGGAAAGGCTTTGTCAGGATTTATCAAACGAGTATCAAGAAAGGTAACTATTTTAAATGTTGAAGATATGGCTTCACTAGAAAAGACTTTAACTGAATTATCTAAATAAAAATCACAACTGGGGGTGTGTTAGATGAATTTATCAGGAAAAACGGCTATAGTCACTGGTGGTTCTAGAGGAATTGGCAGATCTATAGCCCTCAAACTGGCTGAAAAAGGTGCAAATGTAGTAGTAAATTATACAAATAATGCTTCTAAGGCCCAGGAAGTAGTTGATGAAGTAAAGAAAATGGGTGTAGAAGCGTTGGCCCTTAAGGCAGATGTTTCAAGTGAGGATGATGTTAAAGCATTGGTAAAAGAAGTTAGCAAGCACTTTGATACAATTGATATTTTGGTAAACAACGCAGGCATTACGCGAGATACTCTTGTTATAAGAATGAAGGATGAAGACTGGGACAAAGTAATGGATATAAATTTAAAAGGAACTTACCTATGTACGAAGCTGATTGGAAAAAAAATGATGAAACAAAGAAGTGGAAAAATAGTAAATATTACTTCTGTAGTAGGGATAATGGGCAATGCTGGTCAAGCCAATTATGCTGCTTCAAAAGCGGGAGTGATAGGATTTACAAAATCTATTGCTAAGGAATTTGCACCAAGAGGTATTAATGTAAATGCTGTTGCACCAGGCTTTATACAAACAGACATGACTGACAAATTACCCGAAGAGGTTAAAGAAAATTATGCAGCTAGTATACCATTAGGTAGATTAGGAAGTCCTGAAGACGTTGCTAATATTGTAGCATTTCTCTGCTCTGAAGAAGCTGATTACTTAACAGGTCAAGTCATAAATGTAGATGGTGGAATGGTAATGTAAATTTTATATGAATATGAAAGGGAAGGTGTTTTATATGTTATTTAAAAAAGTTGCAGAAATTATTGCTGAACAATTAGATTATGATAACGTTGATGAGATAACTCCTGAAACTTCTTTAATGAATGATTTAGAGGCTGACTCTCTAGATGCAGTTGAAGTAATAATGGCACTAGAAGATGAGTTTGATGTAGAGATTCCCGATGAAGATGCAGAAAATTTCAAAAACATAGGAGATATTGCTAAATATATTGAAGAAAAGACAAAATAGTCTTATATTTATTAAATTTACAAGTTAGTTGCCTATAAATAACTATAATAGGTATAGGAGGAATTGTTTTGAGTAAAAGAAGAGTAGTTATAACAGGAATTGGTGTAATATCTCCAATTGGTAATGGTAAAGACAATTATTGGAATGCATTGAAAGAAGGAAAAAACGGTATAGATAAGATAACCAGATTTGACGCAACAGAATTTCCAACACAAATTGCTGCTGAAATTAAGGATTTTGATCCCCATGACTATATGGACAAAAAAGAAGCAAGAAGAATGGACAGATTCACTCATTACGCAATTGCTGCTTCAAAGCAAGCGTTAGAAGATTCTGAAATTGATTTAAAAAAAGTCGATGTTAACAGATTTGGTGTTACTTTAGGTTCAGGTGTTGGTGGGATTGAAACTCTTGAAAAGGAGCATAAAAAATTATTACAAAAAGGAGCCAGAAGGGTAAGTCCCTTTTTTATACCAATGATGATATCAAATATTGGTGCAGGACATATATCTATAGCCTTTGGAGTAAAGGGCCCTAATACTACTGCTGTATCAGCATGCGCCTCTTCGACTAATGCAATTGGAGATGCATTTAAAATAATTGAGAGAGGGGATGCCGACCTCATGTTTGCCGGAGGCGCTGAAGCTTCAATAACTCCTCTATCAATTGCAGGTTTTTGTACTATGAAAGCAATGTCTACTAGAAATGATGATCCAAAGCGTGCAAGTCGCCCATTTGATAAGGAAAGAGATGGATTTGTAATGGGTGAAGGCTCTGGAATAATTATTTTAGAAGAATTGGAACACGCTTTAAAACGTGGTGCAAAAATTTATGGTGAAATCGTAGGCTATGGCATGTCAGCAGATGCACATCATATAACTGCACCTGCCCCAGAAGGTGAAGGGGCTGCTAGAGCTATGAAAAATGCTGTGTTAGATGCGAATATTAATCCTGAAGAAGTGGATTATATTAATGCTCATGGAACCTCTACGCCCTTAAATGATAAATTTGAAACTTTGGCTATCAAAACTGTGTTTGGAGACCATGCTTATAAACTTTCCGTAAGTTCGACAAAATCAATGACAGGTCACCTCCTTGGTGCCGCTGGTTCTATTGAAGCAATAGCTTGCCTTTTGGCAGTAAAAGAAAATTATATTCATCCTACAATCAATTTAACAAATCCGGATCCAGAATTAGACTTGGATTATGTACCTAATGTAGGCAAAAATAAAGAAGTAAGATATGCCCTATCCAATTCACTAGGATTTGGCGGTCATAATGCATCATTAATTTTTAAAAAATATGAAGAGTAGGTATTTTTAGGCAAACCTATATAGGTTTGCCTAAATTTTAAGTAATACTTTTATTTTAAATTGACCTCTTGTGCTAGTTACTCTAACAGTATAGTTTTAAATATCCTTCAATATTTCCTCTGAAGCGACTTTGAAGAACTGTTTTTACCTCTAAATCTTTTCTATTAAAACAGCTCTTCTACGAAGCCTGAAGAGGAAGGATTATTGAAAGATATCTATAAGGAATTAGCGAGGCAAGCAAAATTAATACTTTTATTTTTAATTAAAAAAGTATAAAATATATATGTACTATTAAGAAGGTTCTTCGAATATATTTTGCTTTCGTAAAATATATTCGAATAGCCTTCTATTTTTAGGAGGAAAAACATGAATAATACATCATACAATAAACTGGAAGCATTTATTGGCTACGAATTTATTAATAAAGACTTATTGACTGAAGCCTTAACCCATAGCTCATTTGCTAATGAAAAAAAAATAAAAAGTAATAAGTATAACGAAAGACTGGAATTTCTTGGTGACTCTGTTCTTGGACTTATTATCAGTGAATATTTATTTAGAAACTATCCCGAACTTCCTGAAGGTAAACTTACTAAGATAAGGGCAAAAATTGTTTGCGAACCCTCATTGGCGGATTGTGCAAAATCTATTGATTTGGGCAATTACTTGAAGCTAGGCAAAGGTGAAGAGTCTACTGGAGGAAGAAACAGAACCTCTATTCTTGCCGATGCCTTTGAAGCTCTTATTGGTTCTATATATTTAGATGGAGGCATGGAGAATGCCAGAAAATTTATTATGAAAATTATGAGAAAAATTATCGAAGATGCTATTTGCGGCAAAATTTTTATTGATTACAAAACTAGATTACAGGAGATTTTACAAGCTGACTCCACTAATAAAATCACCTACGAAATTGTGGATGAAATAGGCCCCGATCACAACAAGACTTTTTATACTCAAGTGAAAAATAACGATAGAATAATTGGATACGGGAATGGTAAAAACAAAAAAGAATCGGAACAAAATGCGGCAAAAATGGCATTGAAGGGTGTGCTCAATATTGACTAAGAAACATTATATTATCCCTATTTTTGTTCCTCATGAAGGCTGTCCTTTTGATTGTGTTTTTTGTAATCAAAGAAAAATCACAGGAGTAGAAACAGGATTGACAGGTAGGGAAGTAGATGAACAAATAGCTAACTATCTAAAAACTATTCAATATACAAAAAATAATAAGGTAGAAATAGCTTTTTTTGGAGGAAGCTTTACAGGAATCAGTGTAGAAAAGCAAAATGAATTTTTATCCATAGCCAATAAATGGTATAAAAAAGGAATTATAGATGGTATAAGACTATCTACTAGGCCCGATTACATCAATAAGGAAATTCTATTAAATCTCAAGAAATACAATGTCTCCATTATTGAATTAGGAGTCCAGTCTTTGGATGATGAAGTTTTAAAAAAAAGCTGCAGAGGGCATCTATCTATAGATGTACACCGCGCCTCTAGCCTAATAAAAGATATGGGATTCAAGATTGGACTTCAAATGATGGTAGGGCTTCCTGGAGACGATTTGGAAAAGACTATAAATACTGCGAGGAAAATTATTTCCTTTAATCCCAGCTTTGTAAGGATATATCCTACCCTGGTTATTAAAGGTACCAAATTGGAAGAATTATACCTTAATGGTGATTATGACCCTCTTTCACTTAGTGATGCAGTAGAAATATGTAAAGATTTATATAAACTTTTCTATCAAAATGATATTGATATAATAAGAATTGGTCTTCAACCTACAGATAATATTATGGAAGGTAGGTCTGTTGTTGCGGGACCTTTTCACCCCGCTTTTAGGCAGTTGGTAGAATCTGCGATATATAAAGATTCAATTTCTATAGTATTGTCTCAAAATACTAATAAAATTGACGATATTAAATTTATTGTTAATCCCCAAAATATATCTCCCTTAGTAGGAGACAAAAAAAGTAATATTAACTATTTCAAAAACAAATTTAATATATCTAGAATAAAAACCTTAGGTGACCCAAATGTAGCGAAAGATGATGTGCAAATAATGATAAATAATGAAATACAAATTATTACTAAAAAACTATAACACCTGGTTCCAAGGTGTTATTTTAATTTGATAAAAAGTATGTTAAAATGGTAAGGTGCATTTTATAGTTTTTATAAGATTTTTTAAAGAGGTGTTATGAATTGTACCTTAAAAAGCTTGAAATACATGGGTTTAAATCCTTTGCTGATAAAGTTGAAATTGATTTTAAAAAAGGGATAACAGGAATTGTAGGGCCTAATGGCAGCGGAAAAAGCAATATAATAGACTCTGTGAGATGGGTCCTGGGAGAACAAAGTCCTAAAACTCTGAGGGGCAGCAAAATGGAGGATGTTATTTTCAATGGTACCTCCCATAGAAAGCCCCTAGGTATGGCTGAAGTCTCCTTATCCTTTGATAATAGGGAAAAAATATTGCCTATAGACTATACAGAAGTTACTATTAGCCGTAGGATTTACCGTTCTGGGGAGAGTGAATATTTAATAAATAAAACTCCCTGCAGACTCAAAGATATTAAAGAGCTTTTAATGGATACGGGTATAGGTATTGATGGATACTCTTTGATAGGGCAAGGTCAGATTGACAGCATACTTAGTAATAAACCTGAAGAGAGAAGACAAATCTTTGAAGAAGCTGCAGGCATAGTGAAATATAAAACTAGAAAGGCAGAAGCCGAGAAAAAACTTGATAATACACATCAAAATCTCATCCGTATAGAGGACATTATAAATGAACTTGAATCCCGGATTGAACCTTTAAAAAAACAAAGTGAAAAAGCCAAGAAATATCTTCAGTTAAATAATGAATTAAAAGACCTTGAATTGAATCTCTTTTTAAATGAAATAAATGAAATCAAACTCAAACTTGAAGCTGAAAATGAACAATTCAGAATAGTAAAAGAACAGCTTAACAATTATTTGCATGAAAAAGAAATGTTATCGAAAAAACAAATTGAAAGCCACTACCGTGTTGAGTCCCTGGAAAAAGAAATTCAAGATTTAAAAGAAAACTATTTTGAAACTAAAAATATTATTAAAAAACTTGAGGGGCAGTGTGTACTCTATAATGAAAAGGTTCAAAACATAGATAACAATTATAATAGAATATCAGCGGAAATTGAAGAGTTAAAAAACAAAGATAAATCTATGAAGAAACTACTAAATGACTTGCTTTTAGAAAAAGACAAGCTTTCTCAGCTAATATCTAAGAATAATGAAAGTTTAAATCTAGAAAATCAAAGATATGAGAATTTGAGCTCCCATTTAGATAAAGACGAGTATGAGATAGAAAGCCTAAAAGGTGAAGTTATTGAAACATTAAATACTATCTCATCTGTTAAAAGCGAAATAAATAGTATAAAGACTATTAGAGAAAATATCCGTAAAAGAGTAAAAAAAATAGAAGAAGAAAAATCAGTATTATTTGAAAAAGAAGAAGCAATTATTACAGATATTGAGAAACTGCAAGATGAAATAAATGATTTGAAAAATACAATTGAAGAGAGGAAACAAGAAAAACAATATCTTTTTGCTGAAAATAATAAACTCAATAATAAATACAATGAGCTTGTTGATGTTTATAAAAAGGAAGAAAATATTTTAAGAGATATACAGTCTGAAAAAAAGCTGTTGGAAGAGATGGATAAATCATATGAAGGTTTTAACAGCAGCGTTAGAAAAACGCTGCAAGAATGTAAGAAAAATAAAGATATTGGAAAAGGCATTCATGGAGTGGTTGCAGAACTTATGAACCTTCCAAAAGGTTTAGAAGTAGCCATGGAAGTAGCTTTAGGCTACTCAATGCAGTATATAGTATGTGATGAACAGGACGATGCAAAAAGAGTTATAAAATATCTAAAACAAAATAATTTAGGGAGAGTAACTTTTATACCTCTAGATAATTTGTATGTAAAAAAAGATTCAAATAATTTCCTATTAAAGTTAAATAAATATAAAGGCTTTGTAGGTAAAGCTGATGATCTCATATCATGCGCTAAAAAACATCGATCTTTATTCCAGTATCTGCTCGGCAAAACTCTCATAGTAGATAATATAGATACGGCTACCAGTATAGCAAAGATAGCAAGCAGGTATAAAATTGTAACTCTTGAAGGAGATATATTAAATCCAGGTGGAACAATAACCGGAGGTAGTTATAAATCAAAGGTTTCAAATGTTTTCAGCCGAAAAAGAAAAATAAATGAATTAAGTGTAAAGCTTGAAAAATCCCTAAATTTAACAGAAAAATATAAGAAATGCATAGAGGAATGCAAAAATACATTAAATTCAATTAACGAAAGATTAAATCATAACTCTAAAGATTTTGATAGGCTTAAATTATTAATGTTCAAAAAAGAGAATACCCTCTACAACCTCTTAAATGAACTAAAATCTTTAAAAAGTTCTATAGCCAATTTAGATAATGAATATTTGGGACTAAAGAGTGAACTAAAAGACATGGAATCTTCTATTGAAGAAAAACTATCTAAAATTTCATACTTAGAAAAACACAATTCCAAACTGCAGGATAAAATTAATATGGAGTCAGAATCAATTTTAAACAGTCATAAGGAGTTGGAGGACTCAAAGGAAAAAATTACTTCTATAAAAATTAAGCTTGCTTCTCTAAAAGAAAAAAAAGAAGCCAATATCAGTGAAATTAACAGACTCGAAGCATCCCTTAAAATTTGGAAAACTAACCAGAATGATAAAATAAATGAGTTGAAATCTTTAGAGGAAGAAAAAAGAAATCTATTGACTAAGTTAAATGATATCAATATTAAGATAAATGATAATACTATACTTAGTAAACAAATTGAATACAATATAAACAAATACAATGAAGAAAAAATCAAGTGGTCCGATGAAAACAAAGAACTTAATAAAAAAATTGAAATAATTAATAATACTATTAGTGAGTTGAAGGATAGTCTTCATAAAATCGAAGTTAAGAAAACTAGACTTGACATGCAATGTGATTCACTCATAAAGAAAATTTGGGAAAAGTATGAATTAAGCTATATGGATGCATTAAATCGCAAAAGTGATATAGAAGATCTTAATAAAGTTTCAAGCAGAATTAATTATCTAAAAAGAGAAATTAAAGACCTTGGTGAGGTTAATCTTAATTCTATAAAAGAATTTGAAGAGGTAAATGAAAGATATTCTTTCTTAAACTCACAAAAAGATGATTTAATAAAAGCTAGAGATTCTCTGAATAAGGTAATTAATGAACTGGAATCTACCATGAAAAAACAGTTTATAAATAGTTTTAAAGAAATAAACGAAAATTTCGGCTATATTTTTAATCAGTTATTTCATGGCGGTAAGGCCAAGTTGATTCTAGATACTGAAACAAACGTATTAGAAAGTAATATTGAAATAATCGCCCAACCTCCTGGAAAAAAACTTCAAAACCTTAGTCTACTATCGGGCGGTGAGAGGGCATTGACAGCAATAGCACTTTTATTTTCGATACTTAAAACTAAGCCTACTCCTTTTTGCATTTTAGATGAAATAGAAGCTGCACTGGATGATGTAAATATCTTTAGATTTGCAGACTTTTTAAAGGAATTCTCAAAAAATTCACAGTTTATCATAATAACCCATAGGAAAGGAACTATGGAAATTATTGACTACCTATATGGAGTAACTATGCAGGAGTATGGAGTTTCAAAAATTGTTTCAGTAAAGTTAAGTGATGTTGAAAGAGATAATATGGCAAGCTAATATGGAGGTGCAAACAGATGTTAAAAAAATTTTTCAAAAAACTTAAAAAAGATGAAGAAAATATGAATGAAGTGGAACAAAGTCAAGAAACAAACTCAGATTCTATCGAAGAATCTTCTAATCTAAAGAAAGAAGAAAAATGCATTACCACTCAAATTTTAGACTCTTCTGATAAGTCTCCTTCTTTTTTCAATAAACTAAAGTCCGGTTTATTGAAAACTCGACAGGGAATAACAGAAAAAATTGATTCTCTTTTGAAATCCTATGGAAAAGTTGATGAAGAACTTTTAGAAGAATTAGAAGAAATATTAATAATGTCTGATGTAGGGATGGATACTACTCTGAAAATAATTGAAAGACTTCGTACAGAAATAAGTTCAAGAAAAATCACTGACACATCAGAAGTTAAATCAGTCTTAAAAGAAATTTTAAAAGAGCTTCTTCAAACTTCTAAATCAAATGATTTAGATATATCAACACCTCCTTCCATAATTCTCGTTATAGGTGTAAATGGAGTGGGAAAGACAACCTCTATTGGAAAATTGGCTCATAATCTTAGATCTAAAGGCAAAAAAGTTCTTCTAGCTGCAGGCGATACCTTTAGAGCAGCTGCTATCGATCAACTGAAAATATGGGGTGACAGGGTAGGGGTCAATGTAATTCACCATCAAGAAGGTTCTGACCCTGCTGCCATCATATTTGATGCTATTCAAGCAGCCAAAGCTAGAAAAATAGATGTTCTGATTTGTGATACGGCAGGAAGACTTCATAATAAGAAAAATCTTATGAACGAATTATCTAAGGTATTTAAAATAGTTGATAGAGAATTTTCTGAGGCTAAAAAAGAAGTTCTTTTAGTACTAGATGCAACTACCGGCCAAAATGCAATAAGACAGGCGCAAACATTTAAAGAAGTAGCCGATATAACCGGTATCATACTTACAAAACTGGATGGTACTGCAAAAGGTGGAGTAATACTTGGAATTACTTCCGAATTAGATATACCAGTAAAATTGATTGGTATTGGTGAAGGTATGGAAGATCTTCAGCCCTTTGAGCCAAATGAATTTGTAGAGGCTCTCTTAAGTGAAAATTAATAAATTCTATTGACAATATAGAAATAGTAGTATAAAATACACCTGTAAAGTGAAAAACCTTTACAGATATATTTTTAGGATGTGTTCCAGATGATCGAAAAAAAAATCAGACTTGGGAACCTTTATGCTTTTTATGGAAACTTACTTACAGAAAAACAAAAGGAGATTCTGAAACTATATTGTATACATGATTTGTCTTTAGGAGAAATTTCAGAAAATCTAAATATAAGCAGACAGGCAGTGTACGATACATTAAAAAGAGCAGAAAATACTTTGGAAGATTATGAAGAAAAACTCAATCTACTTAGTAAATTTTCCAATACCAGATACAAAATTAATGAGCTGTTGGATTTAATAAATAAGTTTGTTAATAATATTGATACTATGAACTTTAATAAGAACTGTATTATAAGTGAAGTTAATGAAATAAAAAAAACAGCTATGGAAATTTTAGATGAAAGTTCCTAAATCTCTTAGGGAGGTTAAAAAATGGTTTTTGAAGGTCTTGCCGAAAAACTCCAAAATACTTTGCAAAAGCTAAAAGGCAAAGGTAAACTTTCAGAGAAAGATGTTAAAAATGCTATGAGAGAAGTAAAGTTAGCTTTGCTTGAAGCTGATGTTAATTACAAAGTCGTAAAAGATTTCATTAAAAAAATTACTCAGCGTTCAGTGGGACAGGAAGTTCTGGAGAGTCTCACTCCTGGACAGCAGGTAATAAAAATTGTAAATGATGAACTGACAAGTTTAATGGGGGGCACCCAGAGCAAAATTTTATTTGCTTCAAAACCTCCCACTATAATAATGCTGGCTGGACTTCAGGGTGCAGGAAAAACAACTACAGGCGGTAAGCTTGCCGGGCAACTTAAAAAAACTGGTAAAAGACCGTTACTAGTTGCATGTGACGTTTATAGGCCTGCTGCAATAAAACAGCTTCATGTGGTTGGCGAGCAACTTGAAATTCCGGTTTTCTCTATGGGAGATAAAGTTAACCCCGTGAACATAGCAAAAGCAGGAATAGAGCATGCAAAAAAATATGGAAATGATGTTGTAATAATAGACACAGCTGGAAGGCTTCACATAGATGAAAATCTCATGGAAGAGTTAAAAAACATAAAAGTAGAAGTTAAACCTCATGAAATCATGCTAGTAGTTGATGCAATGACAGGTCAAGATGCTGTCAATGTTGCCGAAACTTTTAATTCCCAATTGGGGATTGATGGAATCATATTAACAAAATTAGATGGAGATACACGTGGAGGTGCAGCTCTGTCCGTTCGAGCTGTTACAGGTAAGCCTATTAAATATGTAGGAGTTGGTGAAAAACTTACTGACCTTGAACCATTCTATCCTGATAGAATGGCGTCTAGAATACTTGGAATGGGAGACGTTCTAAGTCTGATTGAAAAGGCACAAGCTAGTTTTGATGAAAGCAAACTTAAAAAACTTGAAAAGAAAATTAAAAATCAGGATTTTAACTTGGAGGATTTCCTAGATCAGTTACAACAGATGAAAAATATGGGCCCTCTAAGTCAAATATTAGAAATGATGCCAGGAGTCAACAACAAACAACTTAAAAACTTACAAATCGATGATAAAGAATTGGTTCACATTGAAGCGATTATTCAATCTATGACTCCTGAAGAAAGAAAAAATCCTTCCATAATTAAAGCCAGTAGAAGAAAAAGGATAGCTAAAGGCAGTGGTACTACTGTACAAGCAGTGAATAAGCTGCTAAAGCAATTTGAACAAACAAGAAAAATGATGAAGCAATTATCTGATATGGAAAAGGGAATGAAAAAGGGCGGAAGATTTAAAATACCGTTCTTTTAAGATAAGTTTTTAAATTTTTATATTTTAAAAGGAGGTGAATTAGATGGCAGTAAAAATTAGATTAAGAAGAATGGGAGCTAAAAAAAGACCTTTTTATAGAATAGTGGTTGCAGACTCACGTTCACCAAGAGATGGAAGGTTTATTGAAGAAATAGGCTATTATAACCCTGTTTCTGAGCCTGTTGAAATTAAAATAGATGATGAGAAGGCTGTAAATTGGTTAAAAAATGGTGCACAACCAACACAAACTATAAAGGATCTATTTAAAAAACATGGCATTATGGAAAAGTTTAAAGAAGCTAAAAAGGTATAGTTTAGCTTCCCGGGGGTGTTTATATGGGTGAATTAGTAAAAACAATTGCACAGGCTTTAGTTGATCATCCCGAAGAAGTGCATGTTAATGAAATAGAAGGTACTCAATCGGTTATAATTGAACTAAAGGTTGCGGCAGACGATATGGGTAAAGTTATTGGAAAACAGGGTAGGATCGCTAAAGCCATAAGAACTGTTGTTAAAGCAGCTGCAACTAGAGAAAATAAAAGAGTAGTAGTAGAAATAATACAATAATAAAAAGGATTAGGTGTCCCTAATCCTTTTTATATATTTTTTAATGAATTTGGCGTTTTAAATATCTTTTAAATGGCTAATATGTAAATATATATAATTAATTTTTAATATGCTACAAAATACTTAATTACTAAGAAAAAACCTCGTATATAGCACATTTAAAAAGTTATATATTAATTTAAGAAGCCATTTAACAATAAGATATCTTTCAAACTACTAAGTATTTGGAAGGGTGATAAAGTGGGGAAAAGTATTAGAGTCGGTTTAGTTGTCAATACTCAAGGTATTAAGGGAGAAGTAAGAGTATACCCACTTACAGATTATAAGGAAAGATTTGAAGAATTAGAATATGTATTTATAGAGAATAATGATAAATTAAGACTTAATATTGAAAGGGTTCGATACAAAAAAGAGTTAGCTATTTTAAAATTCAAAGACTTTGATAATATTAATGATGTAGAGAAGTTTAAAGATAAATATTTGGTCATAGACGAATCACAAGTCAGAGAGCTACCTGAAGACACATATTATATTACTGACTTAGTAGATTCTAAAGTATATAACTATGAAGATGGTTCCTATATAGGAAATCTTGTGGACGTTATACAGAATACAGCTCAAGATACCTATGTAGTAAAATATCAAGGGTCCAAGAAAGAACAAAAGAAAAACATCCTAATTCCAGCTGTAAAAGAGTTTATTAAAGAAGTAAATATAAAAGAAAAAACAATAAAAGTCAAATTGATTGAAGGTATGATAGAGTGAGAATAGATGTATTAACCCTCTTTCCTGATATGTTTGCTGGAATTATGAATGAAAGTATTATAGGTAGAGCACAGCAAAATGATATTTTAAAAATAAATCCAATAAATTTTAGAGATTATTCAAAGGATAAACATAGAAAAGTGGATGATTATCCCTATGGTGGAGGTTCTGGGATGGTTTTGATGAATCAGCCCATATTTGATGCTTTAGAAGATATAACGAAGGATAGGAATAATTATAGAGTCATATACTTAACTCCAAAGGGTAAAACTTTTAATCAAGAAATGGCTAAATCACTTTCAAAAGAAACTCACTTGATCTTTATATGCGGCCATTATGAAGGGCTAGATCAAAGAATAATTGATACATGGGTTACAGATGAAATTTCCATAGGTGATTACGTTTTGACAGGAGGGGAATTGCCCGCAATGGTAATTATCGATTCCATTGCCAGGCTAATCCCTGGAGTATTAAATAAAAATGAGTCTTTTATAGATGAAAGTTTTTTCAATGGTCTCTTGGAATATCCACACTACACAAGACCAGCCGACTATAAAAGTCTAACTGTACCTGAAGTTTTATTGTCAGGTAATCATAAAATGATTGAAAAGTGGAGAATAAAGGAATCCATAAAATTGACAATTGAAAGAAGACCTGATTTGATTAATAAACTCCTTGAGCGAAATGACATTAGTTATAAAAAAAAGGAAGAATTTAAAAAAATAATTAAAGAAATTATTATTGAAAATAACACTTAAATTATAAAAAAATCTTGTACAATATGTTTTGCTGTGATATAATATCTTGTGGCAATACGGGCGGTCCTCTGCTACTTAGTATAGTAAGAACGTCTATGATGGAGGGAGGTAGAAAACATGGAAATACTTAAAGCAATAGAACAGGAGCAACTTAAAAAAGATTTGCCTGAATTTTCCATAGGCGATACTGTAAAAGTTCACTTAAAGGTTAAAGAAGGAAAGAGAGAAAGAATTCAGATTTTTGAAGGGGTAGTTCTTAAAAGACAAAATGGTGGAGTAAGAGAAACTTTCACAGTGAGAAAGATCTCATACGGTGTCGGCGTTGAAAAAACTTTACCGGTACATTCTCCTAAAATTGATAAGATTGAAGTAACTAGAAGAGGTAAGGTTAGAAGAGCTAAGTTAAACTACTTAAGAAACAGAGTAGGTAAAGCTGCCAAAGTTAAGGAAAAAATTAGAGGTTAGTTAATAAGGGGACTGTTTTCAGTCCCTTTAATATTTCTTAAAACAGCAACGCCGTAAAAACAGTCCTTCAAAATCTCCCTATCAGAAACCTTATAGGCTGCTTAGCTAATCAACTAGAGGTCAAAAATATATAAAAGTGGTGATTAAATATGCATATCAATTGGTATCCAGGTCATATGAAAAAAACTAAAGAATTAATTAAAAATAATCTAAAACTTATTGATGTAGTTGTAGAATTGGTTGACGCTAGAATTCCAATAAGTAGTAAAAATCCGGATATTGATAATATAATTCAAAATAAGCCTAAGATAGTGGTGCTTAATAAATATGATCTTTCTGATCCGAAATTCTTAAAGGGATGGGTTGATTTTTATAAAAATAGAGATATAGATGCAATTCCTTTTAACTCCTTAACTGGAGAAGGGTTAAATAAACTATTGGATTCCATTAAAGCATCTGTTAAAGAAAAGGTAAAAGCTTTACAAAACAAAGGACGCAGAAATCGTCCGGTCAGGGTTATGATAGTAGGAATTCCCAATGTGGGCAAATCGTCTTTAATAAATAAATTGGTAGGCAAAAAATCTGCTAAAACTGGTAATAAACCCGGAGTTACAAGGGGAAAACAATGGGTACGAATTAGAAGGGATTTGGAGCTTTTTGACACCCCTGGTATCCTTTGGCCTAAGATAAATGATATGCAAGTAGGACTTAATTTGGCCTTTACTGGAGCAATAAAAGATGAAATATTAGATACGGATGAGTTAGGAATGAAGTTAATTGATACATTATCAAAAAAATATCCCCAATATCTAAAAAAGAGATATAAGCTCGATAACCTTAGTGATAATCCATTAGTTAATATGGAAAATATAGGTAAAAAAAGGGGGTGCATAAGATCTGGAGCTGAAATTGACTATACAAAGGTAGCTAATATTGTATTGGATGAATTCAGAAAAGGTAAAATCGGTAGAGTCACATTAGAAACTCCTGATGAAATAGGAAGTACACAATAGTACTTCTTTTTTATTTATAAATTTTTAGTTAACTATAGCAACTATATGATCCATATAAAAGTTGAACAATTTAGTGGGAATTTCGTGAGTATTATAATCAGATGGGATAAAAGTGTTAATTCCTATACCTATATGCTATAATTGTTTTATACATTATTTCATGTACTGAAAGGATTGTTATAATGAATTTATCAAAAATGTCTTTCAATAAAATAAAACAATACATCAATTCTTTAGAACCTAAAGAAAAGTTTAAATACATAGAACAACTAAAAAAAGATAACCGAAAAACTGTACTCAAATTTGCATCGAAGCTTGAAAGAGACCATGAAAGACTTATAAATGAAAGAGAAAGGCTTAAGAATCTTTGGCAAATTGAAGAAGAAATATTTAACTCAGGATTTAATCTTGTTGCTGGAATAGATGAAGCTGGAAGAGGTCCTTTGGCAGGCCCCGTAGTTGCAGCAGCAGTTATACTTCCTAAGCATGAACTGATTTTGGGAATAAATGACTCTAAGAAAATTCCTGAAGGAAAGAGAGAAAAACTCCATAAAGTAATATATGAAAAAGCCGTAGACATAGGAATTGGAATTGTTGAAAATACTGTTATAGATGAAATTAACATCCTCAATGCCACTAAATTGGCTATGAAAAAAGCCATCAATTCTCTGAAAATCCAACCAGATTTTCTACTAATTGATGCAGTAAATTTAGCCGATATAAATATTAGACAAAAAAATATAGTAAAGGGTGATAGCAAAAGTATATCAATAGCTGCAGCATCAATCATAGCAAAGGTAACCAGAGATAGTATTGTAAAAGAATATGAAAAAAAATATCCTGATTTTGGATTTGAAAGCCATAAAGGCTACGGTACCAAACAGCACTATGAAGCCATTGCCAAATTTGGAATCACCCCATTTCACAGAAAATCATTTTTAAATATTTCCAGGTGAGGATTTATGAAAATATCCAATTTAAATAGCATCAATATAAATGATAAACTTGAACTTCCTTTAAACTTAAAGATAGGAGATTTAATTAATGCCAGGATAATTAAGATATTAGACAATTTGATCACTTTAAAAATAGAAAATAAATATATAGTGCAGGCAAAGGACCAATCAGCAAACTTATATAATGTCGGAGACAAATTACAATTTGTAATTACTTATATAGGTGAAAACAAAGTAGAAATTAAACCTTATTTAGATATTTCGCAAAGACTACAAGAAAAACTAACACTTCTTGATATTAAAACTAATAATGACAAAGATCATTTGATTGATTTACTATATAAAAATAATATTCCTATTACAAAAGAAAATATAAACCTAATTGAGTCTACAAAAAAACATTATGGTAAACTAGCAACCTTATTAGAAAATTTATCATCCTATAATTCTAATAACTTAAATGTAAATACTGAAATAAAAGATATTCTTAAACATCTTATAAAAGAATACCAGTTTAAAACAAAAGAAGAAATAAGCACTAAAGATAATTATCAAAATTCCGTTAAACCCGATGAAATAATAATATATGACAGAACAAACTTATTCAGTACTAACAATATGTTAGCCAAAGAAGTAGTAAAAGCCATTAAAAATATCTCTATAGAAAAGTTAGTCTTTATGTTCAAAAACAATTTAAAGTTTAATTTAAATAATGTTAAATTGATTGATAATTTGCTTGAAAGGAATAAAACTCTGACCAAGCAACTGGAAAATATTTTACCTTTGTTAGAAAAAGAAAATATAGATTCGAAGAACTTAGGCAGTATAATTAAGTTATTTAAAAAACTAAATATTACTAATATTAAATATAAACTTAATATAAACGAAGTCTATAAAGATTTGATTAAGGAACTTGATCTTTTAAGACAAAACACAAAAGGAAAAGAAGTAATTCAGACAGTTAGCAGACAAATAGAAGAACTAAAATCCTCAATAGATTTTATTAATAAACTTAACCAAAATATTACTTTTATCCAGATACCCATAAACATTAACAATTCTTTGCATAATTTGGATATTTTTATATCTAGAGAAAATAAAAAAAGCAAAAAAATTAATAAAAATGATACTAACATATTTATTTCCCTAGATACAAAAAATTTAGATTTAGTTCAGATACTTATTAAAATAAAAGATAAGAATATATATTTGAACTTTAGATTAAAGCATGAATTTGTACGTGAGCTTATATCTAACTTAGAAGAAAGACTTTCTTCTAAGCTAAGAGATCTAGGTTTTAATAATGTATTTTTCAAATATAACCTTTCTAATAAAGAAATGAATTTAACAAACTTACCTTCCTTATTAAATGAAAATTTTAAGTTTAGCAATTTGGATTTGAGGGTGTAGACTAATGAAAAACAAAAAAGATAAAATTGCAAATGCATTAAGATATAATGAAGAACAAGATACAGCACCTAAAGTTATAGCAAAGGGTGCTGGTATAATAGCGGAAAAAATTAAAGATTTAGCTAAAGACCACAACATACCTGTTTATAAGGACGAAAAACTCTCCAGACAATTATATAATCTGTCAATTGGAGAAGAAATCCCTCCTGAGCTATATGAAGTAGTAGCTGAGGTCTTAGCCTTTATTGCCAGATTAGATAATAACAGTACAAATCCTTAAAATACAGTTTATTATATCAAAGTAAATTATTCCCGGGGAAATGAACAAATCTCTGCAAAAGCTGCTAAATTTCAACAAGATAAAACGATTTAAAAATTTCTACTATAAAGATAATATAGTTCAAAGCTTAACTTATTAGGATTTTGAGAATCCTTCTGGCTCATGTGAAGATTTGCCTTTTTATTTAAGTTAAAGATAAAAGTAGCAACAAATACTTCAAAATTCCGAAGCAACATAAATTTTAAAATTGGATATTTCTACCACATTTGAAGAAGAAAGGAAAAATGGTAAATGGAAAGAAAAAAACTTGGCGAAATGGGAGAGAAAATAGCGGCAGAATTTCTTAAAAGACAAGGATATAACATATTACACCAAAATTACAGATGTAGGTTTGGTGAGATAGATATAGTAGCAAAAGATAATAGTTCTTATGTGTTTATTGAAGTAAAAACCAGAAGGGGTTTAGAGTATGGCAGGCCAATTGAAGCAATTAACAAAGTAAAGATAAATCGTATGTTAAAAACTCTACAGTTCTATTTAAAGCAATACAAAATTTATAATTCAAATATTAGAGTTGATGCAATGGAAATAATTGTGAACAATTCAAAAAACATAGAAATAAATCATATCAAAAACATAATCGGATAATTTTTTTCTCTTTAAATGGTTACCTTATATATATTATGGTAACCATTTTGTCCCTTAAACTGTTTTTTATGAAAGTTAGCAATTGTTTCTTAGTAAAGATTATTTTATAATTATATACATAAATATCCAAATTTTAGAAGGGGATTTAACATATATATTGAAATATACTACAAATATATATTAAAAGGGGGACTTATGGTGCTATCTAAAGTAGTTAGCTGTGTCTTAACGGGGCTAGAAGGAGAAATAGTAAATGTAGAAACCGATATTTCAAATGGCTTGCCATCCTTTACTATTGTCGGTCTTCCTGATACCGCTGTAAGAGAGTCAAAAGAAAGGGTAAAGTCAGCTATAAAAAATTCAGGATTTAATTTTCCTATAAAACGAATTACAATCAATCTTGCACCTGCCAATACAAAAAAAGAAGGTACTCATTTAGATTTACCAATGGCAATGGGTATTTTAAGTGCCTCGGATCAAATAGATATGAAATACTTAAAGGAATATGCCTTTATAGGAGAACTATCTTTAAATGGAAAGCTTAATAGAGTAATCGGCGTATTGCCACTAGTTATATCATTTAGAGAAAAAGGATATAAAAAAATAATCCTACCTAAAGAAAATATGGAAGAAGCTAGTATCATTGAAGACGTGGAAATATATGCCTTGGAAAATCTATTTCAAATTACAAGTTTTTTACAGGGGGATTTAAAAATCAATCCATCTGCTAATAAAACAAATACCATAAATACAAATTGCCTTAGTCAAAAAGTTGACTTTAACGAAGTATCAGGCCAGGAAACTGCAAAGCGAGCCTTGGAAATTGCTGCAGCAGGAGGACATAATATTATTCTAATAGGTCCTCCAGGTTCAGGTAAAACAATGTTAGCTCGGAGATTTCCAACCATACTTCCGGACATGACTTTAGAAGAATCCATTGAGGTGACTAAGATTTATAGTATAGCCGGTTTGCTTCCCAGTAATTCTTCTCTCATAAAAACTAGGCCCTTCATATCCCCCCATCACACTATCTCGAAGGTATCCTTAATAGGAGGAGGGAAAATTCCAAAGCCCGGTGAAGTTTCTTTAGCTCATTTAGGAGTTTTATTTTTAGATGAATTGCCGGAATTTCAAAGAAACGTACTCGAGGTTCTAAGACAGCCTATGGAAGATGAAGTGGTAACTATATCAAGAATAAATGCTACAATAACATATCCAGCGAAATTCGTTTTAGTTGCTAGTATGAATCCATGTCCGTGCGGATACTACAATGATCCTGTAAAGGAATGCAGCTGTGCACCGCATCAGATAAAAAAATACTTATCTAAGATTTCTGGACCACTTTTAGATAGGATAGATATGCATATAGAGGTTTTTCCTGTAAAATATAACGAATTGACAAACAAAACTAAACCCAAAAGTTCATTAGAAATCAAAAAAAAAGTAGACATGGCTAGGAATATTCAACTGGAAAGATTTAAAGATAGTAGAATCAGATTTAATTCACAATTACCTCCAAGGCTTATTAAAAAATATTGTAAATTAGGAAAAGAGGAAAATTCACTCTTAGAAGCAGCCTTTCATAATTTAGGTATGAGTGCTCGATCATACAATAAAATATTAAAATTAAGTAGAACTATTGCTGACCTAGATGGTAGTGCAAATATTAAAGTTTCACATCTATCAGAAGCTATTCAGTACAGAAGTCTTGACAAAAAATTTTGGGCCCTATAATTTAGAAAAGGAAGGTCAAAAATGAAGGAAAAAGATTGCTATATTTGGCTAAATTCCATCCAAGGTGTAGGACATAAAACTATTGAAAAGATTTTAAATTATTTTGGAGCGCTACTTCCACTATGGACAAGCCCTAATAATGAAATATATAAAATTCCGCACTTACAAAAGCATATAGCAGATAAAATCATTGAACATAGAGATATCAAATTTGTAGAAAATTATAAACAAAAGATGAAAAAGAAAAATGTTATCAGTATAATAAAAGAAGAAGAATCGTATCCTATAAGTTTAAGAAATACTTATGACCCTCCATACATATTAAATTTAATAGGAAGTATAACAAAAAAAGATCAGACAGCATTAGCTATAGTTGGGTCTAGACGGGCCACCCCATATGGTAAAAATATCGCATACAAATTTGCCAAGGAACTAGTAAAATATGGAATAACAGTTGTTAGTGGAATGGCCTACGGAATTGATTCAGCTGCTCATAAAGGCGCTCTGGATGGAGGAGGTAGAACTATTGCAGTATTAGGATGTGGAGTAGATATATGTTATCCTAAATCTAATTACAAATTGATGAAAGATATAATAAACAATGGTGCCATTGTATCGGAATATCCCTTGGGGACGCAACCTACTCCTGGAAACTTTCCCCAAAGAAACAGAATAATCAGCGGATTAAGTAAGGCCGTTTTAGTAGTAGAAGCTGGCCTAAAAAGTGGATCACTTATCACTGTAGACTATGCCTTAGAGCAAGGAAAAGATGTTTTTGCTGTTCCCGGAAACATTAACAGTAACTTTAGTAAAGGTACAAACAAATTAATCAAAGAAGGAGCCAAGCCAGTAACTTGTATTGAAGATATTTTAGAAGAATTTAATATATCAAATAAAATTTCTGATAATAATACAGATATAGAACTTAGTGATTTAGAAAAGAAGATTTTTAAAGTAATTGAAGATAAACAGCCTATCCATATGGATTTAATAGGGGCAATACTTCATCTCAATCCCAGTGATATAAACAGTATTATTACTATTTTAGAAATAAAAGGAATAATTGAACAACTACCAGGCAAAATTATAATAACTAAATAGATTATAGTTTTCTTTTGAAATATTTTTATTTTTCTGATATAATGTTTTTCATTGCAAAGTATATTTGGAGGTGCTAAAATAATGGCTCAATCACTAGTAATAGTAGAATCACCGGCTAAGGCTAAGACAATTAGTAAATTTTTAGGAAGAAAATATAAGGTTAAAGCCTCCATAGGTCATATTCGAGACCTACCTAAAAGCAAAATGGGAATTGATATAGAACACAATT
This sequence comes from Candidatus Petromonas tenebris, assembly GCA_014236755.1. Lineage (GTDB taxonomy): Bacteria > Bacillota > Clostridia > Peptostreptococcales > Caminicellaceae > Petromonas > Petromonas tenebris. The sequence goes on along the minus strand of JACCKY010000015.1, from coordinate 16,304 downwards.
ATGCCCCTAAGTACATAACTATACGTGGAAAAGGGGAAATTATTAAAGAACTAAAAAAAGAGGCAAAAAAAGCTGATAAAATTTTTCTTGCTACGGACCCAGATAGGGAAGGTGAAGCAATATCATGGCACTTAGCTAATATCCTTTCCATAGATGAGTCTAAAAATTGTAGAATTGAATTTAATGAAATTACTTCAAAAGCAATTCAAAATGCAATAAAGCATCCACGACCTATAAAAAAGAAACTTGTAGATGCCCAGCAGGCTAGAAGGATTTTGGATAGATTAGTAGGTTACAGTATAAGTCCCCTATTATGGAAAAAACTTAGAAAAGGTTTAAGTGCCGGAAGGGTTCAATCTGTAGCTACTAAGCTAATTTGTGATAGAGAGAGAGAAATTCAAAATTTCACTCCTAAGGAATACTGGACTATAGATGCTTTGCTTAATACTTCAAAAGATATTAAAAGTATCGATGCCAGTTTTTACGGTACAAAGGAAAGTAAAATTGAATTAAATAATAAAGAAGAAGTAGAGGAGATATTAAGTTATATTTCAAAACATTCTTTTAAAGTATCGGATGTAGACAAGAAACTAAAAAGGAGAAAACCTTATCCTCCTTTTACAACAAGCAGTCTACAACAGGAAGCATCTAACAAGTTTGGATACTCTACTAAAAAAACCATGCTACTGGCACAACAGCTGTATGAAGGTATAGATATTGACGGTGAAGGAACAGTAGGTCTAATAACATACATTAGAACCGATTCCACAAGGATATCAGAGGAAGCTAAAGCCGATGTAACAAAATTCATAACTGAAACATATTCTAAAGAGTATTTACCTAGTAGTTCTAGAAAAAATGCTGTAAAAAAAGATGCTCAAGATGCACACGAAGCTATAAGACCTACCTCAGTCTTTAGACAACCAAAGTCTATTAAAAATTCTCTCACAAATGATCAATATAATCTCTATCGTTTAATCTGGGAAAGATTTGTTGCAAGCCAAATGGCAGACTATAAATACAATTCATATTCAATTGATATTTTAAATGGTAAATACCTTTTTAAAGCTAAGGGTATGAAAAAAGTATTTGATGGATTTTTGAAGGTATATTCATTTACTAATATAAGTGAAAAAGATTTACCAACTGTTGAAATTGGCGAAGAATTATTACTTGATAACATTGATCCTAAACAACATTTCACACAACCACCGGCAAGATATACTGAGGCAACCCTAGTAAAAGAAATGGAGGAAAAAGGTATAGGTAGACCAAGTACTTATTCTCCCACTATATCTACGATACTGAGTCGTGGATATGTAGAAAGAGAAGCAAAATATCTAAAACCTACAGAGCTTGGTTTTTTAACTAATGACATTTTAGAAAAACATTTTCCTGATATAGTAGATATAGATTTTACTGCAGATATGGAAGCTAAACTAGATAAGGTTGAAATTGGAAAAATACATTGGGTAGAGGTTATCGATAATTTTTATAAACCCTTTAAAAACACTCTAGATAAAGCCGAAAAGGAAATCGAAAAAATTGACCTTACTGAAAAAACAGATGAAGTTTGTGATAAATGTGGTAGCTTTATGGTTGTAAAATATGGTAGGTATGGAAAATTCTTAGCTTGCTCTAATTATCCTGATTGTGACTTTACAAAATCTCTATTAATTAAGACTGGGCTAAAATGTCCTGAATGTGACGATGGAGATATTGTTGTAAGAAAGTCAAAAAAAGGTAGAACTTTCTATGGATGTAGTAATTTTCCTAAATGTAGATTTATGACGTGGAATCAACCTACAGATAGAAAATGCCCTGAATGTAATTCTATATTAGTTATTCAAAACAGAAAAAATAAGAAGACCATAAAGTGTTCTAACAAAGAATGCAAATATAAAGAAGAAACTCAATAAAAGTAAAATAAATAATAAGGGGAGAAACATATGTTCCATGGCACAACCATTGTTGCAATAAGGAAAAATGAAAATGATTTAGCCATTGCTGGTGATGGTCAAATTACTTTTGGAGAGAAAATGATTATGAAACATAATGCTAATAAAATCAGAAAATTATATAAAGGAAACGTTTTAGTAGGTTTTGCTGGTTCCGTTTCCGATGCTCTAACTTTAACTTCTAAATTCGAAGGAAAACTTGAACAGTATAGTGGTAATTTAAAAAGAGCAGCAGTAGAATTAGCTAAAGATTGGCGTCAGGACAAAGTTCTTAAAAAACTTGAAGCTTTAATGCTAGCCATGGATAAAAAGACACTTTTAATTATTTCGGGTAACGGAGAAGTGATTGAACCAGATGAAGGCTTTACTGCTATAGGATCCGGTGGATCATATGCCTACGCTGCAGCATCTGCTTTATTAAGAAATACTGATCTTTCAGCAAAAGAAATAGCTATTGAATCCTTAAAAATTGCTTCGGCTATATGTGTTTTTACAAATGATAAAATAACTGTTGAGACTTTAAGTTAGAGGAGTGATGCTGTGAAAACCTTGACTCCAAAAAAAATTGTTAATGAGCTAGATAAATATATAATTGGACAAGAAAAAGCTAAAAGAGCTGTAGCTGTTGCACTGAGGAATAGATATAGAAGAAGTTTGCTTCCTAAAGAATTTAAAGAGGAAATTAAACCTAAAAACATATTAATGATTGGTCCAACCGGGGTAGGTAAAACTGAAATAGCTAGAAGACTGGCAAAACTTATTGAAGCACCCTTTGTCAAGGTAGAAGCAACAAAATTTACTGAAGTGGGATATGTTGGCAGAGACGTAGAATCTATGATAAGGGATTTGGTAGAAGTTTCCATTAGAATAACTAAAGCTAAACGAGTAAAGGAACAGTACGATAAAGCAAAAAATATCGTAGAAGAAAAGATTGTCGATTTACTTGCTCCTATAGCTAAAAAGCAAACCTTTAGTAATCCCTTTGAGTCAATATTAGGAAGCATGGTAGGACAGGATAACAATAGAAGAGAGGAAACGGAAAACCGTGAAGATATAATATTAAAAAGAGAGCAAATAAAAGAACAACTAAGAAAAGGATTATTGGAAAATGAATATGTTGAAATTGAAGTAGAGAAAAACTCCATGTCGAAAATAGACTTTTTTAGTGGCTACGGCAATGAAGAAATGAATATAAACTTGAATGATTTTCTTGAAGGAATCTTGCCTAAACAAACTAAAAAGAAAAAGGTTAAAATAAAGGAAGCAAGAAATATCTTACTAGAACAGGAAGCTCAAAATTTATTGGATTTCGACGAAATTGTTAAAGAAGCTATAGAAAATGCTGAGGAAAATGGTATAATATTTCTTGACGAGATAGACAAAATAGCCAGTACTAATTTCAAGGTAAGTCCTCAAGTTTCTCGAGAAGGTGTACAGAGAGACATTTTACCTATTGTTGAAGGTAGTACTGTTATGACTAAATATGGACCTGTGAAAACTGATCATATACTGTTTATAGGAGCAGGTGCCTTTCATCTAGCTAAAATTTCAGATTTGATTCCAGAACTGCAAGGTAGGTTTCCCATCAGAGTAAAGCTTGAAAGTCTAACTAAAGAAAATTTTATAGAAATTTTAACTAAACCTCAAAATGCCCTAATTAAACAGTATAAATTGCTTTTGGGAACAGAAGGTGTAAATATAGATTTCACAAAGGATGCAGTAGAGGAAATTGCCAATATTGCCTTTATATTAAATGAAGAAACAGAGAATATTGGAGCTAGAAGACTTCATACAGTAATGGAATCTCTATTAGAGGATTTATCCTTTGAGATATCTGATTATAAATCAGATATGCTTACAATAGACTCATCATACGTAAAAGAAAAACTTAAGAATACTTTTAAAATCACAGATTTTGATAAGTATATTATTTAAAACAACAAGATAATATCAAGGAGGAAAAATATGGTTAGCACACTTTTAGAAAAAACAAGAACGTTAAACAAAATACTTCAGCAGTCTGGAAATACCCCTGTATCATTTTCTGAACTATGCAAAACCTTAAGCGAGATTCTAGATGCAAATGTTTATGTAGCAAGCAAAAAAGGTAAGGTGTTAGGTGTTAGTTTAGCAGATGCTTCAGATTGTCCAATAATCACCGACAAGGAGACTGGAGAAAAAAAATTTCCTGATGAGTACAATGAAGAACTGTTAAAAATTACAGAAACAAAATACAATATTACGGGAGATGCTCTTCTTGAAATTTTCAAGTATGACATTGAAAGCTATAACAAACTTGTAACTATAGTTCCTATAAATGGTAGTGGACAAAGGTTAGGTACTATGGTTCTAGCAAGACATGAAAAGACCTACACAGACGAGGATCTGGTTTTAGCTGAATATTCTGCTACTGTAGTAGGTATGGAAATACTAAGGGCTAAGAGTGAAGAATTAGAAGAAGAAACTAGAAAAAAAGCCATTGTACAAATGGCAATTGGTACACTATCTTATTCAGAGCTAGAAGCTGTAGAACATATTTTTGAAGAACTAGACGGAAACGAAGGCCTTTTAGTGGCAAGTAAAATTGCTGATAGAGTTGGCATTACAAGATCTGTTATAGTCAATGCTTTAAGAAAGTTTGAAAGTGCTGGAGTAATTGAATCAAGATCATTAGGGATGAAGGGAACACACATTAAAATATTGAATGATAAGTTATTAGAGGAATTGAAAACTCTTAAAAAATAGCAGCCTAAAATGGCTGCTTATTTTATTGTTTGCGATGCATGTTGCCGAGCCGATGGTTTGAAAGAAAACCTGCCACCTAGCTAATGGGAAGGCACGCTGTAAGCAAGGGAGTTTTCGGCGGCGAAAGGGTCTGAAGGAAGCTGATGGCGGTTGTTGGAACGGAACGCAAGTGAACCAATGTTGGCATATATGGTGGATAACCCTCCAATAAGTGGGAAAGTCCTAAAATTAGCTCAGCTACATGTGTTATGGTGGTCGTTTTAACAACAGGCGACGTGGCTTAACCTTGGAAGTACTGTACTCGAAGCTGTAGATTTCACTCACAAACGAAAGCAAGGGGTGAGATGAGAGTGCAGTATGCAGACGAAGCTGTAGTAGTGAATTAACCTATACCTATGAAAGCTAGGAATCAGAGGAAATGGTTTGAAGATGGCTGTAACAAAATGGAAGAACTCAAATGTTCACATTATCCATCAGATACTACCCAACAAGTACTTTGAAGAACTAGGTCTCATTGATATACATAAATACGAAGTTGGTTTGTTGTCAAATTATTATTAATTCGGTAAGAAATTTCAGGAGCCGGATACGGCAAACGTAAGTCCGGTTCTGTGAGAGCAAAGAAAACAGGACTAATTATCCTGTTTTCTAGCTACTTGATTTGTAGAAATTTTAATTTTTAATATATATCTTATTTATATAGGTCTAAAGAACTAATTAATATTTTTTTTAACATTATTTGGACAAAGTTATTTAACTTTTTACAAATAATGATATACAATAGTATTGGAAATGTATTCTTTATCTTTTTTTAAAGGATTTTAGTATTTTATGTCGAATGTAAAATATTAGTATATCTTGTTTTTAGAGTAAAAATATTTTGAATAAACAATTTTTTTGGGGGACTCAATTATGTTAGATAAAACATATAAAAATATAAATGTTTATCAAAAAGCATTAGATGCATCTTGGTTAAGGAATGAAGCAATATCTAATAACATAGCCAATGTTAATACGCCAGGCTATAAAAGACAGGATGTGAAGTTTGAATCTATCCTAAAAGAACATATAAGCAATAGCTCTTTTAAACTAAAAAGGACCCATCCGAAACATATTCCTACAATAAATAGAATAAATGACTTAAAACCTAAAATTACTAAAGAGTTTCATACAAGTTTTAGAAAAGATAATAACAACGTCAATATCGATGTTGAAATGGCAGAACTAGCTAAAAATACTATAAAATTTAATGCTTTGACTCAAGAGCTATCCAGATACTTACATAGAATTAAAACAGCAATTACCGAGGGGAGGAAATAGATAAATGAGTTTTTTTAATTCCATCAATATTAGTGCTACAGGTTTAACTGCTGAAAGACTAAGAATGGATATAATCTCAAAAAATATTGCAAATGCAAATACTACAAGAACGAATAGTGGTACTCCATATAGAAGACAAGTACCGGTGTTTAAAGAAAAAAAGTTTTCTGACTCGCTTAATAGAGCAAAAAGTAACTACGAAACTGGAAACGGTGTAGAGGTCAGTCAAATAATTGAAGATAAATCGCCTTTTAAAAAAGTATACAATCCTGGACATCCTGATGCCGATGAAAAGGGATATGTTTTAATGCCAAATGTAGATATTGTAACTGAAATGATCAATCTTATCTCAGCTTCACGGGCTTATGAAGCTAATATAACTTCCCTAAACAATACTAAAAGCATGTGTATGAAAGCTTTAGAAATTGGTCGCTAAACTAGGAGGTTTAAGAGATGAAAATTTCAAATACATATAACTTACAAAATGCCATTATTAACAATAAAAATACAACTAAAAGTAGTATTGATTTTAAAGATTTTTTATTCGATTCAATTGATAAGCTTAACTCCTATGAAAAAGAGGCTAATAAGCTTGGGCTAATGCTTGCAGCAGGCGAAACAGATAACATCCATAGTGTTATGATTGCCAGCCAGAAAGCTGAAATTTCTTTACAACTTGCAATTGAACTCAGAAATAAAGTAATAGATGCGTACAAAGAAATTATGAGAATTCAAATATGAACCAATAGATATGTCTTAATCAAACTAGGAGTGAGGTGTTAAAATGGGGGATTCTTTGGGAAAAATCAGGAATCAACTCAACGAATATTTTCAGTCTCTTGATAAAAAACAAAAAGTCAAGATAGGGTTAGGCAGCTTTTTTTTAATATTAAGTATATCCCTTTCTATATTTTATTTTACTAGACCAAATTATGTTAAAATGTATACTGGTTTAAGCTTGGAAGAAGCTGGAGAAATAACGAGAAAACTCGATGAAATGAATATTCCATGGAAAGAAAACAACGGAGGTACTACAATCCTAGTTCCAAAAGAAAGTGTTAACAAGGCTAGGATGGACTTGGCAATCGAAGGCTTTCCTAGTAAAGGAATAACCTGGCAGGAAGCATTCAACAATAATAGTTTCACAATGACCAACGAAGATAAGAGATTAAAATATTTGATGGCTGAAATGAATTCTCTTGCTGAAACTATTAAAGAGATAAATGGAGTGGAAGATGCCCGTGTTCATTTAACTGTACCAGATAATGATAACTTTTTAACTGAACAGTTTAAGTACTCAAAAGCATCAGTTTTTTTATCTTTAAAACCCGGTTTTAGATTAACACCACAACAAGTAAACGGAATAGTCATGCTAGTATCGAATGCCGTTGAAGGTCTGAAACCTGAAAATGTCTCTGTCCATGATGAAACAGGCAGTGTACTAAATCAGTCATCAAAGGACACTACTCAGTTTACAATAAATAATCAGATTGATTTGCAACATGAAATCAGAAGTAGATTAGAAAATAATATCACAAAACTTCTCTCACGTATTTACGGCTCAGATAATGTGGACGTAATGGTTAATGTGAGTTTAGACTTCAATAAGGAAGTTACCAATATAACTGAATTTTCTCCCCCTCTAGATGGAGAAACAGCAGGATTGATTAGAAGCATGGCTGAATTAAAGGAACAGGTGATAAATGGAACTGAAGGGGGGCCACCAGGTACTGATTCAAATTCAGAAGCAATAACTAAATATAATGAAATCAATGCTGATGGTTCCAAATACATCAAAGAAAATAAACAAGTGAATTATGAACTCAATGAGATCAGAAAAGATATAGTTAAAGCTCCAGGACAAATTAAAAATATAACTGTTGCAGTTATATTAAACAAAAAAAGTCTTGTAAATGGTGAATTAACCGATGAACATAAACAAGAACTTATAAATCTAATATCTGCTGCTGCTGGATTAGAAACAAAAGTGGTTGAAGTTATGGCCCAAGACTTCAATAACTCTTCTCAGGATCAGATAGTTACTGTTAGCAGTGGAAAAAAATCTGAATTTTTAAACAATTTACCTGTTTTAAGTATAGGCATTATTTCTTCATTAATTATAATAGGAGCTATTTTCCTAGTTTACAGGATTAAGCGAAGAAAAAATAAAGTAGATGAAATTTTACAGCAAACTATTTCCGATGAAGTCGATGATGTAGAAGAAATAGACCTGGATGTAAATGATAAGTCTACTTATAAATATCAAATCGAAAAATTTGTCGATAAGAAACCTGAAGCAGTTGCACAATTATTAAGATCTTGGTTAAATGAAGATTAGGAGTGTTTTTACTATGGGAAGAAAAGTTGGATTAAGTGGACGTGAAAAATCTGCAATTTTACTAATAGCTTGATGATGAAATAGAAGAGTTAACCCTTGAAATTGCAAACATGAGAAAAATTTCACCTGAAGAAAAGGAAAAGGTAATTGAGGAGTTTTATCAAATATGTTTAGCTCAAAACTATATTTCTGAAGGCGGTATAGGCTATGCCAAAGAAGTTCTAGAAAAGGCAATGGGTTCCAATAAAGCTTTGGAAATCATAAACAAGCTTACTGCGTCATTGCAGGTAAGGCCATTTGATTTTGTTAGAAAAGCTGATGCAAATCAACTGCTTAATTTTATCCAAAATGAGCATCCTCAAACTATTGCACTGATTCTATCTTATTTAAATTCTAGTCAGGCAGGACAAATACTTTCTTCTCTGCCTCAGGATAAACAGGCAGATGTAGCACAACGAATCGCGACTATGGACAGGACCTCTCCTGAGATAATAAAGGAAGTAGAGTATGTTTTAGAAAGAAAACTTTCTTCGATGGTAACGCAAGACTATACAACTACAGGTGGGGTACAAACTATAGTTGATATATTAAACTCCGTAGATAGGGGGACAGAAAAATTCATCATGGAAACACTAGAAATACAAGATGCAGAATTAGCTGAAGAAATTAAAAAGAGAATGTTTGTATTTGAAGATATTATTACGCTTGACAGTGTTTCTATACAGAGATTTATTCGGGAGGTTGACAACAATGAACTGTCTATTGCATTAAAGGGTGCTACACAAGAGGTTAAAGATATAATATTTGCAAATATGTCTAAGAGAATGTCCGAAATGATTAAAGAAGATATGGAATTTATGGGGCCTGTAAGACTTCGAGATGTAGAAGAAGCCCAACAAAAAATTGTTAACATAATAAGAAAACTTGAGGAAGCTGGAGAAATAATTATTTCCCGTGGTGGAGGAGATGAAATAATTGTCTAGGATCCTAAAGTCATCACAAGTAGTAATCGATAAAGATAAGTTTATACTCTCATCTAGAATTTTAACAGATAAAAAAAACAAAAAAATTGATGACGGTAATAATAAAAAAGAGTTTCACGAAACTAAAGCCAAAGAGTTGGAAGTTGAAAAAAAAGTGCAAAAGAAAATCAAAGAAGCCAAAGAAGAAGCTGAAAAAATCATTGGCGAAGCCTATGAAAAATCAAAAAACATTATGCAACAGGCTCAAAGAGATGGCTATGAAAAAGGCAAAGAACTTGGCTTTGAAGAAGGAAAAAAACAAGCCGAAAGCCTTATAACAGAAGCCCTGAACATTAAAGAAGCAGTTCTGAAATCAAAGAAACAGTTATTAAAAGATATTGAAGAAGATGTAATATCTCTAGTTATAGATACGGTGGAAAAAATTTTAAACAAAAAAGTTGAAGAAGATTATGAAACTATTTATAACTTAATACAATTAGGATTGGAGAAATGTGCTTTTACTGAAAATTTAATCTTAAGAGTTAGCCCTGAAGATTATGATTTTGTAATCAGCATAAAAGATAAAATACTCGCTTTAAGTGAGAATATTAGCGATATACAAATTAAACAGGATAAATCGCTTAGAAAGGGAAGTTGTATTATAGACACATCATCGGGCAGCATTGACAGCAGCATTTGGACGCAGTTTAACCATGTTAAAGAGATATTTGAAGAGCTACTAAGGGGCGAGTGACATGTCTTTTATAGGAAAATATTCAGACTCTATCAAGCATGCAAATTTAATTAGATATAGCGGCAAAGTGTCTAAATTAGTAGGGTTAACAATTGAATCCTTAGGTCCGGCAGTAGAACTTGGTGAAGTATGTTATATCTATCCTCTTAAAGGAGGTATGCCAATTAAATCTGAAGTAGTAGGATTTAGAGAGGAGAACGTTCTTCTAATGCCCTTAGGGGAAATGAATGGTATAGGCCCGGGTAGTAAAGTAGTAGCCACTGGACACTCCTTAAAGGTAAATGTAGGTGAGCAGCTGTTGGGACGCATTTTAGACGGTCTTGGTAATGTTTTAGATGGTAATGGAACCGTTGTCTCTAAAAAAAAGTACCCTGTAAATAATTTGCCTCCAAATCCTTTGCTGAGAGATAAAATTTCTGAAATCCTCCCTTTAGGTATAAAAGCAATAGATGGCTTGGTTACCTGCGGTAAGGGACAAAGAATCGGAATATTTGCTGGAAGTGGCGTTGGTAAAAGTACTTTAATGGGAATGATTGCAAAAAATACCAAAGCAGATGTAAATGTTATTGCTTTGATCGGTGAACGTGGCAGGGAAGTTAGGGAATTTATTGAAAATGAACTACAGGAAGAAGGTTTAAAAAGATCCGTTGTGGTTGTTGCTACATCTGACCAACCAGCTCTAGTCAGAACTAAAGGAGCACTTCTTGCCACTGCAATAGCTGAATATTTTAGAGATTTAGGCAAGGATGTCCTCTTAATGATGGATTCTCTTACTAGATTTTCTATGGCACAACGTGAGGTTGGACTAGCAATAGGTGAGCCACCGGTTACCCGAGGATATACACCTTCAGTTTTTGCCGTGCTTCCAAAACTTTTAGAAAGAGCTGGTAATTCTCAAAAGGGTTCTATTACTGGATTGTACACTGTACTCGTTGATGGAGACGATCTAAATGAACCTATATCTGATACAGTAAGGGGTATACTTGACGGGCATATTGTTTTGTCAAGAAAACTTGCTACTCAAGGGCACTATCCTGCAGTGGATATATTAAACAGTGTTAGCAGAGTAATGCCAAACATTGTAGAGAATGATCATCTAAACTCTGCTAAAATTTTTCAAGAATATTTGTCGATATATAGAGAAGCTGAAGATTTAATTAATATCGGCGCCTATTCTAAAGGAAGTAATAAAAAAATCGATTTAGCCATAGAAAAAATCGATCTATTTAATGATTTTCTCAAACAGAACGTAAACGAAAAATTTGATTTTGATGCTACTTTACAGACTCTAAAGCAAATTACTATAGTGTAGTTTTGCGAAAGGTGATTTAACATGTACAAATTCAAATTTAGATATGAAAGCATATTAAATTTACTTGAAAATAAAGAAAATCAAATCAAAAATAATTTAGGTTTAGTTTATAGTGAACTGCACCAAGAAGAAAACAAATTAAAAAAACTAATTGATGAAAGTGCAACCTACTCAAATTTAATAAAAACCAACTTGGAAAAGGGCTGTAAATTGCATTTGCTAAGAAATATGGAATCATACAAAAATATATTAAATTCAAAAATAAAACACCAAAATGATAGAGTCATTCAAAAGAAAGAAAAAGCTAACTTGATAAAAAGTGAACTAGTTGAAATTTTAAAAGAAAAGAAAATTATGGAAAATATTAAAGAAAAAGATTTAACTCATTATAAAGAAAAATTAAAATCAATTGAAGAGAAAAATATAGATCAACTAGTAACATACTCAAATAGTATTGTAAATAGGTGATGAACATGGCTAAAAATAAAACAGATTCCGAAAAACAACTAGGTATCGGTAAAATTTTCCTTATACTATTTACCATTTTTATTTTGCTGCCGATATTAATATTAGGAATAATATATTCTACTAATGATGATATTAAAATGCAGATGAATAGATACTTGACAAAGCTTCCTGGGAAAATAGGAGATTACTTCAAAGCATATCCGACTAAGGAGGAATTGAGTTCTCAGGTAAAATCAATTGCAAATTATTTAGTAGAAATAGATAACGATAGGGCTACAGATAAATTAACATTGATTAAAAATGAAGATGAAAAACTATATAGCGATATTATTAAAGTTATGTTAAAGTTAAACTCAAATAAAACACAAACTATTGTTGAAAGCATAAGGAGAAATTCAATCAAAAAGGATGTTCTTGTAAGTACCTTAAATCAAATTGAAAGAGAAAAAGAAAGGGAAGTTCTAAGCAAAGCTGAATTTTATGAAAAACTTTCACCTATTACTGCTATAGATAAAATAATTTCATCTTTAGATAATGGTAGTACGAGCTTTAAAGACTTAGGAGTTATATTTGAAAACATGAAGGAAGATACTGCAATAATGCTTTTAAGCAACTTAAATGAAGATATAAGAAATAATATTTTGGAAAATATTTCTTCAGATGAAAAGCGAAGAAACATGGAAGCTCTTATTGCTTCGATTAAAGATAGACAAGCTAACCTTAACAATATAGCTGATATTTATTCTATCGAAAGTCCTGATAAACTTGTTAATATTATTGGCAATACCCAAACCTATGTTTTAGATGAGTTAGCTTCCATCTATCGCAATATGGGAGTTTTAAAAAGTGCACAGGTTCTTTCTAAAGTAAATAATGATGATTTTGTAATGGAGTTAATTAACAAAATAAAAGAACAGGAAATTTTGTCAACTGGTAGAGATCTACTAACAGAAGATATATTAAAAGCTATGAAAATATATAGACAGTTTAATAATAACGTTGCTGAGATGTCAAGTATTTATGAAAAAATGGATAACAGACAAATATCCGCTTTAATCAAACGACTCATAGGAAATGCCGGTACACCAAAAAAATATTTTTTAGATAATGGAGAAGTTATCACTATTACTGATGAAGATCTTGCTCTGGCCATACTTAAAAATTTTGATGATCGCAAACTAGCATCAGTACTATCTTTTTTAGGGGACAATTTGTCTTCGGAAATATCTAGAAAACTAACCATACCAAGTCTTTAACATCTATTTAGAATATAAATCTTAATATCAATTTGAAAGGAGGTGAAGATATGATCAATACAGTAAATACAAAATCATTCTTGTTAGATAATAATAAATCTCAACAAACTAATATGTTTTTACAAGAAAATGAATATTCAAATAATACCAGCTTTAAAGAAACATTATCTAGTCAAAAAGAAGTAAAAAAACCTAACAAGGGTGAAAAAAATCCTAGTATTTCCCCCAAGTACAAGACTAATAGTTCAGATTCGAAACGCAAAACAAAGCAAATAGAGGTCGACTCAAATGGAAATAGAAAAAATGATGTTTCTGATTCTGTAGACAATAATGCAAAGGATGAAATAATTGCCTTTATTGACGGATTAATGAAAGACTTAAAAAGTGTAGATTTAGAAAACTTAGACCTAAGAGTTACTGAACTTCAAAATCTAGTTTCAAAATTCACTATGGAAAAATCAAGCCTAGAAGTGACAGCTATATTTAATCAAATAAAAAATCTAATTGAAAATTCAAATTTTGAAAGCATGTCATCTTTAGAAACAAATGCTTTAAAAATAAAAGAAATTCAACAACTATTGCAGTCACTAAAATCAGATCTGTATTCTATAGCTAATAAAAATAATGAAACCTCAGCAATTTCAAAATCTCAACAAGTGGAGCAAGTAGGTAAAGTTTCAAATTTAGGAAAAAAGATTCCTGATGAAGATGGAAAGTTCAAATCTATTGAATTTTTCAGTAATAGTACGCCTTCTAAGGGAACTACTTTAAACCCAAAAGATATTGCAAGCAATTTGGAATCAAGTAAGAATATTGATTTTTTAAATATAAAAAATCAACAGGTTGAAGATTTTAGAAATATAAATTTAGTTGAAAGCAAACAATTAGCACAAAATGTTCCCAAATTTACAAACAATAGCATATATAACCAAATCATAGAAAGTGCTAAACTAAGTCTTACTGATGAAACGTCTGAGATGTATCTAAAACTAAAACCAGATAATCTTGGAAATTTATCTATGAAAATTGTTATTGAAAGAGGAATGTTAGTAGCCAAGTTTGATGTAGAAAGTCAAACAGTCAAGCAAGCAATAGAATCTAATTTAGAGGATCTAAGAAATACTTTAAGTGATAAGGGATTTGCAGTACAAGAATTCAATGTTTCAGTTAATCAAAATTCAAAAGAAAATACTAATCCTTATTTACTATTACAAGGCAAAAAGAAGCTCAAAAGAACTTCTCTAAATCAAAGTCAGATACTAGATAATAGCACCTATATGTTAAATCAACCTAAAAGGATTAACCTAAATTCAACTATCGACTTTCTCGCATAAAAAGGAGGTGTAGTAAATGGCAGATTCGTATTCTGTAACAAATAATAAGGACAGCAACAACTTATTTACCAACAGTATAGAAAAAACAAATTATAATCAAAATAAAAAGTTAGATAAAAATGCTTTTTTAAATCTACTTGTAACTCAGCTTCAAAACCAGGACCCTCTTAATCCTGTTGAGGACAAAGAGTTCATAGCTCAAATGGCACAGTTCAGTTCTCTTGAACAACTGCAGCAATTAAATCAGAAGTTTGACAGCAATTTAGAATCTTTATCTAAGATTAAAGAATCTATAGACGAACAAAATGAAAACATTAACAATTCATTAAATGAGTTAAAAGATAGCATCCTTGATTCTCTAAGTAGCTTGAAGAGTTCCTTTAAAAACATAGAAAATACACAATCTGAATCTTTAAATAATGACACTGAAATGATAAATCAATTGATAAATTTAAATAAAGCTTTTGAAAGTTATGACATAAATAGCGACAGTAAAGCAAAATAGGGAGGTTACCTTATTGAATAAAATCAAATTTAATCACAACCTAACCCTCAATCAAAGCAAAGTTAAAAACCATTCTTTGAATTCGCCTATTTCTCAAAAATCCTTTCAGGAAATACTTAACGGAATAAATAAAAGAGAAGAGGTGAAGTTTTCAAAGCACGCACTGGAAAGACTTAACCAAAGGAACATAACTTTAAACAAACAGGATATCACTAAAATCAATGGTGCCATCGAAAAAGCAAGTAAAAAGGGAGTAAAGGAAGCCCTGATACTTTTGGATAACAAAGCCTTTATAGCAAGTATAAAAAACAATACAATAATAACAGCTGCAACTGGAGAGCAGCTAAAGGAAAATGTATTTACAAATATAGACGGAGCCGTAATTATATAAGCTGGACCTTCTTAAGGAAGCTTGCAATCTTTGATTGAAAGAGAAGATTGATTACGGCCAGTTCAATTAAAGGAGGTTATAATTATGATGAGATCGATGTATTCTGGTGTTTCAGGTCTTAGAGTTCACCAGTCAAAAATGGATGTTATCGGTAATAACATAGCAAATGTTAATACCGTTGGATTTAAAGGAAGTAAAGTTACATTTCAAGAGGTTTTCAGCCAGACCATAAAAGGTGCAGGTTCTCCCCCACTGATTTGATGATAGATGGTAATGGGTATTTTATACTTACTAATGATGTAAATGCTCAGAATAGGTATTATACAAGAGCAGGAAATTTTTCAATAGATAAGTTCGGATACTTAGTTGCCCCAAATGGATATAAGGTTTTAGATAATAATATGAGGCCAATACAGATCAATAAGTCTGAAACTAAAGCCGCTACTAAAACATCTAAAATACAAATAGAGGGTAATATCAACTCTGGTGATAATAAATATACAACTACTGTAGATATATATGACAGTTTAGGAGATGTTCATACACTTAACATTGAATTTGGAACCAATACACCTGATGGGGCCAATAGTTACAGGGAATTCGTTATTAAAGATGAATCGGGAACCCCTTTATTTGGTGGTCCATCTGATCCTAAATATTTAAAATTTGATTCTAGCGGCAACTTTGTTGATATTGTTGATGACGTAGGAAGTAGTACATCAGCTGATGGTAGTTTTACAATAACTATTCCTGGAACTGATGATATCTCACTTACAATTGATAAAAGTGTATTTACACAAGATACCGGTGAAAGCTTACTAACTCAGTATAGCAATACTTCGGATGCAAAAGGGGTAGCTATGAATGGTAATACCGCTGGTACCATTAATGATTTTACTATATCAGCAAATGGAGAGGTAGTCGGAATCTTTACAAATGGTGAGAGAAAGGTTTTATCGAG
>JACCKY010000069.1 GCA_014236755.1 Candidatus Petromonas tenebris | reverse complement strand
CCCCCAGCCTTATCCTTTTCTAATATCAAAGTCTTCATTTTTGCACGGGCTGCATATAATCCTGCCGCTAGCCCTGCTGGCCCTCCACCTATTATTACAACATCATATAAATTTTGCATACTTTAATCCTCCTCTTCTTAAATTTTTTTGTTTTAATAAAATTGGTCCATACTTTCCACGGCACTTTTTATCAGATGGTAATCTATAAGTCTAAAATCATCTAGTACCTTCTCTGTCCAGTTTGGAGGTCTCCTTCCTTCTATAAATTTTTTGGCTGTATCTGTACTTTCTTCTATTATTGCAAGGGATTTAAAATCAACTGGACCTTTTTCTATGCTGATTGCTACTGATTTAAAAGGAGTTTCATTAGGTTTCACACTTCCGAATAATGGATGGGTTAGAAGTTTATGTCCCTTATGTACCTTATCCCTTACATATTTTAAAATATCCAAGTAACTATAATCTTCTTTAAAGATTATATCCATTTCTTTACTAAATTTTTCATAAACTAAGCTATTATTTGTAATTATCGTTTTTTTCAAGTTATTCACCTCGTATTTATAGCCAACTTTGTCGGCAAACGTTTCCAAACCATATGCTACTAAATATTATTTCTTAAATTTAGCTAACTATTTAAATATTAAATAAATAAATTTTGCTTAAATAGCCAACAAAAAAGGAGCAATAGCTAACACAAGGTTGCCATTTGCTCCTCTGTCTTCCACCTGAGAGTTTCTTTCAAGCAAAGCCTGAAATTGCCCCTTCGGCGCCCTAAGGCTTTCCAGAGTACTGTCTAGGCACGGTCCTTTTGCCTGAGAACTTTGTCATAACGGGCATCGTTATAACTTATACCTTCGGCGGTCATATAAAATGACTCTCTCCCGAACCTTTCATCCAGTAATCTCTATGGGAATTTTTTATAAAACGAGTTTAGTTATAATTATATTCTATAGTCATTATATAAAATTGTTAAAGGTTTTACAATACCATTTTTCCATTTATTACTCTTTTTTATTATTTATTTTACTTCTATCAAATCGTACTCCTTGGTTCCCAATCCTATTTCTTCTGCATATGAAAAGATGTAACTTGCATTTACATTTTTATGCATATGTTTAAATTTATCTTGACCAGGCTTAATATCCTTACTTACTCTAGAATTAGGCAAAGGCATTTCACTATTTATGAGGTCATAACAAGCTTTATCAATGGCAACGGGATCGAGAGATGCCAGCACACCTATATCTCTGACTATCGGAGCATCACTCCATGGTACACAGTCACAAAGTGGTGTAACATTCATAACAAAGTTAATGTATCCTACTTTGTTTTTTTTGTTTTTTACTGCTCCATAGGCATATTCCGCCATTTTCTCAAGAAAAACATCTGTATTAGATTTCCATTGAACCTTTATTGCTCTTTGATTACATGCAGTAGTACATTCACCACAGCCAAAACATTCTTCAAGGTCTATTTCAGCTTTCCTTTCTTTATTCATACTAATGGCATCTTTAGGGCACCAGTTTACACAGATACCACAGCCTATACATTTTTCAGAGTTAACTTCTGGTTTTACATCAGAATGCTGCATTTGTTTTCCCGCTGCAGTTGCACATCCCATAGCTAAATTTTTTATGGCTCCACCAAAACCTGCTAACTCATGGCCCTTACAGTGGGATAATACGACCATAGCATTAGAATTGTATATCTCACCTGCAATCTTAACTGTATTAAAGTTTTTCTTTTTTATCTCTACATCCATCACGTTTTTACTAAACAATCCATCAGCTATAATTACAGGTGCACCTACAACGGAGTAGGCAAAACCGTTCTCAATAGCAGTTACTAAATGATCCACACTATTAGTTCTACTGCCTGTATAAAGCGTATTTGTATCAGTTAAGAAAGGTTTACCCTCATTTTCTTTAATTTTATCTACAATTTGTCTTACAAATATAGGATGAATATAAGCATTATTTCCCTTTTCACCAAAGTGAAGTTTAACAGCTGTATGGTCTCCTTTTCTAATGATTTCCTTTAAACCTGCTTTATCAAATAATCTCCTAATTTTATTTGATAGGTTTGTTTTTTTTGAGTCTGATCTCAAATTTACAAAATATACTTTGCTTGACAATTTAATCCCTCCATTTTTTATAGTTTAGTTTATTGAAAATTGAGCCTTTATTCTTTTTCTCCTATAAAAAACACCGCCAATGTTCCGGGTCCAGCGTGACTACCTATGGTACACCCTACTTCAGCTATTACAATCTCTGAGGGGCTAAGCTCTTTAATTATTTCATCCTTTAATACGTTAAGCCCTTTAATATTTGATGCGTGTCCCAGCCCAATACTAGCACCTTCCTTAATGCCTTTTTCTTTACATATTTCTATAATTCTTTTTATTAACTTTTTATTTCCCCTCACCTTGTCTAAAGGTTCCACCTTTCCGTCAACTATCCCCAATATGGGCTTGACATTCAATAGGGTTCCCAATGCCATTTTTGCAGCGCTGAGCCTTCCATTTTTATGCAGATATTTTAAAGTATCCACGGAAAATATTTGCTGTGCTCCCTTTATCATTTGATTTACATGCTCAAGTATATCTTCAAGTGGTTTGTCATCTAAAGCCATTTTAGCTGCCTCTACCACGATCATACCACACCCATAAGAAAGGGATCTGGAATCTATGACAAATACATTATCATAACCTAAATCTTCTTTTGCAATCACTGCAGATTGGTGAGTGCCACTTACTCCTCCAGATCCATTAATTATTATAACGTACTCGTATCCTTCTTCTAATGAATTTGTGATTGCTTCCTTAAAAGCAGAAGGCGGTACCTGAGAGGTAGTTGGTATCTCTTCAGCTTCTTTAAGCTTATCATAAAATTCTTGAGGAGTTAAGTCTATTCCATCCTTGTATTCAATACTTCCAAACCTAACTGTAAGAGGAAGTACGGTAATGTTCAGTTTTTCAGCAAGCCCCTTTGGAATGTCAGCCAAACTATCTGTTATAATTTTAATTTTTCCCATTTTATCACTCCTTTAAGGTTATTTAATAAAGGCAACTGCTACACAACCTGGACCCGCATGGGTCCCTACCACTGCTCCAACTTCTCCCTCAATAAGTTCTTTAACGGAAAAATTATCTGTAATTGTATCCCGTAATTGTTTAAAATATTCGTAGTCGTTAGAATGGTATATGCTTACTATTTTATCTTCCAACTCTAATCTATTCTCTTTAATCCAGTTAACTATCCATTTTATTGCTTTTTTTCTTCCTCTAACCTTGTTTTCTAACCTGAGTCTACCATCATCCATTGTAAGAATTGGTTTAATATTTAAGAATTTTCCTATCATCGCTTGGGCTTCCGATATCCTTCCGCCCATTTTTAGATATTCCAGGTTATCGATTATAAATTTACATACCATGTTTTCTCTCATATACTTGAGTCTACTGATAATTTTTTCTCTATTTTCTCCATTTTTAGCCATTCTGGCTGCCTTTATCACCATCAAACACTGGGAAAGTGTAACTGCCTTTGAATCAAAAACGGTTATTTTATTGCTTTTAATAAAGTTCATAGCAGTTACGGCTGAATTATAAGTTCCACTTAATCGCGAAGACATAAGTATTGCTATTACTTCATCTCCTGCGTTTATGGCATTTTCAAATTCTTTCAAAAACTCACCAGTTGGAACCTGAGAAGTAGAAGGTAGTTTATCAGTTTTAGCTAACTTATCAAAAAACTCCTTTGATGTTATTTCAATTCCATCTCTATAAGAAGCATCTTCAAAATTTACAGTCAAGGGCATTACTGTAATATTTAATTCTTTAGCTATTTTCTTAGGCACGTCTGCAACACTATCTGTAATAATTTTTATCCCCATGTATTCACACCTCTCAACATATTATGTATTAATATAAATTTCCAAGATTGGAATAGAAGTAAAAAAGAACGTAGTCACAACACCTAAAATTAACTCGCCTTACTAGTTCCTTATAGATATCCTTCAATAATCCTCTTCAGGCTCCGTAGAAAAACTGTCTTAATAGAAAAATTTAGAGGTAAAAAAAGCTCTTCAAAGTCGCTTCAGAGGAAACATTGAAAGATATTTAAAGCTATACTGTTAGAGTAACTAGCACAAGAGGTTAAAATTAACTCTTTTATAAAAATAATATAATTATTTGGTCCTTTTTACAAGAGAAAACCCCTACTGATAAATACGCAGGGGTCTTTTCAAATCTTATTAAGCTAAGTCTTTAGACTGTCCTTGATTAGATTTCCTATTACAGTGCTTCATTGCCTCTAATACTGCTCCTCTAAAATTATTTTTTTCTAAGGAAATTACGGCTTCAATTGTAACGCCGCCAGGAGTGCATACCATATCCTTTAATTCCCCAGGATGTCTGTTTGTATCAAGAACCATTTGTGCAGCCCCAGCTACAGCCTGAGCTGCCATTTTATAGGCCTTATCCCTCGGTATTCCACTGGCTACCCCTCCATCCGCAAGAGCTTCTATAAACATAAATACATATGCCGGTGAAGAGCCGCTTATAGCTGGAATATAGTCCATAAGGCTTTCATCAATTATTTCTACCTCACCAAAACTTCTAAACAGCTTGACTACTTCATCCAGTTCTTCTTTAGTAACATTTGAATTATAAGTAATTGCAGTCATTCCCTTTTTAACGAATGTTGCAACATTTGGCATGGTTCTAATCACCTTAGTATCACACCCAAGCCTTTCCTCAATATAGGTCATATCTATACCTGCCGCAATACTTACAATCAATGCTGACTTCTTAACACTATGCTTGATTTCATTTATTACCAAATCATGTAATTTAGGCTTTATAGCTAATATTAAAATATCCGCATATTCAGCTACATTAGTATTTTTACCTGTAGTGAGCACATTATATTTCTGAGATATAGCTTCCAACTTGGAAGAATCCGGATCGCTAACCATCACATTTTTTTCGTCTAATATGCCTGACTCAATTACTCCTGCTATAATTGCAGAAGCCATATTTCCACATCCAATTAGTCCTAAAGTTAAGTTCATATGCTCCCCCCATCTATCTACATAGTTTGTAACCTTGAATTCCAATCGGGCTCTTGGTCTTCCCTATTACATTATACCCACAACCCGTCACCAGTAATCTTTTTTTCATTAGCTATTTTAAGTTTTATAGTTACGTACCTTTACATAATAACCTAAAAATATTTTTTTTGCAATTTGTAATTTCATGATTTTTTTACATTTAATTTACTTATTGAAATTTTTTATAGCCTCTCTTAATTCCTTTATCATGCTTTCAAGTTCTTCTATAGAACTTGAAACGTGTTCAATAGAAGCCAGTTGTTCTTCTGTCGATGCTGCAACCTCCTGGGTATTGGCAGCTGACTGCTCTGATACCTCTCTGATTTCATCTATATTATTTGTTATCATATCTGTTTCTGCAGTTATTATTGTAATCTTATTCTTAACTTCATCTAGGCTATCCTTCGTCAAATTAAATGATTCTATTATCTCACCAAAGGAAGAGGATACTTCCTGCATAGCTACTTCCCCTTTATCGGCTTCTTTGTTGCCTTCTTCTATTGAGTATAGTGCTTTTTTAATGCTTCCTTGAGTTTTGTCAATCAGTTCTTTAATATTGTCAGCAGACTTAATGGATTCTTCAGCCAGTTTCCTTATTTCATCTGCTACCACTGCAAATCCTTTCCCTGCTTCTCCCGCTCTAGCAGCTTCAATGGCTGCATTTAACGCCAGTAAATTAGTTTGTGTAGCGATTCCATTAATCATCTCAACAATCTTACCTATTTCACCTGAAATCTCTTCAAGTTCGTTTATTACATGGTAGGATATATTGACGCTTTCTCTCACTTTTCCTATTTGTTCAACCAATAAATTCATCTTTTCATTACCTTCTAATGCAACTCTACTGGTCTTATTAGCACTATTTACAACATTTGTAATATCATCCTTAACGTTTTCAATATTAGCAACTACTTCCTTAGTGCTTCTTGCTGACTTTTCTGTGGATTTAACCTGTGCCTCAACTCCACTAGCAACATCCTGCGTAGCCTCAGCAATTTGTTCTGAAACCTCCGCCACCTGTTTAGCTGTTAAGTTTAATTCTCTTGTATGTATGAATACAGATTCAGATACATCGTTTATTTTTTGTATCATATTTTTGAGACTGATCATCATGGTATTAAAACTCTCTGCAAGAATTCCTATTTCATCCTTTGACTTGACTGAAATTTTTTCATTCAAATTCCCCTTAGCAACCTTCTCCGAAATATTAGCTAAGTAATTTAATGGTTTAACTAGTCTTCTTATGAAAATCGCTAAAAGCAATCCTCCTATTACAAAAGTTATCAAAGTAATAAAGATAGATCTAGTTAATATTGTTTTCTCTGCATTATCAAGATTTTCTAAAGATAATCCAACATTTACAGCTCCTATGTGTGTTCCATCCTTATACAGGGGAACTAGTACGTCATAAACCCATATTTTATTTTTATACTTGTATTTTGAATAGTATGTTTTTCCCTCTACAGCCGCTCTTTTACTTCCCTCATCTGTGAGGTCTATACCAATTCTTGATGTATCACTGTGGGCTATAGCCTTTAAATTTTTACTTATTACAAGGGCATAAACCACATTTTCTTTGTCAGCTATCTCCTCAACAATTTTTTGTTTCCCCATATCGTTCTTTATGGCCTCAACCTTATCGGCTGAAATGCCTATTTGAACAATTCTGCCATTTTTCAAAGCCACAGCCCCATATTTATAGAATTTATCATCAACGGTACTTTTTCTTATCTTTTCCACTATAGCTTCTTTTTCTCTATTAAAAAGGGGAGTCATAGCATGTCCCTCTAAATATTTATAACCTATATTGCCATCTAAATTGGAGAATATAATTTCTCTACTGGAATCAGTAACATTTATCTCGGATACACCTACTTCCTTTGCAATCTCTTTTAGGTACTTATTTGTAATCTCCTCCTGCTGGCCTATCAAATAAGCTGTAGATTTTATTTTGTCAGCTAATAGATCTTCTAAATATTGTTCTGCAGTGTATGTATTTTCTATTTGTTTTGCCATGTTCTTTACCAGGGCTTTCCCATCCTCTTCTAGTTGCTTTTCTATTTCTGTTTTTACCGTCCGTAATGAGATACTGGTTAACAAAGAAAGTGCAACTAAAAAAATTAACAATGAAGCCAATATTATTTTAATACTTATTGATGTCTTTTTTTTCTTCATTTTGTTTAACATATTTTTTCTCCTTTGTATAATATAGTTTGTAAAACACTTCAAAATAAATATCCTATCTAATAGTTTTCATCTACTTTTCCTACCTAGTAGCATGAAAACTAAAAAAGCTTGTATATTGAAAAACAATTTGA
>JACCKY010000068.1 GCA_014236755.1 Candidatus Petromonas tenebris | reverse complement strand
TAAACATTTGCCAACCGGGACTAAAGGATCTAGCTGTAGCTTCTTCTATATAGATTACTTCCAGTTTTTTTAGTAATGTAAAAATACTTCTTTTTCCTAAGCATATATGTTTTTTAATTTCTTCTGTCATTTTTTTTGAATAGAAACTGTTAAAGGGTTCTATATGCTCTTTGTATCTTGTAATTACAGCATAGACATCATCCTTCAGTTCAAGTTTTGTTTTCATAAATTCAATATAGGCTTCATTAATGTATGGCATATCGCAGGCGATAACATAGCTATAATTACTGCTTGAGTGTTTTAATCCAATATGGAGTCCCCCTAATGGCCCAATGTTTTTTATTTCATCTTCAACTACAATTACTCCATCGTTTTTATAAACTTTTTTATCATTAGAAACGACAATTATCTCATCAAATATTTTTTTTAGTTTATTTATTAAAATATCAATAAGAAACTGATTTCCCACTTTAATATATTTTTTGTCAAATCCCATTCTTAAACTTTTTCCACCAGCTAAAATTATTGCTGTGTCTGCCTTTTTCATAAGTACTCCTTCCAACGCAATTGTGTTTATATTAAATTTTCTATTCTACTTATAATAAATTTTTGGTGTCAAATGCGAAATAGATTTAGACATGATATAATTGTGATATTATAACAAATATTTACTTATCATTATATAAGATTGATGTTTAAATAACAATCATTCTATTGGGGGGATTTTTATGTTCAAAGTAGGAATCATTACTGCAAGTGATAAGGGTTCAAAAGGAGAACGGGAGGATAAAAGCGGTAAATTAATTAAGGATATAATGTCAGCCAATGGATATGACATAGCAATGTGGAAAATACTGCCTGATGAGCGAGAAGAAATATCTAAAGAACTGATAAACATGTGCGATAATTTAAAACTGGATCTTATACTTACAACGGGAGGAACAGGTTTTTCTCCTAGAGACTTTACTCCAGAGGCCACCCTTGATGTGATCGACAGGCAAGTTCCTGGAATTTCAGAAGCCATGAGATATTATAGCCTGCAAATAACTCCAAAAGCTATGCTCAGTAGGGGAGTTTCCGGTATAAGGGGCCAAACTCTTATCATAAATCTTCCTGGAAGTCCTAAGGCAGTAAAGGAAAATTTAGAGTCTATTCTGCCTGCTTTAAAACATGGCCTTGAGATCTTGAAAGGTGTGGCTGTGGAGTGTGCTAGAAAATAAAAGAAATTGTTGTACTTAAAAACTTATGGAAGCCCAATAATATATGGGCTTCCATTATAAAAATGAGGGGTTAACTAACTTTTTTATTATTCTCTGGTTGGTATAACTGCTCCAGTCGACGCAGAAGTTACAATGTTTGAATAAACATAAAGATATCCTTTTGGTTTATTTCTTATAATTTCAATTTCTTTTTTAATACGTTCTTCAAAGTCACTATTAACTACTTCTATCATCCCACTTTCCACATCTACGGTTATAATATCTCCATCTTTTACGTAGGCAATTGGACCTCCTTCTGCTGCTTCAGGACATATATGACCAACAAAACAGCCATTGTTAGAACCCGAAAAACGCCCATCGGTAATTAAACAAACCTTACTCCCCAAGTTCATGCCTACAAGAAGCTTCATTGCTTTATACATTTCAGGCATACCCGGTCCACCTTTAGGGCCTTCATTTCGAATTACTATAACATCTCCTGCTTTAACTTTATTTGAAGATATTCCTTCCAAGGCATCCTTTTCACTTTCAAAAACTACTGCTGGACCTGTAAATTTCAAGGCCTCCTCAGGTATAGCAGAAGGTTTAGTTACTGCCCCTTCAGGAGCCAGATTTCCCTTTAATACAGCAATTCCACTATTGGTTGCTACAGGATTATTTAAACTTCTAATAACATTTTTATTTAATGTCACTACATTAACTATATTCTGACTAACTGTTTGTCCTGTTACAGTCATTTCATCTAAATCAAGTACAGATTCTAACTCTTTCATTACAGCAGGAATGCCCCCAGCCTCATAAAAATCAAGGAGTGCATACTGTCCTCCAGGAATTAATGGAGAAATATGAGGCACTTGGCTACTGATTGCACCAAAGTCTTCTAAAGTAAGACTTACTTCTGCCTCATAGGCTATTGCAAGTATATGCAGAACAGCGTTAGTTGAGCCGCCTATAGCTGAATTAATTTTAATAGCATTGCTTAATGAGTTACGAGTAATGATTTGTCTTGCTGTAATATCTTTCTTTACTAATTCCATAATAGCCTTACCACTTTGGAATGCCACTGCCATTCTTTGACTATAAACAGCTGGAATTGCGGCACTACCTGGAAGTGACATTCCCATTGCCTCTGATAAACAACACATTGTATTTGCAGTCCCGAGCATAGCACATGAGCCGATAGTCGGACAAGCATTATCTTCAAGCCACAAATATTCATTCCAATCAATCGTTCCAGCATTTAGTGATCCTAAGGATTGTTGTATAATAGAATGATCTATATGTTCACCACCATATGGATTATCCTTTCTCATTCTTCCCGGAAGTGTTGGACCACCATTAACTAAAATAGCTGGTATATCAAGCCTTGCTGCTGCCATTAGCATGCCGGGAACAATTTTATCACATGAACCAAGTAAAACCATACCATCTAATTTATGAGCCTCTATCATCATTTCTATATCATTTGCGATTAATTCCCTAGTTGGAAGTATATGTCTCATTCCTTTATGGCCCATAGCCATACCATCACAGGCTCCTATTGTTCCAAATTCAACAGGAGTACCTCCAGCAACCCTTATTCCTTCTCGTACATGCTGAACTAAATTATTCAGATTGAAATGACCTGGACATATGGTATTAAATGAATTTACAACTGCTATAATAGGTTTTTCCAGCTCTTCATTAGTAAAACCATTGGATTTATATAAAGCTCTTACGTTTGACCACTCAGGTTGTTTTAAAATACTTTGACTACGACAAAACATTTTGCGCCTCCAACTTAAAAATTTTAAATTAATTTCTTGCATCTTCTATTCTCTTTACAAACTCTTTAGCTTTCTCAGTTATCCTTTCATAATCACCTGTTTTAGCATCTTTAGTTAATGATCCACCTACACCTACAGCTATTGCACCATTTTTAACCCAATCAGCTACATTATCTAAATTCACTCCACCAGTCGGCATTAAATTTGCCTGTGGTAGTGGTCCCTTGATAGCTTTAACTATTGATGGATTGAAAGCACTTCCCGGAAAAACCTTTAAAATTTCAACTCCTAATTCCATAGCTTCTATTGCTTCTTTAACTGTCATGACTCCAGGCATTACAGGAACTCTATATCTATTACATAAATTTATAACTTCATAATTTAAATGAGGACAGATAATATATGTAGCTCCAGCTAATATACATTCCCTTGCAGTTTCCGGATCAAGTACTGTGCCAGCTCCTAATATTATGTCATCGTAAGTTTCAGAAATCTCTTTTATAATATCCAAAGCGCCTGGAACAGTCATTGTAACTTCAATTGCATTAATTCCGCCTTCTCTAATAGCTTCCACTGTTTTCAAAGCTGATGCCTTAGATTCTGTCCTAACTATGGCAACTATACCTATGTCTACAATTTTTTGAATGATACCTATTCTTTTCATCGGATTACCTCCAGCAACTACATGTATTTGCTTTTATATTCATATATATTTACAGCTCCTACGGAGCTAATTTTTTCCACATCATTATCATTTAATAAGGTTACTGAATTAACATTACATCTCATTTTTTTTATAACTAATTTGTATAGCTCTCTTAAAATCTTTTTACCGCCTATGATGATATCATGTTTGTTTCTATTGAGATCATTCTGTATTGATTGTATATCATAATAAGCTAATGACCCTGCTAGAAAATTAGCTCTCTGATTCGGAGTAGTATCTAAAAAGGTGTCAATCAATCTAACTAAAAAACAAGATTTAGTAAAACCATATTTTTTTGCACTTTCTATACCTTTAAAGACATATTTTTCATCAATTTCTCTAATAAGTTCCTCATTAATTGATTGAGCTAATATTGTTTCCTTAGATAGAGCCCATAATATTTCTCCTGTAAGTGTTGTACTACATTTTTCTATTTTATTATTTTTATTCATAAAAACAAATTTCGTATGAGATCCAGGAGATATAAATATTGTCCTAGTTTTACTTGGGTATAATGATATCGCTCCTATAGCTTCAACCTCTTCACCTCTCATAATATCTATTTCATTTATAGTTTCAATATTTAAATCTTCTACTCTATTCTTCACTCCTGGTATAAAGTGTATTGGTTTATCTATTATATCTTCAAACATCTTTGATACAATGTTTTCAGAAATTTCTTTAATTCCTATAGGAGTTTTTAAGTGTGAGATCTCATAAAGTCCAAGGTTTGAAGTAATCATACCGGAAGCAATAATAGCATCTATTTCTTCAATAGTTTTATTACCTTGGTCGAGACAATAGTATATCCCTTTCTTAATTGCTTCCTTAAGGTATTTTAATGTCCCCTTTATTGCAGTATCTCTAACTCCTACATTGGCCTTAAAAGTAATAACAATATTTTCATTTTCAATAAGTCTTATTCTTGTATTTGTAGTTCCTGTATCTATAGTTATATATCCCATGTGTATCCCTCCAATTCAATTACCATTCTGCAATAGTTCCATCATGATTTCTCCACACGGGATTTTTCCAGTTATGCCCTTTTTCAGCTTCTTCTTTAACCTTGCCTTCATTTATTTCTATACCTAATCCTGGTTTATTTGGTATAGCCACATACCCATGCTTATATTCAAATACACTTTTGTCTTTTAAATAATCTAATATATCACTACCCTGATTATAATGTATACCTAAACTTTGCTCCTGTATGAAGGCATTCGGAACACAACCATCTAGTTGCAAACAAGAAGCTAAGGCTATAGGACCCAGTGGACAGTGATATGCTACTGCAACATCATAGGCTTCAGCCATAGCCGAAATTTTTTTGCATTCAGTAATACCCCCAGCATGAGAAAGGTCTGGTTGTATTACATCAACATATCCTTGTTCAAAAATACCCTTGAAATCCCATCTGCTATACATTCTCTCTCCTGTTGCTATTGGAATCGACGTATTTAAAGTAATCACTTTTAATGAATCAAGATTTTCTGTTAAGACTGGTTCCTCAATAAACATCAATCTAAATGGCTCTAACTCTTTCACAAGAATTTTTGCCATTGATTTATGTACTCGTCCATGAAAATCCACGGCTATACCGAAGTCTTTACCACATGCTTCTCTTATTGAAGAAACCCTTTCTAACACTGAATCTATTTTGGAATAGGAGTCTATATAATGCATCTCTTCGGTAGCATTCATTTTGATTGCACTGTAACCTGCTTCTTTTTTTTCTAAAGCTGCTTTAGCCACATCACTTGGTCTATCTCCACCTATCCATGAATAAACCATTATCTTGTCTCTGCATAATCCTCCAATCAATTCATAAACAGGTGCATCATAATACTTACCCTTTATATCCCACAGTGCTTGATCTATCCCCGATATGGCACTCATAAGTATGGGGCCACCTCTATAGAAACCTCCTCTATAGAGGGTCTGCCAATGGTCTTCTATTCTCAGGGGATCTTTACCCAAGAGATATTCCATTAATTCTTTAACTGCAGATTCAACAGTAGCTGCTCTACCTTCAACTACAGGTTCTCCCCATCCAACTATTCCTTCATCAGTTTCAATCTTTAAAAACAGCCATCTCGGCTTTACTTTATACAGCTTAAAACTCGTAATTTTCATATGATTCCTCCGGCTATTTTCAATTAATTTTTTTAAAGTAGATTGCAAATGATAGTCTACTCCATATAAGCACCTTTCATTGGTGAAACTGCAAGTTTGCGGTAAATTTTAAGGGCTCCTTTATCGTCTTTAGGCTCGGGCTTTTTCCATCTATTTCTTCTTTCTTTCAATATTTTGTCAACTTTTTCTTTAGGCATTTCTTTACCGTCTACTCCAATTATATCTAGTCTTCTGTTTGGAATATCTATTCTTATTAAATCTCCTTCTTCAACTAGTGCTATAGGACCACCTTCACTAGCTTCAGGAGATACGTGGCCTATCGCTGGACCTCTAGTAGCACCAGAATATCTTCCGTCTGTAATTAAAGCAATAGATGCAACTAGTTCAGGGTCAGATGCGATTGCCTCCGTAGTATAGAACATCTCTGGCATCCCACTTCCCTTCGGCCCTTCGTATCTTATAAATACTGCATCTCCCGGCTTAATTTTTTTGTTTAAAACCGCTTCTAAAGCTTCCTCTTCTGAATCGTAGGGTCTTGCTATTAACGTTGCCTGCATCATTTCCTTTGCTATAGCCGAATGCTTTACAACTGCTCCTTCCGGTGCCAAGTTACCTCTGAGAATAGCTATTGCTCCCTCCTTCTGTATGGGCTTACTAGCTGGAGTTATTACTGCCTCTCTATTAACTCCCATTTCTTTTAGATAACTATGACATTTGTCATAATAGCCATTTTTCTTTAACTCTTCTAGATTCTCTCCCAAAGTTTTTCCAGTTACCGTCATCACATCTAGATGCAAATATTCTTTAATTTCTTCCATTACAGCTGGTACTCCTCCGGCAAACCAGAAATACTGTCCTGGATAAAATCCACTAGGCCTTATATTAACTATATATGGTATTTTTCTGTGAAAACTGTCAAATATATCAGGATCGATTTCTATACCTACTTCATGGGCTATGGCAGGTATGTGAAGCAGTGCATTAGTTGATCCAGCTATGGCTGCATGGACCATGATTGCGTTTTCAAAGGCTTCTTTAGTTAGGATTTGAGAGGGCTTTATATCCAGTCTAATTAGCTCTAAAAGCTGAGCAGCTACTCTTTTTGCTACTTCTTCCATTTCTTCCAATGTTGCAGGCATTGCTGCCGTTCCAGGCAATGCAAGACCTAAAGCTTCTGACATAATTTGCATTGTAGCTGCTGTTCCCATAAATGCACAAGCACCACAGGAGGCACAAGCAGTATGCTGTTTTTCTTTAAATTCTTCTTCTGTAATTTCACCTCTTTTTAGTTTGGCGCTATATGTCCCAATTTGCTCTAGTGTGAGATTATCAGGACCAGCCTTCATAAGGCCTCCTGTCATTACTATCGATGGCATATCAAGTCTTGCAATAGCCTTCAGATGAGCAGGAATCCCTTTGTCGCAGCTGCATATAAACATTCCACCGTCAAAGGGAGTGGCTGTTCCTTGTATCTCTATCATGTTGCAGATTATTTCACGGGATAGTAGAGAATAATTCATTCCATCATGTCCTTGGGCTATCCCATCGCATATATCAGTTGTTGTATATTTTGCTGGTCTGGTACCTAGTTCTAAAAAGGTCTTTTCTGCTGCAAATACAAACTTATCTAAGTGAACACTACCAGGATGATTTGAGGTTTATCTAAATCTTCAGCACTCCATCCCATTCCCATCTTTAATGCATCCATCTCTACTGCGACACTTCGCATTTTTTGACTTCTTAACATCATATTTCCTCCTGAACTATTACATTGTAAAAGACATATATTAAGCTTTTTCAAATCCAACAAAAAGTCTATTAAATTCGTTAAAAAGGAAAAGATTTATTAACATAAGGTTTATAAACAACCATAACTATTCTCTTTAATAATCCTTCAGTTCCCATTAAATTTCCCGCTAAAATTAAAAACGGAACAATCATAAGAGGAAAAGAATATACTGCGATTAAGGACCCTTGGGCTAAATATACTGTAGTTATATTACTGTATAAAAGTCTTAAGTGAGATGCGAATCAAAGGGAAATTGCAATTAACACTCTTCATCTGAAAATGACTAGTTTTCGTAGTATTTTTTAATTTTTTACCAGTTAAAATTTACCGCTATTACTGGCTATATATTAATCGACATAATTTATCATACTACCTATTCCTTCTATTTCCATCTTTAATACATCTCCTTTTGACAGAAGACCGCCTCCATATGGAGTTCCAGTTAATATAACATCACCTGGTTCTAAAGTCATAACCTTAGATAAATAACTAATTAGTTTTGGAACCCCAAAAATTATATCTTTAGTATTTCCATCTTGTTTTAAAACGCCATTTACACAAAGTCGAAGATTAACATTCATAGGATTCAATTCAGTCTCTATAACTGGTCCTAAAGGAGTAAATGTATCAAATGATTTAGCAAGAGCCCATGGTTTTGTTCTAGCCATCACATCCTTAGCTGTAACATCATTAGCTATCGTATAACCTAAGACATAGTCTAAAGCTGTTTCTTCTTTTACATCTTTGCACCTTTTGCCAACTACTATAGCCAATTCTACTTCGTAACAAATTTCTTGACTCATTTCTGGTTGAATTATTTTTTCATTAGGTCCTATTACTGAGCTTGGAGCTTTAAGAAAAACAATTGGTTCTTTCGGAATATCTAATCCATTCTTCTTAGCAGCATCGTAATAGTTTAATCCTATTCCAATTATCTTACTTGGTACACATGGAGATACTAACTCAACATCCTTCAAGTATAGTGTTTCTTTACCAATAGAAAAGTCTTCATACAACTCTCCTTCAATTGGCTTAATTATTTCACCATCTAAAATTCCATAACTAACTTTTGCATTTATTCGATAACGAACTATTTTCATTATTGACTTCGAGCCTCCTTAATAATTCTTATAAATGTACGAGCTCTTTCAATTAATACTTCATACTCCTCGTTTTCTATTGCTTTTTTATCTAACAACGATCCACCTGCACCTAAAGCAACTGCTCCTGCTTTAATATAATCAGCAGCATTATCTAAATTGATACCTCCAGTTGGAATTACCTTAATATCACTTAACGGTCCTCTAATACCTTTAATAAATTCAGGTCCAACTACATTAGCAGGGAATACTTTTATTAAATCGGCTCCAGCTTCGTAAGCCTTAACAACTTCAGTAGGAGTCATTACTCCAGGTATTACAAGCTTATTATACCTTTTGCATAGCTCTATTACTTTTAAATTAAGATTAGGAGCAAAAACAAATTCTGCTCCCGCTAAAATAGCAGCTCGAGCACTTTCTGCATCTAATACAGTTCCAGCTCCTACTATAACATCACTATCCTCTAATAATAATTTAACTTCTTCTATCATTTTAAGAGGCTGAGGGCTATTCATGGTTATTTCTAGTACTTTAACTCCACCTGCTGCTAACGCCCTAGCTACTTTAGCTATTTGTGTCGGTTTCATTCCTCTCATTACAGCAATTAAACCTGTATCTTCAATCACTTGTATAGCTTTGATTTTATCCAAACTTTATCCCTCCCGCAGTAACTTCTATCTTTCAATATCTTCTTTATGCCCTAAAAAAACCTGCAATTCCTCCCATGTAGGCAATCCTTCTACATCACCTTTTACTGTCATAGCAAAAGCTCCAACAGCATTAGCTAATCTTACAGACTCAACTAAATCATAACCTTTCAATTGACCTGCTACAAAACCTGCAGCAAATCCATCTCCTGCACCAATAGGATCAACAATTCTCTCTAAAGTGAATCCTGGTACATGTTGCTTGCTCTCTGAAGTACCAACAATTGCACCCTTCTCTCCTACTTTAAGTATTACGACTTCAGCTCCCAATTTTAAGAATCCATCTATAATCTCTTCTGGTTCATCTACTTCTAATAACAGCTGGCCTTCACTTAAGCCTGGTAATACAATATCCACTTTACTACAAATATCTAAAACAACCCTCCTCATCTCTTCTTTACTCCATAGCTTTAATCTTAAATTAGGATCAAAGGTAACTTTTAATCCATGTTTATGTGCTATTTCAATCGCTTTATAAATTGCCTCTCTACAGGAATTACTTAAAGCAGGAGTAATTCCTGTGAGATGCAGATATTTAGCTTGACTTATGTATCCTTCGTCGAGATCCTCAGGAACCATATGACTTGCAGCAGAATCATGGCGATAATAATATACCCTTGTTTCACCTAGCCCACGTCTTTCCTTAATCATTAAACCTGTTGGATAGTTATCATCACGCTTAATACTTGATACATCTACACCTTCACCCCTGATAAATGCTTCAACATAATCACCAAAACTATCTTTTCCTAGACGACTAATCCATCCTGCTTTAATACCTAGTCGGGCGAGTCCAATAGCAAAATTAGACTCTGCCCCACCTAATTGTTTTGTGAATTGATTAACATATTTTAGCGAACCACTCTCTTGAGGATTCATCATTACCATTGTTTCTCCTAAAGTCACTACTTCTATCACTTTTATCACCTCTAATTGTAAAAATTATTTATCCCATACTTCTTTATTTACTAAACGTTCAGGTTTCTTACCTATAAGTACATCTGCTACTCCTTGAGCTGCCTTTGTCTTTAATTCTACTAGTGCTTCTTCGGAATACCAACCAACATGTGGAGTGATAATTACATTATTCATATTCAATAAAGGACTATCATTGGCTATTGGCTCCTGTTCAGTTACATCTAGAGCAGCTCCTGCGATTTTTTTATTTTTTAAAACCTCTATCAAAGCTTTTTCGTCAATCACCGCTCCTCGAGCTGTATTAATTATGAATGAAGACTCTTTCATCAAACCTAATTCCCTAGCTCCTATAAGGTGTTTTGTGTATTTATTCAATGGAACATGAACTGATATATAGTCTGATTCTTTCATCAATTCATCCAAGTCCACCAGTTTAACTCCGTATTCTTCTTCAACACCTTTATCTACAAATGGATCATAAACAATTATTTCAAATCCAAATGGTTTAGCTTTTTCTGCTAACTTACGTGGTATCTTCCCAAATCCAACAATTCCTAATTTTTTACCTCTAAAACGATAAATTGGTTTAGATATATTAAAGTTCCAATTACTATTCTTAACATCATTATTAAGTAAAGTTATTTTCCTTGCACATGCCATTAGTAAAGCAAATGCATGATCTGATACTTCATCATCGCAATAATCTGGTACGTTAACGACACAAACTCCATGTTCAGTAGCTGCTTTTAAATCAACTACATCAACCCCTACTCCATAACGAGCAACAACTTTTAATTGAGATAATGCTTCAAAAACTTTTCTGCCTATTGGAGCATATTGAACCAATAATCCATCTACTCCCTGAGCTGCTTCTATAACATCCTCTTCTGTCTTACATTGAGCTTTTAGCAGCTCAGCACCAATTTCTGCTAGTACTTTCTCTTCATATTCCAGAGTTTCATATTCATAATCAGTTACTAAAACCTTAAATTTTGACATAATAATTCCTCCCTTTTTTTTAATTAATAGGTAAAATTTCTCCTGCATGCAACATAACAACAATGGAAGCATTTTTGCCTTTTTTATCTAAAGCATATGCCAGCGCTTCTTGCACAGAAGCAGCTGGAATAAAACCTAACTTTTCTTTTAATTCATCAGAAATATTCGGACAAACCATAATCCCATGAGCTTTTTCTTTAATGACCCTACCTACATGAACCAAATGAGCTGCTACACTAAGTTCTTGCAATTCTTTTTTTTCTATGAGTTTTTCTGTCTCTTTTAAAAATAAATATCCAAACTTTTCAATTTCAGGATGAGTTTTAGCTACCCCTTCTGGACAAGGCGTCACTAGAATAACATAACCCTCTTCTTTAACCACTAATTCAGAAGAATAGATTCCTTTGGCCGCTTGCCACAACTCAATATCAGCCGGATATGAATCAGTAATGACAATATCAGCTTTTGGAATTCTCACTCCGTAAACTTCTTTAGCTAACTCACATCCTGCCCTGTGGGCCGTAACTAAATCACCTGCAAAAACCCTAACTACTTTTCCCTTTAAATCTTGTACAACATTAATAATAAAATTCAACCCCATAAGTCTGGCAGCCTCATCTATCTGCTCTCTTACGATATTATCTCTTTTACCCATAATTTCAGAACCACTTACTAAAGCACTTAACCAATGTGTTTCACCTGTTGATTTACCATTTGCTACTCCAGGTTGGACAATTTTCCCTCCTCCGGAAAAACCTGCTACCCTATGTGGTACAATATGACCTAACCCAATTATAAAATCACTCTCATGTAATAATTTGTTTCCCCATACTTCAATACCTCTTGAAGTTTTGCCATAATACATATTCTGTTCTTCTTTATCCCAAAGGTGATTGAGCACATTATATTCACTCACTACGTATTGACCTAATTTATCAACCAATTCACTCCGACTCATAGGTCTATGAGTACCAACTGCCATCAAAATAGTAATGTTCTCTTTTTTAATCCCTAATTCTTGAAGATAAGGCAACAAAACTTTCAAAATTTTATCCACAGGGGTACTACGCGTATTATCATCAGATAATATTAATATTTTATCTGAAGGTTTCAACCTCTCACTTAACTTATCACTTCCTATAGGATTTTGTATTGCTTCCATGACTAGACTTTCAACATCAGCAGTATTTTCTGTTAATTTAGGCTTAAATACACCTAATAAATTTTCATCCGGTATTTCTAATCCTTCAATCTCCTGATAATAAAAATCAACAAACATAAAACCCCTCCAATAGCTATTTAACTAATGATGGTAACCATAAAACTGTAAAAGGTACATAAGTAATTAGCATTAGAACTATAAATAATATTGCATACATTGGTATCAATTCTTTAACTAACTTTTCTAACTTCAACTTGGAAATTGAAGTAGTAACATATAAAACAGTACCTACAGGTGGTGTTATCAAACCAATACATAAATTTGCAACCATAATAACTCCAAAATGTATTGGGTCAATACCATACATTTTGCTAATAGGCAGCAATATAGGTGTCAATAAAAATAATGCAGGTGTTAAGTCAATGACCATACCAACAATAAATAACAATACATTGAGTATAAAAAGAAAAATCAACTTATTTTCCGTAATACTCATTAAATAATTTGTCAAAGTTTGAGGTAGTTGTGCAACTGCAAGGAACCATGTTAGAGCCATAGCTGTAGCACATACTAACATAACTACTCCTGTACTCAAAGCAGCACCTTTTAATATATCCTTATAATCCCTAAGTTTAACCTTATATACTACAAATGAAATAATAACAGCATAAATAACAGCTATTGCACCCGCTTCAGTAGCAGTAAAGAATCCTCCTAAAATTCCCCCTAAAATAATAATTGGTAAAATCAAAGCCCAAATAGTGTTCCTAAATACCTGAACGAATTCCTTAAAGCTAACAGCTTGACTCACTGGATAGTTTCTCTTTTTTGAAATAAAAAGCGAATATCCAAGTAGTGATATACCTATTAAAATCCCTGGAATAGCACCACCTAAAAATAATTTAGCAATAGAAATCTGTGCTAGTGAACCAAAAATAATCATTGGAATACTTGGTGGAATTATTGGTCCGATTACTGCAGAAGCAGCTGTAATAGCTGAAGCAAAAGGCTTGTCGTATCCATCCTTCTCCATCATAGGGATCTCCAGTGAACCTAAAGCAGCTGTATCCGCTACTGCTGATCCGCTAATTCCTGCAAAAAGCATACTTCCTAATACATTTACAGCAGCTAATCCTCCCCTGATTCGTCCTACAAGAGCACCCGAAAATTTAAGAATATCATTGGTAAGTCCTACTCTGTTCATAATTTCTCCAGCCAGCATAAAAAAAGGAATTGCTAACAAAGTATATATGTCTACACCTGCTATTAATCTTCTAGCAAGTATCATGGCATCTGTCATACCTAATGAAAACATTAAAATAATTGATGTTAATCCTATAGCAAAGCCTATCGGAACTCCTAAAACAGTAAACCCCAGTAAAGAACCTAAGAAAATCAAAACTGTTTCCATATTTAACACCTCGTATATTCAGTATATTAAATTTTATTCAGATTACATTTTTATACTATTTCCAGGTTAATACCAATTTCCTTACTGTTTCTAAAATCATAATAAATGCTGAAAATGGAATTGCACTATATTTCCATCCAACAGAAATACCTAAAATAGCTGTTTTTTGAATATAGGCCTTCGAAGTATAATCAATTCCACCTTTTAAAGCATATACTAAAAATATTAAAATAAAAACGTTAATAATTGTTATTAATAGTTTTTCAGCTTTATTTTCTCCTAATTTTTTTATAAATATTTCAAATGCAGGATGTAAGTTATAACGAAATCCTATAACTATAGCTAAAAACGACATCCATACAAAAGCTAATCTACTTACTTCATCTATCCACATCAAAGCTTTTCCAAAATAACGTGCAATAACATTAAATGTCATTGAACTAACCATTATCATTAGCATAACAATCATAAAAAATGATATGAGTTTATAAACATAATCCATAACCTTAGCCATCTATCATGTACTCCTTCCTAGAACAAAATATCACTTCGTGATACTCTCAGATGAGTAGCAAAGCTACTCATCTGTATTTTTTGAAACTAACTCGCCATTACATTCTGGACATATAAGTATTGGCATTTTCACCTCA
>JACCKY010000067.1 GCA_014236755.1 Candidatus Petromonas tenebris | reverse complement strand
TTAATGCAGGAAATTTTTTTTATTATGTTTTGCTATTAAATATTCCAACTTTAGATGAAATCATATATAATTATTTTTTAGAGAAAATATACAAAACTGAAAGTAGGAGTAATTATGATGAAAAAACAAGTTTTCGATTCACAGGAACATATTTTAGTAAATGGTATTAGACTTGTTACAATAAAAAAAGATACAAATATCGCTTCTATCCATGTTGGAATAGAAGCAGGTTCTTTAGATGAAATGGAAGATGAAAATGGGATATGCCATTTTATTGAGCATATGTTATTTAAAGGCACAAAAAAAAGGGATAACAATAAAATCAATAAAGATTTGGAAGAGAGGGCAGGCACCTATAATGCATATACCGATTATACTAGTACAGTACTGTCCGTTACGGTATTAGAAGAGGAGTTTGAAGATTCTATAGAGATATTATCCGATATAATTATGAATCCTACCTTTCCCGAAGAAGAAATAGAAAAGGAAAGGGGAGTTATATTAACAGAGATTAAAACATGTGTTGACGATATAGAGGATTATAGTTTGAATAAAGTCCATGAACTAGCCTTTAAGAAAAGCCCATTGAAATATGATGTAATAGGAACGGAAAAAAACGTAAAAAACTTTACAAAGGAACAGTTAGAAAAATTTTATGATGCCAACTTTAGACCTGATAGATGTATTATAAGTATAGTGTCTTCTTTAAAACATAATGAAATGAAGAATATTATAGAAAAGTATTTTGGCAAATGGTCTAAAAGTGAGAGCATAAAAAGAGACGTTATCATCGAAAAAAATCGAGCTGTAGAAAAGATTTCCTATAAGGAAAATATAGAACAGAATACACTTGTTTATCTGTACACATTTCATGGTCTCAGTCGTAGAGAAGAACTTGCCTTGGATATCTTGAACCATAAACTTGGCGAAAGTCCAAATTCTATTTTATTCAGAGCCCTAAGGGAAGAAAGGGGACTTGCCTATGACGTATATACGGAAATGGATACTACTGAAGGCATAAAGACCTATTATATCTATACAGCTGTTGGTGAAGATGATATATGGGAAGTCAAAGAGATTATTGAGGACTGTATAAAAAGAATCAACACAAGAGAAATAGTCATTAGTAAGAGAGATATTGAGCTAATGAAGAAGGTGATTAAGACCTCAATTGCTCTAATTTTAGAGGATTCAGAAGGATTGGGTAGTTATGTCTTGAATCAAAAGCTGATGGGCAAAAAGATAGATGCTTTTTCTGAGGATTTAAAAAATTTGGATTATATTGAAGCTAATGATGTTTATAGAGTTGCCGAAAAGGTCTTAAAAAAACCTACCATACACATACTTGTCAACAAAAAGTAAACTAGACTAAAATCAAGTCTTTGCATATTTTAGAATAAAGACTTGATTTTTACTGTTCAAATATAAGATTATAGTATAATATATTAATGAATATACATAGAAACATATTAATATTTATGGAGGTTAAATTATGTCTATATTACATATTGTATTAGTTATATTAACGGGGATAGCAGCAGGATTTTTGAATGTAAACGCAGGTGGAGGCTCTTTGATAGTGATGCCTATGTTAATATTTTTAGGATTGCCCTCTGCTGTTGCTAATGGAACAAATAGGATAGCTTTAATGGTACAAAATATCATTGCAATAAGCAACTTTAGAAGTAAAGGGTTTTTCGATTGGAAGTTAAACATTACATTAGCATTACCTGCTGTTGTTGGTTCATTAATAGGTTCAAACCTTGCTATTTCAATGCCAGCTGAACTTTTCAATAAGATACTGGCTGTAGTTATGCTGATAGTGCTAGCTCTAATTATATGGAATCCCCAAAGCAAATTAAAAACAAAAAAAGAATCATTAAAGAAAAAAGATAAAATAATAGGCGCTATAATATTTTTCTTTATAGGTATTTACGGTGGAGCTATACAGGCGGGAGTTGGGTTTATAATAATAGCAGCTCTTACACTGATAACAGGATTTTCGCTAGTACGCATAAACAGTATGAAGGTCTTTATAGTAGCCATATATATGGCTCTATCGCTGTTGATTTTTATAATAAATGGAAAGGTAAACTGGCTCTACGGATTAAGCCTGTCTGTTGGAAATGGAGTAGGGGCTTATATTGGCAGTAACTTTTCCGTGAAAAAAGGAGACAAA
Source organism: Candidatus Petromonas tenebris (assembly GCA_014236755.1). Lineage (GTDB taxonomy): Bacteria > Bacillota > Clostridia > Peptostreptococcales > Caminicellaceae > Petromonas > Petromonas tenebris. The sequence goes on along the minus strand of JACCKY010000067.1, from coordinate 18,293 downwards.
TGGGTTAAGGTTATTTTAGTAGTTGCAATTATACTTATGTCGGCAAAACTCTTTGGAGTATTTAAACTATTCTAAAAAAGGTATAACATAAAAGTTGAACACCTTAAATAAAAAGAACCTTATACTTAGTTTAAGTATAAGGTTCTTTTTAAGATATCCTGGGGAAAGGAAAAATAGGGTCGGTTGGAATATTGGAGGGGTGGCTTTTCAGATACTTTAGAATTATTTCACTTAAATTTACACCCATATCCAGTAGTCCTCTGGTACCAAAAAATACATTAAATTCTAAGATATAATAGTGCCCGTCAACTTCTGCAACGTCAAAGCCTGCATGGTTGATTCCGAGAGTTTTAGCAATGGATTCTACCAATAACAGCGCATCAGCAGAAATATTATCGTAAGAGATTGTTCCTCCCTGGGCCACATTGTTTTTAAAATTGTTTTCTGAACCTATCCTCCAGTACGCTCCTACTATTTCATCACCTACATAGGTTATCCTTATGTCACGATCGATAGGAAGCTTTTCTTGTACATAAAGTACATTGTTTTGCCTGCAGTAATTTTTAAACTCTTTTGGATTTTGAATAAGAAATACTCCATTACCCATTGAATTTTTGATTTCCTTTGCTATAAAAGGAAAGGAAAAGGTATCTAAAATTAATTCCTGATTATTAGGAGTATTACTCAGTATTTCAGTATAAGGAGTATTTTCAGGACATACTGCCATAAAAGCCCTAGTCATTTCAACTTTATTATGCCCTAGATGGTATGTGCTTATATTTGGAAAAATATTTTTCTTTAGTCCGTAGACCAATGTATTAATTTGCCAGTATTTTGGAAAGAGAATCCAGTCTGCTTCTTTCACCTTTTCCTTTTCTTTAAACAGATTTTCAGGTTTGATATAATGAGCACTACTCATGTTATAGGTGCGCAATGCATCAAAACTTATCAGTTTCATCTGAGTTCCCTTCCTTAATATTTAATATAGAAATACAATACCCAATAATTATAATTGGTATCATGGTAAAAGTAAAGTTTTTTTATTTATCAGCAGAAATTTCTAAAGTTATATATGAAATTAAAAATGATAATACTAAATGCATGAAGGAGTTCATAGTTAGTAGGAAAAAGAAGCTTGGCTATTTTTTTTCTTTAAACGATATTCTGCAATTAATAAATCGACCATCCTTCCATAGCTATGCACACCTGCCTCTTGGTCATTGGCCTTTAGATAGGTATTGTTAAGGCTAGTTGAAGCGTCTTCAATAGGACCTTCATAGGATTGCCAAAATTTATTAATATAAGCTAAATCCCTGTCTACCCCCTCACTGAATTTGCTTTTTAGATCATAATATTTATTCCTGTCAGTTTTAAACAAGGCGTTCATTGAATGTATCAAAGCTAAAAGGGTTCCTGAGTATTTAAAATCAGGGTCTGGGTGCATATTACATGTAATGTAGGCAATGTAGTTTGCTTCATCTTCCCGTGCACTCCCCCGCTGATGGGCCATTTCATGGGAAGTAGTAGCTGGAAGCATTGAATCAGGTATTTCAATATTTACATTTGCTTCAAAGGTAAAAGGGAAATAGATTCCTGATATACCTGCATAGGACATAGCTCGCGAAAGTAGAACTGCTTTGGGTTTGCCGTATATCCCGCTAAGTTCAGGAAAAATTTGAGACACATTTTTGTAGCCTAAATATGCTCTATCAAATACAGTTGAATAACCACCCTCAATTTTCATTACTCCCTTATGATCTTCATTTACTAAATCTCGTAATATGTTAGCTCGTCTTATGAGATTATCGCATAGCTTTTCTAACTCCTTAGCCGAAGCAGGTCGAATATTTAAGCCTATTATTTTAGAAAAGGGCATGCGGTGATAATTCAATCCCCAAATGAAAACAAATATAAAGTAAATAAAAGAGAGAAAAACAAGTATATTTTTTAGAGATTTCAAAATAAATTGCGTGAACTTTATTCTTTGGGTAACAATTCCCTTAACTATTTTAGCTGATTTTGATATAATAAATGCTATGGTAAAAAAAACCATAAACTCTGCTATTGAAAATGGAACTATCCCAGTAACACTACTTCCTATTTGACTGATTAATTTATAAGTTCCATTAGAGTATAAGTTTTCAACTATAGTTGGAGCAAAAGATGAAATACGAAAGGTAAATATTCCTAATATAAAAAAAGTTAGCTTTTTATAACGGATTATTATATCCATAAGTTTACTGTCCTTTTTAGAAAATTGAATTAGATTTTTAAACTTATTATATCAAATATTTTTTGATTAATGAAAAAAAATATTCCGATTACAAATTAATTACAGCAAATAATACTTTTTTGATATAATATTGAGGTAAATGTTGAAAATTATTTTTTAAAACGTTGTTTATAGGGGTATTAAGAGACAAGAGCTATTATCTCACCTGATAACAATACTTCCATTTCTAAAAATGGGAGAATAAAGTTTCACAAAAAATGAATCAGGTAATAGAAAGGAGTTGATTATTATTAACACATCGTTTATATCGAAATGGTTGGCTATTATTCTGGTGCTAAATACTTTCGTTTTAATAATTATAGACTTTACAACTACGACCTATGCTTACAGCATTTATAAAATAGATAAAAAAAATAGTGAAAAACAAACTGATATTGAAAATGATGATTTTTCCTTCCTGATAACACAAATTGATGAAAAGATTAAAGATTTTCAACAACTAATAAAAGAACTTAAAAGAAGGGAAGCAGTTCTAAAAAAGCTTAGTCGTGTGCAGAAATATATACATATGGATATTGCAAGTGACTTGGATAAAGTAGAGAAAATAGCCAAGGAAACTCCATTGGATATTGAAACAGCTGCTATCGTGGTATCATATGCCGAAAAGTTGGATTTGAAACCCTCACTAATACTGGCAGTTATAAAGCTAGAAAGTAATTTCAATAAGTATGAGGTAGGAGAAGACAATGACAGGGGATATATGCAGATTATACCGTCTACAGAAAAATGGCTTGCAAAAAAATACGGATATAAGCTAGGTCTTAAGTATAATCCTAAAAGAATATTTGAACCGGAATATAATATCGGATTAGGTGCAATATATCTAAGTATTTTGAAGGAGTCTTATGGAGAAAATTACAACAGAATTCTTTCTGAATACAATAGGGGTCCCTACAACTTAAGGGAATACTATAATAAGCATAAAACATATGTTACTAGCTATTCTAGAGGAGTTTTAAGAAGAGAAAAGGCCTTCTTGGTATTTAATGACTAGTATATAACGAATAAAAAATGCTGATACATTCAAGATGTTTCAGCATTTTTTATTGTCTTGTGGATTTTCCATAATGTTACCTTCTTGATGGTCTTTCTTCGTCTTGATCTTTAAAAATTCTTACAAATTTAATTGAGTATATATCACACATTAATTCATCATTAGTTCCAGCTTCTCTTATAACTATATAACTTATGCCTACCTCAAGTAAAACACCTTCACGGTCGATCAGCATATTGGTTCCAATTAAAAATTCGACTTTAATATACTTTCCTATTTTTGTTTTTAAGTATCCTTGAGTATAGCTTATGTCTTTTTGGACCGGTGCTCCTGGTTCAATTTCAAAGTCTGGTGGAATCACAGTAGTTGGAGGTGTAACAGGTGCAACTACTGGTGCATCTGTATATTGACCAGATTGACCAGCATCGTTTGGCATCATTGGCATCTGAATAGGTTTTGACATAGTGCCTACCATCATTGGACACATTGGCATTGGATAAAAACTGTCTTTACGCATTTAAAAATCCTCCTTATAATTTTATATTAATATATTCTCTAATCTATGTTTGAGCATAGAGTTCGGTAGGGTTATAAAAACAGTGTTCTCCTATTCTTACTTGGAATCTACCGGTTCTATTATATGGGAAATAATAGGGGCAAGTAGGACTAAATGGGTTAAAATACCATAAAGCAGAACCCGTTGTATACAATCTATTTCCAGACAGTGCCCAGTCTGCTATTTGATAGTGTATTTCTTCCGGTGGATTAGCCCATATAGTTTGAGGATTGGGTTTTCCTCCCAGTACGGAACGAACACAGTCAAACTGACCTCTTTGATAGATTACCTTTCGTAGGTCTCCCTGACATACCCTTGCATATTCGCCATAGGCGACATGGACTCTATTCATAACAACTGAGGCAACGGCTTTCATTCCGTTTTCTCCTTCGCCGCCAGCTTCACATTTGATAATTCTAGCTAATAGTTCTCTATCATCATAAGCCATGTGACATCCATCTTCTTATTTAAACTTACAATACTATCATATGCGTGAAATGAGTAAAAGTTCTAATAAATTTTGAGGATATTAAATATAGCCAATATTTTTAGAGATAGTCAAGAAATCAACATATTTTTTTGATTTAAGAAATATTTGTGAACGGGATCTTATAGAAGAAAAGTGGTTCAAGTATATTTCAGTAGGTCAGCAATTAGAGATTGATATTCTTTTCAATATGGTGTATATTTTTTTTGTAGGGGTTAATTCAAAGTATAAAATAAATATTTGTCAGATTAACAAAATAGATATGCAAAATTACTTTCTCAATTTAAATATGGGGATTGGAGGTAATCAATATATGAAAAAGGTTGTGATACTGACGGCTTCCACTGGAGGAGGGCATAATCAAGCTGCAAGATCACTAGAAAATGTTTTTCAATCCCATGGATATGAAGTTACGATAATTGATTTTTTAAAAGTTACAAGTAAAATGATGGATAAGATTTTTGTTGAGGGATATTCTATTCTATCTAATAATTTACCTAGAGTGTATAAAGGCCTCTATAAATACAGCAATTATAAAGTTGTTAATTCAAGAATTACAAATTATATGTCAAAAATTTTTCACAAAAGAATATTTAAAGTTATTAATGAAATAAATCCTGATTTAATAGTCGGGACTCATCCTTTTATTGTAAATATAATTTGCAAATTAAAGGAAAAGGGAAAATTGCTAGTTCCTTTTATATCAGTTATTACTGATTTTAAGGCCCACAGAATATATGTGAACAATTATGTAGATGCATATATAACTGGCAGTGAATATACAAGTCTCAGCATGATAAAAAAGGGTATAAATAAGGAAAAAGTTTATACATATGGTATACCTATTAGGAGAGAATTCCTTAGAAAGAGTTCTACAAAAACCTACAGAAACAATGAAGTTTTTACTGTTCTCTTGATGGGAGGAAGTATGGGGTATAGAGCAATTGAAGATGTCCTCAGAGGCCTTGTAAATAGTAAAAATAAAATAAAAATTATTGTAGTATGTGGTAGAAATAAATCCTTAATGGAAAATATTAAAGTTAACTATCAAAATAAATATAAAAATAAAGAAATTATAGTATATGGATTTACAGAAGACATACCTAAGCTCATGGAAAGCTCAGACCTTTTAATCTCTAAGCCAGGGGGACTAACTGTATCAGAAGCAATAGCGAAGAGACTCCCAATGTTAATCCCCTACATGATACCGGGACAAGAAGAAGAAAATGCAGAATTTTTAGCCCAGTCTGGCGTTGCCAGAATAATTGATGATATAAATGAAATAGATAAAGAAATTGATGGATTCATAAATAATCAATATGTTTTAAAAAGAATGGAAAAAAATATGGAAAAACTATCCGAGGATTACTCATTAGACGATATCGTGAGATTGGGCGATAAACTGATCGAAAAATATAAAGTTTATTATAATCTTAAAAGGGCACGATAGAAAAATAGAAGGAACAGTTTTCTATACTAAATATAAAAGAACTGTTCCTTTTAAAATAAAAAGCAGAAATATAAAAAATTTATGTTCCTGCCTTTCTCATAAAATATGCAAATTTTTTATCATCTTGGTCGATATGGTTAATTAACCATTTTATAATAAGCAACTTAAAATCATCGAGCAGTTTTTCATCTAAACCATTGTTACTAAAGTCTTTATATAGCTTATGGAGATTGACTATTAGGTGAGTATGCTTATTTCTGTGATCTTCAAAATTATCATAGCAATAACGTATCATCACATTTTCTTCAGAACTAAAATGTTCAATTACGTAATTGATTAGGTATTTAAAAGAATTCTCAACTGATTTCTTAGAGGTTTCTTCGTCAAATTGTATTATCTTTTCTCCTTCTTCAAAAATTGATTTATGTTGATTATCAATACTATCAATTCCAGTAGCTAATTCCTCTGTCCACCAAAGCAATTATAAGTCCCCCTTTTCATTTATAATTAGTTCTTGATTAGACTACACGTTTTGCTACAACAAACCGTGATTTATAGTAACCCTCATTTAGATTGGATATGACCACTTTCTGAGAATTTTTTCCTGAAGAAGCATGGATAAATTTTCCTCCCCCAATATAAATACCCACATGGCTTATTTCACCGTTGTTGCTTCCTGATGTATCAAAGAATATTAGATCAGCCATCTGCAAACTACCCCTAGATATTTTGGTTCCTACAGTAGATTGTTCTCTAGCTGTTCTTGGTAAATTAATGTTATACTTTTTGAATAGATAATATGTAAAACCAGAACAATCAAAGCTTGAAGGTCCTTCTGCTCCATAAACATAAGGTTTTCCTAATAATTCCTTTGCAGATTTTATTATCCCTATAGAGATTCTACTGGCTGATCTGGATACTGCTAAAGTTTTTTTATCTTCTATAACCGGATTTAAGGATTCTTTGTAAATCCACCCAACTTTATTATCTGTAGTTAACACATTGTACCAACTATTTCTATAATCTTTTATATATACATATGAATTTAGATTTAATTTATCGATTATATCTCCATCTAAAGAAGGTTTTTTTCTTAAATTCACTCCTGCATCGATGAGTTGACCCAAAGGATAATCCAATTTTACTTCTACATAGTCCGAATATACCCATCCTTTTTTTGATAAATCGACGATAACATTATACCAATTATCTTTACTGTCCAGTATTTGTACTTCATCGTCCTTTGACAGCTGGAATAAAATATTGGAATTCAGATCGGGTTTTTCTCTAAAATTCAAATTATTTGCCCTTATAATACCCTTTTTAACCTGATGTTTTTGAGGATCTAAGGGAACAATGAATTTATTAAAAACCCACCCCGTTGTTCCTGAAGCCAACTTCAACTTGTACCAGTTATTTTTATTTGAAATAATTTCAACGTGTTCACCTATGGATAAATTTTCTAAAACCTTTGATTCTTCATTTGTACTTTCTCTTAAAACAACATCTTCAGCGATAACTACGGCACGATTAGATTCTTCTCCATATGCAGTTAATCCTAATATGGGAAGTAAAATAACTATAATAAAAGCTGACCTTAGTTTATTTATAATGGCCATATAGCCGCACCTCACTTTAGCAATAAAATAATACTAGACAATATAATTCTATCATAAAAAACATATATTGTAGACAAGATAGTTAAACAGTTATAATATTATAATATAATTTAAAAAGTATTTTAGTTAAGAACTATATAAACTAGTATACCAAAATTACCATTAAAATATTTTGTTACAAATTTCTTGTACTTCAATTATATTCAAAATAAAAAAACGTTGATATATTTTTTAAAAATCAACGTTTTTTGTTGAAAATTTATTGTTCATTTATTTTAGTCGTTTTATCCTGGTATTTAAACAATAAATAGTAATCGTCTTTTAAACTTCTTTGGAGTGACTGTTTCGGATCAAAATTACCTATTTTAAATGCAGTTTCAACCGTAAACCCTATTGTCATAGCTATTATCAAAGTACCAATTCCCGAAGAGCCTCCCAGTAGAAAACCTATAATCAGAACTGATACTTCAATCGCAGTTTTTATTTGGGAAACGGGGCGATTAAGTTTTTGCATTAGCCCAAGCATTAAACCGTCTCTAGGACCCGCACCTAAACCACAGCTGAGATAAAAGTAGATACCCCCGCTAAATACACATATACCAAGTCCTAATAAAAGAAGTCTTCCCCATAAGGAGGAAGGAGTGAATAGTAAATTTGTACTATCAATTAAGTCTATAAAATAACCAATAAAGTACATATTTAATATAGTAGCAAAACCTGGTATAATACCTAAGGGGATGCTTATAAGGATAACTACTAATCCCGTTAATTGTGATATTCGGCCAAAGGTAAGTCCGGTTTGCAAAGACAATCCCTGATGGAAGATTCCCCATGGATTCATCCCTAAGTCGGAATATAACATAAGGAGTATACCTAAGCTACATAGGGAAAAACCAAAGAACAACTTTGGCAGCTTTTTTAGATATCTTTTAATTTCGATTACATTCATAGAATCATTCCTTAAATGTATTTATAAATAGATTATACAATAAAAGGAAATAAAAGTATACAAATGAACCAATAATTTTTTGGAGGGAAAAATATGAGCAAACAAAATTTAAAAGGCAACAGAAGTAAAATTTATAAACAAACAAATAGGGAAACAATAATTAGCATTGTGTTAACAGTTCTTTATTTTATATGGTGGTACGGATTTGCATATGGTCTTGGTTCAAAGCCTGTGGAAAGTTATAGTTACATAATGGGACTGCCAGCATGGTTTTTTTATAGCTGCGTGTTAGGATTTATCATTTTTTCATTTTTAACTTGGATTGTAGTTGACAAGCTCTTTAAGGAGGTTTCATTAGAAAAAGTTGTACAAAACGGAAAAGAAAAAGATAACTAGGAGGGGAAACAAATGACTAACTTTAGTGTATTAATTCCAATGATAATATACCTGGCTATTGTTTATTGGCTTGGATTTTACAGCAATAAAATAAGAAAGAATACTTCAAAGGATGGCTTTATTGAAGAATATTTTTTAGGGGGAAGAAGCATGGGTGCCTTTGTGTTGGCTATGACCCTTGTGGCAACCTATGCAAGTGCAAGTAGCTTTATTGGAGGGCCAGGTGTAGCCTATAAGATGGGATTCGGATGGGTACTATTAGCAATGGTACAGCTTCCTACAGCATACTTGACCCTTGGTGTTTTAGGAAAAAAGTTTGCTATTATATCTCGCAAAATTAAAGCAGTTACGATTAATGATTTCTTAAGAGAGAGATACAGAAGCAAAGTAGTTGTAATGATCGGCTCCATTAGCCTTATTATTTTCTTTATAGCCGGTATGGTAGCACAGTTTATTGGAGGAGCAAGATTATTTGAAACAGTTACAGGACTTAGCTATAATACAGGATTAGTAATTTTTGCAATCACAGTAATTATATATACTACCGTTGGAGGATTCAGAGCAGTTACGCTAACTGACGCTGTTCAGGGAGTTATAATGATAATAGGTACAATAGCCTTGCTTATAGGAACTATAAATTATGGCGGAGGAATAAATAATATTGTTTTAAATCTTAAAAGAATTGACCCAGATCTGCTGACACCATATGGCCCTAATAGTTTTATTGCAAAACCCTTTATACTGTCTTTTTGGGTTCTCGTGTGCTTTGGTGTAATCGGCCTTCCCCAAACAGCCATAAGATGCATGGGATATAGAGATTCGAAATCCATGCATAGAGCTATGATTATAGGGACCTTTGTAATTGGTTTTTTGATGTTGGGGATGCATATGATAGGAGTTTTTGGTAGGGCAATAATTCCTGACTTGACGATTGGAGACAAGGTAATGCCTGAGCTTACTCTTAAGGTATTAAATCCGGTTTTTGCCGGGATATTTTTAGCAGGCCCTCTAGCGGCAATCATGTCAACAATAGATTCTCAATTAATTTTAGCAGCTGCTACAATTGTTAAAGATTTATACATAAATTATATTAATCCAAATGCTGAAAAGTGTGAGAGAGGAATTAATGTACTGGAGAAACTGAGCGTCTATTCAACAGCAATAATCGGCATAATAGTTTTTCTAGCTTCCTTTAATCCTCCAAACCTAATAGTATGGATTAATTTGTTTGCCTTTGGAGGTCTTCAGGCAGCATTCTTATGGCCTATTATTTTAGGTCTTTATTGGAAAAGAGCAAATGCTGCCGGAGTTATTGCTTCCATGATTTCAGGTATTGGATCATATTTTTATTTTGTTTCGGTAGTAAAAAGATTCATGGGAATGCATGTTATTGTACCTACATTAGGAATAGCATTAGTTACCCTCGTCATAGTAAGTCTTATTACAAGTCCTCCAAAGGATGAGATTATTCAGATATTTTGGGAAGAATAGATGATATACTAAATTAACTTGCCTCGCTAGTTGCTTATAGATATCCTTAATTGCAGGTATAAAGCAAAGTAAATTCAAGGGATGCAAGAAATTACAAACTTTTACCAGTTAAATATTAAAAAGGCTAACAGCTAACTGCTGACCGCTCATGGCAAAAAGGTGACGGGACGCAAGAAAGACCCTAAAGAACGACTAGGATTTGCCAAGAGCCAAGAGCTAAGAACTAAGAGCTAATCAGGGCTACGAACTACTAACTACGAACTAACAAAGCGTCGCCAGACGCCTTTGTTCTCAATAGTACTAATCTTGTAAAATTTTTAATGAACAATTTTGCTTCATTATTTCTCTAATACCAGATGTATTATTTTTGCCAGTTTCTACGGCTACAACTATTCCCCAGTCTATGTCTTGTTTAAAAGTTTCGCTTTCTTCTCTAGTAAATACGCCGACAACTCTCGTTTTTTACCTCTTTTGAGATTAAATGCATAAATATTTTTAGTTTATATTACATTAATATTCACGAGAGAATTTTGGATATGCCCTTGAAAATTATAAACTTGTATATGTTGATATTTCTAGAATTTTCAAGACATTCAAAAAAAATCTTGAAATTACATTCAAGGTGAGATAAAATACTATTGTGTAATTATTACAAAATTTTAATAACAGGAGGGATGAAAATGCAAGGCATAGTTGATTCTTTAAACGGTATTGTATGGAGTAGTGCATTGGTTTATTTATGTTTAGGTGCAGGTGTTTATTTTTCATTTAGGACTCGTTTTTTACAAATTCGCCATTTTAAAGATATGGCAAAGTATTTATTTGGTGGTTCAGCTTCAGATGAGGGTGTTTCTTCATTTCAAGCCTTTGCTATGTCTGTAGCAGGTCGTGTTGGTACTGGTAATATAGCCGGTGTTGCTACTGCTATCGCTATGGGAGGACCAGGTGCTATATTCTGGATGTGGGTAATTGCGTTTTTAGGTTCAGGCTCATCTTTTGTAGAGTGTGCCCTTGGTCAGGTTTATAAGGAAGAGATTGATGGAGAGTATCGTGGGGGTCCTGCATACTATATCGCTGTAGCCACTGTTATAGCAATGGGTTTCTTCTTGCCAGGAGTACAGTCAAATAGTATAGCTTCAAGTGTAGAGGTTGCCTTCGGAGTAAATCCTGGTATAACAGGAGCTGTTTTGGCTGCATTACTTGCAGTAATAATATTTGGTGGAGTTAAGCGTATAAGTAAGACTGCAGAGATAATTGTTCCATTTATGGCAGGAGGATATATAATAATTGCACTTATTATATTAATAATTAATATAAGCGAAATCCCTGCAATGTTTGCTTTGATTTTTAAGAGTGCTTTTGGTGCTAAACAAGCCTTTGCTGGTATATTAGGTATGGCAATATCATGGGGAGTGAAAAGAGGTATCTACTCAAACGAAGCAGGTCAAGGTACTGGACCACAAGCGGCTGCAGCAGCTGAAGTTACACATCCAGCTATTCAAGGTTTAGTTCAAGCCTTTGCAGTATATTTTGATACGCTGTTCGTTTGTTCAGCTACTGCTTTTATGATACTGTCAACAGGTAAATATAATGTTTATAATCCAGATGGTGGATTTATAGTTGAGAATCTACCTGGAGCTGAAATTGGACCTGCATATACACAGGCCGCTGTTGATACTTTATTGCCAAACTTTGGATCAGCTTTTGTTGCTATAGCATTGTTCTTCTTTGCTTTTTCAACAATCATGGCATATTACTATATAGCTGAAACAAATATTGCCTATCTATTTAGAAAAGGTTCTACTAATAGGCATATAGTTATAAATCTTCTTAGAATTTTTCTTATTGGATCAACTTTCTATGGTGCAATAAGAACTGCAGCATTGGCTTGGGGACTTGGTGACTTAGGTGTTGGTATTATGGCATGGCTAAATGTTATAGCTATATTAATCCTTGGTAATATTGGTATTAAAGTTTTAAAAGACTGGGAAGAACAAAAAGCCATGGGAAGGAATATAGATACTTTTACATTTGAACCTAAAAAGCTTGATATTAAAAATGCCGATTATTGGATTGAAGTTAATAAGAGAAAGGCAGACAGAGATTCTGTTGTTTCTTAATAAATTATTTTTAAGAAAAAAATTTAAGTACTGCTGTAATAATTCAAAGGAGCCTTTAAAGGCTCCTTTGGTGTTTAAAGCTAAAATATTGTAAGTTTAAAGAAATTATTTAGCTTGTGTAGGTTTCGGCACATTATGAATAATATAATATAATATTAAGATAAAGCAGATAACAAAGACATTAAGGTTAAGATATTCGCGTCTCTCTTTTAGGTCTTTCCTGTAACCTATTATCAAGTACAATCTTTTTGTAGCTTATTAGTCAATGATTTCAACAAGGGTTACACCTTCGATCTTTTCAAGTCTTTCAATAATCTTAGAGACATCTATGCCCCTTGGCGTTTTTAATGTCAAAAATATGGCGATATTTGTTTCTTTAACGGGTTCTAGACTAATATTGATTATTGATACGTATTGTTTACCAAGTTCAGTACCTATTTTGCCAATTTGTCCCGGTCTATTAAGGGTTATAACTTTTATGAGCAGTTCATTGTGTTTTCTGGTCCAAAACAATTCAAGCTTCGAAAAAAACATTAAAGTAATGAAAACTAGAGAAGTGGCCAAAACTGCTCCAATATAAAAGCCACTTCCTATTGCTAAGCCTATACAGCCTACCGCCCATAGGCTTGCGGCAGTAGTTAATCCCTTTACGGTTAGTCCTTCTCTTAAAATCGTACCGGCGCCGAGAAAGCCTATGCCGCTGATGACCTGAGCTCCCATCCTTGCAGGGTCTAATTGAGTGAAAGCTTTATAGTTTTGAAGTAAAAAAATCCCTGTAAGCATAACTATTGTTGAACCGATACATACCAAAATATGGGTTCTAAAGCCTGCTGGTCTATTTATGCTTTCTCTTTCTATACCTATAAGACCGCCTAAAACACAAGATAATACTATTCTTATGATGATATCAGTAGTACTTAATAACATAGTAATTTTACCTCACATTTAAAATATATTAAAAAAATGGCTATACTATCTATTATATATACTATTATATTAAAAATTAATTAAAATACAATTTAAATATATAGATTTTAAAAACTAACTGTTTAAATCCAAAAAAATGGGTATTATTAAAATAGATCTGAAATTAGGAACCTCAAGAAAATATATTTTGATTACTATTGAGATGTGTTAATTTTTTTTGTATGATAACATAGGGAAGACATATTAATAAATATAAATCTTGAGAGCATACTAACTATAGAAAGTTGATGGTTAGTATGTATTAATAAAAGGAGGAATTAAAATATGGTTTCAGAAAAACTTATGGAAAAATTAAATGAACAAATGAATTTTGAATTTTTGTCAGCAAATTATTATTTAGCAATGGCTGCCTATGCATCATCCTTAGACTTAGATGGCTTTGAGAATTTCTTTCTAGTTCAAGCTGAAGAAGAAAGATTCCATGCCATGAAGTTTTATAATTATATAAATGAAGTAGATGGAAGGGCAAAGATTTCATCCTACACAGAGCCTAAAAATGATTTTAACTCTCTGGAGGAAGCTATAAATACTGCCCTGGAACATGAAAAAATTGTTACTGATAGAATATATAAATTGATGGATTTGGCACAAGAGGAAAAAGAATATGCTACAATCAGCTTCTTAAAATGGTTCGTTGATGAGCAAATAGAAGAAATGGGGATGTTTAAAAAACTGCTTCAAAATCTTAAGCGTGTTGGAGCGTCAGGAAACGGATTAATAATGCTTGACAAAGAACTTGCCCAGAGAACCTTTACTCCACCAACTGACGCAGAGCAGCAGTAAGTAAATAAAGTCCGGCTTTTAGCCGGGCTTTATTTTATTGTAATATTTATGAATGGTATACATATGAAAGTTATTGGCAATGATACTAAATACAATCCTAAATCGCTGCAAGGAAAGCCTCATGCTTGAAGAAATTATTAAATTAACCTTACTAGTTCCTTATAAATATTCTTCAATAATCATCTTCAGGCTCCGTAGAAGAGCTGTTTTAATACAAACATTTAGAGGTAAAAACATATCTTCGAAAGATATTTAAAGCTCTGTTATTAGATTAACTGGCACAAGAAGTTAAATTAAATTTAAATGTTAAAAGTGTATATCTATAAATCTAAAGGCTTATAACAAAATTTATCTTATTTTTAAGAGGTGATTCAATGAGAATTCCAAACCACATTGGGATTATTCCTGATGGAAATCGAAGATGGTCAGTGAGAATGGGCCTATCTAAGGAAAAAGGATATGATTACGGACTGTCTCCAGGTTTGAAGTTATTTAAACTGTGTAAAGAAGCCGGAGTAAAAGAAATAACCTATTATGGATTCACGACAGATAATATTAAAAGACCTAGTATACAAACTAAGGCCTTTACAGAAGCCTGTATAAGGGCTGTGGAAATTCTTTCAAGGGAAGATGCAGATTTATTAGTAGTTGGAAATAGTGAATCCCCAATGTTTCCTAAAGAACTGCTGCCATATACAACTAGAAAGACCTTTGGGAAAGGCGGAATAAAGGTAAATTTTCTAGTTAATTACGGATGGCACTGGGATTTAAATCCTTTATCAAAGAGTAATTGTGAAAAAATAAGTGAAGAAAATATTCATAATTTCATATATACCTCAGATATAAGCAGGGTAGACTTAATAATACGTTGGGGAGGCAGAAGAAGATTAAGTGGTTTTTTACCGATTCAATCTATATATGCTGATTTTTATGTGATAGACGAAATGTGGCCGGATTTTAAATCGGATCATTTTTATGAAGCTTTAAACTGGTACAGCAAACAGGATATCACCTTAGGAGGATAAACATAAAAGTGTAGGATAAGCTAGATGTTCTCTATTAATTTGATTAAACATTATATGTTAGGGTATTAAATATGAGTAGAAAGATTAAATACAATATGACCCAGGGAATAGAATTGTATGAATAAACCAGTATTTAAACTAATAGATTTAAATGTATACAAACTAAAGCAAGGAGGACAAATTATGCCAAATATGCCAAACCCATTTGGAATGAATATTCCAAGAAAAATTTCCAAAGAAGAACTTATTAATGCCATAAGACAGGACATAGTAGGTGAGCTTGAAGCTATATTTGTATATGATGCCCATGCTCAAGCTACTGACGATCCGAGGGCTAAAAAGATTTTGGAGGACATAAGGGATGAAGAAAGACAGCATGTGGGAGAGCTGATGACACTTCTGAATATTTTAGATCCTAAAGAAGCTGAGTTTTTTGCAAAAGGTCAAGAAGAAGTTAAAGAAATGATGGAAGAACTAAAACTAGAGATGCCTGATAGGGAAATAGATTTGAAAGGCAATGGGAATCCGAAATCTGTTGGAAGTTTAATAAATGAGTAGTTCAAAAGGAGGCTTTAAAATATGAAGGATTATTTAATGAGAGATAATGCTCCCTTTACTGAGGAACAATGGGAAAAAATAGATGATGTTGTAGTAAATACTGCTAAAAACAAACTGGTTGGAAGAAAAATCATACATATTTATGGTCCCCTTGGTGGAGGAATCCAGAGTATTGAACTTGATACTATTAACTTAAATGGAGAAGCAGAACTTGATAAGTTCGGATATGGTGAAACTGAGCAGGTTGAGATATCAGAAAGAAGGTTCATTCCTGTTCCACTTATATATAAAGACTTTATTATGAGCTGGAGAGATATAGAAAATATAAAACAACTTGGACGTCCCTTTGATTACTCTTTAGTAGCTGCTTCAGCTTCTGCATTGGCTAAAAAGGAAGATAATATTATATTTAATGGAACAAAAGAAAGTGAAGGAATAATGTCTGCAACAGGAAGACTGGTTGTAGAGAAAGGAAATTGGAGTGAAGGAGATACTCCCTATAAAGATGTTGCTAAAGCAATTAGCAATCTAATGAAAAACGACTCCTATGAACCCCATGCACTAGTAGTAAGTACCGATTTATATTTAAAGATGCAAAGAATTCAAGAGGGCACAGGAGTTACAATACTATCAAGAGTTAAAGAATTAGTTGATGGAAGAGTATATCAAAGTCCAGTCATTGAAGAAGGAAAAGGTGTAGTAGTAGCAATAGGACCTCAGCATATGGATTTGGTTGTAGGCGAAGATATGGTGACTGCTTATCGAGGCGATGAAAATCTAAATCATTTATTCAGAGTAATGGAGAGTTTAGCTCTTAGGATTAAGAGACCTACTAGCATTTGTACAATTGAGTAAAACTTTATTATGAATAAGAACTTAACCTCTTGTGCTAGTTACTCTAACAGTATAGCTTTAAATATCCTTCAATGTTTCCTCTGAAGCGACTTTGAAGAGCTGTTTTTACCTCTAAATCTTTTTTATTAAAATAGCTCTTCTACGGAGCTTGAAGAGGATTATTGAAGGATATCTGTAAGGAACTAGCGAGGCAAGTGAAATTAATAAAAAGATAGGCCGCTTAGCAACCTATCTTTTTATATTTTTTTATTCGATAACAGTCATAACCTCATCCACAGGCTTTCTGGGAGGACTTTTCAATTCGGTTTCAACAGGAACTCCAAGGGGAGTTAATGCTGCAAGGTAAAAACCTTCTTTTTTAAAGCCTACATACTCTTCAATTTCTTTATTTGCATAGTTGGGGCCAGTCATCCAGCATCCACCATAACCGGTATTAGCAGCAGCTAATAAGAAGTTTTCCATGGCTGCAGCTATATTTTGGATTCCTGGAGCAGGTCTTAAAAGATTATGAATCTCTTCACTGGAAGCTCCTTTGGCTTTTAAAAACTCTAATCCTGTAGCAGGATATGGCCCTGCAAAAAATAATATTAGTACTGGAGCATTTCTAAATACGGTATGATATTTAACATATTTAGTAAATGCTTTTTTCGCTTCCTCGTCCTTAGCATAGCTTGCAAGTTCAGCATTTTTTCTTTCCACAATTTTTGCAATTTCTTCAATTTTATCTTTGTTTTTGATTACTACAAAGTGCCAATTTTGAAGATTCTTTCCTGAAGGAGCATATGTAGCTGCCTTTAAAAGTTCTTTAATATCTTCAATTGGAACATCTTGATCCTTAAACTTTCTGATACTATGTCTTTTGTAAATAAAATCTAAACTACTCAATATGAAACCCTCCTATATATTTCTTTACTCATAATCTATTATATCCTATTTTACTCAAAATTAACATAAACTTAAAGCAGATTTAATTAAATCAATATATAATAACTTTAGAAAATTCAAAATTGAGGAATATAATGAAGGGTCTTAATATATGTGTTGATATTGATGGTACTATCACAACCCCTACGCTTGGGTGAGAAAGGCTAACAGTTATTTTGGCACTAATATCGAACCAAAGGATGTAACGGAGTACGAGATTCATAGGGTGTTAGGTGTCTCTAGAGAAGATTATTTAAAATTTTACGATGCGTATGGAGAAGAAATTCATCTTAAAGCAAAGGCAAGAAATCGAGCTAAAAGAATTCTCACACTATTGGCACAAGAAGATAACATATATTATGTAACCGCAAGGGGAAAAAGAATGGCAATGTGACTATTAAATGGCTTAAAAGCAGGAAATTTCCTGAAAAAGAAGTATATCTTTTAGGAAGCCATTATAAAGTAGATAAAGCAAAAGAACTAGGGTGCGATGTTTTTATAGAAGACAGATGTGAAAATGCTTTAGATCTTTTTAGTGCTGGATTTAAAGTATTATTAATTGATTGTTATTATAATAGAATGCCTTTACCAAAGGGAATTATTAGAGTAAAAAATTGGGATGAAATCCATGGGGAGATAATAAAATTCTATAGGGAGAAATAAAAACCGGAGGCTGCTTAAAAAGAACGGTTCTTTGTCAATAGTTGGGGTAGGATTCCTTGCAATCCTGCTCCATTATTATGTTTGAGCCTATTTTAATGTAAACAGGATGTTTTACTTGTTTTTGGGTACACTTAATAAACCTA
>JACCKY010000066.1 GCA_014236755.1 Candidatus Petromonas tenebris | reverse complement strand
ATCCGGTTTTAAGCCCGATGTTATAATATGCACTCATCCATTTCCTGCTGAAGCCCTGGCTGTTTTAAAAAAACACGGTAAAATTTCCATACCCATAATTATAACTGTAACCGACTATGGACTACACTCATCCTGGCTAAATAAGTACATAGATTTTTATATCCTTCCTACTGAAAAACTAAAGCACGAACTGGATTTTTGGGACGTTCCTATACATAAATCAAAATTTTATGGAATTCCTGTGCGAAAATGTTTTTATAGAAAATTGGACCGTGGAGAAATTTGTAAAAAGCTTTATATTCCTAATACTTTTACTGTTCTATTAACAGGAGGTGGTTTAGGACTTGGAAAAATAACTGAAACAATCGACTGTCTTGCAAATAATCCTATTGATATTCAAATAATAGTTATAACGGGAAAAAATCAGAATCTATATAAGAATCTAGTAACAAAATACTTATCGGCTGATAACAATTCAAAAATAAAAATATATGGCTATACTCCAAACATAGATGAATTTATGAGCATATCTGATTTAATAATAACAAAACCTGGAGGTTTAACCATCACTGAAGCTATCATTAAAGAACTTCCAATCATAATTTCATCCAGTCTACCCGGTCAAGAAGAAAAAAATATTGAATTTATTTTGAATAATGGCCTAGGTATGCGTGCTAGCAATCCAAATTCTTTGATTTCTTGCATTAAATATTTAAAAGAAAATAAAGAAAAATATAATAATATTAAATTTAATATGTCAAAATTCAAAAAACCCAAGGCCTCTCATGATATTGCCAAGCTTATATTGAGTTTAACGAGACAATCAGAAAAGTGCCCTATAAATTAAAGGCACTTTTCTGATTATCAATTATTAAAGCCTTTTATTTCTTCTTATGATAAATATTGAGCTTATAATAATTATGGTAATAGTAATTATTATAAAGAGAATATAATTTCTAATATCTGATCTTAAGATCTCACCCACATCTACCTTCTTATCAATATTTTTTTCTACTTCTGGCTGATTAGATTTCTCCTTCAAATCTTCTCCGAAATAATCCCATATTAAATTCCCAGACTCATCAATTATGATCCCATTACCTCTTAGCTGTGCTATCAATGCATAATCACTTAAATATTTCTCTGCCCATTCTAGTCCCCTTTCAATGGTTGCAGTCACAATCAAAAGCTTTTTGTCCTCACTAAAGGGAGATTCTATTAATTGAATTGATGCTAACCTTTTACTATAGTCCTCTAATATACTTATTTTATCATTAGATAGAAATCTACTAAAATCATGATTAAATTTTATATGTAAGCTGTCATTTATTGCTTTTATAAAACTATTTCTATCTGGTGTTCCAATAGCTATTATATTTTTGTCGTTGTTTTCATCTTTAAATTCACTGGCTGTTTTAAACTTTATATCTTCAATATATTCAGCTTCATGGCCTAAAAATCCAATTATATTACCTGCTATGCTCAATTCTCTTGACGTGGAATCATCGGATAGTATCATCAAAATATCACTTAATTTCCTATCCTTTATGAGAGGACTAGTATAGTTTTCAAAGTAATTCTGCTTCTTATCAATATGGGGCAGATATAAATGGGATTTGTTTGAAATAAAGACCCAAGAACTATCTTGCCTCTTAAAATCACAGTATTCTGAACCTTGGAGTTCGAGATAGTAAACTATTCTTATGTTATAAACGTTATTCTCTCTAACCTCATGGGGGATTTCAACTTCGAAAATATCATTATTTGCTCCCATAGAAGTCAGTTTTTTGCTTCCTATGGGAATATCGTTTATGTAAACCGTAACTAGCGATCTATCAAAATTCAAAATTTCAGAATATCTCATATTTAATATTATTTTAGCTTCTTCTTTAATCTGCCAATTTTTCGGTATGTTAATGTCAAAACTTGCTTCCTGATAAAATATCCCCTCCATTGTTACATTAGGATAGCCTAATTCTTGTAAAAATATATAATTGTCTACTTCTTCTTCATCTTTTTGAAAATTTTCTATCTTTGATATAATCTGTACATCTTTATTCATTTGTTTTACTAAACTATCTTTAGATAATGCTTTGGCTGCTTCAATTAATTTATCGCTCCTCTGGGATAATATGAGTAACATTTTTTTTTGTTTATTATAGGGAGATACTACTTCTTTTATAACAGCTTTATCCTCTGTTGTCTTTAATTCTTCGTTAGATAAGAAAGATAAAATCTTTTCCGGTGTATTTTTGACACTACCAATAAAAATAATGTTATTTTTATCTATATCTTCGGCTTCACTAAATTTATAAATCCTAATATTCAAATTATCAAATCTCTGTCTTTGCCCAAAATTACCAGATAAAACCATTGCTGCAGTTAGCTCATCACTAAAAAAATAGTCTGACACCAGTATAACATTATTTATAGGATTATCATTTCCTTCTTTAAGATAGGGATAAGGATATTCATCTAATCTCATGCTGTCTTGCTTTTCTTTATATTTGAGATGTACATAAGATTCTTTATGAAATACTATCCAATTACCTGGATTTATCTCATCTGTACAGGGCTCATCGGTTATTCTATGGTAAGTCCTAATTTCTATTTCATTAAAACCTTGAAGTATCCTATCTTTTGGAATAAAAACTTTCAACTTTTCTTTACTAACCTTCTTACTATATAAGAGAGTGCTATAAATGGGAATACCATTTATCTCTATAGTCAAAGTAGAGTTTTTGTATTCTTTTATATCACTTTGGCTTAATACAAGCTCAATATAACTCCCTTCATTTACATCCCAATAATCTCCTACATCAAAGAAAAATGTATAACTGCCAAATATCCCTTGTATGTTCACATCATTATTAAATCTAAAATTTTTCACCTTTGCTAAGTTATTATCATCCTGTGTCTGTAAGTATATATCCTCACCTAAAATAATTGGCTCTGCCTTTATAAAGCCATTTACACCCAAATTTTCAATCTCATTTAAAACTGACTGGGCCTCTGTCTTACTTTTATAGTTTCCCACATAAACTCTAGTATAATCTCCCTGAATCTTATAGGTAGGAAATCCGTATTTAGTTAGCATATTCTGTATTCGCTCTGCATTTGCTATTTTCTTAAACATTCCTACTTGTATGCTGTATTTTTCTCCAGTATAACTCAAACTAACTATTGTAAAAATATTTATACAACCAATCATTATTAAGAGGCTTACCAATATTGTTGTTATCCTTTTCATTAGATATCACCCTATTCTAGAATCTTTCCGTCTTGTAC
The DNA here is from genome assembly GCA_014236755.1 of Candidatus Petromonas tenebris. Lineage (GTDB taxonomy): Bacteria > Bacillota > Clostridia > Peptostreptococcales > Caminicellaceae > Petromonas > Petromonas tenebris. The sequence goes on along the minus strand of JACCKY010000066.1, from coordinate 4,903 downwards.
CATTTTATTTTTTCTTTCAATATTCCACCTCTTATATAGGATACAAAACCTCTTATGGCTACTACCAACCAAAGCTGGCAATAGGTGAAATACATAATTAATACTAATAAAAGGTTCTTAGAATTACTTTCCCCTTTTTCCATAGTCAAAGCTATACTAATTTCAAGTACAAATAAAATGTATGCAAGAAGCCAAATAATTACAAAGTTACCGCTTAGACTAACCTTTATGGGTGTAAATATTCCCAATATGAATATGATATCAGATATGATTACCGATGATAAAAACAAAAAATATACTGAAAAAAAATAATAAAGGTCAAATATTACACTGTAGTTCCTTTCTTTCAGAATCCTTTTAAAATATTTAATAAGTACGTATATATTTCCTTGAGCCCAACGATTACGCTGTTTGAACCATATGTTAAGTTTTTCAGGTTCCTGTTCCCAAGTAACAGAAAGTGGCATAAAGGAAATTCTATATCCTATTTTATAAATCCTAAAACTTATCTCAGTATCTTCTGCTATGGCATCTACATCCCAGCCTCCAAGCTTATCAAGTATATCTTTTCTAATTATAAAATTAGTTCCTGAAATTGTACAAAGTTTAAAGAGTTTCCATCTTCCAGCCTGGGACATCCATTGAAAACTAATGGTTTCGATATTAATGAATCTAGTAAGAAGATTTTTATTTTTATTTCGTGTTCTAAACTTTCCAATAACTGCTCCTAGATTTTTATCCTTAGTTATTGCATATACTAAATATCTCAAGGATAGTTTTTCTGGCGTATTATCTGCATCATATACTACTACATATTCACCTACAGCTTCTTTAAAGCCTATGTTTAATGCGTTAGATTTTCCCTTTCCTCCTGTTATCTTATCGGTAGTTATAACTTTAATCTTTCTATCTTTATATCTTTTTTTTATATCAGAAAGTATTACTCCCGTGTTGTCAACTGAATTGTCATTTATCACAATAATTTCAAATCTATCTTCAGGATAATCAAGGGCTAACACTGACTTAAGAGTTTTATTTATGACTTTTTCTTCATTATGGGCAGGAATTAATATTGATATCATTGGAAAAACTTTGAGTTCCTTTAGAATGTCTATTTTTTTACTTTTGATATTCAAATAATACATATAACCACTTAAGGTAAGTATCGCATTAAAGAGAAGTAAAAGCCATATTGAGATGATTGAATATAAAAAAAGATAATCAACCGTATGTAGTTTCGTCATGAAATCACCTAAATAAATTTTTATTATTTTTTATTTTCGAATAAAGAAAAATGAATAAGAAAACAGTGCAAATAATTAATACAATAATAATTAATACTCTAATAGTTAATGGAAAATAATTTTTATGAAAATTATTTTGTTTAACTACATTTTCATATTTATTAGGATTTTTTTCTACTGTTATCTTACCATTACTACAAAGAATACTTATGTCCTCCCATTTTACCCAATGTCTTTCCGCTTTTAAGTCATAAAATTTTACGTCCATAGCTTCTAGTCTCTCAATGATTTCTTTTAAATATGTAAAGTCGAGATAGGAATGATAAAAGAATCCAGCTGTAAATCCCCTTACTATAGATACCTTAGACAAATTTTCAAATATTTTATTTGTAGACAAGGGGTCTTCCAGTGAAATGTATCCAAGGTTTTCAGGAATTAGCTTATGAAACAATTTAGTATCGTATAGTTTATAGGGATATGATACAGTAGTAAACTTTAAATCACTTATTTGAACTTGTCCCACATATGTTGAAAAATACTTTTTCAAAATTTTATATCCGTCTTGACTTATTGCGTAATGGGGAGCCTCAAAGGCAAGAGGATAAATATCATTTTTTACACATTCTTCAATTCCTTTTCCTATTCTTGTATGAATCCACTTGTTTAGATTTTGTTGGATTGGCCTATCATTTATACCGTCCCAAAATTCATAACCTTCTCCAGTTTCTTCTCCCAGTGCATGGCTATAGCCATGCAGCACAACACTTCCACCGAGCTTTTGCATGTATTTGATTGTATCTATAAATTCTTTGTTCTCTGACATCTTAGTTACATATCCTGTTTCAGTAGACTTATATGCCGGAATTAATGCTATCATGAAGGGAATATCTTTACTGTTTAGATACTCTGCAATCTCTCTTAGCTCTTTTGTATCCCTGAAGGGATGTACATCTTCAATTCTCACATATATACTGCTTTGCCCGAAATAATCTACATTAAATATATCATATAATACATCAGCTACTATATAAAATAGTACGGAATCTACCTCGGCTCGGGAAACATACCAAAAATTTTTTTCCTTTAATATATATGGGTACTCCTGCATTCCATCAGTAATCCATGAATATATTTTTATATTTTCCCAATCTCCTTCTAAAATAGTAAACTCCCTCTTAACTCCTATATTAAATTTTTTTTTATCACCTATATTATTTTTATAAATTGCCTTTACAACATCTGTAATAGTTCCTGTAAACTTTAGAGTATATTTGTCATTCTCTTCCAAAAATTGTTCTACCCCTTTTCCTATCCAACAAATCGTGTTATCTGTTTTTTTTAAATCTTCAATCAAATTAGTGTTTATAAAATTCCCCTCAATCCCTATAATAAAAACATAATCATATCCTTTTATTTCACCTGGAACATAGCTTTCTTCATTTTTTTCAGTTACATCTATTTTAAAATGTCCTATCAGTTCTCTAAATGAGGTAACTATATCCTGCACATAACCGAAATAATTTCTTTGATCATATAAAAGTAAAACCTTCCTCCTATCCTTCTGGGCAAGTCCTTCAACTGATATAGTGGTGTTCATAATTAAAGTGAATAAAATAATAATTATAAACAATACCCTAAATCTTCTATACATCGAATTCCAGCTCCCGTTCCGCCATTTCCTTGAATTTAAGTGCACCATTTATATTATTATCATACTCCAACAAACCTACTTTAACATCAAACTTAAATTTTTCTTCACCTTTATAACCTTGTATTAATATGTTTTCTAGTTCCTTTTTTAACCTATTCTTTACAACTTCTGCGCCGTCAAGGGTGGTATTTGGCATTATAATTGCAAACATATCTTCTTCTACTTTATATCTTTTATCTTCATTACGGGTAGCTTTTTCAATTAGATTAGCCATTATCTTCATGATGGTATTGGCTTTAGTCCTGCCATATATGTTGATTAACTCTTCGAAATACTGAATTTCAATGATCATAAGAACCAATCCGAACTTATGTCTTTTGGATCTACTCATTTCCTCTTCCAAGTCCTTAATAAACTCTTTCATGTTATTAAGTCCAGTTATTTCATCTATAGTTACTAAATCATTGATCTGTTTTTCTAAATTTATAACTTTCTCCTGCACTTGCAATATATATTCTCCAAATTTTCCAGATATAAAGGTGCTTAGGGGAAATATAATAATCCATATATAACTATTTTCAACAAATGTATTATTATATAAAATACTTTCATAAAGGATATAACTCCCATAAAAAAATACTAAAAAAGCACTTGTTATGAGTCCTATTACAATATTTGTAAAATAAGCAATAACAATCATAATAAAATTGAGTCCTATTAAAATATACTGGCTTAATTGCAGTTCCTCTACAGTTATAAATATTAGTGTAATAATTGAAAATACTAATATTATTAATAATAAAAAATATATATCTATATATCTATTTGCTTTTCTCATTATAACCTCCTCTAATTATTAAAAAGCCAAAAGAGCCTGTAGATTATCAAAGGAATAAACCTTAAGTGTCCTAATATCTCCAAAGGACCCGTATAATCTAGAACCTTTATCTTTAACCTGTAGAGCAAGCATTTTTTCTATTAATTCACAATGTAGAGATTTATCTCCAATGTTTTTAGCAATTCTAGCAGCTATAGCATACACAGCCGTAGATTCTTGAGTATCTAGCGGTTCTCCGGTTTCTATACTATATTTGGAATAAATCCCTTCCCTATCATAAATTTGATTTCTTATCCATTCTATGCTTTCTCTTCTAGCTAATCCCACTTCACTCAAGTGCATTACTACAAGCATAGAATCTATAATATTTATATAATCTTCCTTAATATATTTCCCTTCAGATATTTTATAGGTTTTTTGATATAAAGGTAAACTATCGCTGATAAATCCATTTCTAATAACTTCTAATCCCTTTTCATATATTTTATTCCATTCTTTATCTAGAACTGATAACTGCTTAATGGTAAAAAGGTCCATATATGAAAGAGTTATTTGGTCTGAAGTGTATGAAAAGTTTTCTTCATAATAGTCCGTAAGATAATCATCTTTAACACTGTACCTTATCAGTCCTTTATTTATCTTCTTTAAGGTACTGAGATATTTTCTATCATCCCATAGGTTATAGGCATATATCAATGCCCTAGCTATCCTTAGGTCATCTATTGCTGCTGAACTTTTCGACAGGTCTTTATTTCCTTCCCTTATCCTCCATCTTATCAAACCACTATCAAGTAACATGTTTTTGTTTACGTATTCATAGTGTAAATCAAATTTTTCTTTTTTGTTATTTTTAACATAATAAATCATTATTAACCCCTCTGATTCGGAAAGAACCTCATGACCAGATGCATAGGGTTGTACGTTATCTGAATCTAAAAAATTAGTATAAATTCCTCCTCCCTCAGAAACCATCTCTCTTTCTATAAAATTAAGGCATGCTTTTTCTTCAAAAATAAAACTATTGTTGAACTCGATTTCTGATTCTTGAACTCCTTTAAACTTAAAAGATCTTGAATATTTGTACATTAATAGAACCCCTACACCTATAAGTGTCAAAGCTATAAAAACTGATATAAAACGTCTCATAACATACCTTCTCCATTCAAAAAA
>JACCKY010000065.1 GCA_014236755.1 Candidatus Petromonas tenebris | reverse complement strand
TTTTAAAAATAAAGTCTTGTATTCCAGAAATATCTCCATTTATTAATAAAAAGTGTTCCTTTTCATTAATATTATCTAATTGAATTTCTCCAGCTTTGTTTTGCTCATACAAACATAATGCTATGCAAGATAATGATTTAACATAATCAAACAATGATATGGTTTTATCTTCTAATGATATGCACCATAAATATTTTTGAAGTAAATAATATAATTTTTCCTCATTGTCAACTTTCTTTAGTTCAGTCTTTAGATTGTTAAGATGTTTGTTTAAATTGTTTATAATTGATTCGTTATCTTTTTTTATATATTCTTGTGGAAAGAGATTTTCAAGACTCAATGGTTTAAGTTTATAGGAATATTTATTCTTTGAATCTTTTTTTTTTAGGAAAAATTTTGTCAAATATAGGTTCAAGTAATAAAGCATTACTTTGTGGAGTAGTTTCATATTCTTTTCCTAAGATTTTTTCTGCTTTGTTTATAATCTTTATGTAATTATCATTGTCTCCTGATTCATATAATTTGTTTATTATTTCTTTTTTTCTTTGAAAATAATTATTGTCTTGTATCAAATGTTTCAATGATGTAATGCTTAAATTTTTACTAATTTTGTTACAAATATCTGTAAGTTTTTTTAACCCATATAAAAGAGTTAAAAAATAAAATTCTTGTCCAGACATCAAAAGTTATCTCCTTTCTTTCAGATATTCTAATGTAAAACTTAATAAAGTAATATATGGAATTTAAACAATTTTTGTAAAAATCCTTTGACTTTTTTTGTCATTATATTGCTATTTTTGTCGAATCAAAAAATATATTGTTCTTAAAATACCTAATATAATTTTCTAAATAATAATATTAATTGTATAACATAATATTGTGTCCTCGACCGTCAGTAGTGCAAAACCTCCCTGGAGGTCGACGACAATTATTGTTAAATGACTTTTTAATATTTTCAATGCTTTTAGGGGGTTTTGAATTTGAAGGAAGGATTTTTTATAGAAATATAGAATTATAAAAGTGCAGTAATTTCAATATATAAAATGTTTTTTATATTACCTATGAGGGATTGAAACTGTTTAATTTACCTTGATATAATTCCACCTTCCCAAGTTTTTATGTTTACCAATAAGGAATTAAAGCCTCAATCCTTCTGGTAAAAAATAAACTTATAATGATTAAATCTCACTAAAATGAAAAAATAAAAAATAATGAAAGGTTATATAGAACTATTCTTGCTGAAGAAATTGGTCACTTTAAAACTACTATCGGAGATATAACTCCTATAAGAGAAATGACATATAATAGAAAAATTGAAATAGATAAGAAGGAGCTACTTGCTCTAAGATGGGCAACAGATTTATGGCCAAAGAAAAAATATATTGGGATATTGATGAAAAAAGATGCTTAGTTTTATCAAATTTACCTAGTCTATTTATATTTCAAAAATCATAAGAAAAGATTTTATAGTTTATGAGCTGCCAATTGGTAGCTTTCATTTTCCTCTTGTTGGTAATATAATAGTAATATCAAAACGTGAAAGGTGATTACATGAAAGCTGCTATTTATTCAAGGAAAAGTCGATTTACTGGAAAAGGTGAATCTACTCAAAATCAAATAGAAATATGTAAAGATTATGCTAAAAAACAATTCAATATTGATGAATTTATAATATATGAAGACGAAGGATTTTCTGGTGGTCATACTGATAGACCAGAATTTCAAAAGATGATTAAACATACAAAGGAAAAAAAATTTGATATACTTATCTGCTATAGGTTAGATCGTATCAGTAGAAATATATCTGATTTTTCAAATTTAATAGAGATACTAAATGAAAAAAATATAGGTTTCGTTTCAGTTAGGGAAAGTTTTGATACTACTACCCCTATGGGTAGAGCCATGATGTACATAGCATCTGTTTTTGCACAGCTTGAACGTGAAACCATTGCTGAGCGTGTCAGAGATAATATGCATCAATTAGCACGTTCAGGACGTTGGCTTGGTGGCAATAGACCAACTGGTTATGAAAGTGAACCTATTATATATATTGATAACAATATGAAAGAAAAAAAGATGTATAAATTAATCCCTGTGAAAAAAGATTTAGATACAGTTAAACTATTATTTGAAAAATATCTAGAATTTGAATCTCTACAAAAAGTTGAAACCTATTGTCTTCAAAATAATATAAAAACTAAAAACGGAAATGATTTTCATAAAAATACTATTAAATTCATACTAACTAATCCAGTTTACGCTATAGCAGATGAATATATATATGAGTACTTTAAAGCTAACAATGCAGAGATTTGTGCTGATAAAAAAGATTTTAACGGAAAATATGGTGTTATTGGTTATAATAAAAAACTTGTGAGAAATAATAAGTTTATTAAGTTTAATGATGTTAATGAATGGATCGTTGCCATTGGAAAACATAAAGGTATTATTCCTGGAAAGGATTGGGTAAGAGTTCAAAAACTATTTAAAAAAAATAGAGATAAATTTCCTAGAACTGGTACTTCCCATACTGCTCTACTATCTGGACTTTTAAGTTGTAAAAAATGTGGTTCTTTCATGCGAGTAACGTATGGAAATAAAATAAAAGGTACAGATAGATATTATCATTACTATGAGTGTAATCTTAGATTTAATTCTAAACGAAAAAGATGTAATAATAAGCGTCTTAGCGCTATAAAAGTTGATGATCTAATTATTGAAAAAATTAAAAAAACTATCTCCCCTGCTATATTTGAAAAAATTGATAGAGCTAAAGAGTCTTTGAAAAATAAAAATAAATATAATAACAAAATAAAAGATAAAATCCTTAGTAACAAGAAATCTATCGAAAATCTAGTTAAACAGCTTTCAAATGCTAATGATGAAATAGCACAATATTTATTAGCAGAAATTAATAAATTGCACGAAGAAAATAAAGTGCTTGAAGCAAAAATAAAAAATAATAATGTTGACATTGAAGCTTTTAATCTTGATATATTTAAAGACTCTTTAATTAAATTTAATGAAAAAATTGATACTGCAGATTTTAATGAAAAAAGAAACTTAATCAGAAGTGTAGTGAAAAGAATTGAGTGGGATGGAGAAAACTTAGATATAAGATTGTTAGAATATGATGTGTAAAGCCATGTTTAATTTTTAGTAGTTTGGTAATATAAGCATTTGCTTGCATCAATGTAATATTTCCTTCACTATCAGTCCTCACAAAGTATAAATCTTGATATCTTATATCATCGGTGATTTTTTTATTTACTGACTCATTTATAGCCTTAGTAGCTATCTCCTTAGCTTTAATTTCCGCTATGGCTAGTACAGTAGGTTTAATCTTTTTGTCAACAAGTATGAAGCCATATATTGCTAAAAGAAGTGTCAAGATTATGTATATAAATATGTATAGTTTTTTCTTATTTTTAAAACCTTTTTTGTTTCTTTTTCTCTGAAACACAAAAACACCCCCTTATAACTATTAATATGAAAGTAAAGGAGTGTTTAGTGATTAATATTTATTATTCTAAGGATAGATTAGTATACTATTAACTACCGGTCTTTCTTTGCCATCGGAAGGTTTGTTTAAAACTTCTCCATTGTAATAAAATGTACTGGAACCTCCACCATCAAGATTGTACGCGTCCTTTACACCAAGCTCTAAAAGTTTATTTTGAAGCCTTTCAAGAGTAACTCCTATACTCCAACTATTTTGACGCCCATCAATAACTATCATTATTAAATCATCATTTGCATATCTTCCTATAATAGTGCGAGGATGTCTAGTATCTTTCCATGATTTTGGTACCTCCATCTTTTTTCCATCTTTCAACAAAACAGGTACGAAGCTTACCCCTTGATATGGATTAAGTTCAAATAAATCCCTTTTACTTTTAGGAATATTACCAACAACACTTCCTTGTCTATTAATTCCCACAAAAAATACTCCAGGGTCTAATTTAAAGGGCTCCACAAGCCTACCATCAACTATAGTGTAGCCCATCATTTTTATGAAATCTTCTCCATTCCTCTTAATTTTGGAAAAGCCTCCTCCGTTTATCGCAAGAATAGCTCCATTCCTTTTTGCCATACTAGAAACTTCCTCTAACTCTCCAACTCTATCTTTAGCTATAGCAACCTTAAAGGCAGAAGGATCAAAAAGCTTCACTTTTGCTATATATCCCCTATATCCTAGTTCACTTAATTCAAATATTTTAATTTCAGTTTTGTCACTTATATGGGCTTTTATAGCAGGACCCAACATATTTAATATTTTCTGCTCATAAATATCATCAGAAAGCTTTTTTTGAATATCGCTAGTTTTAGAAAGCTCCGTTATTTTATGTTCCTGCTCATTAAAAACTTCTTTCTGATTTACAGCAAGTTTATGGAATTTATAGATTTGATTTTCTAAGACTACAATTTCCTCATGAAATTTTTCAGTTTCTTTATGAATTTTTTTTATTTCTCTACTTACTTCAGACAGGGGAAAATTTAGTCTAAAACTAGCCTGTGCAAAATCTGTACTAACCAAAAACAAAGCTAAAAAAGGGGCTATTAAGAAAAAAATAAAAGTATTAATTTTCAACATTTGGTGCCTCCTTTAAAATGTCAAGGCTTTCTTGTAAATCTTTTAGTTTATCATCTAAATACTTAAGTTTTTTATCTATGCCTTCTTGAATGTCATTTGAATTTGTTAAAGTTGAGTCTGCGTCTCTAACTTCTTCCTTTAGATCTTTAATTTCACTTCGAAGTCTTTTGATCTCAGAATTAATTATTTTCATTTCCTCTTTTAATTGCTGAACTGCCATAGCATTGTTTTGTTCTATTCTATTAATAGAATCATCTATATAAGCCTTTGCATTAATATATCCGTAATAAACAATTGTGCCCCAAAGCCCTATACTAATAATAAACAAAAGAATGTTTATCCATATTCTTTTACCTTTATTTTTGTTACCCTTAACTCTTTTAGACTTATAACTTTCAGAATGCAGACTATTTTCCATAATAAGATCTTCCTTTACTTTTATTTTTGTTATAGTTATATTTCGTCCTCTTTTACTACTGTAATATTATATCATAATTTTTATTTTAATTAATAATTCAAGTCACTAGTGTTCATTAATCAAGAAATATTTTCATTGATTTTTAAACTATAAGATATTCTAAATCTATTGATAATAAAAAAAAACATTATATGGAAAATTATACCAATAAATATGGTTAAAGAATCTCCGCAGGGGAATAATTTTGGATTTATATGGAACAAAAGTACTTCTATTTTATCCACTAAACAATAGTTCCCAAGTGAAAATTTCTTTGTTAATCGATGAAGTAATCCTGTATTTTAAAAATCTTCTTATATCTAATAAGCCGTAAGCTGTATTAGCTCTTTCTTTAACTAGCTTTGACATAATAAATGTAATAATTGTTGTAATTATTTGAATCATGACCGCATTAAAGCTATGACCTATAAATTGTTTTATTTTTAGATTTTGTTTAATCCATCTTTATTTAACCTTATTTCTCTTTTTTCCTTTTCTTTTATCTCTTCTCCTAATGTTTGTATTATGTTCCATGCTGCTGTATGACTTATACTTTGATTTGTCATTTTTGTTATTTTTTCTGCTGTTTTTTTGCTGCTACGTCTACTATTTTTTCTGCTAGGTTAGTAGATATATGTCCTACTTTATCCATTTTTAAATATTCATCCAATAAATATTTATATCCTTTCTTGCCTTCTTCACTTTCATATTCATATATCCTACGCTCATATTCTATTTCTCCCATTATTGTCTTAATTGTGGCTTTCTTAAGTCCTTTATTTCTATATTTTTTCTTATCTCTTTCTTCCATTAACTTATAATCTAGTTTTTTAAGTATTTCTTCTATCATTTCACATGTCTGTCGGCACACAAATTTATATATACTTTCTTCCATAGTGTAAAATTACTGTAGGAAAAAATTATACTCTAAGTTTATTACACATAATTTCTCATTTTAATTCCTTTCTAACCAAGTATTACATTTTAATTATGTGTTTTTGTTATTTCGTATCATATTATAAAATTCCGCTGCATTATAGGAACTTCTAACTAATGGTGACGATGCTACAAATTTAAATCCTAAAGCTATAGCTTTCTCTCTATATTCATCGAAAACACTAGGATGAATATATTCCTTTAAATGATAGTGTTGTTTTGAAGGTTGAAGATATTGTCCAATTGTTAAGAAATCCACATCATTTTTTCTTAAATCTTTTAATACTTCTATAACTTCTTTTTTTGTTTCTCCTAATCCTAGCATAATTCCTGACTTAGTCATAATATTTGGATTTAAATCTTTTACTCTTTTTAATAGCTCCAATGATCTTTCATATATAGCCTGAGGCCTCACTTCAGCATACAGTCTTTGTACGGTTTCTATATTGTGGTTCAATATATCTGGCTTTTTATCTATTACAGTCTTTAAAGCTGCTAAATCTCCATTAAAATCTGGTATTAAAACCTCCACTACCATATTTTCTTCTCTTTTTCTTATTTCTTCTATGACCTTAGCAAATTGACTAGCTCCACCGTCAGCTAAATCATCTCTAGTAACAGAAGTAATAACTACATGTCTTAGACCTAATTCTATAACTGCCTCTGCTACTTTTGCCGGTTCCCTCGAGTCGAGCCCTTCGGGTATTCCATTAGAAACATTGCAAAAGCTACAATTTCTTGTACAAATATTCCCTAAAATCATAAATGTAGCAGTTTTATTTCTAAAACACTCAGATTTATTAGGACAATTAGCCTCTTTGCAAACTGTATTTAAGGAATATGAGTCGATAAGCCTGTTCACGTGCTTTTGATTGCTCAAATCTCCTAATCTATCTCTTAACCATTTTGGCTTTCTTAAAACCCTCATTTTAATGCCCCCAGTATTAAAATTTCATATGTGATCCAAGCTAAAACAAAACTTCAATAAACTGGTCTACCGTTATCCCATAAAAATAATCATTGAAATTGAAATTCTCTAAGACGTCTCTTATTTTATTAGGTTCATGTTCAATATCTATAAGAGCATTTTCTATGTCTTTTATATCCAGTTTACCGAAGAAATCTCCATATATTTTGATCGCAGTAATTTTTCCTTTTTTGACTTCAAAATTTATCTCAACAATTCCACCTGAAAATTTTTTTTGATTCACAAAGGAATACTTTGGAGAATTACCAAAATTCCATTCCCATGTATTATATTTTTCATTTACCAATCTATTTATTTCTTTAATATCTTTTTCTGTAAAATCATAATATCTTGATTTGTAATCAGTACTTTCAATATGTTTGTATATCAATTTTTTAAATTCCATAATATCTATTTTCTTTTGTATATGAGTACTGATATTAGTTATCCTACTTTTAACAGACTTTATTCCCTTACTCTCATATTTTATTTGTTTTGGATTTAATGCCATAGATAAATTTCGAACATCCGATGAAAACAGAAGGGTTCCGTGGTGCAAAAGTCTGGACTTATATTTATATTGGGCATTGCCAGAAAATTTTTTTCCTTTAATAATAAGATCATTTCTTCCAGAAAACTCTGCCTCTACTCCCAAACTCCTTAGTACTTCAATTATAGGCTTAGTAAATCTTCTGAAATCTACGAAGGACTTATCATCATTAGTTATAAAAGTAAAATTTATATTTCCTAAATCACAAAACACGGTCCCTCCGCCTGTTATTCTTCTTACAACAGGTATATTATGTTTATTTACATAATCTATATTTACCTCGGCTAAAGAATTTTGATTTTTTCCTATTAATATTGATGATTTTCCCTGCCACAACATGAATATTTCTTCTTTAAAATTTTTCAACATATATTCTTCTGCAGCTAGATTAAATGCAGTATTGATATTTTGATTTGAGATTATTAACATCGGACACCTCCAAATCGAGTAGCTAGAAAACAGGATAATTAGTCCTGTTTTCTTTGCTCTCACAGAACTGGACTTACGTTTGCCGTATCCGGCTCCTAAAATTTCTCACCGAATTAATAATAATTTGACAACAAACAAACTTCGTATTTATGTATATCAATGAGACCTAGGTCATCAAAGTATTTGTTAGACAATATCTGGTGGATAATGTGAACATTTGAGTTCTTCCATTTTGTTACAGCCATCTTCAAACCATTTCCTCTGATTCCTAGCTTTCTCATTTCTTTATGCATTGCCTTGTAGGTCTTCCATTGGTTCACTAACGCTCCATTCCAACCGAGCATCCTCTATAGAAGTTTTTTCTGCCATTCTTTTAGCTTTCTTTTCAGAATATCCTTCCTCTATAAACTTGTTATAATGTTTTTCAAACAGCAGGTCAGTCAATTCATTATAA
>JACCKY010000064.1 GCA_014236755.1 Candidatus Petromonas tenebris | reverse complement strand
TTGTTAAATAACTGAAACATTTTTTACAAGAAATTGAAGACATGAAAGTAGATTCATTTGAGCAAATCATTAAACGTCTTTGTTTTCAATATTTATTTTTTACTCTCTATTTTTGGTTAAATCGCTAAAAATTACATTGAATTAATTATCTAAAACTACTTAAACTAATAATGCAGTATAAAAATACTTTATAAGGAGCTGATAAAGCATGGCAAGAAATACAAATCAGAAAGTGGTTCCAGAAGCTAAAGCAGCACTTAATCAAATGAAGTATGAAATAGCTAATGAACTTGGATTATCAAACTATCAGACAGTTGACAAGGGTAACTTAACAGCTAGACAAAATGGTTATGTAGGCGGATATATGACTAAGAGACTAGTTGAAATGGCTGAAAGACAAATGTCAGGAAAATAATTAGAAGCATATAAAACAAAAACCCTTCTTCATTATGAAGAAGGGTTTTTGTTTTATTGCTGTTGATTGTATTGAGGTTCTTCCCCTTTAACATAATTCACTCTATTTTGAAGCATTTGGGCCATATTTTCAGCGTTTGTCGATAACATATTAAACATTTGCTTTGCATTTTGGTCATCTGTATCCATAGCAAAAGTTTTTAAATCAGCTGATAAACCTTTTGCACTTGCTAAAGCTTGTTCCAGTTTATTTACTGTAGTCAAAAAAATCATCTCCTCTCATAAATTTTAACTTATTCCTACAGAAATAGTATTTCCTTTTAGAAATAAAATATTAGAATATATTAGAACACTTTCTCTTTCTGTTTTTTACATTTATAAAATTTTTTAAAGAGTTTATTTAAAATAGAAAAATAAATAGTAAAATGATAAAATAATATGGTCAAGTATTTTTGAAAATTAAAATGGTTTGTGATAGTATTAGAAATAATATATCTAGTATTTTTCTGGATTAAATATTGCTATTTAAAGCAGAATATATTATAAATATTACATATATGTACATAAGGAGGCAATAGGAGATATGAGAAATAATGAAAAAAGAGATAATGACAACATTAACCTTCCGTCTAATTTTATTCAAAACATTATAGATGAAGATATAAAAGAAAATGTGTATGATGGCAGAGTTCACACCCGTTTTCCACCGGAACCCAATGGATATCTTCATATAGGACATGCTAAATCCATATGTCTTAATTTCGGGATTGCACAGAAATATAAGGGACTGTGCAACTTAAGATTTGATGATACTAACCCTACTAAGGAGGATGTAGAATACGTTGAGTCAATTAAGGAAGACGTAAGATGGCTTGGTTTTGACTGGGAAGACCGTCTATTTTACGCTTCGGATTACTTTGAAAAGCTCTATGAATATGCCGTGGAACTTATTAAGAAAGGCAAGGCATATGTTTGTGATTTAAGTCCCGAGGAAATAAGAGAATATCGTGGTACCTATTCTAAGCCGGGTAAGGAAAGCCCTTACCGTAATCGTTCAGTAGAAGAAAATCTTGATTTATTTCAAAGAATGAGGGCAGGAGAGTTTGAAGAAGGCTCCCGTGTACTTAGGGCAAAGATAGATATGGCATCTCCCAACTTAAATATGAGGGATCCCGTAATATATCGTATTTCATATGCAAAGCATCATAGAACAGGTGATAAATGGTGCATATATCCTATGTATGACTATGCCCATCCGATTTCCGACGCCCTTGAGAATATAACCCATTCAATTTGTACTTTAGAATTTGAAGATCATCGTCCGCTTTACGAATGGTTTCTCAATGAACTGGGCTTTGAGCAGCCACCTAAGCAGATCGAGTTTGCTAGACTTAACCTTGCAGGAACAGTTATGAGTAAACGTAAGCTTAGAGAGTTAGTAGAGGAAGGATATGTGGATGGATGGGACGATCCCCGTATGCCTACTATATCAGGGCTTAGAAGAAGGGGATATACTCCGGAATCTATTAGAGATTTTTGTGAGCGTATAGGAGTAGCTAAAAGCTACAGTGTGGTTGATATATCAATGTTGGAGCACTGCATAAGAGATGATTTGAAACTAAAGGCTGCAAGAGTTATGTCAGTGCTGCGTCCTTTAAAAGTAGTTATAACTAACTATCCAGAGGGGCAGGTTGAATGGTTGGATGCCGATGTTAACCAAGAGAATCCAGAGATGGGAACTAAGAAAATTCCATTTTCACGAGTTATTTATATAGAGCAGGAAGATTTTATGGAAAACCCTCCCAAAAAATACTTCCGTCTATCCCCAGGTAAGGAAGTCCGTTTAAAATATGCTTACTTTATCAAATGCGAAGAGGTCATAAAGGATGAAGAAACTGGCGAGATAATTGAGATTCGATGTACATATGATCCTGAGACAAAGAGTGGCACAGGTTTTACAGGACGTAAAGTAAAGGGTACTCTTCACTGGGTATCAGCTGAACATGCCGTAGAAGCAGAAGTTCGTCTGTATGACCGACTGCTGATGGAAGATGATGAGGATAACAATGATGATGAAAATACTGATTGGAAAGAACAACTAAATCCAAATTCTTTAGAGGTACTTACAGGATGTATGGTTGAACCGTCTCTTACAGAAGCTAAGCCAGGGGATAAATTTCAGTTTTTTAGACATGGATATTTCTGTGTTGACACTGTGAATACAACTGATGATAAGCTTGTTTTCAACAGAGTTGTGCAATTGCGTGACACATGGAAAAAAATAAAGAAAAAGATGAAAAATGAATCAAAGAAATAAAATAAAAACAGCCTAGTATGATAGGTTTAACTATCTGCTAGGCTGTTTGGTTTCAGTTAATCTCTCTTATTTCTATTATAAATGTTTAATAGTTCATCAAGGTCCTGACTGATTTTTATAATTTCAGGATCAACGAGCTCAGACTTTTTCTCTATAAGCTTATGCATTTTGGACCTTTACAGCAGTATTATTATTCCTTTCAGAAAGCCCTTGATCTGGTTAGACAGTCTATACAGGGAGAGAGAATAGGGGATTTTTTATTATTATAACTGTTAAGGGATTTAAACCTATGATAAAATATGATATAGATACCGAGCGTTTGTAAATTAAGGGTGGTTTTTATGACTAGTTGGAGAAGTCTTGGACATAGAGGAGATAATACAGAGGATATTATAAATATTACTAACAGATATTATGAAAGCCATGGGGTAGCGGTTATTACTAAAATGCCAGTTCCTATCAAAGTTATAGAGATTGAAAAGTCTATCATAAAAAAAGCTTTTTTTGAGGAAAAATCTACAGTTGATTATTATGGGGTTGTGCAGGGATTGTCTATTGTCTTTGACGCTAAAGAAACGGAAAAAAAAAGTTTTCCCCTTCAAAATATACACGAGCATCAAATAGAATACATGCAAAAAATAAAAAATCAGGGAGGATTAGCTTTCATAATAGTAAACTTTAAATATTATAATGAGTTTATACTAATTCCCATAGAAATAATACACTATTACTATCAAAAAAGCCTTAATGGCGGCAGAAAATCCATTCCATACTCAGTTCTTGATAAAAGGTTTACTATTGAGTTTAAAAATGGAATACTTCATTATCTCGATACACTAAATGTATATATAAGGTATATTGAAAAGGATAAGTTTAATAAATATAAAATTGTTACTTAAATGAGTGGCTCGCTATAGATTATACATTTTAAAACTTTGGAGGTTCATATGAACGACCATATTTTAGATTTAAAAAGATTGGAAAACAAGATAGAAAATATTAGAGGTAAATTACAAAATTTAACTAGTGAAAATTTATGTGATCTCACATCACCTGATGTGATTGAGCTGAGTCAAACCCTGGATGAGCTTATAGTTAATCATATGAAAATTTTACAAAAGATGAAACTAAATAAATATATGGTCGATAATAGCACATCTATCGAAAGGTAGAGCCGCAAAGCCATGGGTCTAAGGAAATTTTTCTATGACTGCCAGGCTGCCGAAACATCTACAAGTAAAAAGGTACTTTTGCGTAGTATTATTGCTGATCCTTCTATCTATAGTTATATAAATACTCCGCCTAAAGACGGAGTTTTTATAATGTTATTTTTTAAAACATTCTTTAAAAGTTTTATGTTTCAATCCATAATTCTTTGCCGTCTTTTTATGTAACAGACTTCCTTGTTGCATAGGAATTCAAACATTTTTTGAAAAAAATTGCAGGTATAAAGCAAAGTAAATTCAAGGGATTAAAGAACGACTAGGATTTGCCAAGAGCCAAGAGCTAAGAACTAAGAGCTAATCAGGGCTACCAACTACGAACTATTAACTACGAACCAACAAATGCGTCGAAGACGCCTTTGTTCATAGGAGTATAATCCGACTATAGAATTTTAGAAGGTTTATTTTTAGTTTGATTCTTCTTCAAGTATTAACTGACTGTCCTCATTAAAAAATGTTTTATAGCCTAACTGAACAAAAATTGCTGATGTCAACGAAACACTTCCCAAAATACCGAGCATAATGGCGATTTGATACTCGATGGCGGTAATGGGAGAAGCTCCCGATAAAATCTGACCTGTCATCATTCCGGGTAAAAAGACAATTCCCATTCCAACCATGGAGTTGATTGTCGGAAGAATTGCCGAATCAAAAGCTTTATCTACGATCTCCTTAGTAGCCATTTTAGGTGTTGCTCCAAGCATTAGAGCTGACTCGATCAAGTGTTTTTCCTTATGGATTCCGTCAACTAGTCTACTTACCCCCAGGGAAATACCTGTCATGGAGTTGCCGATAAGCATTCCCGTAAGGGGGATAAAGTATCTCGGTTCATACCAAGGGGATAGATTAATAACTACCAAAATAAAGTAAAGCACACTGAGTATTGTTCCGGATGCCATAGAAAGAGCAATAATTTTTTTTATGTTCATCGAAAGGTCTAATTTTACCCGTTTAAAAACATTATATATAGCAAAAACTTCCATTATGACTATAATAAGTATTGTGTATAATGGATGGCTATTATCAAAAATATATAGGAGTATGTAGCCGGTTAAAATCAGCTGCAATGTCATTCGGATACTGGAAATGAGGATTTCCTTTTCTCGAGGGATACCCTTTATTTTTACTATAAATAGCAATATTATGACGAAAATATAGGCAGCAGCTATTTGCCATAATCCTAGGTTAATAATACTATTCATTCTTTCTCTCCTTTCAGATTACAATCTTACCCTGTTTTATTTCAATAATATTGTCTGCAAAGGTTTTAGCTATCCTTTTAGAATGAGTCACCATAACAAGTGTCTTATTGGCGGATTTCGTATGACTAACTAACTTTTCAATTATAACCTCTTCCGTATCTTCATCTAAAGAGGAGGATGGTTCATCTAAGAGATATACGTCAGGATCTATTAACAATATCCTACCAAGGGACAATCTTTGCTTTTCACCTCCAGATAGCTTATCGGCAGTTTCCTCTAGGTCCTTATGAAGATTAACTATTTCTAAGATATTATAAAGAATTGTATCAGAAACTAAAGGTTTTTCAGAAAATTTTAGACCCATAAGAAGGTTATCTCGAATGCTTCCGCTAAAAATTAATGGAACCTGAGAAAGCATAACTACTTTTCTTCTTAGCTCTATGGAATTCATATCCCTTATAGAACGGCCGTTATAAAAAATTTTTCCCTCATCAGGACTTAACATTTTATTTAAGAGCTTAAGCAAAGTGGTTTTGCCGCTTCCGCTTTCACCTACTATGCAGGTTATTTTATTTTTCATAATATGGAGATTTTTAATATCCAATATGGATTTGTACTTAACATCCTTTAAAAAGAACACAATATCACCCCTAAAAGTTTAATCCTTAATTTCTTTAAAAAGCTCAAAGGCCTTTTGTTTTGACTTTTCCAGCACTAAACATCCCTTATCGGTAATACTATAATATTTTCTTACTTTACCGTTGACAACTCTTTCCTCCTTTTTTAATAACCCATTAGCCTCCATACTATGAAGTATAGGATATAGGGTTCCGGGACTTATTTCATAATCATGGCTTTCAAGCTCCTTTATCATCCATGAACCGAAAAAAGGCTCTTTTTTAGCATGGTAGAGTATATGGATTTGAATAAAACCAAGAAACAACTTTCTCAAAATCTTATCTTTCATTGTAAATATACCACCTTCTAATATCTATAATCGTTATCGTTTTATGATATAATGTTATTATACTATTTTAGGGAGATAGTGGCAATAGGGTATTGATAACAAAATAGAGAAGTTATAGAAAAAAGGGTTACAGGAAAAAACTTAAAGACTGAGAAAGTTTAAGCTTTTATGCTAAAAAAATCTTGAAAAAGAGTGAGAAAAATTAGTTGTTTATTGGGAAGGAATTTATATTTTTTTGTAGAAGTTAATAAGATATGTTAAAAATCAAATAAATATATGGTCGATAATAGCACATCTATCGAAAGGTAGAGCCGCAAAGCCATGGGTCTAAGGGAATTTTTCTATGACTGCCAGGCTGCCGAAACATATCTAAGTATAAAAGTGTAGGCACCTATGGTTTTCAGTAGAGGTGCTTAATTTTTTGCTTGAATAATGAGAACCTTGTAGCAATTACTACAATAGATGTGGAAGGGTGATCATTCAAATGTTGACAGTAGATGATAAAAAAGGGGGAAAATTTAAAAAGATGAGGGGAACTAAATGGCGCAATGTGAGAATAGGATTTAAGTATAGTATAGCACTATTTATCGCTGTAATTTTATTTTTGATATCGGCAGGTATAACTACTAAACTTTTGCTAGATGTGGAGAAAAATATTGAAAAGCTTGAACAAAGCAGTGATAGAGCAATTATGATAACGAGAATGGGTTCTTTATTTCGAACAAAGGATATAAGAATTGCAGATTTTATATTTTCAAAAAATGACAAACTTATAAATGAATATGAGTTAAAGAGAGCTGAATTTAAAGAACTGCAGGATAAAATCAAACCGGCTATGGATACAGAAGAATTAAAACAACTATTTAATGCAATTGCCAAAAATGATGAATTAGTTGATGAAATTTTTAAAAAAGAGCTTATAATAGCAGTAAAAATGAAAAGAACTGATGAAATAACTATAGCACGTAAAAAATTATCAAACCTTAGGACAGAAACTATAGATCTTTTACAAGAAATTGAAAAAAAAGTAAATGATGAAATGCATTTTGCAGTTCAAGAGACTAAAAATAATGTGAAGACTGTTGAATTTATTTTAATAATTTCTGTTGCAGTATCCATTATACTTGGAGGAGTTATTATCTTTTTAATCAGTAAAGATATTTCCCGTAATCTAAATAAAGTAGTAAGTATGAGCAATAAGATTGCACAGGGAGACTTGACAGTATCTAAAATGAGCTACCATGGAAAAGATGAAATTGGACAGTTATCTGCTGCCATGAATAATATGCTGGACAATTTGAGAGATATGATTGAACAAATCTCCGATGCATCCGATGAAGTAAACGTTCAAAGCGATACCTTAATGAAAGTAGCTGATGAAGTAAGTCAGGGAAGTGAGCAGATTGCTGCAACAATGCAGGAAATGTCGGCAGGGGCAGAGGAGCAGGCAAGTTCTTCTGGGGAAATTGCAAATTCAATAAATAAACTTAACAGTTTAATCGAAAAAACAAATGATAGTGGGGAAGAACTAGAAAACTCATCGGAAATAATATTAGATTTAGCCAAGCAAGGGAATATACAAATGCAAGCTTCCGTGAAGCAAATGAATTTAATCAATGATGTAATTAAAGATTCTGTGAAAAAAGTAAAACATCTGGAGAATAGATCGAGGCAAATATCAAAGTTAATTGTTGTAATTGATGATATTGCAGAGCAAACCAATCTTCTGGCATTAAATGCTGCCATTGAAGCAGCAAGAGCAGGAGAAGCAGGTAAAGGTTTTGCCGTAGTAGCTGAGGAGATAAGAAAGTTAGCCGAACAGGTTGGAAATTCAGCTGCTGAGATCACCGATATTGCAAATAACATCCAAAAGGAGTCTAATATGATGACTAAGTCTTTAGAAGACGGATACAATGAAGTTGAAGGAGGTACAAAACAAATAGAAATTACAGGAGAAGTATTCCAAAACATTAACTCAGTAGTTATAGAGATGGCTAAGCAGATACGTGAAGTATCAAGTAATTTACAAAAAATAGCTGAGAATAGTAATCAGATCAGTAATGCAGGAGAGCAGGTAGCCGCTATATCAGAGGAAAATTCAGCAGGAATTCAGCAGACTGTAGCTTCAGTTCAGCAGCAAAATAGCTCCATGGAATTGATTAGTGAAAATGCCGGGGCTCTATCTAATCTAGCTAAGAAATTAGGTGATCTAGTTCAGCAGTTTAAATTATATGATTAGATAATCGTAATTGCAGATAGAGATGATGAAGAAAACTCCTGGGATATTCTGGGGGTTTTCCGTATATTTGCTCAAGAGAAATTAACATTGTATAGCAAATAATATTCTTGTAAAATGATACTTAAAAATATATTATGTCATATTATACAGAAACTGATTAGAACTAAAGAGGATGAAGTTATGGGAACTGATGGCAAATGCTAGCAATAAGGGACTGATAACAAAATAGAAAAGTTATGCTATAATATTACAATAAAAGATGAAAGATAGAATATAGCTTTTTATATCAAAAGTTTTGAAGTTTTGTTTTCTCCAATCCTTGTTGGGATAAACGACCTATAGCTGATAACTGATGTCATAAGTAACAGGTGACGGGCAAGATCTGAAATATAATATGTTGGGAAAATTATTAAGAAGTAAAATATCAGATGGGAAGGGATATAGCCGTGGTTCTTGACAAGATGAAAAAACATAAACATTTTTTAGTGTTACTTTATTATATAATAATATATCTCTTATACTACTATACCGAAAAGATTACCAAACCGAAATATTTTATGTACTCGAGATTGGATGACTACATACCCTTTATAAAATATATGGTCATACCCTATTTGTTTTGGTATGTATATATTGTCATGGCTTTAATATATCTTGGCTTTAACTCAAAGGAAGACTTTTACAAGCTGACATTTTTCATGTTTACCGGAATGACAATATGCTTTATCATATACCTTACATTTCCCAATGGTCAAAATTTAAGACCTGTTATAGTAGAAAATGACTTTTTCTCTAACTTAATAAGGAATATATATATAAAGGATACCCCTACAAATTCGGCGCCGAGCATGCATGTTGTTGATTCTATTGCAGTGCATAAATCCATCATTAAGTGTGATAAATTAAAGAATAAAAAGTGGCTTCATATTAGCTCCCGCATTGTCATGTTATCTATTATAGCTTCCACCGTGATGATAAAGCAACATTCTATTTTAGATGTACTATACGGAATAGGGTTAAGTTTAATACTTTATTTTGTAATATATAAATTAAATGTTTTACAGTATTTAAACGTAAAGAAACTGGTGTTTTTAACTGATGATAATAATTAAAATTAATTTAAAAACCTAGATGTTTTGCTTTTAATGACATAAAAGCATTGACCAGTTAATGCTAAGAACTAAGAGCTACGAACTAAAATGCGTCGGCAGACGCATTTTTTCTTTGGTCTAATTAAGAGGAAAATTACATATTGTATAATAGTAAAATTAACAAAATTAGATAGGTGATTTTGATGTCCATTTTTTTTCACAATCTTTTATACAACTTTCTTATAGCCTTTGGAGTAATAATAGGAGCTAGTTTTTTTGCGGGAATAGGTGCACTTATTAATAATCATCCCCCCTTAAAGACAATGCTTGATGTATCAAGTTCTCTGAAGATATGGGCAGTAGCAGTGGGTCTTGGAGGAACTTTTTCATCTTTTCAGATAATAGAACAGGGACTTATAAAGGGGGAAATAAAGTCAGTAATAAAGCAGATGGCATATATAGTAGCTGCTCTTGCCGGATCTAATTTAGGATGCATTATTATAAAGATTATCAGAAAGTGTGGTAGAGTATGGCTGAAATAAAAAGAATGGGCTACAAATTTTTTTTAACTCTAATAACCGGTGCTATAATTGGCCTTTTCATAGGCATGGGCATTTTAACGGCCATAATAAGCTATAGAATTGACAAATATCATGAAGAAATCCAGTATTTAAAAAATGTTATAGAAGATAAGGATGCAAAGCTTAAAAAGCTTGAGGATGCCATAAATAAAAGGAGACTTATTTTAAAGGATATTAAAGTAGTACTTATTCATGAAGGAGATGAAATCGATAAAATTACTCTTATAAAACATATCAAAGAAAAATATAACATACTTTTAGGAAAAGAAGTAAAAAATATTGATATTGATATGGTAGAAGAAGTAATTGATAAAAGGATTATGAAAATAAGCAAAAAAGAGTATAGACTAAATGTAACAAAAATCATTTTAATTGATACTTTGGAGATTTGGATAGAAACTAAATTGGTTGAGTAGATATTTACAAAAATTATATATTAGAGAATACCCATTGACTAATCTATATAATAGTTTTATAATTAATTCCATAAAATAATAATAAATCATACGCTGAGTTCCATATGGAAGCGGGGGACCCACTTTTTGGGGCGAATTCCGAAAGGATAGGATAACTCTTTCAGTCCGAGCCCGTCAGCTAACCTCGTAAGCGTTGAAGGAGAATAGAGTGGAATATATAATGTGACCATGGGTTCTCCATGGTTATTTTCATTTTAAGTAAGTTAAATGGGGTGATTAAAATTAACAGGAGATTAGATAAATCTAAACTGCATCCAACACAAATACTTGTTTTAGGTTTTGCTACAGTTATACTTATAGGAGCCTTGCTACTGAATCTTCCCATAGCTTCTAAAAGCGGTGAGAGCATAGGCTTTATAAATGCCCTTTTTACTGCTACCTCGGCAGTATGTGTTACGGGATTGGTAGTTGTAGATACGGGAACATACTGGACAACCTTTGGTCAGGTAGTAATACTTTTGCTTATTCAAATTGGTGGACTGGGATTTATGACCATGGGTACACTCTTTGCACTGATTGTAGGTAAAAAAATAACCTTAAAAGAAAGACTCGTTATGCAGGAAGCTCTAAATCAATTTAGCGTTTCGGGAGTTGTGAGACTTGCAAAATATATACTTATTACAACCTTTACAATAGAAGGTATAGGAGCGCTGCTCCTCTCTATAAGATTTATACCCTTATATGGGTTTGGGAAGGGCGTAGGATATAGTATATTCCATGCCATATCGGCATTTTGTAATGCAGGGTTTGATTTGATAGGTAAGTCTAGAAGTCTTACTCCCTTTGCAAGTGATCCATTGATTAATATAGTGGTTATGGCCCTGATTGTTTTAGGAGGAATAGGCTTTGTGGTGATATTAGAAGTACTTCAAAAAAGAAGATTTGCCAGATTATCACTGCATTCCAAGTTAGCTATCTCAATAACGGGAATTTTACTTTTTCTAGGATTTATTGTCATACTGATTTTAGAGTTTAATAATCCATATACCATGAAAGATTTATCGGCAGAGGGAAAACTGTTATCTGCCATGTTTCACTCCGTAACTCCAAGAACAGCAGGTTTCAATACGCTTCCTACAGATAAGCTCACTACAGCTTCGATATTTTTCACAATTGTTCTAATGTTTATAGGGGGCTCTTCTGCTGGAACTGCCGGTGGAGTAAAGATAACGACGGCAGGTGTAGTAGCTGCAACAATAGTTTCAGTGATAAAGGGTAATGATGATACAGAGATGTTTGGAAGAAGGGTGGCTAGAGATATAATAAATAGGTCTTTAGCCATCATAGGACTATCAATGGGGTTAGTGGTAGTGGTTACGATGCTTCTATCCATAACAGAAAGTTCCCATAGCTTTATTGAAATATTTTTTGAAACTGTTTCAGCCTTCGGAACAGTTGGATTGTCTTTAGGAATTACATCAAGCCTTACTAGTATAGGGAAAATCATTATTTCCCTTACGATGTTTGCAGGTAGAGTAGGGCCGCTCACCATATTCCTTGCTTTAGCTCAGAGGAAACAACATCATAAAGGAATAGTTAGATATCCGGAGGAAAAAGTAATCGTAGGATAGAGGGGGATAAAAATGAAACAATTTATAATAATTGGTTGTGGAAATTTTGGCTACAGTATAGCAAAGACTCTTTATGGATTAGGTCATCAAGTGATGATAGTAGACCAAAACGAGGAGATAATAAACAGTATATCTGATTCTGTTACCTATGCTATCCGGGGGGATGCTACCGATGAGAAGACAATAAAATCCCTTGGAGTCAATAACTTTGATGTTGCAATAATAACAACAGGCTCAGATATTCAGTCTTCTATTCTTATAGGTATCATGCTCAAGGAATTGGGAGTTAAATATATTGTAGCAAAGGCCCAAAATGAGCTCCATGCAAAGGTTTTGTATAAGATAGGAGTAGATAAGGTAGTATTTCCTGAAAGGGATATGGGGGCAAGAATAGCTCAGCACCTGGTTTCTCCAAACATAATGGACTATATTGAACTTTCGGCTGAATATAGCATAGTAGAGCTTGCCGCTATAGAGGAGTGGATAGGTAAGAGCTTGATTGATCTTAATATGAGAGAAAGATACGAAATAAATGTAATGGCGATAAAACAGGGAGAAAATATTAATATATCCCC
>JACCKY010000063.1 GCA_014236755.1 Candidatus Petromonas tenebris | reverse complement strand
GTTTTTTCATAATTAAAACATTAACCTGAAAAACAGCTCTTCAAAGTCGCTTCAGAGGAAACATTGAAGGATATTTAAAGCTATACTGTTAGAATAACTAGCACAAGAGGTTAACTTAGTAAAATTAACTAGTTCAATAAGTTAATTTTACGCATTTTTTCATTTACTTTATAAAATTGGTTATACTAACATTAACTCCATTTAATTACATAAATATTTTCAAAGAAATTTTTGTTGTTTTTTCATGAACTTAGGGTATAATATAATCGAGGGCAATCGATAATGATTTTCAATTAAATTCGTTTTATGTTATAGAGGAGGTTGAGACATGGATTCTTTTGAAATAAAAAATAAAGTTTACTGGACAGGAGTTTTAGACCCGGAGCTTGAAACATTTGATATTATTATGAAAACTAAATATGGTACAACTTATAACTCCTACTTTATTGATGATAATAAGAAAGTATTAATCGATACCGTAAAACCGAATTTTAAAGGAGAATTTCTAAATAAACTTAATCAGCTGGTGGATATTAAAAAACTGGATTATATAATAGTTAACCATACGGAACCAGACCATTCAGGAAGTCTGAAATATGTACTAGAGATCAATCCCAACATAACTATTTACTGTACTAAGGCTGCAAGTATTTATTTAAAAGAACAAATAAATGGCAACTTTAATTGTCACATAATTAAGGACGGAGAAGTCCTCGATACGGGCAGCAAAAAACTAAGATTTATAACAGCTCCTTTCCTACATTGGGCTGATACTATGTTCGTATATGATGAAACCGATAGAATCCTATTTACATGTGACGGATTCGGATCCCACTATAGTTCAGTAGATCCGGAATCGGTTCATAAGGAAGAATATACAGAAGCCTTCAAACATTATTATGACTGTATTATGAAGCCCTTTTCAAATCATGTGCTAAATGCCTTGAAAAAAATTAAGGATTTAGAAATAGATATGATACTTACCTCCCACGGGCCAATACTTTCTAAAAATCCTAAATATAATATAGATAAATATTATGAATGGTCCAGATATGAAGTAAAAAATAAAAATCAGAAACAAGTTGCTCTGCTCTATCTGTCAGCCTATCAAAACACTACATTAATGGCAGAAAAAATAAAAGAAGGGCTGGAAGCAGAGGGGGCTAAAGTAGAATTTATTGATGTGGAAAATGAAGATCTGGCAAAGGTTCATATGATAATTAATAACTCAAAGGGAATTCTTTTAGGTTCTCCTACAATCAACAAATCAATGGTTAAGCCTATGTGGGATGTACTATCTGTAATTGACCCGATGGCAAATATGGGCAAAATTGCAGGGGTATTTGGTTCCTATGGATGGAGTGGTGAAGGAATCAAGATGGCCGACACACTACTAAAACAAATGGGTTTCAAGGTCCCCTTTGAACCTATAAGCAAAAAATTCTTTCCATCTGAGGAAACAATAAAAGAATGTATAGAGTTTGGTAGAAGCTTTGCCAAAAAAATATGAAAAGACCTGCCTTAAGGGTAGGTCCTTTTATTCATGAAAAGAATATCTAAAAATATCTTTATCCAATTAAAATAGAAGTTTTGCTAAAAAGCATAATGGCTACATTTTATTTTTCTCTAGGAACTCAAACTTTTTTCAATAAATTACAAACATGAAACAAAGTAGATTCAACTAAAGCTCATAAAGACTGCCTTAAATTTACCAATAACTAAGAACTAACAAAGTGCCATAGGCGCCTTTGTTCACTTTGCATTTGCCGGCTCAATATTGATTTTCTTTCCCTTAATCTGATTATTTTTCATAATCATCAGCACGTCTCTAGCATATTCCTTAGGAACTTCGACAAAGGTAAATTTATCATATATATCGATGGTTCCAATTAACTTGCCTGACATACCCGTCTCTCCAGCTATGGCACCTACAACATCTCCAGGTCGTATTTTATGTTTCTTACCTATATTTATGAACAGTCTTACCATTCCTGGTTCTGCTCCTGTATTCTGTAAATCATTATCTACTTCAATTTCTTCTTTGTTTTCTTTTTCCATCGTTATCTTCATCAATGCCGCTGCGATATCTATAGATGTATAGTCTTCTTCAAGTAATCTGTCTATATATTTTACATACTTTTCAAAGTTTCCTTCATCTAAAGTCGTTCTCAAATCATCTAAGAATATACTAGTCTTAATTCCTTCCACATCACTGAGGGTAGGTATAGACTGTCTGGCGATCTTTGTTTTAGTATATCTTTTTATATCCTTAAGTCTATAAATTTCTTTACCTACTACAAAACTAAAGGCTCTACCTGTTTTTCCTGCACGTCCTGTTCTTCCTATCCTGTGAACATAATATTCTTCATCCCTTGGCAAATCAAAATTGAATACAACCTCTACATCATCAACATCTATTCCTCTGGCCGCTACATCAGTTGCAACTAAAACTTCCACAATGCCGTTTCTAAATTTGTCCATAACCCTGTTTCTTTTTGCCTGATTCATGTCGCCATGGAGGGCATCAGCAAAATATCCCCTTGCTTGAAGCTGCGTAACCAACTCATCTACCCTTTTTTTAGTATTACAAAACACCAAAGACAGTTTGGGATTATACATATCAAGCAAACGTGATAAAACCTCAAGTTTTATGCTTTCTTTTACTTCAAAATAAATCTGTTCAATACTTGGAACAGTAAGCTCCTTATGAACTACCTTTACAAATTCAGGGTTTTTCTGATATTTCTTGGTAAGATCTAAAATCGGCTTTGGCATGGTAGCGGAGAAAAATATAGTCTGTCTATCCTTCGGTATTCCTTTTAATATGGTTTCAATATCATCCCTAAAGCCCATATCTAGCATTACATCGGCTTCATCTAAAACGACTTTTGTAATGTTATCAGTTTTCAAGGTTCCTCTACGCATGTGGTCCATGACTCTTCCCGGTGTACCAATTATTATATGTACCCCGCGCTTTAACGACTTAATTTGTCTTTCTATTGACTGTCCACCATAAACAGGGAGGTTCTTAATACTTCTTTTATATTTTGACAGTTTTTTAATTTCTTCCGCAACTTGAATGGCCAATTCCCTTGTAGGACATAAAATCAAGGCCTGGGGCTTTTTAATTTTAGAATCTAGCATTTCCAGTATGGGAATTCCGAAGGCTGCAGTTTTTCCTGTTCCCGTCTGGGCCTGTCCTATAACATCCCTTCCTTCTAGCATATAAGGTATCGCCTCTGTCTGTATAGGCGTGGCTTCTTCAAACCCCATGTCTTCAACAGCATTTTTTATTTCCTTTGATAATTCTAATTCTTCAAATTTAACAGTTTGCATACTTGGTCTTTCCTTTCATCTTTTCAATTCTTTAATTATATATTTATTATTATCTTTTTACAATGATTTTTATAAGTTTTTCAAAAAAAGTCTCTAGAATTTCTCCTAGAGACTTTTTCTATTCACAAATTTTTACTTCATATTCTTTTTTGAGCTGATTTACTTTGTTTAAATACTTTTGTCTTTGTTTATTAGCTAAAATATTTTGAGCTAAGTTATTCTTTACTTCTTCAAAGGTGCTAATTCCCGGTTCTTTCTTATCATATACTTTAATCAAGTGATATCCGAATTTAGTTTTTACAGGTTCACTAATATTATCCTTTTCCATATCAAATGCAGCCTGCTCAAACTCTGGTACCATTTTACCCTTAGTAAAGAATCCAAGGTCTCCTCCCTTAGCCTTTGATGGACATTTTGAATACTTTTTAGCCGCTTCTTCAAAGGACAATCCTTCATTTATTTCATTTAATATTTCATTTGCCTTTTCTTCAGTATCTACCAATATATGACTTGCTTTAACACTTTCTGGTGTTTTGAACTGCTCTTTGTTATCTTCATAGTAGCTTTTTACTTCTTCGTCATTTATCTCCACACTCTCTAAAAGCTTTCTAAGGGCATATTGCTTTAAGAGATTAGCCTCCATTTGTTGAAGTTCCTTTTGAAACGCCTCTTCAGTGTCCATTCTATTATCCTTTGCATGAAAATAAAGTAGCTCTTCATTAATCAGATCATTCAACAGCTGCTTCTTTCCTTGCTCTGAGCTGTATTGCATTGCTCTTTGAGGCCCCATGCTCTGCATAACCATATTTAAGTATTCTTCAGTAATTTCTTTTCCGTTAACAGTTGCCAAGATTTTGTTTTCCTTCATTCATTTAACTCTCCTTTTTATTTAGTCTATTGCCATGATATCAGAAAAACTTCAATATGTCTAATTTTTGATTGTAAACTTCAATTTGCACTATTTAAAAAACTTTTTTTCTAAATAATTTGAATCTTTTTTGTACGTTTATTCATTTTTATGTTATAATATGCATAATAATTATTTAGGGAGGAGATTGCATGAACGTAAAGGAATTTAGCGTAGAAAAATGGATGAATACCTATGAGATGGAAGCAAAATACAATCTTGCTGAAACCTGTGTTGACTCCTTAAGTCTGAGCAAACTGTTGGCACTTTCTGATGAACCCGATGAGTTTTTTAGATCGCTGTTTGATAAAAAGCTGACCTATGGATATATTGATGGCTCTCCGTATTTTAAGGAAGGAATTTCAAAACTTTATAAAGACATGGCACCAGAAAATATACTGGCTATGAACGGAGGTATTGGAGCTAATTTTCTCGTACTTTATTCCTTAATTAAGCCAGGGGATCATGTTATTTCAGTGTGGCCTACGTATCAACAGCTGTGCAGTGTACCAGAGTCCTTTGGAGCAGACGTTTCCCTATTAAAACTAAAACCTGAAAACAACTTTCTTCCAGACTTAGATGAGCTTAAATCTCTAATTACAGATAAGACTAAACTTATTTGTTTAAACAATCCTAATAACCCTACAGGAGCATTAATAGAAGAAGAACTGTTGATGGAAATAGTTGAGATAGCTAGTTCATGTGATGCCTATATACTGTGTGATGAGGTATATAAAGGATTGTATCATAATGATAATTTGACTGTACCCTCAATAGTAGATATATATGAAAAGGGAATAAGTACAGGAAGTATGTCGAAGGTATTTTCTCTTGCAGGATTACGATTAGGATGGATTGCAGCACAAAAGGATAT
The DNA here is from genome assembly GCA_014236755.1 of Candidatus Petromonas tenebris. Lineage (GTDB taxonomy): Bacteria > Bacillota > Clostridia > Peptostreptococcales > Caminicellaceae > Petromonas > Petromonas tenebris. The sequence goes on along the minus strand of JACCKY010000063.1, from coordinate 3,366 downwards.
AATAGATGAATGCTGCAAGCATAGAGACTACACAACTATAAGCTGCGGAATGCTGGACGATATTATAGCGTCTCATGCCTTGAAAAACTACAATAAGATATTGGAAAGAAATCTATCTTTAGTTAAGAAGAATGCCTCAATACTTGAAAATTGGGTTGAAAATGAACCTTTTATAAACTATATAAAGCCTAAAGCAGGCAGCACAGCATTTTTAAAATATGACCTTCCAGTACCTTCCGAAAAACTGTGTATAGATCTTTTAAATAATTATGGTACCTTTTTAGTTCCCGGAAAATGCTTTGACATGGAAGGTTGGCTTAGAATCGGTTATGCATGTGATACACAGGTTTTAAAGAAGGGATTAAGTAACTTATCCGAATATATTAATAAAATTAAAAAGACAGCTTAATATATGCAACTTATAAATTTGAATCCGCAACTAGCAGCTCTGCTGCTAGTTCTTATTTTTTTGTAACATATCAAATAGTACAACTCATACTATATACCAGGAAAGTAGACATGTTGATCTTTCTAAACAATAAGGGAGTGTTAAAATGACTGACAAGATTAAATTTAAAAATTTTGGTGTAGATAAAGTCATTGAAAAAATCTCCTATAAAGATCTGGAATTTTTAAATTTGACTGGTAGAAACACCTATTACAGTCAGGGAATATTTGGTGAGAATACAATCATAGCCGTTGTCGATACCGGGGTTGCCTCTCATTCTGAACTAAGGCATAACCTGCTCCCAGGTGAATCCTTTGTTGATTATACAAATAGGCCTTATGATGATAATGGACACGGAACTCATGTAGCTGGTTCAATAGCGGGAAAAAACGTAGGAGTTGCTCCAAAAGCAAAAATACTTCCAGTAAAAGTCCTTGGCAAGGATGGCACTGGAAGTTTACAAAATTTAATAGATGGATTATATTGGATCAGTGATTATCAACAAAAAACTGACAAAAAAATTACTGCTGTAAATATGAGCCTTTCAGCCGGTAAAGATTTAGACAAAGAAACTTTAAAAGCACTGCACGACCCCATCCAAAAACTAGTGAAAAATAACATAGCAGTTATAGTAAGTGCTGGGAATTCAGGAAAATTAGATGTCAATTACCCTGCCGCCTATGATGAAGTAATAAGCGTAGGAGCCGTTGATATTAATAGAAAACGTGCTTTATTCAGTACAATGGGAGATTATATAGACGTATGCCAGGTAGGGGTTGATGTAGTGTCGGCCTGGTATAAAGGGGGATATGCTGTAATGAGTGGCACTTCAATGTCTGCACCTCTGGTAAGCGGAATTGCTGCTCTTATTGCTTCAAAATATAAACAGGTATTTTCCGAAGATATAAACGAAGATTATTTATGGAAGTCCTTAAAGCTCAATACTAAAGACCTTGGAATCAAAGGCGCTGATAGAAAATACGGAGTGGGTTTCTGTACACTTCAACCGCTGGAAGCAGATATACTCCTTAAAAATAATAGCAGCAATCTTATAATAAATGGCAAAAAATATAGACTGGATGGAAAAGTAAATATAGAAGAACACAATTTTGAACTTCCTTCAGAATTTTTGGAAAATATAACGGGAGCATACTGTAAATTCTATCCAAAGAATAAAAGAGTAAAACTACTATATTAACTTATAGAATAAAAGCATCTTTGATGCTTTTATTCTTATGATACTTAAGACCAATCTAAATATTTATTTAAAATCTCTACAAGCTTTTGAAGATACATAGCATCTTCATCATAAAATCAGCTATATATAGATGATCCATTAGATTATTTTGAAAAAGCTAATAAAGAAACTATGATTGTGGTACATTGCGAGAATAAAACGAGTTTGGATAATATAGAGGAAATTGCAAAAATACCTGAAATAGACGTCGTTTTTCTTGGACCCTTTGATATGTCTCAATCTTGGGGTATACCAGGTCAGATAAATCATCCGTTAATCGAGGATGCCTGTAACCGTGTCCTAGATGCATGTAAATCTGCCGGAAAAGCAGCTGGGATATTTGTGCTGGACGGCCAACAAGCTAAAATGAGAGCTGAGCAAGGATTTCAATATATTACTATAAGTTTAGATGTCACTATCTTTGCTAAGGCATGTAGAAACGAAATTAAATATGTTAAAAATTTAAAATAATCTGTATTAAAAAATGCTTATAACGATTAATAATCTTATTTTCATGCAAAAATAGCAGAACAACTGCTAACTTAACAGCTGTTCTGCTGTTTTTTACTTTTATTCTTGCTCAGTCTGTGCAGCCTTTTCTAGAGCTCTCTGAACTGCCAGCTTCCAGTTTACTGAACTTTCTGTGGCACCTGATATTGAATCTACCTTATATGTCTGTTCCTTTACCATTTCATTAGCTAAGTCTATTCTATACTGTTTTAGATTTGGATAGGTTTTTCCGTCTACTTCTTCACCGGTCCATTGTTCATAGTCTACTTCATTTCCTTCTGTGTCCAGTCTTCTTAAAATAATATCTTTTATCTTACCATTTTCAATAACTACTGTAGCACTTTCACTTCCATGCTCACGAATTTCACCTTGAGCATCATAGGTTCCATCTTTGTATGTAACCTCTTCTTCATCTGTTAGCTCTTGTTCATCATCTTCTTCGTCTAGTTCTTCTGCTGGTCCCTGATCCTGCGGTTCATTTCGATCCTCTTGTACATCTGGCTCTTCTGCAGGTGGAGTCTCATTAGGTGTGCATGCAATAAGTGAAACTAATACCATAATAGCAAATATAATACTAACTAAGCGCTTCATTGACATCCTCCTTTTACTTATTTTCTAAATTGTTTTATAGATAAACAAATTTAAGATTAAATTTATATTACTCTAGGGATTTTGAGGTTTCCTTCTGAGCGATTTTGAAGTATTTGTTGCTACCTTTATCTTAATTTATATAAAGCAACAAATCTTCACATGATCCAGAAGGATTCTCAAAATCCTAATAAATTTAACCTTGAACTTTGTTATATATATATATATATATGTTTCACTTATATATAATTTTTGTTAAAATCCATTTTTTATACAATAAATAATTATTTAGTTTTATTTTAGCTTTTGAACAAAAAAGAATAAAAGCGTCTGACGACGCTTTGTTAGCTGTTAGCCTTTTTTGTATTTACTGGAAATAGTTTGTAATTAGTTGTATCAATTGAATTTATTTCGTTTTATGACTGCAATTCTTTGCAAAAAATGTTTGAACTCCTAAGGAAAGAAGGTTCTATAATAAATGTTGGGGTGTAATCTCCAACATTTATTTATTAGATTTTTACAAAAAAATAAAGCACTTATCGAAAATACCTGCTAAAATATAGTTGCTTAGACCAAATTAAAG
>JACCKY010000120.1 GCA_014236755.1 Candidatus Petromonas tenebris | reverse complement strand
TAGGGAAGTGTCTTATTCGCAATTTTCAAAATTAACTGAGCCTTTTCGGCAGCAACCTGTTCCTGCTCAAGGAATATCTGCTGCGTAATTCCAATAAATATTGATATCCCTATGGAATTAACAAATACCATTGGAAACCATATTATTTTTACTAGGTTCAAACTTGCATCGAAAGGTTTAGCTACTATCAATATAATAATCATTTGAACAACTTCAGCTATTGCTCCCATAATTAGCGCACCCAGCCAATCAGTTTTTACATTTTTAAATACTCTGCTGCTATATCCTGCAATTAACCCTTCAACAACCGTCGATATTCCACAAGCTACTGCTGTAAATCCCCCTATATCTATAGCCCATCTATGCACTCCAGCTATCAGTCCACTTAAAAACCCTGCTAAAGGCCCACCAAGCCAACCCGCTACAAAAACTCCAATAACTCTAGAATTTGCTATGGCACCATTTATTTTTATTCCAAAATAAGTCCCTATGATTCCAAATAATCCAAATAGGACCGCCATTACTATTTTGTCTACCATAGTAATTTTTTTCTTCGTTACCAACCTCAAGCTTAAGTATTAACATTTTCATCCCCCAAATAATATATTTAAATAATCTTAATATAATTATAGCATAATTTAAGATTATTTGATTTTTCATTATTTAGGTATTTTGTTAATCCCAATTCGTTTATCATAATTGCAATTTGGACAATAAAATAGATGAACGCATTGATCATTAGGAGCTCCGTCAATAAGTTCAGTTATACTCATCTCTAAATATGAACTATAATCGTCAAAATAATCAGCTATTCTTCCACCATCAGTCATTATACCATTACATCTTTTGCACTGAATCTCCGGATTTATCAAAGCATTACATAATGGGCACACCTTATTCATTTACCTTCCTCCTTAGTATTTACAGTCAGTATTATTTTTTCTTATTTTCTATAAAAAATTCAAGTCCTTTATTATGTATTTATAGATATACTACTTCATTGTCATATTTGAATACTCAAAAGAATAACTATTTAAATGACTAAATGTCTCACTATGAAGGAAGGTATTAAATTGAGAAAAAATTCTTTTATATATAGTACAATTATATTAATCATTGCAAATTTTTCAGTTCGTTTCATGGGTTTTGTTTATAAGATTTTCCTATCACGTTTTTTAGGACCAGAAGGTATAGGACTATTTCACCTAGTCTTTCATGTGTTCTTAGTATTA